>DATKXU010000077.1:0-7014 GCA_035528905.1 Armatimonadota bacterium
GTGCTTCGCGTCCGACGTAGCGATGGAGGTCACGACGAACGCGCTCCAGGTCTTCGGCGGCTACGGCTACATGAAGGAATACCCGATCGAGAAGTACATGCGGGACGCGAAGATCACCCAGATTTACGAGGGCACGAACCAAATCCAGCGCGACGAGATCGGCAAGGGCCTGATCGCGGCGGCAGCCGCTGGTGAGTAAATAACCACGGAGACACGGAGATTTTGAAATGGGAGGGCGAAGCTTCTGCTGAGCCGTCCCGGCTCCATCACTCCAGTACTCCGAATATTATCGAGGGGGTAATCAATGGCAAGGGTTTACAATTTCAACGCAGGGCCTGCCGCTCTGCCGCTTTCGGTTCTCGAAAAGGCGCAGTCGGAGCTGCTGGAGTTCGCCGGCAGCGGCATGTCGGTCATGGAGATGTCACATCGCTCCAAGGATTTCGCTGCGATCGTCGAGGGCGCTGAGGCGAACGTCCGCAGGCTGATGAACGTCTCCGACGACTACGCGGTTCTATTCCTTCAGGGCGGCGCGAGTCTGCAGTTCGCAATGATCCCGCTG
Organism: Armatimonadota bacterium; assembly: GCA_035528905.1. GTDB lineage: Bacteria > Armatimonadota > UBA5829 > DTJY01 > DTJY01 > DATKXU01. Next base: position 560 of record DATKXU010000077.1, read on the forward strand.
AACCTCCGTAGGGAAAGTAAGACCGCCGACTATGTGGATACCGGGAGCTGGGCATCTAAGGCGGTCAAGGAAGGCAAAATCGGCGGGAGCATCAACGTCGCATGGTCGGGCAAAGAGGAAAACTACACGCGCATCCCGAAGCAAAGCGAGCTGAAGCTCACTCCGGGCGGGGAGTACATCCATATCTGCTCGAACGAGACCATTGGCGGGATTCGATTCTCTACCTTCCCGAAGACCGAGGCGCCGCTTATCGCGGACATGTCGAGCGAGATCATGTCCCGCGCGATAGACGTGAATCATTTCGGCCTGATCTACGCCGGAGCACAGAAGAACCTCGGCCCGTCGGGCCTGGCGCTTGTGATCATCCGAAAAGACCTGATGGACCGCTGCCCGGAGAGCGTGCCCATCTTCCTGCGCTATAAGACGCACGCGCAAGAGGGCAGCCTGTATAACACACCGAACACGTGGGGCATCTACGTCGTCAAGCTGGTGACGGAGTGGCTGGAGTCCCTGGGCGGCATTGCCGGAATGCAGAGGATCAACGAAAAGAAGGCGGCTACCCTCTACTCGGCGATTGACTCCAGCGATTTCTGGAGGTCGCCCGTGGAGAAGGAGAGCCGCTCGATCATGAACGTCGTCTGGCGGCTGCCCAGCGAGGAGCTGGAAGAGGCATTCGTGAGCGAGGCGAAGAAGGCGGAAATGGTCGGCCTGAAGGGTCACCGCTCCGTCGGCGGCATCCGCGCGAGCCTCTACAACGCAGTCGGCCAGGATGCAGTTGACGCCCTCGTTGCCTTTATGCAGGCCTTCGAGACAAAGAACGGGTAAAGTCAGCCATCAGCAAAAATGGAAAGTAGGGGAGGGCTTCCACGCCTTCCCTTTTCTTTTTAGTAAAACGAGCCCGCCAGGGGCGGGACCGCCGGGCTTTACTTGTTTATCGGTTCCTCGATTTATTCCCGAAAAAATACCTAAAAAGGGCTTGACAAGTGTATGGAAGTAGGATATTGTATTGATATCATCTTAATATCACAGAGGAGCGCCAAAAATGTCACGTGAAGTCGAGGTCAAGGCCATATCAGGTTGGCCGATGCTGTTCATTTTCCTGATTCTGTTAGCTGTGGTAGTTACCCTATTCGTCAATGCGGGCAGGAACGAGAGTGTCGGGCCGGTAATAAACGCTGCCGTGCTGCTTGTCATCACCATGATTATCTTTCCCGGCGGGTTTGTGGTCATTGAGCCGAATGGGAGCAGCGTACTGCTTCTGGCGGGGAAATATCGGGGTACCATCAAAGAAAGCGGTTTCAAGTGGGTGATCCCGTTCTACAGCAAGCGTCCGGTATCTCTACGTGTAAAGACTTTGAACGGCGAGAAGCTGAAGGTAAACGACCTGGCGGGTAATCCGGTTGAGATTGCGGCGATAGTGGTCTGGCGCGTGCGTGACACGTACAGCGCCAGCTTCGAAGTTGACAACTACGCGCAGTATGTCGCCATGCAGAGCGAGACCGCGGTGAGGCATCTGGCGTCGTTGTATCCGTATGACGCGGGCGAAGATTCCCTTTCGCTGCGCAGGAATGCGGAAGAAGTAAGCGCGGCTCTTCAGAAGGAGCTGCAGGAACGCCTCGACCGCGCAGGCGTGGAGGTCATGGAAGCGCGGCTTTCCCACTTGGCATACGCCCAGGAGATCGCAAGCGCCATGCTGCGAAAGCAGCAGGCGGCCGCGATCATCGCCGCGCGCCAGATAATTGTGGAAGGCGCGGTAGGGATGGTCGAGATGGCATTAGACCGCCTGGAGCAGTATAAGAAGCTCTCCCTTGATGAGGAGCGCAAGGCGGCCATGGTTTCCAACCTGCTGGTCGTGCTGTGCAGCGACCATGCGGCTCAGCCTGTGCTTAATACCGGAACGCTTTATTAGTAAGATGATGTAATGTGAAAAAAGCATTTCCTTTGCGAATCAGTACGGAGCTTTGGGGCGAGATTCAGCGTCTGGCGGCGGCGGACCTTAGGAGTGTGAATGCGGAAATCGAATTTCTCCTGAGGGAAGCCGTCGCCCGGCGGCGAGGCAGGCGGCCGGAGATGGAATCGGACTCTCGTCCTGATGAGAGATAGGGATGTCTTGGCCGTATACCGATCTGCTTTCCATCAACCAGAATTCAATATCACCGCATAATCATTTGACCAAACCGCACTTCGCACTGTAAAATGCAGTCTGGAACCCACAGGCGAGCGCTCGCCAATAATACCGGAGAACCTGACCAGTGAAGATCTGTGTTTGTATCAAGCAAGTCCCGGCGACGACGGAAGTCAAGTTCGACCCGGAGACCAATACCCTCATCCGAGAGGGAGTCGAGTCACAGATCAATCCCTTCGACCTCTATGCCCTGGAGGAAGCCGTGCGAGTGAAGGAGCGGCTTCAGGAGCAGGGCGGGGAAGCTACAATAACCGCCGTCTCGATGGGTCCTCCCCAGGCGGAGGAGGCATTGAGGGAGGCGATCTCCCTCGGCGCGGACGATGCCATCCTCCTCTCCGACCGTGCTTTCGCAGGTGCGGACACATGGGCGACCTCCTACACGCTGGCGAAGGCCCTCACGAAGCTCGATCCCGACCTGGTCTTCTGCGGCATGCAGGCGATTGACGGCGATACAGGCCAGGTCGGGCCGGGCATCGCGGTTCACATGGATTACGCGCAGGCACCTTATGTTGCGAAGATCGAATCGCTGGACAAGCACAAGATCGTCGTCAAGCGGCTGCTCGAAAACGGCTACGAGGTATGCTCTTTGCGCCTTCCGGCCGTGCTGACGGTCGTGAAGGAGATCAACGAGCCGCGGACGCCGTCGCTCCGCGGTAAGATGAACGCGAAGAAGGCCGTGATCCCCGTCTGGAAGGCGGCGGATATCGAGGCACCCGAAGATAAGATCGGCCTCCAGGGCTCGCCCACCCAGGTGGTCAAGGTTTTCAGCCCGCCGCACCGCGAAGGCGGCGAGAAATGGACCGGAGAGCCTGGTGAACTGGCGGACAGGCTTGCCGGGCTTCTGAAGGAGCTGGAGATCGTATAGATGGCCATTCGAGTCATAGAAGATAGGTGCAATGGGTGCGGACTGTGCATCAAATCCTGCCCGCAGGCGGCAATCACAGTAGACAACAAACTCGCCATCATTGATCTCGAGCTGTGCAACTACTGCGGCTCGTGCGTCAGCGCCTGCCGCCTCCGCGCGATAGCCATCGAGATCGAGAAGCAGCCGAAGGAGGACCTCAGCCGGTACAATGGCGTCTGGGTCTTCGGCGAGCAGTTCGGAGGCAAGATCGCGCCGGTCGTGCTGGAGCTCATCGGCATCGCCCGCCGACTTGCTGACGACCGAGGCTCCGAGTTAGGCGTAATCGTACTCGGCGACAAGCTAGACAAGGCCGCTGCAGAGCTCGCCGAGTACCCGGTGGACAAGGTATACGTCTACGAAGCGCCGGAGCTTGCCCGGTACGATGGGGAGCGCTACTCCCGCGTGCTTTCGGACGTCATCCGCGAGTTGAAGCCGGAAATCCTGCTGGCGGGCGCCACGACTACCGGCCGGTCGTTCATGTCACGCGTGGCGGTCCAGGTCTACAGCGGCCTGACCGCCGACTGCACGGGTCTTGCCATCGGCAAGGACGACGGCCTGCTCTACCAGACGCGCCCCGCTTACGGCGGGAATGTCATGGCCACCATCCTGTGCCCTTATACGCGGCCTCAGATGGCGACCGTGCGCCACAAGGTCTTCCCTGTAAGCATGAAACGGAACAGCGGCACGAAGGCCCAGATCGTGCGCCTGAAGCCAAAGCCCCAGCTCTTCGGCTCCAGCAGCGAGATTCTGGACTTCATAGAGCAGTGCGAGGCTACTGTGAACATCGTCGAGGCGGATGTCATCGTCTCCGGCGGGCGAGGGATTCAGGATCCGGCGAACTTCGCGCTCCTTGAGGAGCTTGCCAGGACGCTGGGCGGAGCAGTCGGCGCGAGCCGGGCCGCCGTGGATGCCGGCTGGATTCCGTACTGCCACCAGGTCGGCCAGACCGGCAAGACCGTCTGCCCGAAGCTCTATATCGCCTGCGGGATCAGCGGCGCAGTCCAGCATCAGGCGGGGATGGCATCCTCAGAGACCATCGTCGCTATCAACAAGGACCCGGATGCGCCGATCTTCCAAATCGCAGATTTCGGCTTCGTGGGCGACTGCCTTGAAATCGTCCCGCTCCTCACCAAGAAGATCAAGACCGTGCGCGGCGAGGCGTAGAAGGCTGAATTGCAAATTGGAGCTGGCGGCCTGTGTGCCCAGCATCCAGAATCACGCGAGCTATGCTAACCGAGATCAGGTTACGGCTAGATAATCTGGAATCTGAGTTCCGCCGCATCGCTGAGTGCGAATGGGATGCCATCGCAGTCAGCTCTTACTTTGCCCCTTCCGATCTGTCCTCCCCCAGCCCTGGCCGGTGTAGCTTGGCGGCCTCGACTGCTAAGCTGCTCGAAACGTGCTCGCGGGCGTTGAAGATCGGCGGTCTCCTTTTCGTCTACGGGGCCCCGCGCTACTTGCCCGCGTATGCGGAGCTGCTGGACAAGCTGGGTGGCGAGGGATGGAAGCTCGCGTTCAAGTACTGGAACGCGGTTCAGCTTCACGAATCCGATCGGGCGCAGACGCTCCATCCTTCCCACGCCGGAATCCTACTCTTCCACAAGGTCGCTCGCGGGCGGAACACGCCGTTCCGCCTGGGCGTTGTGCGCATACCTCATAGCTATTGCTCGGCATGCGGCCGGAATGTGCGCGATTGGGGCGGGAAGAAGCACTTGATGAACCCAAATGGCAGCGCCCTGTCGGATGTGTGGACGGATCTGCCTATGCGCCCGCTGGCGGACAATCGCATGCCTGATGACGTGCTTCAGCGCGTGAATGCCCTGGCCGGCGGGCGACTGCTTCATGTGGTGGAAATGGGGTCGCCTGTAGGGACAACCCCCCGTGGTTGCTCTACCGAAGGGCAGGCGCAGTGGCCTGCCTCTACGGCATACCGTCAACGCAAGTTGCCCATAGACCGCATAGAACTAGCCGACTGCGTAGACTTCATGGAGGGCCTGCTGCCGCGGTATGCGCACAACGCCTTCGACCTGATCTTCGCAGATCCTCCGTACAATCTGGAGAAGCTATACACGAACTATACGGACGCACAAGCGGAGGAAGAATACCTGGCCTGGTGTGACCGCTGGCTGAGGTTGTGCTCGCAGTTGCTGAAGCCCGGCGGCGCGATGTTCGTCCTCAACCTGCCGAAATGGGCGCTCAGCCACGCGCGCACGCTGGACGGGTTACTGGAATTCAGGCACTGGATAGCATGGCAGGCGCTGGCAGAGCCGCGCGGGAAGCTCCTTCCGGCACACTACGCCCTTCTCTACTACACGAAGCCCGGTGGCGAACCCGTATTCAACTATGAGGATTGCCCCGATTCGCCGGATTATTGCCTGAGGACAGACTGCGTCAAGAAGCGGAAGGCGTTAGGCGATGACAGGAAGGCGCCGCTCACTGACGTCTGGTTTGATGTGCACAGAATCAGGCACAAGCGAGATCGGGACTACCATCCCTGCCAGCTCCCGGAGAAGCTGCTGAAGCGGATCATCCTGCTGGCGTCGAATCCTGGGGAAGTCGTTTTCGACCCGTTCTGCGGCGTCGGGACGACGGCAGTCGTCGCGAGACGGCTTGGCCGACACTTTGTCACAACGGATGTGGACTCGAGGTATGTCAATATCGCCACCAGGAAGCTCGAAGGCAGCCATCCGCCGCAGGGCACACGGAGAGCTAGGTCGCTCACTGCGCATGTAATGTAAAGAGAAAGAGCAGCGCCCTTTCCGGGCACTGCTCCAGCATTTGCGGTGCGTATTGCACGTCTATAGGAGGCAGTGCTCTCAGACGAGGGCACTGCCTCTATGTCCTACTACGGAGGCGGAAGCGCGTCCGCACGGGCTACCAGTCCAACGTGCTTCTTGGTCTTTACCCAGTAGCCGTACCATGGATCAAGCTGGCTCGTCCACGGCGCATCGTCCGCCACACCAAAGGTAAGCTGCCCTTGGCCTACAGGATCCCAGTAGTATCCCAACGACTGCATCCAGTTCACTCCCCACTGCGACGCATCGCGGATCTTCTTCATCGCCGTCCCATCTGTCGCCGTCCAGGACGGCCACCAGGTGCTGTATGTGAACGGCATCCCGCTTATCTTCCATCCCTTCGGCGCCGATATCCACCTGTCCAGCGTGGATTCAGTAAACCCTTCGTAGCTCACTGTGCCTCCTACAGTACTCGAGGCCTTCAGCCAGTAGCCCTCAGAGTTCGTCATCGCTCCAAAGAGATCAGGAGAAGACGTCCCGTACATCAATAGCCCCTGGTAAGGCGCATCCCACCTGTACAGCCTGCAGTCTACTACCCCAGACCCTCCGAATACCGCCGCAGGATCAGGGT
>DATKXU010000078.1:0-31494 GCA_035528905.1 Armatimonadota bacterium
CATGTTGCCTCATTTATCCTTGTTGTCGAAATGGGTAATCGTTGCCTCACGAATATTGTTGCCGAATGCAATGTCTGCAAGTCCGTATATGTAAGTTATAAAGACAGGGCTCCGGGTCGAGTGTCCCGGGTGTGGGCTACCGCGCCTGGCATGTTCTCCAGTTGAGTAAGCAGCGCCCGTATCTGCCTGAGAAGCTCTACTGGGTTTGTGGCTTCATACTCTTGCCTGAGAGCTCTCCTCGTATCTTCATCGATGTACCCGTTCGATGAGAGCAACTTCTGGTAAGGTGTCATGGCGGTGTGATAGCGCCTGGTAACCTTGCTCCCGTACCGCTCCTTCTCCGCGAGCCTCATCATCGGCGAGAAGAAGTTGTGATAGCGCATGATGAGCGGATAGACCCTCTCTAGCAGGGCCAACTGCTCGTCTGTCTCGAATCTCCTGTAGCCGATGAACTGCCTGACAACGCTCCAGTTCTTCTGCTCAACGTGACACTGGTCGTTCTTCTTATACTCCCGGCTGCGGGTGAACGTTATCTCCTCAGACCGGCAATACTTCACCAGATGGTGGTTGATGAATGCGCTGTCGTTGTCACTGTCTATCCCCTTCACCGGGAACGGTACGTGCTCCGAGGCTGACTTGATTGCAACAAGCGTCCCCCTTTCTCCACGCCCCTTCGTAGTGCCAAGCACCGTCCATCCAGAGAATACGTCCGTCATGTTCAGGGTGTAGAGAAACTCACCGCTGCCACTGCCCCCACAGTGACCCACCAGGTCGAGCTCGAAGAATCCTGGCTCATTCTCATCCCACTGGGCGAATGTTCTTACAGGAATCCTGGACCTGAGCAGCGTCCCAGGCTTTGTGGTAGTCCGTCCCTTCACCGTCATCGCTGCCCGGTCAGGCGCAAGCATCCTGTCGATTGTAGCTGCGCTTATCGAGGCAAGCAGCGACTGCTCGCTCGGTGTCACGTAGAGTTCTCCATACCTTGTCATCACTGAGAGCAGTTCCCCAAGAAACGGCGCAAGCCGTTTCCCGCAGGCATAGAAGCTGGTGGCCCATAGAACCTTGAGTTGAGGCAGGATCGGTGTGTACTTCGAGGCCCGAGGCCGGCGGATCGGTTTGTTCCTTGGACCAACGCCTTCTCTGAGCATCCTCGCCAGCGATTCCCGATGGTAACCAGTCAGCCCCTGCAACGCGTCGAGTATCCGCTTCTTCTCCGCCTTACGGGCCTTGAGATACTCCTTTCTCTTGCGCCTCACGATCTCTCTTACTGTAGGTGTGCTCATTTTCTCCATGCCTCAGTTCTACGGCAACATCCTTATCTGAGGCAACGAATCAATTTCGCCAACATCTTTCCTGAGGCAATTCGCTCGCTTGACGCAGCAGCACAATGACGGGTATACTGCATCCTTGGCTTGAGCGGGAGCATTCGGAGGAGTCTCGACCGTGGACATAAACAGCGCAGCAGTCGAACTGGCATACGCGATCCGGCGCACCTTGAAGCCGCACCTCGGCTTGCAATCCTCAAAGCGATTGACAGGGAAAGCCGCGAGCGGCGACGAAGCCTTCGCAATTGACGATATAGCGGAGCGTGTGATCGCAGAATTCATCAGGAAACACGAATTGCCAGTAGCTTACTATTCCGAGGGGCGCGGCTTCGTGGGATTCGGACGCCCGCAGCACCTATTAGTGATCGATCCGATTGACGGCACACGCCCCGCGATGGTAGGGCTTGAGGGAGGCGTCGTATCCATAGCCGTCGCGCCATATTCCACAGATGCCACACTGGCTGATGTGACGTTCGGCTGCGTGCTCGAATTGAAGGCGGACCGCCTTTACACCGCGACCAGAGACGGCGCTGTCAACATTCGTGCAGACAAAGTAGATCTGCCGGTAACTCTGACGACAACCGCCGACCTGGACAAAGTATCGTGGAGCTACGAAATCGCCGGCCGACCCATCCTGCCCATCACTCAGGTGCTGGCCCCGCTCATTGACAAGTCTTCGCTTCGCGGAGGTGTCTTCGTCATCAGCAGTACCGCCTACTCACTCACCCGAATGGTATCGGGGCAGTTCGACGCGGTCATTGACGTCGGAAATCGCATACTCCGGGATCACCCGAACCTCCGCGGAGAGTTCGTGCGAGCGGGCCTGGGAACGGTGATAGGTTTGTTCCCATACGACATTGCTGCGGCCTTGCTCATCGCGGAAACAGCGGGCTGCCATGTCACCGATGCGTACGGAAACAGCCTCGGCGCTACGGCGCTGCTTGATACTTCCGAGGAGAATGTTCGCTCGTGTGTAGCCGGGTCCAATCCGGCGCTGCACCGAAAGCTGCTCGACCTCATTGACGAGCGCATGAGCAGCCTGGCATGCGAATGATCGTCCGCTCCACATGAAACCAACGGAAACAACCACGGGGAGCGAAACCATTCCCTACAGGCCGAATCAGACTCCACCGCCGTCCCGGTCGGCTGAGCGATGCGAGTCAGCCAGGTTGAGCCTCGAAGCAGTCGCGGTTTGCCGGAACTGCTTGATCCTGGACGTCTCGCCGCCTATGCAGACTCGATGTCTGGAATGAGTAACACGCTCGTGGCCTGGAGACCCTTCGGTCCCTCGACCACTTCGAACTCAACTTGTTGGCCTTGTGAGAGGCTCTTGTACCCCTCCATTGTGATGGCGGAGTAGTGAACAAACACGTCCATACCGCCGTCCATCTCGATGAAACCGTATCCCTTCGCGTCATTGAACCACTTGATCCGTCCAATGGCCATAATGCAACCTCCCTGTTGACCGAGGGCTGTACAAGCCAGCGCAATACGGGAATTATAAAACATGGCTTGTGAGTTGTCAACTGTCTGCGCGAAAGAATCTGCTACTTTTTCTCGCGTGGCTTCCGGTCTTCGCTTTGAAGGGGCTGTAATGCAGTTCTGCGGTCTTGAGAGAGGATTGCTGCCTTGTGATACTCGATTAGTGCTGAGTTCATATCTCCCTGTGCTTCATAAGCTTTTCCGAGGTGCTGCCGAACTTCGGGGTCAGACGGATACAGCCAGGCAGCCTTCTTCAGGAGTTCCAGAGCCTTCCCCGTCTGTCCTTTCCTGTAATAGGCCCAACCCAGAGAATCTATGAAACAGGCGCTACGGGGTTCTAGCTCCACCGCACGCTTCGTCAGGCGGAGCGCCGCATCAAGCTTGATGCCGAGATCTGCGTACATGTAGCCCCAATTGTTGTAGGCCGTGGAATTGTGCCTATTGAGACGGACGGCCTGCCGATACGCCCGTTCAGCTTCGCCTACCTTGTTCAATTGATAATGGGCGTCTCCCAAAGCCCTGTACATCTCTGAATCCCGGAATCTATCCCGCACGAGGTCGGACCGCGATCTTCCAGGGGGAGGCACGGCTATAGCACGCTTGATATACGGAGTGCTCTGCTCGTACATTCCCGCGTCCATAAGGATTGCCACGACCGCTCTGCAAGCATCGAACTCAGACGGCGCGGATGCAAGCGCCCTGTCGAACGCATCCAGAGCCGGCTTCTCGCGGCCTTTCTCGAGGAGTTTCACACCTGCCTCGATTTCCTTTCGAGACTCTCCGGCCTTTCGCGAATCCGTATCTGTGCCGGGTCTGCATCCGTTCAGAAGCAGGAGGCTAAGAAAGCAGAGCAAGAGAAAGCCTGTCCGCGCAGTTGTGATTCTCAAATCGTCCGCCCTTCCGACTGGCTGCAGAACATTCTATAGCATGATAACATCTGCGTCCAGTGCTGCACCTGCGCCCTGGTGGAATCAGGCCCGCCGTTGAACTCTACTGCCATGGGAATTCCGGCGTAGGCGCGCCTGTCACGGCACTGATAAGCGTCCAGACCACCGCCATACCGAATTCGCCGAGGATCATCCCGAGGAACCAAGGCCGAGCCTTGACATACATGCGCATTCCACCGTATCTCAGGACCAGCGACTTCACGACCCAGGCAACGAAGCACGAAAACCAGAACACGATCATAGTCCACGAGCCGCACAGGGCATAACCCAGCGGATGCAGCGCACCGGTGTCAATTGTGCCGGGACCCAGGGGCTTTTCTACCCGGCCTTCAGACACGCGGCAAGCATCTCTTCGCTGATGCTCCCGCGCCGGAGGATTCTCAGCGGGGCTTCGGTCACATCAACTACCGTGGAAGCTACTTTCAGACGCGTCGGGCCGGCGTCGAGGACCAGCTCTATCCTGCCGCCCAGGTATTCGAGCGCCTCTTCCGCAGTGGTTGGAGGCGGCTGCCCAGTGACGTTTGCGCTTGGGGCGACAATGGAAGTGCCGGCCGCCCGGATGAGCGCCAGAGCGACCGGGTGGTCAGGTATTCGGATGCCGACCTTGCCCGTTCCGGCGGTGACTTCATCCGGGACATCGGGAGAGGCTCGCAGCACGAGGGTCAGCGACCCAGGGAAGAATCTTTCCATCAACCGACGAGCAACATCGGGGACCTCGGCGGCGAGTTTCAGCACATCCTCCTTCGAGGCGACCTGAACGGGAAGCGCATTGTTCGCAGGGCGGCCTTTCACCTCGTAGACCCGGAGTACAGCCTGCTTGTTGAAGGCATCCGCGCCAAGGCCGTAAACCGTTTCGGTCGGGAATGCGACCAGTTCGCCGCGCCGGATGGCATCCCCTGCCCTCTTTATGACCTCGGCCGCCGGATTCTGCGGGTCTACCTTCAGCACCAAGGTTTCCATCAGCTCTATCCCTTTTCGCCCAGCACAACACGCTCGACGCCGCCGTAATCCCGAACCGACCGCACGTCCCGGAGACCTGCGGCCCTAAACAGCGCTTTGACGGCGTCCGCCTGTCCTGCGCCGACCTCGACCGCCAGTACGCCATTCTCTTTGAGATACGCAAACGCATCACCGGCGAGCCGCCGATGATAGTCCAGTCCATCGGGACCGCCGTCCAGCGCCTGCCTGGGCTCGTACTTCGCTATCTCGAGCTGGAGGCTCTCGATCTCGTCACTCGGAATGTAAGGAGGGTTCGAAACGATCAGGCGGAAAGTCATACCGGCAAGCGGCCCGAACAAATCGCCTTGCAGAGAATGCACCCGGTCCTGGACACCGGCGCGCTGGGCATTTCGGCAGCCGATCTCCAGCGCGTCTGCTGATGATTCGGTCCCATAAATGAGAGCAGCGGGCACCGCCTTCGCTATACTGATCGCCACTGCGCCGCTTCCGACGCCGATATCCGCAACCATAGGCGCGGACGCATCCCTTATCAAGCCTATCGCGGCCTCGACGAGGGTTTCCGTCTCGGGGCGTGGAATGAGGACGGCCGGCGACACCTCGAAGGAAACGCCGTAGAACTCCCGGTCGCCGATTATGTAAGCGAGAGGCTCCCGTCTGAAGCGCCGCGACATCCAACCCGAAAAGCGCCCAGCCACTTCCCGCGGCGGAATGACTTCGGGATGGGTGAGCAGCTCCGTCCGGGAGCGCCCCCAGGCATGCGAGAGCAAAACTTCCGCGTCCAATATGGGGGTGTCCACTCCTGCCGCCTTCAGTTCCTCGACAGCACGCCGTAGAAGCTGCCGCGTCGTCTGCGCCGCGAGTTCCGACGGACCTTGCCTGGCAGCCATGGAGTTACCCGGACTCTTCCTCGCCCCTGAGGCGTGCAGCCTGGTCAGCGCCGACGAGGTGGTCAATCATTTCCTGGATGTCGCCATCCATGAAGGTGTCAATGCGGTGCAAGGTAAAGCCTATGCGGTGGTCGGTTACCCTGCCCTGAGGGAAATTGTAGGTGCGAATCTTCTCGCTGCGATCGCCAGTGCCCACCATGGAGCGCCGTGCGTCTCTGATCTGCTCCTGCTGCTCGCGTATCGTTTTCTCGAGCAAGTGCGCCCGGAGCATTCGCATTGCTTTCTCTTTGTTCTGAAACTGCGAGCGCTCATCCTCACAAGTCACGACAATCCCCGTCGGTTTGTGGACTATACGGACAGCGGTCTCGTTCTTTTGAACGTTCTGCCCGCCCGCGGACGACGAGCGATACGTGTCAATCCCCAAATCCTCGGGATCAATCTCTACCTCGACCTCCTCCGCTTCGGGCATGACGGCGACTGTCGCCGCCGAGGTGTGAATCCGACCGCCGCTTTCCGTCTCAGGAACCCGCTGCACGCGGTGCACACCACTCTCGAACTTCAGATTGCTGTACCCTCCGCGTCCGTCTATCGCCAGGATCGCCTCCTTGAATCCACCGATGCCGGTCTCGTTGGCGCTCATCAATTCCATTTTCCAGCCCCTGCGTTCGGCATACCTGGAATACATGCGCAGAAGCTCGCCCGCGAAGAGCGCGGCTTCCTCGCCGCCTGTGCCTGCACGAATCTCGATGAGAACGCTCTTTTCGTCGTTCGGATCCTTCGGGAGCAGCATGAGGTTCAATTCCTGCTCGAGATGCCGCTCGCGCTCCTTCAAATCATCGAGTTCGGATTGGGCCAGCTCTCGCATCTCTTCCTCGAGGGCGCCGCCCAGCATCTCCTCTGTGTCGAGCTTCTCCTGGTGAACTCGCTTGTACTCCCGGTAACCGCGCACGAGGTTCCCGAGGTCTGAGTGAGCTTTGGCGAGGCGCTGATATTCCTTCTGATCCGCCCAGACGCTCGGATCGGCCAGCTTCTCTTGCAGCTCGTCGTATTTCTGCTCTACTTCGTTCAAACGCTCAAACATGTTGCCAACCCTATGCGCTGCAGCCGGCACTGCCGACGACCGGCTGACGGGAGTTCGCCCTTTCCATCTCCATCACAGCGCGAAGCGCACACAGCGCAACTTCCACCTGGTCGTCAGTCGGCTCGCGCGTAGTCAGCCTCTGCAGCCACAGGCCCGGCGCGAGCAGGACATTCAGCGCCTTTGAATCTTTGTGTCTGCCCGCATACCTGATCGCTTCATACGCCACTCCCGCGACCACGGGAAGCAGCGCGAGCTCTTGCACGACACGGAGCCAGATACTCGACCATCCCAGCAAACAGAAGACCAGAATGCTCGCAACGACGAAAACCATTATGAAGCTGGTGCCGCACCTCGGATGGATGGCAGTATGCTTTGAGAAGTTCTCAGGCGTAAGCTCCATGCCGGCCTCGAACGTGTTTATAACTTTATGCTCCGCACCGTGATATTCGAAAACCCGGCGGATGTCCGCCATAAGAGAAATCGCAGCAATATAGGCGACAAGCAGTATGAGCTTAACCCCGCCAGTCATGAGGTTCAGCAAGACGGAGTGGTGTACCGACTTCCTCATCAGCCCGACCAGCAACCGAGGACCGACAACGAATACCCCAAGCCCCAGGGCAATGCCGAGGAACAAAGTCACCCCTATCGCGATGTCGTTCACCGCCTGGTGCTTAGTCTTGGCCGGCTGTCCCTGTGGATCCTGAGGGGCCTCAGGATCAGCGCTCCCCGTCCCAGCGGTGGACTGCTTTCCCTTCTTGGGGTTTGGCTGCTGAGTATCTTCCATCGCTACGTTGGCGGAGAACGTCAGCGACTTCATGCCGAGCACCAATGCATCAATTACTGCGAGCGTGCCCCTCAGGAACGGCTTGTTCAGCCATTGAAACTTCTTGAAGAGCGATTCGACCGACTCCTGCTGGAGCACGATCTCCTTGTTCTGGCGTCGGCAGGCGACTGCAAAAAAGCGAGGGCTCCTCATCATCACGCCCTCGATAACCGCCTGACCACCGTATTGGAATTCTTGCCCTGTTTGGCTATTCCTCAAAGTACTCTACCTCAGAGCGGACGGCAGACGCGAACCGCTGCGGCACTCGCCGCCCGAGACCGCTGGCTGCTGACGACTGACCAGCCCCACCCGCAAGTTACTTTCCCTGTTCTTCGCCGGCGGACTCCTCCGCCTGCTCGGGCTGCTTGGCTTTGCGGTATTTCTGCATGAACTTCTCTACGCGCCCCTCCGTATCCACGATCTTCTGCCGGCCCGTAAAGAAGGGATGGCACGCCGAGCAAATCTCCAGGCGAATCTCCGGAACAGTCGAACGTGTTTCAAATGTGTTTCCGCATGCGCAAACAACTTGGCACACGACGTATGTCGGATGAATTCCCTTCTTCAACAGTATCTCTCCTCTGTCAGCGTAGATTATCGGCAAAAATCCACCGGGCCGGAATCGCCGCAGCAGCTCGCGGCCCCGTGGAACGTTTGAATTGTACCACAAATCGCTCATCTTGACAATCCATCACGCTCAGGAGGAGTCAGGCTGCACGGCGGGGAATGGAATCGGGGGTTAGACGGTATGCCGAAGACCGCCTTCGTATACAACAACCGCATGGCCAGCTATGACCTGGGGCCCGAGCATCCCTTGCGGCCCGAACGTCTCCGGATGACCTACGATCTAGCGTCGGCGTACGGGCTGTTCGGCGGCGATTCCCAGCTCCTGGAACCGAAGCCAGCCGAAGAGGCGGACATCCTCTCCTTCCACAATCCGGCTTATGTCCAGACCGTGAAGGAATTAGGCGAGGGCAAAGAAGTCCCCGGCGCCTGGCGGTTCGGTTTAGGATACGGAGACAACCCACCGTTTATCGGCATGTATGAGGCTTCCGTGCTCTACACCGGGGCTTCGCTCACAGCAGCAGACTCGGTGATCAGCGGCCGGGCGGAGCGCGCGTTCAACATCTCCGGCGGCCTGCATCATGCGAAAGCAGCGATGGCAAGCGGATTCTGCACATTCAACGACCCCGTGATAACTATCAATCGCCTAAGGAGCACCTACGACCGCATAGCCTACATTGACATAGACGCCCACCATGGCGACGGCGTCCAGGAAGCGTTCCATGAGACCGACAGGGTGCTCACGATTAGCATACATGAGAGCGGAGAGTACCTCTTCCCCGGAACGGGGCATGTTCACGAGATAGGCGAAGGCGAGGGACGCGGTTACTCGGTCAATATTCCGCTGTCGCCTTCGACGACTGATGATGTGTACGTCTGGGCTTTCGCAGAAATCGTCCCGCCCTTGATCTCCGCCTACGAGCCGCAGGTGATAGTCGCCCAACTCGGCGCCGACTCGCACTTCCAGGATCCCCTCGCGCATCTGCTCCTTACCTCCGAAGGCTTCGTCAAGGTAGTGAAGACGATCATTGGGTTTGGAAAACCCCTAGTCGCGCTCGGCGGTGGAGGTTACAACGTCTCCGCAGTTGCCCGGCTCTGGACGCTGGCATACGCCGAAATGGTGGAACGCGAGCTGCCCGATCCGATCCCGGAAGGATACCGCGCCCACGACATCCATCACCTGAGGGACGCCACAAGGCCGGAGCTGACCCTCACAGACTACCAGCTCAAGTCGGCCCGCAGATACGCCGAGGAGAGGGTCCGCGATCTCAAGAGCCTCGTATTCCCCATCCACGGCCTGGGCATATCGAGCAGTTAGCGATTAGCAGCCGACGCCGGCTGACGGGGAGACAGGGCGACTGGGAGACAAGGGGAATGGGAGAAGGGGGAATCCGCCACGGCGGAAACCCGATACCTGGAGCTTGAAGACCCCGGCTGCCCCATGCATCGCGCAGCGGCTTGACGTGCTCTTCCCGGTGCAATAGAATTCCCGTGTGAAAGAGAGGAATGCCATGCAGACAGCCAAGCGCGGCATCGTGGGCGAAGTGGCCCGAGTCTTGCCGCGCCTGCCAAAGTATGCAAAGCTCACATGGCTTCTGCTGAAAGATCCGAACCTCCCCAGTAAGCAGAGAGCCGCCCTCATGGCGGCGGTTGGATATTCCATCAGCCCGCTGGACGCCATCCCCGGCGTCATCCCGGTTGTCGGCCAGCTTGACGACCTGGCGGTGATGCTCTTCACCATACGCTGGGTTCTTCGATCCGTGCCAGCGAACCGCGCGGACCAGTATTTCGCGCAGTCGGGATTGACACCCGAAATCCTGGAAGAAGACCTGCATTTGGTCAAACGATCCGGCGCTCGCATTCTCAGAAAGGCGGTCGCCATCATGGGGATAGCCGGGCTCTGGGCCTGGGGATTCGGGAAATTCGCCGGGCGCGGGATATTGCGCAAGCTCCGCAAGCTGGGCTAACGGGCCCTCGTTACGCACAAAAATGGAGGCGACGAGCGGACTCGAACCGCTGAATAAGGGTTTTGCAGACCCCTCCCTTACCTCTTGGGTACGTCGCCTCGGAAGCTGGATTCTTTGTACTTTCCGTGGAGCGGGAGACGGGATTCGAACCCGCGACAACCTGCTTGGGAAGCAGGTGCTCTACCGCTGAACTACTCCCGCATGTCTACCAACCGGGCTCTTAGTTCCGCGACAATCCCGATCGAATCGGGATGCTCTACCGCTGAACTACTCCCGCATGCCGGCGGCTAAACCTGAGCGACCGAGTCCGGTGCGCCCCTTCAACCGCGCTAATTATAGCACAACTGCCACTTCGTGACAATACGTTCGATTTCCCGAACAAGCTTCAGAACAGCGCCCCGGGGGTGCGCGCTTTGACGATCAGTATAGCCACGTCGTCGCGCAAGTAGCCCTTTGCGTAGGAGCGCACACCAGTGAGCATGACCTCCGGCAGACCGTCGAAACCCCGGTGCAAGTTGTCGGCCACGATCTTCTGAAGCCCCTCAGTGCCTAGGAACTTCCCGTTGCTCCTGGCCTCGGTGGCGCCGTCCGTGTAAAAGATCAGCATGTCGCCGGGCTCGAAAGGAACCTCCTCGGAAGTGTACTCACCATCAGCCAGAGCCCCTACTGCGGGGCCGGTAGTCGCCAGCACACCCAGGTTGTCAGCAGCACTCCTATAGAGGAACGGAATCTCATGACCAGCGTTCACGTAAGTGAACGTTTTGGACTTCGCATCCACTATGCCGTACACTGCGGTGACGAACTTCCCGCTGGGCGTGTAGCGGCAAAGGGCCGTGTTCAGCTTTGAGACCACAGAAACAGGATCCGGATCGTCCGCAGAATACGCCTGGATCATATACCGGGACATGGCAGTGTAGACCGCTGCATCAAGTCCCTTGCCGGCCACGTCACCCATGGCGATCGCGTATCGTCCCTCTCCGAAATCTATCACTTCGTAGAAGTCGCCGCCGACAAGACATTCATCATACGCAGCCTGGTACTGCATGGCGACCTGGATGTCGGCAAACTCCCGGTCCAAGTCGGGCAGCATGGTCCTCTCGAGGCTCTCGGCGATCTTTCTCTCGCGCTCGTACAGATCGGCGTTCCTGATGCCTGCGGCGACGACCGGCCCCAATCTGACGAGCAGCCTCTTCTCCCTCTCGCCGAACGGCTCCGCATTCTGCCGAAACATGCTTATCGCCCCTACGAAGCCACGCAGCGATACGGGTACCGACAGTAGATGATGCGTGCCGCCGTCCTCCGCCGCCATCTCAGGATACTTGCAGTGGGGGCTATTCGGAATATCGTTGGCGATCACCGGCTCACCGCTCCGAGCCACCGCCGCCGCCACGACATCGCATTGATCCACGTGGTCGGCGATGCTCTGGTGGCGCGTGAGCTTCTTGTGCCCCATAATCCTTAGCCCGACCACGTCCGGCTCAAAGGCCAGAACGCAGCAAGCCGTCGCGCCGACGGCTGCCTTCAGCCTTTCCGCCAGTGCATCTACTAGTGCATGGAGCTCCAGCTTCGACGCGACCACCTGGCCGATTTCCCACACGATCTCGAGCTCCCGAGTGGAGGCGTCCGTGGCTTTGGTGGAGTCGAGCACCCGCCCGCGCAGCCTGAACCCGTCAACCGCAAGAGCGGCTTGGCTCGCCAGCGCCTCCAGCAACCGAAGCTGATCCTTTGCCATTTTCTGAATCCGCCGCGGCAAACCGCTGAAGAACAACGCCAGGACCCCCAGGCACTCATCCTTCGCAATGAGAGGCGCTAATACCGCCGATCGGACTCCGCTCACCCCGCCCAGCTTCTGAAACAGCACGGGATCCTCAAGCACATCTTGGACAAAGATAGTCTCCCTATTCGAGAAGCTGTCACCCGGCGGGCCTTCGCCCGGGCGGAAGATCAGCTGCCGCGCCGCTTCATCATCGAGCCCAACCTGCGCAGCAACACGCAGCAGACCCCGGTCCTTCTCGAATAGCAGCAGACATACTGATGCAGACGGCAAAGAGACGGACACCAGCTCGACGATGCGCTGATACAGCTCCGCCGGCGTCGCGATCAAGCTGATAGCCTGCTGTGTCTGGATGAGACCGCTCAACTCGGCTGCCTGGTCGCGCAGCCTCACTTGGAGGCTGGTGTGCTCTGCGAGCATACCTGCGAGCGGGGACGCAAAGACGAGGAGTTTCATGATCTCGGCAAAGCCCAGCAGCGACTCGGAAGGCTCGGCGTCCAGGACCATGGCTGCCTGCGCCAACACCGCAAACATCAGCCCGTAAGACATCCACGCCAGCACCGCATTGCCTTTATGGATCGCAGCCCGACTGTATACGAAGCAGGCGATTGCGAATATGACACCGCACGCGACGCTGCTGATCGCGCCTGTTCTGCCCGCCGCAAAGATACCGGATACAGACGGCAAGGTGGACACTGCAAAGATCACGACGGAGGCCCACAGGACGCCTGCAACGATCACCACGGCCGTTCCGACGGAGTCCCGATGCTGTCGGGAAGTGGCTCTCCCGCTCACCGCAACGCCGACTATGAGCATCAAGGCCAGGGTAATCCATTGGGATTCCCAGAGCGACAAGTTGCCCCAGGGAGGCAGAGAAACTGCTGCGCCGCTCTGGAACAGATCGCGGTATGGGGCTATGAGAGCGTTCCATACGCCCATGATCCCAATTGCGAGGAAAGCGGCGCTGAGGTAGAGGTAGAGCTGCCGGCCGTGTATGAAGTACTCCGCCAGCATCACAGCAAACACGCCGAAAGCCAGCACAGCCGCAAGCCAAGAAGCTACCATGTAAGGATGCGGTTGCGTGAACCCTTGCGATCTCGCCGCAGCCGCGACCAGCAGGAGTACGGCGATACTCGCACATACCAGGATAACGAGCGCGCTCCTTCTCATGCGGGTTCCTTCCCCGGCCAGCCCGATGCTCCACCATCGCTTGGAAAAGCAGCCCATTGTAGCACAGAAACACGCACCAGGCAAGCGGCTGAAGTTGCAAGAAACAGTTCACCTTCTTTGATAGTAATGTCATGCTGAGCAAAGCGAAGTATCTGCTGTCGTTTCCACGGATAGATCCTTCACTTCGTTTAGGATGACATAGTGCTGCATGACTGAGCGTGTTGTGAATAATCCAGGCTAGTTTGCACTGGCCAGGAAGGAAAGAAATCATTTGCGGAGAATAACGTATGTGCAGACTAATAGCGAGCCGTTGTGCTCGGCCACCAATGACGAAGTTCTGGCTCTCTCTTTTGGAGAGGAGGCACTCCCGTGAAGCCCCGCATACGCTTTCCCACCGTCATGTGTTGTTTTGTCCTCACTCTAAACGTGGCCGCCGCCACCTGCGCTGCAGATAGAAGCCTGCTGACCTCTGCTGACATTGTAGCGTACGCAAAGCCAGCAGTCGTATTCATCAGACATCGCGACGAAACGGGGCAGCAGTCTACAGGTACGGGGTTCCTAGTCCACAAAGACGGCCTGGTAATCACCTGCGCACATGTCGTACAGTCACAGCCCCGCCCGGGTTCCAAAATAAGCGACAAAATATGGGTGCGCCTGTACGATGGCTGTGTGCACGAGGCCCAGAGGCCCTACTGCGACTCCGCATCGGATATAGCGCTCTTGAAGATAGACGTAAGAGAATATCCTTACCTCGACGTGGGACTTTCGCCGCCCAAGGTCGGTGATGAAGTCCTTGTGATAGGCTATCCCCTAGGTCGGGTCCTCGCGGAAGAACCTAGTGTTACTCGCGGAATAATCAGTGCGGTCAGGTTCTCTAATACAGCGTACCAGCTTGATGCGGCTGTGAATCCGGGGAACTCAGGAGGCCCTGTTCTCAACAAGGACGGGGATGTCCTGGGTGTCCTCAGCTTCAAGGTTCGTGGCGCTGAGGGCCTAGCTTTCGCCATAGCTGCCTCTGTTCTCCTAAACCCACCAACGGATGGAAGCTTTCCATTAGCTGCCTTTCTCTTGGCTCAGCATCTCCTCGTTGTTAGGGATGGAATGAAGCAGCTAGAGAGGCAGGAAGGAGAGTCAGAGGAGTCCCACAATCTGATGCTTCGAGCTTGCAGGGAACTTCATGTTATTGACAATACGCGTTCGCCACTGCACAGAGCGGCTGATGTGGGGGATGTTGCACAGGTCAAGAAGCTGATAGCGCAGGGTTGCAGCGTCAACTTGAGGGACGCATACATGTCCACGCCTCTACACGAGGCGGCAAGGCTAGACCAGAATGTTGAGCTTGAGGATAAGGGCTACAGGTCACGCAAATTGGAGATTGCGAAGTTGCTTGTGGACAAGGGGGCTGATGTGAACGCCAGAGACGAGTCCCAGGCTACGCCCCTGCACGATGCGGCCATCGACTTTACTGAGTGCGCAAGACTGCTTGTGGACCACGGCGCGAACACGAATGCTCAGGGGGGGTTATTTCTCTGCACGCCCCTGCACAGAGCGGCAATCGTTGCTAGCGCCGAGTGCGTGCAGTTACTGCTGGAGCACGGGGCAGATGTCAACATTCGAGACCACATCGGGAGAACTGCTCTGGCCATCGCCATCGAGGGAGCCAAGAGCGCAACGGGTGACAGACTTAAAGCTCGCGAGAAGATTATCCGCATCCTACGGGAGCACGGGGCGACCGAGTAGGCTTATTGGAGGGGGATATGGTGGGCGATGTTGGATTTGAACCAACGACCTCTTCCGTGTGAAGGAAGCGCTCTCCCCCTGAGCCAATCGCCCGCGGCGAGTACAGAGTATGGAGTACATAGTACAGAGACCGAACCGACCGGTTCCCTCTGCACTATGTACTATGTACTTCCCTTGGTGGGGATGGAGAGAGTTGAACTCTCACGTCCGTAATTGGACACTTGGCCCTCAACCAAGCGCGTCTGCCATTCCGCCACATCCCCACGTTTTGGTACGTGTAATTCTATCACACGGTTCACAGCGTGTCAACATTCTCGCTGAGCCGGCGCCTCGGCCTGAGCCAATGCCGTTCGTTGACAAAGGCCCTCAGCCCCTGTTAGAATTCGTGGAACGTACATTTGTTCCATTCGGGGCCTGCTCCATGCTCGAATTCGCCAAGATTCTCCGCGATATAGACAACCTCGGACGAGAGCGCGCCGAGTCGCTTGCCGGACTGCCTGACGAACTGAAGCGCGCAGAGGTTGTCATGTCCGCGATCTGCGGAGACCTGGACAGCGCCGGGAGACGCATAGGCGCCGCGAGGACTTCCTGGCTTACCACGACCTTCGACGAGCCGCCCGATAGGGTCTACGATCTTCCCGACGCGCCTCCATGCCATGTGGTAGTTGCCGCGGACGGCTCGCAGATCATGCCGGGCAAGCATGAGGTCACGCTCTGCTACCTGCTGAACGTTGCCAGCGTGATACTCTATTACGGCATCGGCGAGCGCCCTGTGTCCACAACGGCTCCGAAGCTTTGCTATCGGGACGAAGACCTCTTCGAGGAGCCATACGGAGGCCGGCGCGTTCCGGTCAACGACAAGCTCCTGGCGATGCGCCGGACTCTCGCGGAGAGCGCCGAATTGGAATCCGCAATACGGGCCGCGAAGGCGTCGGGAATCCCGGTCGTGGCCCTCTGGGACGGCAGCCTCATCCGGTGGGCATTGGAGAATGAGCCGCCCGATTACAAGCAGCGGGCGCTGGACGAATACCTCCGCGTCTTCGATACTGCTATGGAACTCAGGGTTCCAATCGCGGGCTACATCAGCGATCCGGGCAGCAAGGACTTCGTCAACTCGATGAGAATCATGCTCTGCCACAAGAGCGAAGTGAAGTGCGACAACTACGGCTATGCGGAATGCGAGACGAAGGAGTGCGACGCCGTCGCAAGGTTGAAGGATTCGCACGTCTACCACGAGCGGCTTATGGGCGGAAAGCGCTCCGTCCTGTTCACGAGCAGCTCGACCATTCTGGAGAAATACCGCGAACACGAAATCCGGGCGTTTTACATGGACGCAGGCAAAGAGACCGTGCGCATCGAAGTCCCGGAATGGGTCGCGGCGGACCGGGAGTTGCTGGATTTGACACACGCCGTCTGCTGCGACCAGGCACGGAAGGGGCGCGGGTACCCGGTCGCGCTGGCGGAAGCTCACGAGCACGCAGTTGTCCGCAGTCCAGAGCGCAATGCGTTTTTTCAGATGATCGAGCGGTCCTTCATCAAGCACGGCGCGCGGGTAAGCCCTAGTCTCAAGAGGATTTCCAAGGGCTACTGACGCCCATGGCCGTTAGGAGAAAGGGTGAGTGGGAGAATGGGAGAGGAAGCAGTCGGCGAGGTAATCGAGGCAAGTACAACGGAGTTCGTGGCGGAGAGCAGGGAACTTCATGCGCCTCCTCCATTCGGCAGCTTTGTGAAGGTGCCGTGGAATGGCGAGGAGAACTTGCAGGGGCTATCCGCGATCCAGTTGCAACCCAGTGCCTCGGAAGAAGACCCTTTCGACTCATTTCGCCAGAGCGCAGGCTCATTTGGATCGAGCTACCGAGACGTCGTCGAAGGGCAGGAGCCGGATGAGACGCATCCTGGATTGGCGCCCGCCATCTACGCAGTCGTCCACCAGGCGACGACCGGCCCTGCTGATTCCGGGAGGCGGCTGCGGGCCTACTGGAAGGATGAAGAGCAGCTCAACGAGGAGCAGCCCGAATTGTCCGAGTGGCTCCTGGTGACCAATTTCAGCGCGATCGTCATCGGATATTCTGCAAACGGCAAGGTGAGGCAGTTTGTACCGCCGCAGCCGCCGAAGCTCCACTTGCCCGTGAATCCCTGCACAGCCGACGAGATAAGGCTCATCACGCGGAGAATGGATTTCCTGCGGACGCTCTCAAACTTCACTACTGCGCCGTCCGAAGAGGTGGTTGCAGCGTGCATCCGGGAGGCCAACGCCGCGCGGGGCGGCGATTTCGAATTCCTGGTAGCGGCGGGGAAGGAGCTGGCGAACCTGTTCAAGGATGACTATGACCGCCTGCAGGCCATCATGAGGAGGGTTATGCTGTGAGCGATCAAGATTCCGACAAGTCCGAGGCCACTCCCAGGCGCGAGCTCGGCCAGATAGTCAGCGGCTCGCTCACTAAGGGCCTCTGCATGAAGCTGAACTCCAACGAATCCGTGGAGGACGTCCGGGCCGGCAAGTTCGTCGTCGTGGACGGAGAGAAGCACCACTTCTTCACCATGATCACGGATGTAGTCCTGGACACCTCTGCGCAGGGACTCCTGGCGAACCCGCCGAGCCGGGAGAACCACCTCATGCGCCAGGTGCTGAGCGGCACAACCGCGTATGGCACTGTGGAGCTTCGCCCGATGCTAATGCTTCCAAAGCATACCAGCGAAACCGAGAGCGAACTGCGTCCTGTGAAGACAATACCGGGCCACTTCAGCGCCGTGTACACAGCTACCGCCGATGATGTAAGCCGGATATTCGGCGACGAAGCCCTCGATCCCAGGTACTTCCACGTCGGCACTCCGCTGGACATGGACACGCCCGTCTGCCTAAACCTGGAGCGGTTTATCGAGCGCAGCAACGGCATATTCGGCAAATCCGGCACGGGCAAGACCTTCCTGACCAAGATAGTCCTCTGCGGCATCATAAAGAATAGCAAGGCGGTGAACCTCGTCTTCGACATGCACAGCGAGTACGGATGGAAAGGAACAGTCGAAGGCGAGCGAGCCGAGGTGCGCGGGCTGAAGCAGTACTTCGGCGACCGGGTTGCAGTCTTCTCCCTGGACCCTGATTCTTCAAGGCGGCGAGGCGCGCCGATTGACTTCGAGGTGCAAATCCCCTACAGCCAGGTCAGCGTGGAGGACGTCGTCCTCCTGCAGAGCGAGCTGAACTTGTCTCCCACAGCGGTCGAAACCGGTTACGCGCTGGTGAGCAGATTCGGCGAGCAGCGGTGGCTAAGCAAGCTCTTGGGGATGGACGCGGACACAATGGCTGAGTTCTGCGAGACGAACAATGTACACCAGGCCGCCCTGTCGGCGCTTCAGAGGAAACTGAGGGTGCTGGCGGAAAGCTGTAAGTCGTTCCTCAAGGACGATGCCGAGATCGAGGTTGACGATGCCGTAAAGCAAATGATGAGCTATCTGGAGACCGGAAAGAACGTCGTTCTGGAGTTCGGGCAGCACAAGCAACCGCTTCGGTACATGCTCGTCGCCAACATCCTGACCAGGCGAATACACGACATCTATGTGAAGAAGGTGGAGGAATTCCTTGGGGGTGATAAGCCCGACCCGCAGTCGCTTGTTATTACGATAGAGGAGGCGCACAAGTTCCTCAGCCCGGCGCTTGCGAATCAGACGATTTTCGGGACAATCGCCCGCGAGATGCGCAAGTACAATGTGACGCTGCTCGTGGTAGATCAGCGGCCATCGGGCATAGATGCGGAAATCCTCTCGCAGGTCGGTACCAAGATCACCTATCTGCTGAGCGACGAAAGAGACATCGAGGCCGTGCTCACAGGGGTGAGCAATGCGTCCGGCCTGCGCGGTGTCCTCGCCAGCCTGGACAGCAAGCAGCAGGCGCTCGTGCTGGGGCATGCCGTGCCGATGCCGGTCGTCATCCAGACGAGAGAATATGACGATGAGAATTTCCGTCTCAGCATGATGCGAGCCGACAGGCCGGACGAACTGATCGAGCGCGATAGGGAACGCGACTTCTCGTAGGGTAGGCAGGATTCTTGAGGAAAGCTTTCGCACTAATCTGCATCTTCGCCGCTGTGGCTATCGGCGCTCCGGTCGTATCCGACGAGGCTGCCCAGGAGCGCGCACACATCCGATACATGGATACCGATCTCTGGGCAGACACAATTACCGGAGCCCTGGAGGAGGATGTCGAGGCCTCCGGGAACATCCTTTTCAAGCAGGAAGACAGCCGCACACTCACCGGCGACAGCTTCACTTACAACTTCAGGAGCCGCACGGGCCTGGCGCGGAATGCATCCCTGGCTGTGGATAATATCTACTTCCGCGGGAAGGAACTCAAGGTTGAACCAGGGCGTTACACAATCCGGCAATCGAGGTTCACAAGCTGTAGCAAGGACAAGCCCCACTACTATCTGTCCGCACGGGAACTGGTGATCGAACCAGACAAGGGCGTCGTCGCCCGCGACACGTCCTTGTACTTGCTCGGAACGAGGATTCTCACGATTCCGAATTATACCGCTGGACTCGGCCCAGAAGCACACCGCGGCATGAAGTTCCCCTCCGTTGGCATAAGCGACGAGTATGGAACGTACGCGGCGTACGAGTTTGACATTTCCAAGAGGCCGCGAACGATCGGCGGCCTGGATGTAAGGCTGTCCACCAGGCAGGCTCTGCAGGGAGGCGTTCTGTACGACCGACTGGCGGGACGACCGATGTTTGCGCGGTTGACATACCGGCAGCCCTTCTACGGCGGCGGGAGGCCCGACCTGTTGGTCTCCAGGCTTCCGGAAGTCGGGGTTCGGCTTTGCTCCGGCGGGGCAGCGGAGTCCTACGCCCTACTGCGGTCGCCGCTCGATCTGTCGGGCGCCACCATATCGCCGATGCCGCCAGTCAAACGCGGGCGAAGGCTAAATGTGGTTACCGAGGTAGGCGTGGGCAGATTTACGGAAGAGCCGGACCGCATCTCCAGCAACCGTGCAGAGCTCCGAGCGGTCGCCTGGTTAGAACCGGTCGCTATCGGTTCTCGAACGCTGTTCTCGCCCGGAGTCTCAGCGCGGCTTTCTCATTACGAGACCGGCCAGGCCTACAATGCGCTTTCGCTGAGGCTTGCCGTCGCACGGCAGTTGGGACCGGACTCATTCGTCTCGTTGTCGTACATCACGAACTCCGTGCACGGCGGCACACCGTTCCAGTTTGACCGAGTCGAGCTTAGAGAAGAAGTTGCGGGTAAGATTCGATTCCCTCTGGGCGACCTGACATTGGAGCTGGGCGGCAGGTATGACGTCCGCAATCCAGGCTTGTTCGACACGGAGATCTCGGTAGCGCAGAAGTTCCACTGCCTCGAGCCGAAGATCACCTGGCGCAGCCGGTTCAAGGAGTTCTCGCTCGGCATAGGGCTGGTCGGGTTCTGAAAAGCAAACAGCTCGTCCGCGACTCCCTTGACGGGGCACGGACGAGCTGTGTCAGCATATGAGGCTCAGGATTGGCCGGGGCTACCTAATGGTCATGCTTCTCCTTATCCCGGCCGGGGAATTCGCTCTCCGAGTGGTCTTCCTCTTCATATTCGGAGTATGCCGCTTCTATGCGTTGCGCTGCGCCTTCCCAATCCAGCTTCCCGAACGGAGTCTCTTCCTGCTCCTGGAATATGTGCCCGTGCACCGGGCAGAACAGTGACCGAGTGCTGAACGTGCTCTGCCGCACCACGCTCAGTCGCTCACCGCAGTCCTGGTGTGGACACTGCGGAGTCTCGTTCCGGCGGAATGCCGCCTCAGCAGCTCTGATGAGTTCCTTGGCGTATGTATCCCTTGTCATAGCTACTCTACAAACCCCCAGCTCGGCCTAGCCTAGTGCATAACACTCTCGACTTGCGCGGGCTTCATGGCCGAGTGACCTTGCTCTTACGCCTCGCCGCGCGAATATTATAGCATATAGCTCCGTCGAACGCAAGTTCGATTATTCGCTAGCGGCAATCGGTTTCGCCCTAGCCTCTGATCCTGTCCAGGAAGAATTGGAAGAACCGGCCGGCGTCTACCTCAGTGCATATGCGCGCATTCGGAGGCTCTGGAGTGAGAGGATTAGGACGGAGGTCGCATACGGTCATGCCCATCGTGATGCCGGCGGCGGTCTCTATCTGCACGAACCCTTCCTGCACGCCGCAGAACGTCGGGTCAATGCAGACGCCCACCGCCAGCGGGTCGTGCAGATAGCAGCCTGGAAAGCCCTCGGTATGCATGTGGTATCTCACATATCCGCGGGTGAGATCGCTGACGAATCTAGACAACCTTGTCCCCACCGGCTGGATTTCCTTGACGATATGCCCCATCTCCAGGCATACCCGCTCGGTCACGTCGAGTGGCACGAATGTCATCGGGATTCCTGAGTCGAGGACCACTTGCGCGGCATGGGGGTCTACGAAGATGTTGAATTCGGCCACGGGCGTGGTATTCCCGTACACGCGGAATGCCCCGCCCATGCAGATGATCTCCTTGAAGCCCGCCATGCGCTTCGGATGTTCGAGGATCGCCTTGGCGACGTTCGTCAGCGGGCCAATCGTTATCAGGGAGATGTCACCCGCGTGCCTGTCCGCCAGATCCGCAAGCAACTCGAAAGCGGGCATCGAGCTCGGAGACGCCGTAGGCCTCGCATATTTCAGAGCGCCCGTCTCCTCCATCAGGGCGTGCAGACCGCCTAATCCATCGGCGCCATGAACTTCCGGCGCTGTGAACAAGGGCTTGACGAGGGGATCCGCTGCTCCCTTCGCAACCGGCGGCGGTTCCTCGAGTTCGAGCACGTCGAGCACGCGGAGCACGTTCTCGGTGCATAGGTCAACGTGGACATTGCCGCTCACCGTGGTTATCGCCTCGACGCGCAGTTCCGGCGACCGAAGAGCGAGAATGAGCGCCAGGGCATCGTCCACCCCGGCATCTGTGTCTATCACGACGCGCTTCATGATCCTCTTTCCACAGGTGAAGATTCGCTCTGCATCGAGCTTTTCCTTTGCCGGTGTCAGTGGAGCGCATATCCGGAGTAGATGGAGCCCGCTCGCGGCCTCTTTTCCGATGCAGCTATACATGAAAGGGCCGGGGATGAACCCCGGCCCTCCTACTTGGCGTCTCGGCGTTGGGTTCAAACCCAGCCGCGGAGCTTCATGGCCTCGGCCACGCGCTGCACCGCCACCATGTACGCCGCCGTGCGCATGTCTACCTTGTGCTCCAGGGAGATCGCCAGCACATCGTTGAAAGCCTTCGTCATCTTCTTCTCCAGCTTCTCGTGGACCTCTGGTTCCTCCCAGTAGCACGAGTTCAGGTTCTGCACCCACTCGAAGTAGGACACAGTCACGCCGCCCGCGTTGCACAGGAAGTCGGGGATCACAAAGCGGCCACTCTTATAGAGAATGTCATCCGCCTCCGGCGTCGTCGGGCCGTTCGCCAGCTCCGCGATGATCCTCGCCCTGATGCGCGCGGCATTTTCCTCAGTGATGACGTTCTCAAGAGCGGACGGGAACAGCACATCTACAGCCAGCTCAAGCAGCGCCTCATTGGAGACCGGCGTGGAGCCAGGAAAACCCACGACTGAGCCGGTCTTGCTCTTGTAATCCAGGACTGCATCGGCGTCGAGGCCCTGCGGCATCAGGATGCCGCCTTGGGAATCGCTGACGGCGATGACCTTCGAGCCGAACATCTGCTGGACCAACAAGGCCGCGTAGTAGCCGGCATTTCCGTAGCCCTGAACCGCCACCGTTGCCCCTGACAGGTCCATGTTCAGATGCTTGGCGGCCTCGCGGATAGTGTACATGCCGCCGCGGGCGGTTGCGTCACCGCGTCCCAGTGAGCCGCCGAGCGGGATAGGCTTGCCGGTGATAACGCCCGGGCAGTAGCACCCGCGCAGTTTGCTGAACTCATCCATCATCCAGGCCATGGTCTGCGGGTCGGTGTAGACATCCGGCGCCGGGATATCCCTTTCAGGCCCGATGAACCGGCAGACCGCATCAACATAGGCCCTGCTGAGCCTCTGCAGTTCGGCCTGGGACATCTCCTTCGGGCTGCAGATGACACCACCCTTGCCACCGCCCAGTGGAATATCAACAACCGCGCACTTCCACGTCATCCACGCCGCCAGCGCGCGGATAGTATCTATCGTCTCATCGGGGTGAAATCGTATCCCGCCCTTGTTCGGCCCGCGAGCGTCGTTATACTGCACCCTAAAGCCTTTGAATACCTTCACCTCGCCGCTGTCCATTTTCACGGGCAGGCTTACATGCAGTTCCCGCATGGGCTCGCGAAGAATGGCGTGGATCCCCGGGTCCAGGTCCAGTTTCTTTGCCGCACGATCGAGTTGAGCTTGCGCAATGTCGAATGGGTTGCGAGTCGACATCTAAGTACCTCCTCATCTTGTGTTCCGCGAGTACTGGATTGCAGTACCCTTCAGGACTCTCTACATACGGGCTACTCGGCCCGTCCAGTACCACCCCATCGTGAGTATGTACCCCGCGCCCCATCGTGCATAAGAGTGCCGCAACGCACTTCGCCAAGTCCACAGACACACAAACGCCCATTCGACAATCATTGTGAATGGGCGTCTGCAGCGACTGACCATATAGTGCTGCTTCGCACGTTTTTGCCACAACCGCTGTGGCCTATCTACTTATACCACGTTCCGCCACAAAAGTCAACAAGCGGATG
Organism: Armatimonadota bacterium; assembly: GCA_035528905.1. Classification (GTDB taxonomy): domain Bacteria; phylum Armatimonadota; class UBA5829; order DTJY01; family DTJY01; genus DATKXU01. Next base: position 23,408 of record DATKXU010000078.1, read on the forward strand.
CTATTTCCGCTTCGCAGCCTGAGCCTGCGCTTCTTCACGCATCCGCTGTTTATAGCTCTCGGCTTTTCGCTTGTGCGCTCTGCGCAGTTCCTTCGCCCTGATACGCATACCGAAACACCTCCGCAGAAACCAATCTACCAAAACGAGCCGACTTTGTCAACTCCCGCTACCAGACCATCGTCAGCCTGCCAGCCAGGCCGTGCGCCTGCACAATCCGAAACACCCGGTCGCGCCGATAGATATCCGCCTCCTCCGCGTTGAACAACACCTGCTTGGTCTCCCGGATCAACTCAGCGTGGCGACTGCTGTGAGTATGGCCGGGCCGGCGCGAGGCAGAAGCCCGCTAGTGCTTTGTCGGCCTGAGACTGCGATTTTGGCTTGCATCGTACCGCCTGCGGTCGACCGGGATTCTACGGCATCTGAAATGCCCACGACTTCTGATCTATCCGGTCATTCTAATGGTGGAACAGCCTGACGCCGGTGAACACAACGACCATGCCGTATTCGTTCGCCGCCGCGATGACGTCATCATCCCGGGCGGAACCGCCGGCTTCGGCGATGTACTTCACGCCGGTCTGTGCAGCGCGATCAATGCTGTCACGGAAGGGAAAGTACGCGTCGGACCCGAGCGACACACCATTCAGTTCGTCCAGCCACGCGCGCTTCTCCTCGGGAGAGAGACGCTCCACCGGACCTTCGAGGCTCTCTCGCAGGAGGGCCTCTTCCGGCGGAGTCAGGCTGTCGGACAGGAACTGGTCTATAACATTGTTCTTCTCCGCGCGGCTCAGTCCCGGCTTGAACTGCAGATTCAGCACCTTCGGATGCTGCCTAAGCCACCAGAGGTCCGCCTTCCCGCCCGCCAGGCGCGTGCAGTGCACCCTCGACTGCTGGCCGGCCCCGACGCCTATGGCCTGCCCATCGCATGCAAAGCAAACCGAGTTTGACTGGGTGTACTTCAGGGTGATCAGGGAGACGATCAGGTCCCTCCGCGCATCCGGGGGGATTGCTCTGCTCTCGGTGACCGTGTTGGTAAGCACATCAGGGCCGACCTGTATGTCGTTACACTTCTGTTCCAAGATGACGCCGAAGACCTCCCGACGGTCCATCTCCGGCGGCTCGTAGTTCGGATCCATCTGCAGGACCAGGTACTTCCCGCCGCGCTTTGCTCTCAGGATCCCGAGCGCATCCTCATCGTAGCCCGGCGCGATGATGCCGTCGGATACCTCTCGCTTGATCAGCCTTGCAGTCGAGGAGTCGCACGTGTCACTGACTGCGACAAAGTCGCCGAACGAGGACACACGGTCAGCGCCGCGTGCGCGGGCATATGCCGTTGCGAGCGGCGAAAGCTCCATGTCGTTTACGAAGTACGCCTTCGCCAGATCATTCGTCAGTGGAACAGCAACTGCTGCTCCCGCCGGACTGACGTGCTTAAAGGACGTCGCGGCAGGAAGCCCCAGCGAGGCTTTGAGCTCCTTCACGAGCTGCCAGCCGTTCAGGGCATCGAGGATGTTGATGTAGCCGGGAGCGCCGTTCAGCACTTCGATGCTGGGACTGCGGGCCGTGAAGACGACCTGAGCAGGCTTCTGATTGGGGTTCATACCATACCGTAGGGGTATTCTATTCCGCGTCATCCGTACGCCTCCGCATAAACGGTAAGTGCGCCCGGATATGAAAAATGCCCGGGCATTTATTATCTGCCCAGGCGATCGGCTTTCAGCAAAACTTCGACGCTCCATGGCGGTTGATTCCGCCTTTATCGCCAGTCACGTCGAAATAATGATATACGCTTCATCAATCCCTGTCAATCTTGCATTACTGGTAGGGCTACCGGACGAGACAGGCCGCTGTTCATAGCGGATAGCGGCCTGAAAGACTGCCTATCCGCACTTCGAGAAGCCGCAGAAGCGGCAGACGATGCAGCCGCTCTCGTGCTCGACGGCGCTGCCACAGTCCGGGCAGGCACCGACGAGATTGTCCAGCGCGCTCGACCACTTATTCACCGCCTCGCCGGCCTCGCCGGTCTGCTTGTACTGAACATAGTGCTCCAGAGCAATCCCGATCGCGTCCGGGCAGGAGAGGACTTTCCCGCCTTGATCCCAGCATGGCGACGGACAGACATTGCCCCGAAGCTGCTTGATTACCGACTCCGGCTTCACGCCTGCGCGAAGAGCGGCGGAGATCACACGGGAGACGGCATCCAACTGCGACGATGCGCAGCCGCCCGACTTGCCCATCCGGGCGAAGACCTCGCACAGCCCTTCCTCATCCTCGTTGATGGTGACGTACAGGCTGCCGCAGCCGGTTTTCACCTTCTCCGTCACGCCCTGAGTTCGCACGGGCCTTGGCCTCGGCGCGAGGACGCCCTTCTCCGACGCAGCCGCTTCCTTCTTTTCGGTTCCCAAGGTCAAGACCTGCTCATCCCGGCTGCCGTCGCGGTAGACCGTGACTCCCTTGCATCCCAGGCGGTAGGCGAGTCTGTATACCTCGGCGACGTCCTCCGGCGTCGCGGAATTGGCAAAGTTCACCGTCTTGGACACTGCGTTGTCAACATAGTTCTGAAACGCGGCCTGCATCTTGATATGCCACACAGGCGCTATGTCGTGCGCCGTCACGAAGATCCGCTGCACGTCAGCCGGAACAGCGTCCAGGCCCTTGACGGTCCCGCGGCCGGCAATCTCCTTCATCAGTTCCTCGCTGTAGAATCCTCGGTCCCTGGCAATCTTCTCGAAGAGCGGATTGACTTCCACCAGCTCTGTGCCGTCCAGCACTGTCCGCACATAGCATACCGCGAACATAGGCTCTATGCCGCTGGAGCACCCGCCAATGATGGATAGAGTCCCGGTCGGCGCAACGGTGGTCGCAGTCGCATTTCTCATCTTGACGCCGTCGGGCACATCGTAGATGCTCCCCTCGAAGTTCGGGAAAGGCACGCGCTCTGCTGCGAGCTCGGCGGACATCTGCCTGGCCTCGGTCTCGATGAACTGCATGACCTCCGCGCCGAGTTTTGTGGCTTGCTCTGAGTCATACGGGATGCCGAGCATGATGAGCATGTCCGCGAAGCCCATCAAGCCCAATCCGATCTTCCGGTTGCCTTTCACCATCTCGTCGATCTGCTCGAGCGGATACTTGCTGGCGTCAATCACATCGTCGAGGAATCGCACGGCCATGCGCACGGACTGGCCGAGTTTCATGTAATCTATGGCCGCGCTGCCGTTCGAGGCGCTCACCATCTTCACAAGGTTGATGGACCCCAGGTTGCAGGCTTCATAGGGCAGGAGAGGCTGTTCGCCGCAGGGATTCGTGCTCTCAATATCGCCGAGCTTCGGGGTCGGGTTGTCGCGGTTGATCCGGTCAATGAAGATGATGCCCGGCTCGCCGTTCCGCCAGGCCATATTCACAATGAGATCGAAAACCTTGCGGGCGTTCAGGCTCTTGACGACTTCGTCGGTGCGGGGGTTGATCAGATCGTAGTCCTTGTTCTTCTCCGCCGCCTCCATGAAGTCTTCTGTTAGGAGCACGGAGATGTTGAAGTTCGTCAGCCGGTTGCCGTCCTTCTTCGCGGTGATGAAGTCGAGGATGTTCGGGTGATCCACACGGAGGCAACCCATATTCGCGCCGCGCCTTGTCCCACCCTGCTTGATGGCTTCCGTCGCAGCGTTGAAGACTTCCATGAAGGATATCGGCCCGCTGGAGACGCCGTTCGTTGACTGGACGACATCACACGCCGGGCGAAGCCGCGAAAACGAGAAGCCCGTCCCTCCTCCGCTCTTGTGGATGAGGGCGGTATGCTTGATTGCTTCGAAGATGCTGTTCATGGAATCCTCGATCGGGAGCACGAAACAGGCAGCGAGCTGCCCGAGATCCCGACCGGCGTTCATCAGGGTCGGGCTGTTCGGAAGGAACTCCAGCTCGGACATCATGCCGTAGAACTCCGCCTCGATCTCCTTGACCTGCGCGTCGGATTTCCCATAGGGTATCTCGCTCTGCGCGACGGCCTCGGCCACCCGGTGGAACATCCCCTCGGGCGTCTCGACGGGATTCCCGTGCTCGTCCTTTCTGAGGTAGCGCCTCTCAAGTACGGTGATCGCATTCTTGGTGAGCATCTTCGATCCTCCTGAGAATTGTAAACCAGACTGCAGACTGCAGCCTTAGTGGTCCCTGGTCTGCAGTCTACCGTCTATAGTCTGTTGTCTACTACCTATCCCTGTCCAGAACATCCACCAGCTCCTTGAACTGGGTCACGTCCTCGAATTGGCGATACACGGATGCGAACCTCACATAGGCTACCCGGTCGAGCCGGCTCAGCTTCTCGATGACCATGTCGCCGATCTCGGCGGACCGAACTTCCTTGTCACCCCTGTTGTAGAGGGCACGCTCAATCTCGTCAACTGCGGCTTCTAACTGGGCGACGCTGACGGGGCGCTTTTCGCAGGCTGTGACCATTCCTTTAAGAATCTTTGAGCGGTCGAACGGCTCGCGCCGCTCATCCTTCTTGACGACCATCAGCCGCATCTCCTCGATCTCCTCGTATGTCGTGAACCTGCGGCCGCAGCCGAGGCACTCCCGTCGCCTGCGTATGCCCTCGCCCTCCCTGATGGAGCGCGAGTCCAAAACCTTGTCATCTTTGTGTCCGCAGTAAGGGCATTTCATGATGGAATCTCGAAAACTCTACTACATGTTGTGGTACTAACCATTCTACCGCACAATATATTCCATGTCAAGGGGTTTTTCAAACATGCGGAAGTTTCCGGCAGCACTCTTCTGCCCGCCCAGTGAGTTCGGCAATCCGCGCATACTTGCGCTAGCGAGGGGGCCTATTTGCCGAGGATCTGATCCACAAAAATAGCCGCGGTCCAGTGGTAATCGCGCACGCAGGGCCCGATCCGCTGGTCGCCGACCCTAACACCTGCCTTGCCCTTGCGGCTCAGCTCAGCAGGCGATCTCCTACCCTCGCTGTCGTAGAATTCATAAATCACGCCGTCCCTGCCATACCAGCGAGCGATCTCCTTCAGCGTGATGGTCCGCAGTTCCGCAGCTTCATCTCGATAGCCATAACGAGCAAGGCCTTCTATCACGAGGCGGTTGTAGTTCACCCACACCGGCCCGCGCCACATGTTATCGGAGAACGCAGGCTCGTCAGCGGAAACGCTCGGCAGGAGAAATGCGCGCTGGAATTCTTTCGGATTTGTCAGATGCTCGACCAGCGCCGCCGCCTGTTCTTTGGAACATATACCTGCAAATAGAGGTGTGAAACCCGCCGCCGTCTTGATCTTGATCTGCCCGCCCTCAGGGTCCAAATCGTAATAGAACCCTGTCTCCGGGTCCCATAGGAGCTCGTTGATCTTTCGACTCCGGTCGCTCCGCATTTGCGCCCACATCTGTGCATCGGTCTTAAGCCCCAGCTTTTGGGCCATTTTTTCGAGATAGAACATGTCATTCACGAGATAGGCGTTCAGGTCCACAGCATCTCCAACCGGCTGATCGAACCGAGGCGAGTTATCCATGCCGGATGCAAACTTGTGGCCCCACTCGGAAAGGCCATTGTAGTCGGCATCCATCCGCCGGCAGTCAAAGAGTACCATCGCCTTGAGCCGAGGATAGCAATACCGAAGGAAATCACCGTCGCCGGCGGTTTCAAACACCTTCCAGGCTGCCCAGGAGAGGATAGGAGGCTGGATGATCTTGGAATCGCCCTGGTCGTCCGGGGTCATCTTGTGAGAAATGGACCCATCCGGCCGCTGCTTGGATAAGACCGCCTTGACGGCGTTGCGCGCCCACTCCGGAGCAAAATGCCGGAGGCCCAACGCATGAAATGCAGAATCCCAGATCCACATATACTTATGAGGCCACCGGTCTGGAGTCGTCCAATCGAACAAAATCGCGCCTTGAGCCGTTGCGCAGTTGACTTTCTGCACGGATGCGCATTTGTAGTAAGTCCGGCGGAGCACAGGATCATCGGATTTTGGCTTGGGGAGTCGCTTGAAGAAGGCAACCCTCTTCTCAAAGAGCTTCCGCTGGTCCACCGATAGCGCAACCGTCGCACGCTTCTCGATATCGGGCAGCGAACCGTAACAGTAAATGAATGCAAATTTCAGGCTCTCTCCGGGCGATAGCCGCGCGCTGATGCCTCCTTCGTTCGCCTCAAGCCCCGGGCCGTCCCCCGCCAGCACAAATTCCTCGGACCCGGCGTGGAAGACGGTGGCGTTCCCTTTCCTCTCGACCTGAGATCCCTCGATCTTTGCGGCGATGCATACGTCCACCGGCTCCGGCGCTTCCAGAGCCTTTAACTCGCCGACAACCGCATCCTTGTCCAGAAACAGGTATCGCAACCTGAGCTTTGCGCCCGAGTAACCAATCAGCGACGAGAGCACATCGCCGGCGACGATCTCATCTTGCAAGGAGAACTCTCCGGATTCCCCACCAGGGGGCACCTTGAAACGCAGCGATGCCGGCGCTTCCGTGTGAAATACGATTCCCCGCCCATCCCAGGACGTATAACCCACGAACGGATGACGGCAGTCGGTTTCACCATCGAATCCGGAGAAAGCAAATAGGGCTCCGCCCTGCCCCCATATATTTGGCAACTCCAAACCTCTGTCTGCCACCGCACTCGCACCCAAAAATGATGGGAGAACTAGAATCAGCAATGTAATAGCGAGAATATCGGGAATGTTTCGCATTTTGAATACCTATCGGGAATGGCCTGCTGAGTAGGCCCGGACACCGCCTACCCCGCTTCGACTAATGGAGGATTAACGTATCCATGATACCCCTCGGCGACGTTTCCGGCTTTCGCATCGCCATCATGGAAGTACAGGCGATACGCGAACGGGAATTCCTCTCCCGACTTTACGACGTGGCTGCCGTCCACATTCGGGTCTCCCGCATAGGCCGACAAGGCGAACGGGTTTGCCGCAAAGAGCCCGTAGTCGCGGACGTGCCAGCGAGTCGGATGCCGGAAGTTATCAGGACTATCGAAGATTGAGATACCCATGATTCCGCCATCCACCGGGCCGGAATAGTCGCACCAGTGCGCAGGCTTTCCCCAGCATTCGGCTTCTGTGACGCCGCCGAAGCAATTCGTAATCACCCCGCCCTTGTCGCCGTCAATGCTGGTGGCCACTCTGACGGATGCGATGCCCCCCTCCTTGGTATCGCCGAACCTGACATCGCCCTCGGTAGCGCGGAACACGACGCCGAGGTCAATGATCCTACCGGTTTCCGGCAAGTTGTAGATGGTGATGGTACGCACTTCTTCCATCAGCTTCCTGCCCCCGCTGTCCACCCAATCGTTCAAAGCGCGGATGCGCCCGAATACGGGTCCCTCCGACTTCTCCAAGAACTGGCGATGGACGATGCGGGCGCAGCCCTCTTCCTCCGACCAGTCGTCCGCGCCGTTCACATCGCCGAAAGCCACCCAGACTGACCTATGATGCTTGTGGTCGCTGGTCTCGCCCGGAACGTCCTTAATCATCGGGTAATTCCGCGTGATGCCTTTCCCGCCAGGGCCAAGTATCGGGTAGAGGAACGGACGAACTATGTCGCCGCCGTAGTGGTAGCTCGTGAACAACTGGCCGCCGATTCGAAACTCCACCTCATCGCCCATATCCACCAGCTCCACGGGCGAGGTCGAAGGTGAGACGCCCGGCTGAGTTTCATACTCCCGTGTTTCACCGACCCGAAGGCTATCCACGATCCAACACAGGGACCGCTCTTCCGCGTCCACCATGAGTTGCGTGGGTATCTGCCGACCCGCCGCCAAGTCTATCAATGCCACCGTGTCCGACGGCTTGATACTGAGACCACCTACGGGAACGCAGACCGGCACATTTCTGCACGAGTGCCTGGCCGCAGTCACCGATATATGCTTCTTCCCCACTGCTGCCTCCGATGATCGGATATATGGCTCGCCAATTGTACTTTAAGGCCGCCCTAACGGGCCTCTCCACCGGAAAGCCCCTTAATACTCTACTGTTCCGCACGCCGGGTGTCAACCGCCCCAGGGATGGGCGCCCATATCCGCCCTGGAGTCGGTTCCCGGGTCTACGTCGTCGGGATGGCCGGAGTCTATACACGGAGAATTCAGC
>DATKXU010000079.1:0-42854 GCA_035528905.1 Armatimonadota bacterium
TTGACATAGTGAAGGACGGCATATTCGTCGGCTACCTGACCTCCAGAGAGACCGCTGAGAAGCTCGGTTGTAAGAGCGGCGGCGCGATGAGAGCGGACGGCTGGAACAGAATCCCGCTTATCAGAATGACCAATATCAATCTCGAGCCGGGCGACTGGACCCTGGACGAGATGATCGAGGACACCAAGCACGGACTCTATGCCGAGATGGTGGGCTCCTGGAGCATAGACGACAAGCGGCTGAACTTCCAGTTTGCCACTGAGATCGCTTTTGACATAGAGGACGGTTCGCTCGGTCAGATGTACAAGAATCCGACGTACACGGGGATAACCTACGAGTTCTGGCGTGGCTGCGATGCCATTGCCAACCAAGACGAATGGCATCTCTGGGGCGTTCCGAATTGCGGCAAAGGCGAACCCGGCCAGGCCATGCACGTCGGTCACGGTGTGGCGCCAGCACGCTTCCAAAACGTTCGCATCGGAGTAATGGAAGCGCCGTCGGAAGAGGAGGACGCGTGATGCTCGGGCGGGATAACGTACTGGAGATACTGCGCAAGGCGATCGAGTATTGCGTAGCGGACGTGACTCAGGCGGCGTTCGGGATTGGTGAATCTAGTCTGACCCGGTTCGCTAATTCTGTCATCCACCAGAATGTGTCCGAACGAAATGCGGGCCTGGCGGTGAAGGCCGTCATTGGGAAGCGAATCGGTTATGCGACGACGAATCGTCTGGACGAGCGGTCAGTCAGAGCGGTCGTAGATAGGGCTGTCGAGTTCGCACGGCATTCGCGGGAGAACCCGGATTTCGTTTCGCTGCCTAAGCCGAAGCCGGTCTCCGCGGTTGACACCTACGATGAGCGCACCGCTGCTTGTTCGCCCGAGGAGCGTGCCGACGCAGTGGCCGGGATGATCGCTGAAGCCTGTAATGTCGGCGCGTCCGCCGCCGGATCGCTATCGAACGGCTGCCACGAGTTTGCCGTCGCGAATTCCCTGGGTGTCGCGGCGTACAACTTGTCCTCCTCCGCAAGCTTGACAACCGTCATGTCTGGAGATGGCGGTTTCGGCTACGCGGATCGCGTCTCCCAGCGTGTTGGCGATCTGGATCCCATTGGCGCTGCCGTCGAAGCAGCGACTCGCAGCGTGCAGAGCAGGAATCCGGAGTCTATCGAGCCGGGCGAATACGATGTCGTGCTCCTTCCATATGCCGTCTCGGAGCTAGTCGAGGCTCTGGGGTATCTGGGGCTTGGTGCGCTTGCCGTCCAGGAGGGCCGAAGCTTCATGTGCGGCAAGTTCGGCCAGAAGATCACGGGCGAGAACGTAACAATCTGGGATGACGGCCTCGATCTGCGGGGTCTGCCCCGCCCCTTCGACGCGGAAGGCGTTCCCAAGCAGCGTGTTGACCTGATTGTGAATGGCGTGGCCAACGCTGTCGTCTACGATTCGTACACGGCCAACAAGGAAGGCAGGGAATCCACCGGCCACAGCACAGGCGGGGTCGGCACATACGGCCCTATGCCAGCGAACCTATTCATGCAGTCCGGCGAATCGTCCATCGGGGAAATGATCGCCGGCACGAAAAAGGGGATACTCGTCACGCGATTCCACTACACCAACGTGATCCATCCTGTCCTGACTGTGATCACCGGCATGACGCGGGACGGCACGTTCCTGATCGAGAATGGTAAGATCACGAAGTCGCTGAAGAATCTGCGCTTTACCGACAGCATCCTGGAGCGGCTCTCGAACGTCGAGCTGATCTCGAAGGAGACTAAACGCCAGGGGTGGGCGGTCGTTCCGGCGATCAAGGCGCGTGCCTTCCGCTTCACTGGCGCCACGGAGTTCTAACCGCTGATTGCTCTTGTCGGCCCAAACGCCTGCTGTGCATTCACCTTCAATTCGTAAGCCGGGCGGGAGCTCTTCTTCGTTTGACGCGGCTGCCTCTTTCAGCTATAATTATGATAGTGCCCCCATGGGCTTCACCGCGCGAAATGCAATGTCCCGCGGTGGAGGACTCGTCCTCTGAGGAGGCTGGGAGATGAATGCTCTCAAAACTGGTTTCCTGCTGACAGTTCTGACCCTGGTTCTCATAGCGGTCGGACGTCTTGTTGGAGGTCCGACCGGCATGGCGGTCGCATTCGGGTTCGCGTTGGTTATGAACGCCATGAGTTACTGGTTCAGCGATAGGATTGTGCTGGCGATGTACCGGGCGCAGCCGATCAGCGAGGCCGAGGCGCCCGAGCTGCACACCATAGTGGGGCGGCTGACTCTTGAAGCTGGCCTGCCGATGCCGAAGCTGTACGTTGTCCCTGGTGATATGCCGAACGCATTTGCCACGGGTCGCAATCCGGAGCATGCCGCTGTGGCCGTGACCGAGGGGCTGCTCGGTATCCTCGACCGGGACGAGGTCGAGGGAGTAATCGCGCACGAGCTAGCGCACGTGGGGAACAGGGATATCCTGATTTCGACCATTGCTGCCACGCTCGCAGGCGCCATCATGATGCTGGCGAGCATGGCGCGATGGGGCATCATGCTGAGCGGCATAGGTCGGTCCGACGATGATAATGGCGGCGTGATAGGTCTTCTGGTGGTGCTTTTCGTTGCTCCTCTTGCGGCACTCACGATCCAGATGGCAGTGTCTCGATCGCGTGAATACCAGGCCGACGCGACCGGTGCGCAGGTCAGCGGCAAGCCGCTCGGCCTGGCGAATGCATTGGTGAAGCTGGAGGAAGCGTCTAAGCGCGTACCGTCGCAGGTGAATCCGGCGACCGCGCATATGTTTATCGTGAACCCGCTGCGCGGCGGTGCGATCGGAAGGCTGTTCAGCACGCATCCGCCGATTCCGGAGCGTGTGAATCGGCTCAGGTCCATGGCCGAGCGAATGGGCCGGTAGTGAGTTGGGCTTATACTTAGCCCCGGTTACAGACAACCGGGGCTTTTTCATGCGTGCTGCAGTATGCGCGGAGGCATGGAGCGCCGAGTGGTGCGTGCGGAGCAGGATTTGTGCGCTCGGGGGCGAATAAGTAACTAAAAGCATCGGGTCTGAGGAAGGGGGCGGCGGCATGCCCAGGGAAAAAAGCGACGCAGCCAGTCCGTTGCTCACGTACTTGCCCGATCTCATCGGCGGCATAGACCCGCGTATCCTGGTTCTCTATCTTAAGGAGGCGGGGGACCTGTTGCCCGCGGTGCTCAGCGGGTTCAGGGCGACGGCGCGGACTGTTGGAACGCCTGTGGTGAGGCAGCGCCTGATGAGAGAGGCCGAGAGGGATCCGGAGTTCCTGGAGACGCTGGGCGTCTTGTGGATTGACAGCAACAAGGTCCTCTGGAGCGGGATTGCGCTCAGTTCGGCGAAGGAGTTGAAAGATTCTCTGGGCGAACTTATCCGGGAGCACAGTCTGCCTGCTGTGCGAATTGCTCTGCTCCTGGATGATCGCCGGAGCGTGAGGTCCCTTGCGGACAAACTCGAGCTGGTTGCAGCTTCCGAGACGTATCGGCCCGCGCGCGAGAAACCGAAGCGGGAAATGGCAGGCGCAAAACAGCCGCCGCGGTCGGATCAGGCCGTCGAGCGCCTTAGTGCTGAGAACCACCGGCTGAAGGGCAAGGTGCGTGACCTCGAAGGCCAGGTTCGCGGCGCTGAGCGTGTGCTGGAACAGCGTCGCCATGAGGTGGAGCGCGGCCGATCTGTGGCGCAGTCGCTCAAGCAGCAGCTTGCAGACCAGAGGCAGCAGCTCGTGAAAGCTGAGAAGACCTCTGATCGGCTGAGCCGGGCAAAGGAAGCCGCAGAGAAAGGCAAGTCCCTGGCCGAGCGTGAGTTAAAGCAGGTGCGGAAGCAGATCCGGTCCTCGCGCACCCAGAGCGCGGCGACTCAACGTGCGCCCAAGGCAAGCACGTGGCCGCAGAGCCCGGATTGGCTGCCCGTCATTCTCAGGATGCTCAAGGACGGCTCCTACCAGGCTGCCAGAGTCTTCTGTGAGACTTTGAAGGGATCAGAACCGGAGAGTCTTCATGCCCATCTCGCGCTGGAGCACGTTTACGCCAAGACAGGCGTGCGCGACAAGCAGGCCGATGAGTGCTTTTGGATAGCGAACCACTTGAGCGAGAAAGGGGAGGCGGCGCGAGCCTGCGCGTTTGTCTGCCGTGCGCTTGAGATAGATCCTGCTCATCAGGACTCACAGATTCAGTTCGAGCAGGTGCTGGCCAAGGTCAGGACATCGGACGAATCCACCATCTCTGCTATCCGGAGCGTTCTCATCAAGCTCAAACTATCGAGCCCGCCTGCATATCAAGGGGCTTGCAGGATCGTCAGGCGGATGGGCAGGCAGTATTCCCGTGCGCTGGAGAGCCAGCCGCGGGTTCTCCACGTGGACAAGATACTTGATCTGAGCTACGGCAGGAAGTCGGTCCAGATGTCGGTCCGGCGCATTCTGGAAGCCGTAGATGGCAACGATGTTGCGGTTGTTGCATTCGTCCGGTCTGCGCTGGCGAATGTCCGGGCATCCAAGCCGGCTCTGTACCGCAGTGTCATGGAGAGCTTGGAGGCGCAGGACCGCTCGTGCGCGGCAGCCATAATTCGAGGCACGGAGCCGGTTGTTGTGGATGGCAGCAACGTAGCCTGGCATGAAATCAAGGAGAAACCGCGCCTCCAGAACATATTGGACTTGAGAAGCGAACTGCGTTCCGAGGGCTATTTCCCCGTGTACATCTACGTGGATGCTGCGCTGCCCTACCAGGTCGACCAGCGGTCTGCGCTCCAGGGACTCATAGATTTGGGCGCTGTGGTCGCCGTTGACAGCCGGACGGATGCCGACGAAGCCATAGTGGAGCAGGCGAGGCGTCTATCCTGTCCCGTGGTGACTAACGACAGGATGTCCGACTGGGATCCGGAGGGCGAAATCCCCAAGGTCCGTTTCGCCATAGACCGCTTCGGAGTCACTATCTACGACCGCTGAGTCGAGCCCCTTTCTCTGAGGTCTGCCGCGGCGGATCGGCGGCTCTCGACATTCCCTTACAATAAAGAAGCACCCGGCAGCGGTGCTGTCCGCGGGGGTCTCTTGGAACAGCACTTCGTTGCTGGGTGCCTCGAGGCCATGGTTGTGTACTGCGAAACCTTACGTTTCCCTTATAGCACGCATCGCCCCGTTTGTCAACAACTTTTTTAGAAGACGAGTTTGAAGCTCCAAGTTTCCGGTCCTGCCGGGCCGGAAACCCCACGCATCAGGTAGCCGCAGGCTTTATGCCTGCGCTCGACGACAACGCAGCCGTGATGGCTGCGGCTACCAGCAATCCTCGTGCACGCACAGGCATCCCATCCCAGCCCCGCCAGCGGCAGGGGTCCATTTGGAAGTTGGAGGTTAGACGTTCAACAGTGCCCCCTTGACCGTGGACTTCTCTCGTGCTAGACTGCCCACGAAATGAGGAGCGTGCGGTTCGTATCCCTGTTCGGGCTACTTGCAGTTATCCTGACGGCCCAGTGCACTTGTGCGGACGAAGTACAGTGGCGCGTGGTGCGGACGAGGCACTTCCTGATCTACTACGCCGCCGGGGCGGATTCGACCGCTAAGCGGGCGGGTGACCTTGCCGAGAAATGGCATGTCACTCTCTCTCGCAAGCTGAAGTTCTCGCCCGGTGGTCTCACTCCCATTTACCTCTACCCGGATCGGCGCTCCTTTTCAGAGGCGACCGGCGTCGACCCCGGCGAGCAAACCGTTGGCATCGCTCATACGCGGACGTTGAAAGTCCGAGTGGATGCCTCCGGGACCTTCGCAGACATTGCCGACGTCATTCCGCACGAGCTGGTGCACGTCTTCATCTCCCGCAGGCTCCGATGGAACTCCAACCGCATGCCGTTGTGGATGCATGAGGGCCTGGCGAAATACCTCGCGGACGACTGGACCGGCCCAGATGCGGATCTGCTCGCCGATGCTGCCAGCGGGGAGATTCTGCCGCTGGATCGGATTTCAAGAGCGTTCCCGGTGGACGAGCGCAAGCGCTCGATAGCGTATGTCCAGAGCTACTCTGCCGTGAAGTACATGGCGGACACGTACAGCCCGGACAGCATTCCCGATCTTCTGTCCGAACTTGAGACCGGGCAGCCATTCACGACTGCGCTGTTCTACAGCATCGGAAGCAAGCCGAAAGAGTTCGAGGAGGAATGGCGGCAGTATCTGTGGGAGGAGTACAGTTGGGCCCGCTGGGCCAGGTTGGCTTCGGGCCTCGCCTGGTCTGCAATGGGCGTGCTTGCGATCCTGGCCTTCCGCGCCCGCGTACTCCAGAAGCGCCGCAGGGCCCGGGAACTTGAGGAGGAAGCCGAGCACGTCGAGTGAGAGTTGCGAATCACGGATTACGGATTGCGGACAGGTCACTACGGAGTACCCATCCCGCATCCAGCATCGAGTATCAAGCATCCAGCATCGCCGACGGTCAGCCTATAAACGTTTTATACGTCGGCATGCCCAGGGCCCAGCCGATCAGCGTCCAGATGCTCGCGATCACGTAGTCTCCCAGAATCAGGCCCATGAAGAAGGGGAGCGCCTGCCGGTAGAACTTCATGCCGCCGTACCTGATGCTCAGGACCTTGCACAGCCAGCCGATGAACGCCGTGAACCAAAAGTAATCCATCGCGTAGCTCACAGCCAGCCCGTAGCCGATCGGGTGGAACGGCCACCACAGGAAGCGCGACTTCATCAGGCTGAGGAACAGGGCGAATGATGCGCCCGCGCCCATGAAGCTCAGCGCCGGCATGTCGGTCTTCTGCGGGTTTAGTGTCCACGTGTTCAGCCGCTCGAAGGCGTAGTTGCCGATCCCTGTTCTATAGCCGGCCAGGATTTTGGCCGTGGCCGCGCCGTTGATGTAGTACATGTGCAGGAGCGACCAGAACGTCGCCACGACGCCCACGAATGTCGCGATCATGATGATTAGTGCAATCTTCCGTGCGCTGGTCTTGCTGACTTCGGCGGCCTTGAATGCCTCCAGTTGGTGGGGCATCACGAGATTGCGGTATCCCCGGTTGAACCAGTAGAAATAGGTGATGATCGTGAGGTTCTGGGTGCCGAGCGCCTGGGTCCCGAAGGCGGTGGTCATTATCTCCTCCGGCCGGAAGAAATGAAGCTCGTGCGCGGGAGGCCCGAGTTCCGCTCGAATCCTCGTGATCGCAATGGCCACTATGAAGTACAGCGCGAAGAAGACTATCGGCACGTATGGCGACGCTCCAGCCTCGACGCTGAATGCGTACAGGAACGCGAGTCCGATGGCGATCCCGATGAACGCCGTTCGATACGACATCGGTTCGGTCGAGTCGTCCAGCTCCGATTCCTTTCCCATCGCGCGTCTGAGTACCTGCAGGAGATACTTGCGGCTCGCGAAGAGCATTATCAGCGCGAGGGCGATCCAGGCGCCATCTGCTTGTTCGGCGAAGTAGGGCACCTTTTGGAGCGCCGGAGTTACCCCTGGGTCGCGCCAGCCCATCGCCACCGAGAATACGTCGAGCATCTTGCGCAGTACGTAGAAGAACCAGCAGCTAAACGACAGGTCAGCCGGCAGGAAGAACATCAGCCCGATTGCGAAGGGGTAGAACGATATAGGAAACCAGCCGACGCCGTTCCACGGGCGATTTTGAATGTATGGCCCGAGGTCGAATATCTTGATCTGCACCCTGGGAAGAGATGGGTAGAGGAAGTTCAGCTCATTCAGCGTTTCCAGGATGGCCGGAATAGCAAATCCCAGCCAGAGCAGTCTGTTGCCGTAGAATCCGGATTCTCCGCCGCCCTTGGTCATCTCGAGCGGCAACTGGATTATCGGGAAGGAGAGCCTTTCGCGGTCCGCCCACTGCTTCCGGATCAGCACGTTGGTGCACAGCATTATGAAGGCAAGAATCATCATGAAGGTGCCCCAGACCGCTACGGGAACGGCCCATGCGAGCAAATGCTCCTTCGTGTAGAGGGTCGAGTTGCCCTCGTAGAAGCCGCGGAGCACCTCTCTGTCGCTGGGCGAGAACCACCTCGGTATGTACCGGTGGAACTTCGCCCACTTGTTTACCGGGTTTGCGAACCAGAAGACATTAGCCAGGTTCGGCAGGAGATTGCCCATCATGTCGTGGCCGGCCATGGCGGTGGATATGGCGAGCATGATGTAGACCACCATCAGCTCGCCCTGGTTGAGCGCCAGCTTTGGGAAGCGCTTGGCAAGCAGAAGGTTGAAGAGGGCGAGGAAGAAGATGATGGTGACGACCGTCATGAAGAGCGAGACGCACGTGCTGTCGTTGCTGCTCCACTTGATCTCCGTGATGGTGACCCAATAGCAGTTGAACGGTATCAGGATCAGTCCTGTGAGCAGCGCGCGGAATCTGATCCCGGAGACTGTGGGTGCGGACTTGTCCAATCCCTTCCCCTGGCAGCGCGGAATGAGCGTTCGGCTTCCAATATACCAATGGCCCGTAGGGGTGTCAAGGGACGACGGGGCGAGGCGGAGAAAGGGAGAGTGGGGGAATGGGAGAGAACATCCAACATCCAATATCCAATATCACTCCTATTCTTACTCGTACTCGTACTCGTGAATCGTGAGGGGTGATTTCAGATACTGGATGCTCGATGCTGGATGCTCGACGCTAACTGCTGGCCGCTAGCTGCTGACGGCTGGATGTTTGATGTGGGACTGTTGAAAAAAGGGCATCCGGGAGGGCGAGTCTCCCGCCTCTTACTCCTACTGTTACTCGTGAATCGTGAGGGGTGATTTCAGATACTGGATGCTCGATGCTGGATGCTCGACGCTAACTGCTGGCCGCTAGCTGGTGACGGCTGGATGTTTGATGTGGGACTGTTAAGAAGGGCATCCGGGAGGAGCTTCGCCCTCCCATACAACCTAGGGGATCCAAAGCTACTTCCCCCTGCGCCTCAGCGTGCCGGTGAGACCGGCCAAGCCGCACACCAGCGCGAGGAAGCTGGACGGTTCGGGGATAACGTTATGCCACAGCACAGCTTCGTTGTAGCCTCTTACGTCATCAAAAGCGTAGCCGGCGACCCAGATATCGTTTCCTGACACCTCGATACCCGTTGCGTACGAAACTGCGTAACGTGAATCCAGGAAGGTGTGGAGGTTCACCCAGCTCGCTGCCGTGCCGCTCCACAGGCTCGCATGGTTCTGGTTACCGGTTGCCGAACCTTTGGCCCAGCCGACCTGCCGCCCGCCGGAGATGCCCCGGGCAAAGGACTCGGTGAACCCGGTGGGGTTGAGGTCCAGCCAGCTCGCCGCTGTACCGTTCCACAGGCTCGCATGCTGGTAGCCGCCGGTCGCCGAACCATAAGCGCGGCCGACCTGCTGCCCGCCGGAGATGCCATAGGCCTCGGAATGGTCATACCCGGTGGGGTTGAGGTCCAGCCAGCTCGCCGCCGTGCTGCTCCACAGGCTCGCATGGTTCTGGTTACCGGTTGCCGGACCTTTGGCGTAGCCGACCTGCTGCCCGCCGGAGACACCATTGGCATAGGACTCGGTGAACCCGGTGGGGTTGAGGTCCAGCCAGCTCGCCGCTGTACCGTTCCACACGCTCGCATGCGCGTTGCTACCGGTCGCCGGACCCGCAACGTGGCCGACCTGCTGCCCGCCGGAGATGCCAAGGGCCTCGGAATGGTCATACCCGGTGGGGTTGAGGTCCAGCCAGCTCGCCGCCGTGCTGCTCCACAGGCTCGCATGGTAGTTGCCGCCGGTCGCCGAACCCCAAGCCCAGCCGACCTGCTGCCCGCCGGAGACACCACTGGCATAGGACGAGTTGCACCCGGCGGGGTTGAGGTCCACCCAACTCGCCGCCGTGCCGCTCCACAGGCTCGCATGGTTCTGGTTACCGGTTGCCGGACCCGCAGCGCAGCCGACCTGCTGCCCGCCGGAGACACCATTGGGATAGGACGAGTTGCACCCGGCGGGGTGGAGATAGGTCACCGTCCATTCAGCGAAAAGCGGGCTGGAAAACGCCGCGGTCACAGCCATCGCCACAATGATATGGAGAATAAACCTTGTTTTCATCTTTTTCTCCCTGCCAATGGGCCTCTCTTGCAGACTGGCGTTCTCGCCGTCACGAGCCCATAACCCATACCCTCCCGGCATGGGCTGGCAGGTTCACATATGACTATAGCATGCAATTATACGCTTCGTCAAGGATCCGCCGCGAATTTCCTGCACGAAGGGCGAAAAACCGGTAAATTTACCGGGCTTATGGGGCGTCTTGGGGGTTTAGGGTCTGCTGGTTCGTCACACGCCGGAGAAGCTCGTGAAGCCGCCGTCAATGGGGATGACGGCGCCGGTGACGAAGCTCGCCGCGTCGGAAACCAGCCAGAGGACCGCGCCGACGACTTCCTCCGGGCGCGCATAGCGTTTCATCGGCGTGTGCTCCAGTATCCGGCGGCCGCGCTCCGTCATCTCGCCGGTCTTTTCGTCCACCAGCAGGAACCTGTTCTGCTGGGTCAGCACGAAGCCCGGAGCGACGGCGTTCACCCGGATTTCCGGCGAGTAGTCCTGCGCCATGTGCACCGCCAGCCATTGGGTGAAGCTGCTCAGCGCGGCCTTGGCGTTCGAGTAGCCGATCGCGCGGGTCAGCGGGCGGAAGCTGGCGATCGAGGAGATATTCACAATCACTCCGGATCGCTTCTCCGCGAAGATGCGCCCGACAACCTGCGAGGGGACAACCGCGCTCATGTAGTTCAGGGCGAGCGTATCCATGAGCGCCTGCGGGTCTATGTCGAAGAACGTCAAGTCCCGCGAGGTCGTCGTCTCCTTTCGGCTTCCTCCCGCGCCGTTGATGAGGATGTCAATTGTGCCATACTCGGCAAGAACGGCTTCAGTCGCCGCGGTCACGGCGGCTCGGTCTGTGACATCGCACTGGAACGCTTTCGCGCATCCGCCCGCAGTGCATATCTCCTTCGCTTTCCGCTCGGCTGCCTCGGCGGATATATCCCACAGCGCTACCTTCGCGTCTTCTGCGGCGAGCGCGGCCGCAATCTCACCGCAGATCACGCCGCCGGCGCCCGTGACTACCACAACTTTCCCATCGAGGTTGTACTTCATGCCAGGTCACCGCCGAAAGCGCCAAGCACCTCAGCGCCCGTTTGGGTTACGAGAACGTCGTCCTCCAGGCGTATGCCGCCCATCTCCGGGATGTAGATTCCCGGCTCCACCGAATGTACCATGCCCGGCTCGAGGACCAGATCGCTGCCTGGGCAGATTATCGGAATAGGCTCGTGGTAGCGGAGGCCGACTCCATGCCCGGTGACGTGCACAAACTCCTTCTCGTAGCCGGCATCGCGAATGACGGCCCGCGCGGCTTCGTCCACCTCGCCTGCGGTGACTCCTGCACGGACCTTCTTGATCGCGGCGGCTTGGGCCGCCTTCACGACCTCGAGAACCGCCGTTTGCTGGGGAGTCGGCTTCCCGGCGACGCGCACTCGCGTGCGATCGCTCCAGAAGCCGTCCGCCACGACGCCAAGCTCCAGCAGCGCCAGGTCTCCCGGCTCAATCTTGCGGAGCGTGGAAATCTCCATCGGACGGAAGCCTATGAGAGTCTCCGCCGGGCCGGTCGCAACCTGGGCAAATGAGCGGACTCGTTTGGCGCCTTTGTAGCCCGTCCCCTGCGTCATAATGGCGTGCTCGACCGCCGCGACAAGCTCGACGCCGGTGACGCCGGCAGCCACCATTTCGGAAAATGTGCGCAGGCCGAAGTTGGATATCTCGTTAACGATCCGGAGTTTGTCCGCTTCGGCGGCTGTCTTACAGGCGTGTTGGGATGTCAGGAGGTCGGTCGCGTCAATCAATGCCTCGCCGAATACCTCGCAGAGGACCCCGCGGGTGATATTGGCCGGAATTGCGGTCTCAGCGGCATTCCACGGAGGCGCGATGCATTCGAAGCTCCCCTCGTAGCCGACTCGCCGCCAGCCCTTGCCGGCGCTTGCGGCCTTCAGTGCCCTTGCAATATCCTCGTAGGGATTTCCCGCGCCGAGAACGCCGAAGAGGAACGAGACGCACTCGCCGCCCCATAGCTCCTCGCGGGCTTCCTGCTCCTCGGTGTGGGGGATGATGCATGTCGGCTCTCCGTCTCTGGGGAAGAGCAGAAAGGACCAGCCGACGAGCGGCCAGTAGCCGCTCAGCGTGAGCACGTTTTCCGGCAGCCTGCAGACGAGGGCATCAAGCCCCTCCGATTGCATGGCCTCCTTGACACGTCGTATTCTCTTGGTATCCACCTTCAATCTCCACCTTTCCTGGCTTGCCTTCCCAAGGGTTTGTCCCCTCACCCTTTCCCTCTCCCGCCACGCGGGAGAGGGTGATTGGCACATGCACCGCTCTCAGGTTAGCCCAATCCGCTGCGGCGGGTTTTGCCCAAGATCAGCCCAGGAATCTATTCCTGGGTGCCGTTAAGATGGGCCTGGTTTACAATGCGCGCCTAATGCCCCGTTCGATATCCGCCTCCTGGGGTATGACGAAATCCTCCAAGGGGGGGCTGAATGGAATCGGCGTATCGCAGGCGCAGACTCTTTCCACAGGCCCATCCAGACAGTCGAAGCATTCCTTTCCGATCCTGGCGGCGATTTCGGCTGCCACTCCGCAGGTGAATGGCCCCTCATCCACCACTACCGCTCTGCCGGTCTTGCGCGCCGAGGCGTAAATGGCTTCCCAGTCCATCGGCACCAGCGTACGCGGATCAACTACTTCGACCTCGATGCCCTCCTGGGCGAGCTTTTCCGCCACCGCCAGGGCCTTATGCACCATTAGCGAAATCGCTACTACAGTGACATCCGCGCCGGTTCGCTTAACGTCGGCCGCGCCCAGGGGCACGAGGAATTCGCCGTCGGGCACTTCGCCTTTGATGAAATAGAGCTTCTTGTGCTCCCAGAAGATAACCGGGTTGTCGTCCCGTATCGCGCTCTTCAGCAGACCCTTGCAGTCGGCAGGGGTTGATGGAGCGACAACATAGATGCCTGGAGTATGCACGAACCACGCGTGCGGGCTTTGGGAGTGCTGGGCTGCCGTGGAGCCGCGCGCGCCGATCGTTGTGCGGACGACCAGAGGCACACGAGCCTGGCCGCCCGACATGTATCTGGCCTTTGCAACCTGGTTTGCCAACTGGTCCATTGCGACGGCGACGAAATCGCCGAACATCAGCTCCACGACGGGCCGGCCGCCGACGAGCGCAGCGCCAAGGCCCGCTCCAGTGAATCCTGCCTCGGAGATGGGGGTATCCCGCACCCGCTCATCTCCGAACTCTTCCCATAGGCCCTTAGTTGCTGTGTAGATTCCTCCGTAAGGGCCGACATCCTCGCCCATGACGAACACCCGGGGATCGCGAAGCATCTCCTCGCGCAGCGCTTCCTGTATCGCCTCCGCCTGTGTCACCTCCCTAGGCATAAACATCCTCCAGGGCCGTTTCGGGCTCCGGGAAGGGCTGCCGGGCCGCCCATTCCTGAGCTGACATCATCTCTGCCTCCGCCTTTTGCAGGATGCGGCGATCCTCCTCCGGCGTCAGAAGCCCTTCTTTCATTAAGCGCTCGCGGCAGAGCTTGAGGGGGCAGCGTTCCTTCCATGCCTGGAGTTCACCTTCCGGCCGATATCGCGCCGGATCGCCAGCATGGTGACCGAGCCAGCGGTAGACTTTGCACTCGATCAGCGTCGGGCCGCCGCCATCTCTCGCACGCTCCACGGCACGCTGTGCTGCTTCGCAAACAGCCGCCACATCGCAGCCGTCAAGCGTCTCGCCGGGCATTCCGTAGGCGGAGGCTCTATCGGCGATATTCGTTATCCTCTGATGGCGATCCTGGCGCACGGAGAGCCCGTAGAGGTTATTCTCGCAGGCGAAGACTACCGGCAACTGCCACAGCGCGGCGAGGTTTAGTGCCTCGTGGAAGGCGCCCTGATTCGAAGCCCCGTCGCCGAAAAAGCAGGCCACCACTCGGCCCTCGCCGCTCATCTTGCACCAGAGCGCGGCGCCTGTAGCAATTGGAATGCCTGCGCCCACGATGCCGTTCGCCCCGATAATGCCTCTGGAGGTGTCGGCAATGTGCATGGATCCGCCCTTGCCCCGGCAGTAACCGGTCTCCCGCCCCATGATTTCGGCCATCATCAGCTTGGGATCGCATCCCTTCGCCAGGAGATGGCCGTGGCCCCGGTGTGTGCTGGTGATGTAGTCATCCTCGCGCAGTGAGGCGCAGACGCCGACCGCCACAGCTTCCTGGCCGATGTAGAGATGCGCCAGACCGGGCATCAGGGCGTTCATATAGATTTCCTTGACCCGCTCCTCGAACGTGCGCAGGCGCACCAACTGCCGGTACATCTGCAGCAAGCTTACCTTATCTGCGCCCTTGGGTTTCGCCATCCTCGATTTCTCCCATACTCAGGGCTGGGGCTTGATGTATACGGCCTTGTGCTCCGTGAAGAATTGCGCGCCGCTCACGCCTGCTTCCGGCAGGCCCCTGCCGGATTGCTTAGTGCCGCCAAACTCGAGCTGCGGTTCCTTCCAGGCGGTGGACATGTTCACATGGCACAGCCCGACCTCGCTCTCCTCTATGAAACGCTGGGCCTTCGCGAGATCGTTGGTGTAAATCGAGGCGGAAAGGCCGTAGATAGTATCATTCGCAATGCGGATAGCGGATTCGAAGTCTTCCGCCTTCACCACCGACAGCACCGGCCCGAATATCTCCTCCCGGGCGATTCGCATGTCGGAGGCTACATCCGCAAACACCGTCGGCTCAATGAAGTAACCCTTCGCGTATTTGCCTTGGCATAAGGCATTGCCGCCCGCGCACAGGCGGGCGCCCTCTTGTTTCCCGATGGCGATGTAATTCAGGATACTCTCGTACTGCTTCGGCCCGGCTACCGGTCCCATTTGGACAGCTTCGTCCATGCCGTTTCCGACCCTGATTTCCCCGGCCTTGCGGCACACCATCTCGATAAAGGCTTCGTACACCGGTGCTTCCACAATGGCCCTGCTGGTCGAGGTGCACCATTGTCCGCTGCAACTGAATGCACCCAGGACGGCGCTGTCCACGGCGGCCTCCAGATCGGCGTCGGCAAGGACGACCAGCGGATTCTTGCCGCCCATCTCGAGTTGAACCTTCGTGCCGCTGCCGGCGACTTTTCTGGCGATTTCTAGGCCTACTTCCGTCGAGCCGGTGAAGGAAATCGCTTTTACGGCTGGATGGCAAACGAGGACATCGCCTATCGCCGAGCCTCGGCCGGTGACGAAATTGACCACTCCCGGAGGGAAGCCGGCCTTGTCAACGGCTTCGATGAGGAGCGCGGCGGTCATCGGGGTGAAGTCAGCCGGTTTCAGAACGCAGCAGTTCCCGGCAACGAGCGCGGGGAACATCTTCCGGCAGATCACGTTCAGGGGGAAGTTCCACGGGGTTATCAGGCTCACCACGCCGAGCGGCTGGCGCGTCAGGTAGCAGGTCACGCCGGGCTGCTCTGAAGGTACATGCTCGCCGCCGAGCCTTCTTCCTTGCCCGATCTGGAAGTCGGCCTCCTTAGCTGCCGCCTCGAACTCGGTGCGCGACTCCCGCAGGGTCTTGCCGTTTTCGAAGGTTATGGCGCGAGCAAGCTCGTCCTCGCGCTCTCTCATGAGGTGCAGGACTTCCTGGAGCAGCGCCGCCCGCCTTGGAACCGGGGTCTTCCGCCAGGCGGGGAATGCCTCGGATGCCGCCTCCATCGCCTTGTCCACATCCTCAGGCACGGAGGCTTGCACTTCGCAGATTATCTCTTCTTTATCGGCCGGGTTGATATTCGGCGTCGTTTTCCCCGACGCCGACTCGACCCATTTGCCGTTTATGTAGTTGCCGAAAACCTTCATGACCTGTCGCTTCCGCTGCCTTGGCCCTTACGCCGTATCGCCCACGTGTTCTTTTGCGACTCGGGCCAACGGTGTGTACATTATGCGATATTTCGTCCAAGGCGTCAACGCTTGTCCGAGCGGATTTACACCACGGAGGCACAGAAGGCACGGAGCGGGAGGGCGAAGCTCCTGCTGAGCCGGCGAAACTATGTTTAGCGCGCGGCACGCCGCTTTGCCATTGTGTGAGTTCAAAACTCGTCGAACACCTTTACCTTGTCACTCGGGAAGCCGGTCACCACGTTGAAAAAAGCCCTGTCTGCACTGTTCTCGAACCATGAGGCGGAGCACCAGGGGTACTGCCTGGCTACCGGCACAATGCCGTGATGGACAGGGTTGTTGTGCACGTAGTTCAGCCTGGCAAGGTACGACTTCTCGTAGGTAAGGTGACTGTCCCAGTACTGATACCAAACCTTTCGCCCCTCACATCCGTCCAGGGTGTTTAGTTCAGCGGCCGTCAATGTATGAAGCTTGCCGACGAGTGACTTCAGGGACGACGGATTGCCCGGCGAGAGTGCGACGAAATGGTAGTGATTGCTGAACACCGCCCATGCCTGCAGCCGCCACTCATATTCCCGTGCGATGGCAAGAAGGCTGTTATGGAGAAGCGCCAGGCGTTGAGGCTCGTTGAAGAAATGCTGTTTGCGGTAGGTCCCCGCTGTCACTATATATGCGCCGGCTTCACCCAACCGATGAGCAGGCGCATGAGGCCAATCCACCATCCGGCTTACCCGCTTTTTCCATAGAGAGCAATCGCATATATGCTACTCTTCAAGACAGGCTGTTTCCTTCTTCGATGGAAAAGCGGTGTTACGCACTGGGCATAAGGATTGCAGCCAGCCAATGTGGAGTGCGGCGGCTGGACGCCGCTTTGCCATCGCTGAGCACACGAACGAGCGAAAAGCGCAGTCAAGCCTGCGCACTCCATACGGGTCAGCGCCTTCTCCGAATCATCCCTGCCAACGCCAGGATGCTGCTTCCCAGGATGATAAACGATGACGGCTCAGGAACTGCGGACACGTGGAACCCGATGTCAATGTGGAGTGCGGCGGCTGGACGCCGCTTTGCCATCGCTGAGCACACGAACGAGCGAAAAGCGCAGTCAAGCCTGCGCACTCCATACGGGTCGGGTGCTATGCCCTGCGACGTCTTATGCCCAGAAGTGATATCAAACCAGCAGCCAATGCGATAAACGATGACGGCTCAGGAACAACTTCGGAAACACGGAACCCGAACATGTAGTACTCGCACGTCGAGTCGAAGTAGTAGTTGCGGTACGATGCCTGGAGGTTGTAGTCGTTGTCGACGAACGAACCGCCGCGCAGGCCGCGATAGGCGTAATCCGAGCCTTCATATACAATGGCCTCGTGCCACTCCCAGACGTTTCCGCCCTGATCGAACGTGCCGTAAGGGCTGTCGGAGTTCTGGAACTCGCCGACCTCGGTCCGGTAGTACGGACTGCCGATCGAGTAGCCATCAGCGTAATAGTTAGCGTTGTTGCCGGAGGCGTCGGCCATGTCCCGACCCGGGGCCGTGTCGCTGCTCGTGGGGTACAGCCAGTATCCGGCATCGGTTCCGCTGCCCTTGTAATAAGCAGCCTTATGCCACTCGTCCTCGCTGGTCACTGCCCACTTCCAGTTCGCGTTGCGCTGGATGGTGCGGCCATCACCGCCGTTGTAGCCGTCCAGAGTGTATACCCCGCGCTCGGTGGTGGCGGCGGTCTGCAGGCCCGTCGGCTGGCCGTTGTGCAGCCAGTTCGCGAACCGGCAGGAGTCCCAGTAGGTTACGAGGTTCACCGGCCTGTTCGCCCAGTCGGAGGCCACGCTGTACGTGTAGCTGCCTGAACTGCCGGTGCGCTTGATGTTGCAGCCGAAGTCGTAGATCGCCGTGTCCATGTTTGTATTATACAGCCCGTAGGCGTCGGTCCTCGCGACCTTGTTCAGGAAGTCCGTATACTGCGCGGCGGTCACTTCATACTTGCCGATGTTGTAGGTGTAGCCTACGGAGCCGCATATCCGATCAGGCCCGGAACCACCCGCGCCTTCGCCCGACAACTCGCCGGCGTTCCCCGGATCGCCCACCGCGACGGTGTCGATGGTGATGGCCGCATGAGCGGCAATACCTAAACCCAGCAGCGCAAGCGCAGCCGTTACTGCAAAGACCCTCTTCATCCTTTTCTCCTCCAAAGACTTCCAGTTAGGCCATGCGGCGTCTACACTTGTTCGCCATAGCTGCGCAGCGACGGCGAATGCCCGCTTTTAGCCCACTATATCTAGACATGTTGTGAACTTTGACATCTATAACATAATCTGCCATCCAGCTAAATTTGTCAAGTTGCAATACACACAACTCTTTAAGGCTGAGCGTGCAGACGCTCAAGAACTAGTATTATTACCAGGCTGGCCCTTCAGCGCTCCAGGCCCGGACTCCGAATCCCCGCTTATGGCAGCTGAGACCGCGCCCAAGGCGTCAACGCTTGGGCTCCGTTCGAGGACAAAGGAGATTACTGCCAATCCGGAGAATCTACGTGTAGCGTGTGCAACGCACCGTTTCTGGCAGCCATGCATCACACTCAAATGGAGGTCGGGTTATGCCCACAGCGGTAGCTGGAATTCTATTGGGTTTGCTTGCGGGCGTCTTGAATGGCAGCTATGCTCTGCCTTTCAAGCGCGCGAGCAAGTGGTCGTGGGAGAACACATGGTTTGTGTGGTCGTTTATCACCTTGTTGATACTCCCCTGGGCAATCGCATTGACGACTGTGCCGGATCTCATGTCGGCATATGCGAATGCCGGACCACGGTCGGTGGCTCTGGTGTTCATTTTCGGACTCCTGTGGGGATACGGCATAGTGGCGATCGGCCAGGCGATCTATGCAGTCGGCATCAGCTTAGCCTTCGCCATCGGAATGGGGCTTTCGATAGGCCTCGGCTCGCTGATACCCATGCTGAGCAAGCCGTATGTCTTCAGGACGCCCGGCGGCCTCACGGTGACGGCCGGCGTGATGGTGTTGCTCGTAGGGATTGCGACGTGCGCCAAAGCCGGCGGCGCCAAGGAAGCGCGCCTGGCTAAAGTCGAGGGCAAGAAGGCGGAAGCGACCGGGAAACCTTCCTTTGCCAGGGGACTGCTGCTCTGCATCCTCGCGGGCATCTTCACCTCGATGATCAATCTTGCTTTTAACTTCGGCACCGGCGTGAAGAACGCGGCAGTCGGGATAGGCGCGAGCGCGGGAGCGGCGTCTGATGCAATCTGGGCGCTGGTGATGCTCGGAGGCTTCATCGCGAATGCAGCTTACTCCGCCGTCAAGCTGCAGCAGAACCGGACCTGGCCGGCGTATCGCGCGGAGGGCACCGGCACTTACTGGCTCATGGTCGCGATATCGGGCTGCCTGCTGATGTTCTCGGTGACGATTTACGGCAGGGCGGCGATCATGATGGGCAAGCTCGGCGGCTCGGCCGGCTGGGCGATCTTCATGGCGACCTGCGTAGTCGTCTCGAACCTGTGGGGGATCATCACAGGCGAGTGGAAGCAGGCCAAGGGTACCCCTTTGAATATAATGTTCGGCGGGATCGCGATAATCATTGCGGCCATCGCCGTCATCGGATACGGCAGCTCTTTGATGCCCTAAGAAGTCCTCGCCATAAATGGCGAGGCCAGATAGCTGTAAAGCAAGCTAAAGCATGCTGTCAGGCTTCTGCACCGGAGCTTGCTTTAGCATGCTTTCTCATTCCGAGTGGTAGCCGCAGGCCTTCAGCCTGCGGGACATACGCAGCCATAAAGGCTGCGGCTACCGGTTGTGAAATAGTCTCGTGCAGTATGCAGACCCTCGAGCGCGGAGCATGAATATCATAGATGAGGCACAAGTTGAAGCCATACTCGCCTCAGGTTTGGGCAAGATCGGTCCGGCAGGCAAGAGAATCCTGGCGCTCGTCCCCGATAGGACCAGAACTGCTCCCGTCGGCAGGATGGTGAAGGCGCTACACCGCATTCTCCACGACCTCGGCGCCGAGCTGGATGTCATGGTCGCTCTCGGCACGCATCCGCCGCTCTCGCGTGAGGCCATGTTGAATCATCTGGACCTGTCAGAGGAAGCATACGCCGCATCCTACGCCGATATGGGCCTGTTCAATCACAGGTGGGATGATGACGAGAGTCTGACCGCAATCGGGGAGATCCCCGCCGATCTGATCTCTCAGCTCACCGACGGCTTGATGGCTGAGACGGTCAAGATCAGGGTCAATCGCATGGCCCTGACTTACGACCATATTCTCATCCTGGGGCCGGTGTTTCCCCATGAAGTGGCAGGCTTCTCCGGGGGCAATAAGTACCTTTTCCCGGGGATTTCGGGG
Source organism: Armatimonadota bacterium (assembly GCA_035528905.1). Lineage (GTDB taxonomy): Bacteria > Armatimonadota > UBA5829 > DTJY01 > DTJY01 > DATKXU01. Next base: position 20,198 of record DATKXU010000079.1, read on the forward strand.
CCGGAGTTCATTGATTTCTTCCACTGGCTGGGAGCGGTTATCACCAATCTCAAAATAATCGGCGTCATGGACAATCCGGTTCGGCGCGTTCTCGATCAGGCTGCCGCGCTTATGCCCGTTCCGGTCAGCAATATCTCGCTGGTCGTCCACGAAGGAGATCTGGTGGGCCTCTATGTCGGTTCGCCCATCGAATCCTGGCGGCAAGCGGTTGCGGAGTCGGCAAAACAGCATGTAGTATATAAGCGGCGCACCTTCAAGCGCGTCCTGTCCTGCGCACCGTTGATGTATGAGGACTTGTGGACGGGCGGTAAGTGCATGTATAAGCTCGAGCCGGTGGTTGCCGACGGCGGCGAGTTGATCATATACGCGCCGCATATCAGCTCGCTGTCACTCACGCACGGCCATATCATCGAGAAGATCGGCTACCACGTCCGGGACTACTATTTCAAACAGCCGGAGCGATTTGCCGACATCCCGAAGGCGGTGATGGCTGTCTCGACGTACATTCGGGGGAGCGGCGTCTACGAGAACGGACTCGAGAAGCCCCGGATTAACGTCTCTCTCGCGACCGGCATACCGCAGGAGGTCTGCGAGAAGGTCGGGCTGCGATATGTGGACCCGGCCGGCATTGATTTCAGCGAATGGCGCAGCCGCGAGGAGGATGGGATTCTTCTGGTCGAGAAGGCCGGGGAAATCCTGTACCTGCCTCGGGCATCACTCAGCGATAGGAGGGTTTCTTATGAAGGCAATACGAGTTCACGGAGTTAAGGATGTTCGTTATGAGGATGTCCCTATGCCGCAGGTAGGGCCGGACGACGTCTTGATCCGCGTCCACGCCGGCGGGCTCTGCGGCACCGACTTGGAGTTCAACGACGGGACTATGTTCTATATCACCACCGGCATGACCGAACTGCCCCTTATCCCTGGGCATGAGTGGTCGGGCGAGGTCGTGGAACTCGGTTCCAACGTGACCGAGTTCTCCATCGGGGATAAGGTTACCGGCGAGTGCTCCGTCGGATGTCGCGCATGCTCCTACTGCATTCGTGGCTGGTACAACCAGTGTCCGAACAGGACGGAAACCGGCTTGCTCAACCGGGACGGCGGCTTTGCCGAGTATATTTCCTTCCCAAAGTACTTCCTGCACAAGTGCAACGCCATGGCCTACGACGAGGCAGCATTCATCGAGCCGACCGGCGTCGCACTGTATGCCACGAAGCTGGCCGAGGTATGCCCTGAGGATTACGTCGCGGTCATGGGCCCCGGCGCGATCGGCCTATTCGCGGTGCAGACGGCGAAGGCTTATGGCGCCCGGAAGGTGATCCTCGCGGGAACGAGAGACTCGCGCCTGGAGGTCGGACGACAGGTCGGCGCGGATGCGGTTGTGAACGTCCGGACGGAGGATCTCGTGGCGAAGGTCAAGGAAATCACGAACGGCCACATGATTGATGCGGTCATCGAGGCGGCGGGGAAGCCGAGCGTCTGGGACGACATCGCCTCGATCGTCGCACCACGAGCCCGCATCGCGATGACCGGCCTGTTCGCCGGAGAGAAGTGCGCCGTTGACTTCGATCCGCTGGTCATCAACAACATCACGATTCTCGGCTCCCTCGGCGGCCCAAGCGTCTGGGACGAGGCAATCGCCCTCCACGAGAGCGGGAAGGTCACGGCGAAACCCTTGATCACCCACCGTCTCCCGCTCCAGGACTTCGTGAAGGGAATCGAGATCATGCGCAATAGAACAGATAATGCGATAAAAGTGGTGCTCGAGCCATGAAGAAGCTGTTGGAATCCCTGAAGCAAGCCGGCCAACAAGCGGTCGTGCTCGATGGGCGCATAGGCGTGCTGCCCTTCGGAGGGCGGATCATCGGATTATGTCCCGATGGAGAGACCAACGTGCTCTGGACGAACAGGGTGCTTGATTCTGCGGATTCGGCGCGTGCGTTCTTTGCCAGTGTAGGGTGGCCGAACAGCGGCGGTGATCGAACCTGGATTTCGCCGGAGATTGACACGAATATCGGCGATCCTGAGCGGTCTGGCGAGACGTATGACGTCCCGAGAGCTGTGGATCCTGGCGCATATGCAGTTACCGGCAGCGCCGGCGATTCCGTGACGCTCGAAACGGATATGAATGTCCTCTTCCGCCGCAGCGGTCATACCGTGCCACTGCATACCACCAAACAGGTAAAGGCAATGAGGCCCGCGATAGACATACCCGATGGCGTTTCCGCCGCCGGGTACGCGCTCACCATGACGATCAAGGCGAAAGCGCCGATCCCCGAAGGCGTCCATCCAGCCATTTGGAATCTCGCGCAGGTCCCCGGAGGCGGGCGCATGCTGTTCCCGGTCCGCGGCGATCTGAGAACCCATGCCTTCATCGGAAAGCCGGTTTTTCAGGCCCGCGACGGCCTGGTGGAGACCGTCGTGCAGACCGCCGACAACTACAAGTTCGGCATCCATGTGAGCTGCTCCACCGGCGTAATGCTCTACCTGAGGCAGCAAGGGGCGCAATCTACGCTTGTGGTGCGCAAGTTCGACGTGTGGGAAGACGGCTTCTATTCGGATGTCCCCTGTGACGATCCTGGGGCTATGGGCTACATCCAGCAGGCGTATGTGGACAATGGCGACCTGGGCGGCTTCGGCGAGTTGGAGTACCATTCGCCCGCGATTGGCGGCCCGACGGGGCGTGAGGAAGTCACCGACCGAAGTGAGCTATGGGCGTTCTCAGGCCCGCCTCAGGCGATATCGGAGGTCAGCGAGGTGATCCTTAGCTCTGCACCGTGTAGACCGTAGTTCTAGCACGAGCAGAGAGTACAGCGCATCAGTAGCGCCTGGCGGTAGCATCGCAGCCGTCGTTTCTACTGGTGCGGGTGTCTCCAACATAGCGCTTCTAGGTAGAAATGGGGGATGCGCAAGCAAGTGCGATGGCTGACCTCGTATCGGGAGCGAGCGGATACCGTGTATGGCGGGCTGCCTGTAGCATGGACTGGTGATGGCAAGGGCCTTCTGTTCGGGCGGGAAACCGGAGCTGGTGGTCAGCGGCGGATATCCGTAGTGCGTTTGGAGCGGAGGGATACCGGGGACAGTGGGATAGCTTCAAGTAGGGCAGCGCGATAGAGGCGATCATCACATGCGGAGGGAGTGGTATAGTGAATGTACGGATAGCAATCCGTAGCGCGTTCGTCTGGTTCTTGGTCTACAGTGCTAGCGTACTGGTTACTTATATGGCGTTTCATTGCGCGTTGTGGAGACTACCGATTGGCCCCGAAGTCTTGACTCTTCTCTCCACTGCCATTCGGGGGGTTGTCCGACTATCTGCGTTGTTTATGACGGGCTTCACGGTAGTAAAGAAGACTTCTGGAAATGGAGTTGCCTATGCTGCGATAGCTGGAACAATCGTGGCTACGCTCATGCTCCTACCGGACCTTCTCATCTTCTGGAATGTAGTAGGCCTGATTGCTATTCGAAGCTGGTTCGGATCAGTAGCTGGCTTGATCGTTCTCCTCGTCACGTTGGGGCTGCAGGTAAGCGTAGCTCTGCTCGGAGGCCTTATCGGACAGCGCCTCAAACGTGGCTAAGTGGCCTGGCTAGGTACATCGTGGGATGTGTGTATTGCTAGTTCGGCGGTCTCGGCGGCCCCACCGGACGGGGCGAGGTATGGAGAACTTACAACGAGCTTGAGGTCTCTCGCAGAAGTGTCGCTGCCTTGCACCTTACATGCTAGTGCTGGAATAGAGAGTTCCTTCCGTCTGCGGGGACCGGCGCTACTTCTTCATGCGCCAAATAATCCCAGCCCAGCCTCCGAGTCCACACGCGAGAGCCAGAGCGGTCGAAGGCTCGGGGATTGTGAGGGCGGCGTCCATCACTTTGAACACGTCGGTATTGTCCGCTACTCCACCTTGGATGTAGCTGTCAATCAGATTCGCATTGGAGCCGGTGATGTATAGGGCCGCGTTTGTGGCTGTGTGGCCAGTGGTTGTCCACGTCGCCGTGGGATAGTTGCCGGTGCCCTGATTCGTGACTGTGAGGCCGCCGGTCTCGTGGTCTCCAGTGATTATCAGGAGCGTGTCGGTCCTGCCCTGCATCCAAGTGAGCACAGTCTGGACGGAATTGTTAAACTCCACGACCTCACGCGTTGTCCGCTCTATATGATTGGCATGAGCGGCGGGGTCAATATTGCCGCCTTCGATCATGAGGAAGAAGCCGTCCGGGTCGGAGTTCGCTATCGCGAGCGCCTTTGCGGTCATCTGGCTCAGATGAGGTTCCGTATTCGATGGCTGCCTATCGTACTCGTAAGTCAGGTAAGTGCCGCCAAACAAGCCGAGCGCACGATTGACGGATGCCGGATCCCAGGCGGACATCTGTGAATAGTCATACGCTACCTGATATCCGAGCGATTGGGCGGTTGTGACCTGCGATGAGGAGAAGTAGCTGGAGCCTCCTCTGGCTGGGTCGCCGCCGCCGAATATCATCTCCGGTCTCGACGAATTGAGGTAGTCGTCTCCGATATTGATGTAATTGTTCCTTGAGGCTTCGTGCGCGCCGAATGCGGCAGGGGTGGCGTGGGTGATCGGGACGGTAGTAAGGAGGCCGGTCCGCTTTCCGAGGGCCTTGGCCTTCTCCAGAATGGTCTGGTATGGGTTGCCCGTTGACGACTGCGAGATGACCCCGTTGTTGACTTTGTATCCCGTCGCCAGGGCCGTCGCTGCAGCTGCGGAGTCTGTGACGGATGAATTCGCCGAATACGTGGTCACCCCGCATTTGTAGTAAGGCTCGAACGACAAGTTGCCCGCCGCGCCGGTCAGATAGTAACTGCCGGCCTTCACTTGTTCGTAGCTCATGCCGTCGCCGATCATCAGGATGATATTCTTCGCGGGCCCGGCCCAGCCGATCGAGGCGCACAGCACAAGGGCCGCTACTATCAAGGAAAAGACCAGCGATCTGATGCGGGGTGTCGGATGCACAGTGCTTCTCCTCCCTACCGTCAGACAGCCTAGCGCTGTCTTTTCTGTGCCTTCTTCGCTTTCGCCCAGCCACCGGTCCGAGGTAATGACGCAAACACGCGTGGCTGGCTCGAGTACATCGAAATGTCTTACTTCTTTCTACTACTTGCTCACGGAATTGTCAATGGGCGAATGCCTGTCCGAGAGGGGATTGGAGCAGAAACCAGTATAATTACCGGCGGTTGCGCGGTCTGCTTGGATCATGCTCCACCCGCTTTGCGCGCGTCCTCCGGCTTTGGGGTCAGGATGTCAACTGGGCGAGATCAAGCATATTGGCCGCCAGCAGGCTATCTACGCGAAGTCTCGAGGGGCGCGTTGTTGCAGTTCTTGCCACTTGTTGGCAATTATCTGCCTTGTGGTTAGGGGCCACACCTGAGGAACCCCGCTCCAGTGGCCGATAATGCTGGGTTGATGGAGCATTACAGTCGAGCGGCGGCTGGACGGCGTGATTTGCTGACTCCGCACTGAGCCTGAGGAGGAGGTTGGGACAGTGACCGGACATAGAATTGTCATAGCGGATGACGAACCGCACGTGCTCTCTGCTCTGGCGCAGCTGCTAGAATCCGCCGGGCACATTATGGTTGGCAAAGCCGGCACGGGGGAGGAAGCGATATCGCTATGCCAATCTCTGAGGCCCGATGTTGTGCTTCTTGACGTGCACATGCCTGGTATGGACGGTCTGGAGGCAGCGAAGCGCATCATGTCATCTCATCCATTGCCGGTCGTTATCTGTACTGCTTACTGTGACGACGATTTGATGAACATGGCGGCGAACGTAGGCGTTTACGCCTACGTCGTGAAGCCCTGTCGTTTGTCGGATTTGCTGCCTGCGATAAATGTGGCAATCTCGCGGTTTGAAGAGTCGAGGCTTCTGAGAGGGGAGATAGAAACTCTGAAGCAAGCACTGGAGGACCGGAAGTGTATTGAGCAGGCCAAAGGCATAGTGATGCGGACACGGCAACTGACCGAAGAGCAGGCTCACAGGTTTCTGCAACAGGAGAGTCAACGGCAAAGCAGGCTACTGCGCGAGCTGGCCGAGGCCATTGTGCTTGCGGACAGGACGTTTTCATCCAAATGTTATGACGAGCGCGGATCTGCGGGCGAAGCGGGCTAGTGATTTTCTAGCGTTCAGCCGATAATGATACCGCAGAGCATCGAGAACATAGGATAGAGTCCGTCGCTGTCTGGCGGGAGTAAGGAACGAAGGGTGTTCCTCGGCGCAGTGCGATTGCGCAAGGAGGGGATACCCTTTTTGGTTAGGTTTATGTCTGCGGAAAAAGATCCCACATTGGGTGTTAAGGAGCATCAGGCGCTGGAGATGCGAGAATCGCAGCTCTGGTGGTTGGCCGTCCTCGTCATCGTGCTTATGGCCGCGGCCCTGTGTGTCGTGGATGCCATGAACACATCGGATACTTGGTGGGTCAGTCGGCAATTGAAGCTCGCCTTGAATACCAAGTTGGTGAGGGTGAGTCTTATCTTGGCGGCTCTGCTAATCTGCGCTTACTTCCGCGACAGCGCACGACGTCTCCGGCGTGAAAATGACAAGCTAATTCGTAACCTTGCGAGGTACGGTGCTCAGCTCGAGAAGAAGAATCGAGAGATCTCACGGCTAAAGGAACTCTCGGATCAGTTGATCGGGCTGGCGGATTTGCAGACCGCGCTTGACCTGATCCTTGGTATGGCCGTGGAGGTCATCGGAGCGGACACGGCATCAATAATGCTTCGTGAAAAGGGATCGGATAGGTTGAGAATCGCAGCCTCGCACGGGCTTCCCCCTGGAGTCGTAGACTCTGCTGAGGTGCAGATCGGCGAGGCTATAGCTGGTTTGGTGGCCAGGGAGGGCAAGGCGCTCATACTCAACAGCGACGAGCTGTCCGGTGAAATGGCCAAGCGAGCGTTTCGTGGGGATGTCATATTGTCCTCAGTGATTGTCCCCATCCAGCTCGACAATGAAATCCGTGGAGTAGTGAGTATTGCTAAGCGCAGAGGGAGCGCCTGTTTCACCCAGGACGATATGGATGCGCTCTCTGCGTTGGCTAACCAGGCGTCGCTGGCAGTCCAGAAGATGGAACTGCTGGATGACCTAAGGAGCCAGGTGGATGTTCTCGGCGCGACCGTGCAGGAGCTTCGACAAGCACGGGCGGAGCTACTGCAGTCCGAGAAGCTCGCAAGCATAGGTCAGCTCGCGGGAGGCGTGGCGCACGAGATAAACAATCCTCTCCAGGTGGTCCTGGGGCGTGCTGAAATACTTCTCGCTGACGAGGCGGACGAAAAGAATGGCGAAAGCCTCAAGTGCATAATCGAGCATACCAGTCGGATAGCAGACACAGTTTCAAACCTGTTGAGCTTCTCGCGGCAAAGCACGGATACGGACTTCCAGGAGCTGGATGTGAACGGCGTCCTCAGCAGGACGTTGGGCCTGCTGGAGCGGCAGATGACCACAAACGATATAACCATTGTCAAAGATCTCCGGGACGGGATCGCGCAGGTCTTCGGCAACGCCGGTCAGTTGCAGCAGGTCTTCACCAACATTATCCTGAACGCGTACCAGGCCATGAAAGGTCTGGGCGGTGGTACGCTCTCTATATCGAGTAGGTCCGCCCTCAATACGGTGGAGATAGAGTTTGCAGATACGGGCCCCGGCATTCCCCGGGATCACCTGGCCCGCATATTCGAGCCGTTCTTCACAACCAAGGCCGAAGGTGAAGGCACCGGTCTCGGATTATCTATAGCCTACGGTATTGTCCAATCGCATGGTGGAAGCATGCAGGCGCACAGCAGCGTCGGAGAAGGCGCGTGCTTCACTGTCGTTCTACCGATTAGACAAGCTTCCTGCGAAGATAAGGCGGCCTGAATTCCCGTCGAAATCAAGGCGGGGACAGGCTGGCTGGCGTATGTGCGAGAAGGGTTAGCGCAGTATGAAAGCATTGAATATCATGGTAGTTGATGACGAGCCGGGCATACGGGAACTGATACGTGATGTCCTGACAAGGCACGGTCACAAAGTCGTGTGTGCGGAGAATGGAGTAGAGGCGGTGGGTCTGATGTCGTCAGATCCTATGGACGTTGTCTACCTGGATATTCGCATGCCGAACGGGGACGGATTGATGGCCCTGAGGGAGATGCGCAGACTACGGCCCTCCATGCCGGTTATCATGATAACCGGTTCTGCACGGCGGGATGTATTGGATGAGACTATGGAATTGGGAGCCTTCGCGTGTCTAGTCAAACCGTTCGGGATGAACGACGTTGTTGGGATGCTGCAGGTGCTGGGCCTGGAGTAGGCGTGGGAATCTGAGGTTTCGTTTTGGAGGAGGAAGCAATCGGGAGAGGCCGACATGCAGGCAATGTGACAAGCAGCTAGAAAGGCGAGTACAGGTTCTCCTGTATCGCTTTGCGGGCTTGTTGGTCTATGGCAGGCCAAGATATCGGGAAACGATGGGCGTCTTTCACAAGGAGTTCGCGACAGAGCCCTTTGAGAAAGACGCCTTTTCGCTTTTCCGGCACGGGCTCATGGGGCGCGCCCGACTGAAGCGGACAAACGTTGATGTCGCCCGATCGTCTTCTTCGAAAAACGGTCGGCCCATCCGGGGCGTGATTGACGGGGCGCCAGACGAGCCGCCGGCAGAGGTGATCGTGAGTGAACCAGACGGCCGCGGACAGCGCGCCCAGTTCGTGCTGAAACTCGTGAGAAGCTTCGCAATGACATGTTGACATGCCGCCTAGTTGCTGTTATACTAACCAAGACAGGAAGCCCGTAGACATCACGGACTGCCGCGGTGCGTCTGGAATTGTAGAGTTTGCGGCCCTGCGCACCGAACCTTCGTAGTTTTTCAGTCAGGCCTGACGTATTGTCCAGTGGAGAAATCCTGTCATGGTTGTTGCCTTTACAGATAAGCGCATACACTTTGACGTCTACCCTCAAGAAATGCCTGGCGGTAAGAAACGCCAGGCATGTTCGTCTCGTATGACCTCCAGAAATGTCGCTTTTATGGTCTGCTTCTGGGATTTAGCACTCCATTGGCTGGCATATGTTTCCTCCCTGCTAGGCATACGCGTATCCTCATGGACTCTTACCAAGGCCCGCGGGATGCGCGAAGTTGCTCGTTCCTGGTTTGGGTCGCGCCGAAAGCGGGTCGTGTCAGGACCGGGTCCGATGTCGGATGGCTGAGAGGCAGAACATGGGAAATGAGGCCGGAAAGGCGGCTCGGCTCGCGGAGACCGAGCAGCCTCCTTCAACTAAGCGTTCAGGTATACCAAGGGGCGGGCGTGGGCTCTCGGAGGAGTGTCCAAGCAGGAGGCTGGCGTATGAGCAAATGCTGGCCGCCATTTCGTCCAGTGCTGTATCCGCGGAAGGTATGAGCGCCTTCCAGGATGAATGCCTGCGTATCATCGGTGAGACTCTAGACGTCAGCCGCGCGTATATCCTCGAATATCGCTCTGAGACAGACACTGTGGACAATACCTTCGAATGGACGGCTCCCCGAATCAAAGCCCGGAAAGCTCATCTGCAGGCCATTCCGGTGGGTTCGTGCCCCTATTGGTCTGAATTGAAGGCAGGCCACCAGGTTCTGACTACTTCGAACATGGAGAGAATACCTTCAGATCTGCGGCGGAGCGTGCTACATGCGCAAGACGTTAAGGCTGCGCTGGGGACCCCGCTCTATGTGAGCGGCGAGCTATACGGTTTCATGGGGTTCGATGAGTGTCGCCAGCGCCGTGAGTGGCCGGGCGAAGATGTGGAACTGCTCAGAACCGCGGCGCGGATTATCAGCGGTGTGATTCTGCGCAGGCGGACTGAACAGGCGCTGCAAAAGACCACCGAAATGCTGCAAGCGTTGGTTCATGCGTCTCCAGTGGCGATTATTACCCTTGACCGCGAGCGGAATGTCGAGCTCTGGAATCCCCAGGCCGAGCGGATGTTCGGCTGGAGCGGGCAGGAGGTAATCGGACGTCCTCTTCCCATCATTCCCGAGGACAAGGAGGAAGAGTTCCGGGGAAACCTCGCCCGCATCATCGCGGGTGAGACGCTCGCTGGTTTCGAAGTACGTCGTTGGAGGAAGGACGGGTCTCCGATTGACATCAGGGGCTCTGCAGCTCCCCTCCGCGGTCCTAATGACGACGTCGTTGGCGTCGTCGCGATGTTGGACGACATGACGGAGTACAAGCAATTCGAAGCGGGACTGCGGCAGTCACAGAAGTTAGAGGCCGTCGGCAGACTTGCCGGCGGCATAGCTCACGAGTTCAAAAACTTGCTAATGGGGATCTCTGGATATGCCGAGATTCTCCAGATGAAGTTGGGCCGGGACCATCCGCACTTTGGGATCACGGCTGATCTTATGAACTGTGTTGACAGAGCGTCAAAGCTGATCAGCCAGTTACGGACTTTCAGCAGTCGCCAGCGCATTGATGCTCGCCTGACCGATCTGAACAAACTGGTTGCAGAGTCGCAGAGGCTGCTGGAGCGTCTGCTTGGCGAGCACATTTCTGTGGTATTGGATCTGGCTCCGTACGCGGACATCGTCAACGTTGACCCCGGCCAGATCGAGCAGGTGCTGCTAAACTTGGCGATCAATGCTCGCGACGCCATGCCGCACGGCGGATGGCTTACGATAAGCACCCGCCACAGGCGGTTCGAGGGGACAGACAAGCCCGATCACCTGGATGTTAAGCCAGGTGAGTACGCGGAGTTGGCGATTGCGGACACCGGCATAGGCATGGACGATGCGACCAAGGATCACATTTTCGAGCCGTTCTTCACGACTAAGGATCCGGGCGAGAGTACCGGTCTGGGGTTGGCTGTCACATATGGTATCGTAAGGCAGCACAAGGGGTGCATAGACGTGTCGAGCGAGCTTGGGAAGGGCACCACTTTCCGCGTATACCTGCCCGCCGTGAAGCCGGCAGCTGCAGCCGGCGATGGCCTCACGGAATCGAGTCCCAGCGGCGGCACAGAGACGATCCTGCTTGCTGAGGACGAGGAAGTCGTGCGCGAGCCGGTCAAGTCTGTACTCGAGGGATACGGTTACACCGTGCTGTGCGCGAGCAACGGCGAGGAAGCCATAGAGTTGTTCAACGGGCATGCGGATGAAGTCGATCTCGTGATTCTCGACCTAGTCATGCCCAAGGCCGGCGGGAAGCACATTTGGCGTGCGATGAGTGAACGGCGGGCCGACTTGAAAGCGCTCTTCATCAGCGGTCACTCCACGGTCGTGGTTCACCAGGATTTCAGCCCGCCTCCGAACATGCCCTTCCTGTCGAAACCGTTTTCGGCAACCGAGTTAGCGGCGCGAATAAGGGAACTGCTCGGCTGATTTCCTTCTCCAGTCACCATTCCTCCTGCTGACAGGCGACATAGCGACCTCAGTGCTGGCTCATAGGAGAACGGCGTCCTGTGCAGAGTGCCTCCATGGTATTCCTCGGCTGCCTTTTCTTTGTCTGCCTGGGTGGGTTCTAACATAAGAGCGGGAACAGTTTTCGGAGTTCATGCACCATTGACAGCGCGTTCGCTCGCTGGTATAGTACATACAGGTAGCTTACTCCATCAGCCGCGTTGTTTAAACAGCCTTCGACACCGGGAACAGCGTACTACGTCTGTGTGCTTCCAGTATTGGGCCTGCTGCCTGGAAACTATGCAAGATGGCATGACTACTATGTCTGCAAACCGGTTCTTGGCGACCCGCATAATCCTGATCGTCTGTATTGGGCTGCACCTGTTCGGATCGGCTTCGGATGCTGCGCGCAGGCCGGACAGGTACAAGGTGGGGGAGATACTTGTCAGATTCAAACCCGGCGCTCCCGCGAAGGGGATTATCGCAAGTCACCGTGCCACCGTCCGCGAAGTCGTGCCCCGGATAGACGTTTACTGCCTGCGCCTTCCGCCCGGACTCTCAGTGTCCGAGGCGGCGGAGAAGTTCAGCCGTAATCCCAACGTTGTCTTTGCGAGCCCAAACCACATCCTCTATGCCACTGTTTTCCCGGACGACGAGTGGTTCGAATGGCTCCAGTGGGGGTTGTACAACACAGATGGCAGACATGACATCCATGCCCCTGAGGCATGGGATCTGCATACAGGTTCGGCGAGTACTATCATTGCCATCGTTGACACAGGTATCGAGTCCAGCCATCCCGACCTGAGCGGGAAAGTCATCCAGGGCTACAATGCTATTGATGGATCAACGGATACCGACGACGACCACATGCACGGCACGTTCGTGGCGGGAATTGCTGCCGCCTCAACGAACAACTACGAGGGAATCGCCGGCGTTGACTGGCATGCCAGGCTGATGCCTGTGAAGGCGATTAACGCTTCCGGCGAGGGCGAGGAGATTGACGCGGCTGAAGGGATCGTCTGGGCTGTTAGCAACGGCGCGAAGATCATCAACCTCAGCTTCGGGACGTATCTGGACGTTCCAGCCTTGGAAGCAGCGGTGAACGATGCGTGGGACGCCGGTTCGGTGGTCGTTTGTGCGAGCGGGAATGACGACCTTGATGATGCGACTTCGCCGCATTATCCATCGTACTATCCGACGACTATCGCCGTGGGCGCTACGAATGAGTACGACGAGCGATGTACGGAAGCGGACTGGTTCTACGGTGGGAGCAATTACGGCGATTCGCTGGACGTCATGGCGCCGGGCAACTGGATTTTCAGCACTGCGCCTACCTGGTATCCAACGCTCCTGGGAGTGCCTTATGAACTGATGTCAGGGACATCCGCTGCCGCCCCATTCGTGTCAGGAGTGGCGGGGCTCATCTGGGCCGCGCATCCAAGTTGGACCAACCAGCAAGTCAGAGACCAGATCGAGCGGACCTGCGATGACATCGGTTCTACCGGCTGGGATCGGTATACTGGTTGGGGAAGAGTCAACGCGTACCGCGCGCTAAGCGAGGCGTTTGATCCCTATCCCACAATCGGCTCGCTGCGCGATGCCCCGGACGGGGCGTTCGTCAGCCTGCCTGCGAGGCCGGTCACTGCCGGCACGTCCAATTTCACGGATCGGTTCTACATCGAAGAGCCCGACCGCTCTGCCGGGATAATGGTCTACTACGGCTCGACCGTCACCACTCCCACGTCAATCGGCGACAGTGTGGAAGTCTCCGGAAAGCTGTCTCTAGTCGGCGGGGAGCGTGCAATCACAAATCCTAGAGTTACCATTCCGGTCTCGGGGTCTGCGCCCAAGGCATTGGGCATGCCCAACAGAAGCGTAGGCGGCCAGTTTGCCCCTCACGGCGGCGTTACCGGAGGCAATGGTCTGGTCAACACAGGTTTGCTGGTTCAATCGTGGGGTAGGGTAACTTCGGTCGGGTGGAACTACTTTTACATGGATGATGGAAGTAATCTTCACGACGGTTCCGGTTTCACGGGGTTGAAAGTCTGCACCGGCAGCCTTACGAAGCCTGTGGGGAGTGATTTCGTTGTCGCTACCGGTATCAGTACCTTTGAGATCCCCACAGGGACGGACATGCGCATTCCGGTTGTTAGACCCAGGCGGCAATCGGATATCCATATGCTGAACTGAAGCAGCGTCGGGGGCGATGTATGTCTGCGCAGTCGGTGATGCCTCGGGGCAAGGTCTACAGCTTGCGCTGGGATGGAAACACGAGTATGATTGGATGCAGACTGGCTTTGCGACCGCCAGTTGTGCTGCCATGGGAGGCTTGTTATGGAGGCCCACTAACGCTCCGGTTCAGGAGGTGTGTCACTGGGGTGGTTCTATCGAGACGGGCCGGTGGGTTCAGACCGGGCCACCGACCAAATGGAATTGGATAAAGGCCGGCGTGCCTTAGATAAGCAAGGAGAGGTGGGGTCGAGGATGACCCCACCTGTTCAACCTGATTGAGTTATTGACCGGCACCTGAGCTAGAGCTGGTGGGAACCTTCTTCAAGCGTTCATAGTAATCATACGCCTTAAACCAGTTCAGAGCCGACCTGAGAGCCTTCCGAGCCTCTGTGTCCTTCTCTCGACCGACAGCGCTCTGCACAATGAACTCCGCCACATCTCTGCCTTCGGTACCTATCAGCACGCCAACGAAGCACTTCTCCCTGGTGTCGTCTTTTTCACACCTGAGCTTGGCAATTACGAGCTCGTGAGGGACTCGCGTTTTGACCAGGGCGGTTACGCAGGGAAAGTGTCTTCCAAGCTCATCTGGGTCCGGCGTATCCGGCAACCCTATCACGATTCGGTCTGGAAGATGCGGCTCCTTTGTTGCGCCCCAGAATCTATTGTAGTCAATCATGTCAAGCAAGTCTGGGACCGCCTCGACCGCACGTATGTCTCCTAGAATCTCTATTGCACCTACAACAGCCGCCATGTTCTTCTCTCTCATAAGCGGGTCTTGGATAATGCTCCGAAGACTACCTATGATTTGGTTTCTCTCGTCTCCCACCAAGGCACGCGCTTGGGCGATTCTTTCCACCCGCCCTGATGTTAGTTTCGATTCCAGATCCAGCTCTGAGCTCCCACTGGCGGACAACGTGGTTACAATTATCATCGGCAGAGCTAGTAGCGATACTACGCAACGTTGCCGCGATATTCCTGCTGATGCCATTGTTAATACCCTCCTTTCGTCTTAAGGTTGTAAGTCCCAAGTCAGATACTGCAGGTGACCGTCGCCAGCTGCATTATCCCCTTGTACGCCATTCTCCAAGGTCCAAGTTGTAGAGGTGTTCAGTTTGTAAGTTGACGTGTTGTCAGGCCAAGGAATCCATTGTAAAAGAACCATGATTTCTGTTGCGCTGTTGGTGGCGATCACTAGGTGGTCGCCCAGGTTGTAGTTCTGAGGCACTGCGAACATGCGGTACCATTCCTCATCTGCGTCAGCCACCCCTTGGACGTCCAAGTCTGGGGTGGTGTCTACACCGCCTGGCGGACAGGTTGGGCTGCACCCGCAATTGGGGAGTTGACCACCGCACTGCACGCTGCAACCGCACGGGTTCGGTGGGCAGCCGGGCTCGCAGCCGCACGTCGGCTTCCGCCCCTGGCAGTTCGCCGTGCAGGAGCACGGATTCGGCGGGCATCCGGGCGTGCAGCCCCGCATACGGGTCAGTACCCTGTGCGGTTCTGTCGGCTAGTATGCAGCTCTGCCTGGGGTTAGTCTTAGCAGCCAGAGTATAAGATACAGCACTGCCGCCAGTCCGACGATGGCATAGACGAATCTGGACAGAGCGCTCTTCTCTCCAAGAATGGCCGCTACCAGGTCGAAC
Source organism: Armatimonadota bacterium (assembly GCA_035528905.1). Lineage (GTDB taxonomy): Bacteria > Armatimonadota > UBA5829 > DTJY01 > DTJY01 > DATKXU01. The sequence goes on from DATKXU010000079.1 coordinate 35,405, forward strand.
TTGAAAAAGCCGACCAGTCCCCAGTTGAGGGCACCGATGATAATCAGGATCTTGCAGATGGTCAACAATGCACTCATTTGGTTGACACCCCCTTCCTGGATTCAGGGACCAGCATTGCAGCTTCGCCACGTGTGACCAGAAACGCCGGCGAGGCTTTCCTGTTCCGGCTGCTATTTCGTTGTTCGGCCGTGTAATTCCTGCTCCTCTGTGAGTCTAGGCAAGGGATGTCAAGCCTGTGTCCGACATCAGCACATAGCCGCACGTCGGCGGCAATGGATGTACCACAGATCCATCTGACAGGTCGCCACTCGCTGCGGATGATTAGTATCACGCTGCCAAGGAAGTTCTGATGGCACAGTACCGTCCGGCATTCCAATAATCCGTGCGGGTGTGGATGTGATGAATGGAATAATATACCGTCAGGGCCAGTTAGGGAGGACTCGTATGAAGGCCGCCTTCGTCACCGCAAGCCTACTTGCCTGCATGGCTTGTATGATCGCTGGATGCAGCAAACAGGAACGCAAATCGGTTTCCGCCTTCTCCAAGAGCCTGAAGGTTCAGGATTGCCTCCTCCAGGGCGACCTCATCTCCGGAACCGCCAGGAACACGAGCGACAAGACCCTGACCTACGTGGAAATCGACTTCGCCCTGTACGATGAGAAGGGCGAAAGAATCGGCACGACGACGACCAACACGACGAACATTCAGCCGAATTCCTCATGGAACTTCGAGGCGTACGTTACCATGCAGAACGTGTCGAAGGCTGAAATCGCGGCTACGAGAGCGTATTAGTGCTTCACCGACCTGAGATCGGCCTCGCGCCCAACTCCCGGCAGGCGGGGTTTCACAAGCCTCAATAAAGCACGCGGGTTAGTGGGCCTGAGGCGAATGGCTACCAAGCTTGTGTCTGCCGAATCCTCACGCCCAGTGAACCAAACGGCCGATCCTTCCGGATCGGCCGCTTATGTGGGAGCTGGGGCGCGCTCCGTCAGCTTGCACCAATCGTGCTTGCGGCTTGGATGGTCAGGAGATATCGACTGGCGAAGAATGGTAGGCATCCGTGCGTCACGAACCTCTGAACTCGCGGACGTTCTGGGCTTTCCAGAGTAAGGCGGGGTGGTGGAGGATGCGGTCGGCGAGTTCGGGATCGTTGGTGAGGAGCGAGGGTTCTATCCGGGCGCGATCGAGGATGCGGTCGAGGAACTCTCGCTCCGCGTCGCTGTATGGGAGTACCGCGTTCAATGCGGCGCGGGTTTCTTCCACCACTTGCTGCGCGCAGCCTTCGGGATTGGTCGTGGCTGCGAGGTGGTCCGTTCGCAGGACGGGGAAGAGCGTGCTGCGAAGCTCGTGTGTCTCGAAACCGATGTCGTCCACTGTGAGGGTGCGCCAGTGCTTGCGGTTCATGGCTCCGTAGACGATGAAGGCACGACGAAGCCTGGCGGGATCGAAGACGGCGCGAGTCAGGAAGTGGTGGGCGTCGAAAAGGTTGCTGGCGGCGTGACGCGGGAGCAGCGCCGAGAGCTTCCCGACGGCGAGTTCATGTTCGTCAAGGATCGCTATATCCGAAGCGGAGTGTGAACCGATTGGGCGGGAGTCGCGAACCGTTACGGGCCAAAGCGGGGTGCGGAACATGAAGTTCAGGTCCACCTCCACGTTTCCGCCCTGACCCAAGGCGCTGTCATTCCGGAGCCGCCACTTCCCTCCGGCATGGTCTTCGGGAATCCGCTGAATGTTGAAATCCTGCCGACCGCATACGGCTGCAATTGCATGCTCAACCTTCGGGCGTTCCGCAAGCATCGTTTCACGATCCGACCGCCAAGAGGAAGTCCTCGACGTTGTGCGCCTGCTCGATAGTTGGCCAGGGGTGCTCTTGGAAGTGCTACCGTACATCGGCTTCAGACCTGCCAGTGAAGATATACAGAGTACAGCCACTGTGAGCAATCAGAAAATGAAACACCTCCGATCAGCGTATGTGTTGCATAACCAGCCGACTTCACTCACCCGGAAAAGGAGACTCCTTGTCATCAATTGGTGTGCGCGGCGCTCCATCTGGGAGCGGCAAAGAATGGGGTGAGGCTTGTAGGAAGGAGTCAATCACGTGGTTGCCGAATAGAATGAGAGGTCGCTCCAGCGAGAGCACCGGGAATCCGTACCTGCTGAAGTCACCATGCACGAACAAGGGGACTGGGGCAATTCAGATCTGGGTGGTATGGGATGAAGCATGGAATCGCGACCACACGCATGTGGCAGTATGCACCTCGAACAATACGCAGCCCCATCGGGCGATCGACGATCGGCATCATGTTTGCACTCGCAATCATTGACTGCTTGCTGGGAGTACCGGCCCAAGCATTCGATACAGGTCCCCATTTCGACTTGACACGCGACGCGCTCTCAGCGGAAGGATTCGGCGATACGGGAGTCCAGGTGGCACAGGTGACGAACTGGATGGTGGATTTCTACGAGCAAGCGAGTCAGAATCCCTTCAGCGGTCGCTCTGCATGGTGGAAGGAGCTGATAGGCGGGGCAATCGGATATCGTGAGCACTGGTCCGATACCGTCGTGGACTCGGCTGACTGGCTGCATTTCGACCCGACGCCGCACTTTGACATCAACAATGTGAAGCGCGGGCTCGACAGCGGTGAGACGATGACGATGGAATGGGAACGTCTCGCGAAGGCCACCCGAATAGCAGCAAGCGACTGTGCCGGAACAGGTGACATACAGGGACTTCTGACAGTAATCGGCATCACAACGCATGCGGTGCAAGATTTTTATGCCCATACGAACTGGGTGGAGCCCAAGGTTGTTCTGCAAACAATAGGCTACGAAGGTCCGGGATGGGCACAACTGCATACTTATGGCTCCCATCCTACATGGTTCGATGTACCGCCCGATGTGCGGCAGCGCGCGCGCGTTTACTCTTGTATAGGAGGCGATCTTCGCAGCCACGGATACTGGAACACCGATGGAAACCGCACCCTGCGCACAGCGGTCAACAAGGACTGGCCTGGCCGTCCATTGTACAAGGACGCATATATAACTGCATACTTCGCCACACGCCAGTGGGTAAATGCGATTAGGAGTTGCGTCAATAACGAAGCAGTATGGCAAGCGGCTCAGCGATACAGCGACCGGAAGGGAGGACAACTGGACCGCGACCTGAACGGCGCATACTCCATCTCTTTCGACGCCGGGCACTGGCAGGGACAAGGAGAGCCGACAGGAGCAGACGCCCCCGGCCCTGGTGGGAGTCTGGATGATCTCATAGTCGAGATCGGCAAGTACCATCGTGCGGGCAAGACGGCATTTCGAAGCAAGTTCGAGCAGGTAGTGCCGAAGATCGCGCTTGAGAATCCGACCGGGGTAGATGTGCCTGTGGACTCATCTTCAGTGGCGCAAAACTGGACAGAATTCGTATGCTTGAAGGTTACCAGGGTGCGGGATGCCACGCCCACAGGAATGATAGGAATAGATCCCGGACTTGATCAAGCGGACTTCTATGCAAAACCGAGTATTGCCGGTCAGACTTTTTCCTCCGGGATGATACACGGTCGAGATACTTTCGATTTCAATCTGCCGAATTACCCGTTTACTTTCATAAAAGCCGTGCCGAAGATGTGGAGTGTGCCGGAGCCGGTAACCTCCATGTATGTATTGGTGCGAACCCGAGACGAGATGTGGGCCGGCACGGACGATGACGTGTTTCTAATAATAAATAGCAACACTCGCTTCAAGCTCGACAAGCCGCTGTACAACGACTTCGAGCGCGGGGATGAGGACACGTACAGCATTGATCCGCCCGCCGGCTTGAAGGTCAGCGACATCAGGTATGTGCAGATCGACAAATCTCCTGACGGTCTGGCAGGCGGCTGGGAGTTGAGTCGAGTGCGACTCTCCATCAACGGCAGGAGCGTCTACTACAAAGACGGCATAGACAAGTGGCTTGAGAAGAGCAGCCTGACCTGGCGAGCGCCCGACTTTCACCCCAGTTCTCCGATGACCTCGGCTGTCCCTATCACCCTCAAGCTCTATGACAGCGATGGATTCCTATACGGGGACGACGATCACTGCGACATCAATCCGGATTACGGAAGGCGCAACCTGAACCTTCTTTACAATCGCAGCTCCAATCAAGTCCGTGGAGATGCATCCGGTACCGGTATCATATCGGTAACCGGTGGCAGCAGGCATGGAGGACGTGGGATAGATGACGACACGTGCCAGATATCGTTCATGGTCGAGAAGTATCAGGTAACGCCTCCTCCTTCATCCACAGTGAGCACGCAGCCCAACGTAAGCGTTACCGTGAGCGCCGACCCAACCCGATACACCGGCTCCCTGCCCGCCTCCATCAGCTTCATCGGACGCATCACCGCATCGCAGCCCTGTGATGTGAGATACCAGTTTGTCCGGAGCGATGGAACTATGAGGCCAATCGCTACACTGCATTTCGACACAGCCGGCACCAGGGACGCCGGCATGACGTGGAGCTTGAGCAGGAACTACAGCGGCTGGGTTTCGCTCAAGGTGCTGTCACCCAGATCGGTTGAATCGAGCAGGGCTCAGTTCGAAGTCGCAAGCGGTGGGTCGGGGAATCAGCCTTTCGAGGAAGACCTGATCAGCTTCGACTACCGGCTGGCGGAGGTCAAGCAGATCGGCGGAAGATGGAAGATAGCTGCCGGAAGCATCATTGTCAAGGACTTTGGCGCCAACGAGGCTGCGGCGCGCAGGGCCCTGCAGATCATGAAGCACTATAAGATGAACTCCCAGGGCTTCGTAGGTAGACCGAATCCGTCCATGGAGTACTTCTTGGTTGACGGTGCTGCGCCCTCCGGCGTGTTCCCCGGTGAGGACCGCCTGTCGTTCAATCCTGTAAGTCTTGAAGTGAAGCAGGCGAGCGGACGGTGGAAGGTAGCCGACGGGTCTCACCAAGTGCTGGATTTCGGCGGCGGCGAACAGGAAGCGCGCATCGCTCTGCAGATAATCCGCAAATACGGCTTCACGAGCATATGCTTCGTCGCGAGGCCGAACCCGCCGATGACGTACTTTCGCAGGTGAGCGATGCTTGGCTGCATGCTTTGGTGCAGCGTTCGCACATACGACGGATATCGCCTATAGCTGCCATAGTGTGGAGTATTACCGGAAAGTTGTGACTGACAGCAACGCCGAGTAAAGGCAGTCTTTCTGATAGACAATCATCGAAGGAGGAACAAACAATGAAGCGTGTGATTCCAGTTTCACTCATCTTGCTCTTGATCTGCGTGCAGGCGGGAGCTGCGACGTTCGTCATCAATGGGAAGCAAGTCACCATTCCCAGCACGGTGGCAGGCGGCAAAACCTACGTGGACCCGGTTGCCCTCTGCAAAGCGTTGGGCCTGACTATCACCTATGATACTGCGAAAAAGCAGTATGTAGTAAGTACACAGTCCCAGGTTGGTGCTCAGGGAACTGCGCAGATGGCTGGGGACTGGGCTGAGATGGGCAAGGAATACTCCCTTGGGAAAGGCAACCCCATGAACTTCGCCCTGCGAAGTGCGGAGTTCTCAGCATCCAGAGTCAGGATCGGCGAGGAAGTGTTCTTCCCCAAGGGGAATGAGAAGTTTCTGGTGCTGCACTACACTGTCCATAACCCGCAGAAATCCGAGCAGAGCGCGAGTTGGAATACGTTCGACTTCACCGCGGTGGATGCGACGAACCAGAATAGAGAGTTCTCGCAGGAGGTGGGTCAGGAAGCCAATTCCCTTCCGCTTGGCAGCATGTACCTGAAGCCGGCCCAGAAGGTTGAGGTATATACATTCATTGTTGTTCCAGCGGCAGGCGAGATTCCCAAACTCATTGTCAAGCGCGGCGAGGGCGCGGTACTTCGGTACGATCTGCGAGGCAAGGTCAAGCCGTTGGCTGCCCCATTTGCTGATCCATCTGACACCACTGGAAGTACCGCATTGAGTGAAGTGCCTGTCCAACTTGGTGTTTACTGCCCGACAGGCCTGTTCGACGTGAAGGTAGAACCCGCGTCCTACACGAGTGAATCCTATGCGGACCGTGAGCCGAAGGCAGGAAGCCGCCACCTGGTTGTGAACGTTTCCTTCAAGAACCAAACGGGCGAAGCCCAGTATGTCGGCTGGAACACTTTCACACCCAAAGTCGTGACCAAAGGCGGTGAAACCATCGCCTATAACGAGAATCTGCTGAATGCATCCCGGGACGAGTCCCTCCGCGGCGACGTGCCGGCCGGGCAGGAGATTCGAGGCAGGTTCTTCTTCCAGGTGCGGAACGATGATCTGGCTGCGAAACTGCTTATCCAAGAAGGCGCGGACAGGGATGAGAACCGTCGGTTCGCTGTTGATCTGAGCACAATCAGATAGTTCTCTACAGTATGCGAAGTGAGAAAACGCTTCGGAATCAAGGAGCATCATACAAATAAAAGAGGAGGTAGCGATGTCAGACAATACACCAAACACACCTGAGACTCCTGAGCCTCAGGGGCAAACGCCTAAAGCGTCGGGAGTGGACGAGAGCAGGTTGTTCGCGTTTCTCGCCTACCTGCTATCCATCATAGGCGTTCTGATCGTAATACTGACGAAGAAGGAAGACCGATACGCGGTCTACCATGCCAAGCAGAGCCTGGTGCTGTTCATAGGCTGCGTGATCGCAGGTATAGTTATGGCGCTGCCTATACCGGTGATTGCTCAACTAGTATCGTCCCTGTTGTACTTACTGTTGTTCGTGCTGTGGGTGATCGGGATCATTAACTCCCTGACAGGCCAGCAGAAACCTCTGCCAATCATCGGCCAGTTCGGAGATCAGTTCAACTTCTAGCGGAAAGGCAGTACGGTCGGGGACGTCCGCGTCCAGGTCGTGATCTCTGAGATCGCACCTAGGGCAGAGTCAGGGCTGTCCTTGTTCGCGAAAGGAACCTGTGAGGAGGAGTAAGTCATGAAAAACAGAGCGCCCCATCTCTTGGCGGCACTGTCAGTCCTCGTCTTGAGCATTCTTCTGTTGTGCGGAGGATGCTCGAAGAAGGCCGTGACTACCACGGCCGAAGAAGGAGGGTCGAAAGAGTCGCTTACGGTCACCGGCAAAGACAAAGCGTCATCTGTACTACCAGGCAATCTATCGTTCTGCGCTGATTTCGTGGACGTGAAGGGTACCGCCAAGTCATTCGGCAAGAGCTACGTGAAAGGCAACAAGAGCCGAATGGAGATCACTGAGGGGCCAAAACAGTCCATCACGATCTACCGAGGTGATAAGCAAGTGATGTGGATGCTGGACCCGGCCCAAAAGCAATACATGGAAATGAAGGCCGCGGACCCCGCGTCAATGATGGGTCCGGAGGCGGAAAAGGCGTTAGCGGAACTTGGTGAACGCAAGCTGGTCGGTCAGGAAACCGTCAACGGCTACGCGTGCGATAAGTACGAGTTCATCTATCATGACAAGAACATGGGGA
>DATKXU010000080.1:0-47043 GCA_035528905.1 Armatimonadota bacterium
CATCCTCTCCGTGAAGCGCTCCCAGGATCGCACCGGCGATGACAGGCGAGATGGAAGCCGCATTATTCACCGGCGCGAGCAGCAGAGCCATCAGCTTCCGAGCGTCATCGGCAAAGTGCCTGATGAGGGGCAGAACGAAGCTGATCGGATTGTACGCAATCCAATTCATCTCCTTGCTCGGATCGGTGCATCCGCCGATGCGCAGCCACCAGTCGGCGAACTGCTCCTCCGTACCATGCTCGGCAAACCACGCGGCCTGCCGCATCGGCAGATTCGTCCGGTAGAAGAGCTCCTTGTTGTTCCGGTGAGCGAGCTTGAGCACCGCGTCGGTGATGCTCTCAGCGGTTGAGGCGGGGTCGAACGCGCAGGCAATCGCGGCGGCGCAGAGACCGGCCCAATCCGCGCCCAGACGAGGCTGGACAACCGAGGCAAGCTCCACGCCGTCCAGATATGCGTACTCCGGGTCGGCGAAGTGGTAGATGCCGACGGCCGGCATCGAGGCCGCGATGTTGCCGCACGGAGCAGCGCCCAGCCCGCTCAGCCTTGGATGCATCCCTTCCCTCAGGACTTCCTGGGTGCTGTGGATGCCGTCCCATGTAAATACAGGCTTGGCGAGTCCGGGATCGTTCTTCAGCAGCGCGGCGAAATCCTCGGTCGTGGCCCTGCCGCCTTTGGTCAGATAAGCCCGCACGCCGAGATCAATGAACGGGATCGCCTTCCCCTCGTTTATGCGCCCGCGCTGCTCCTGGTAATCCGAAAAGCGCTCCAGCTTCAGGTCAAACACGTCCGCAGGCTGCCCAACCGCGAACCGCTCCGGCTGAATGACCCTCGCAAAGCCCAGTTCAGCCCCGATAGCCGAACCGATCAAGCATCCCCTTATTCTCGATTCAAGTGTCAATGCAGACATAGAACCTCCGTCTAACCGGCCTTTCACACAGGCAATTTCCACGGGCGTTTGCGAATGCCCTCCGCGAACTGCGGGTACGAAAAAGGCCCGACCGCCGGATGGCGAATCAGGCCCAAATACTCACAGGCGGTCGAGCGCCCAAGCCCCAATCACAGCACCGACTTAACCGCCCGGACGATGTCATCCCGCGTGGGGACGCAGGCGTCTTCGAGCGGCTCGCTCATCGGGATCGGGACGTCCTTGCCGGACAGGATCGCCGGCGGCGCGTCGAAGCAATCGAATCCAACCGTGCCGTCCGGGAATCGGTATTCGCTCACCTGGCGCAGGATCTCTGCTCCCACGCCGCAGCGGGGATAGCCCTCGGAAACCGTGACCAACCGGCCGGTCTTTCGCACTGAGTTGGCTATCGTCTCCACATCCAGCGGGTTCAGAGTCCGCGGATCAATGACCTCCACACTGATGCCCTCTTTTTCCAGCTCGAAGGCCGCATCCAGAGCGAAGTGGAGCATCCGGCAGTAGGCGACTATCGTAGCGTCCGTCCCTTCGCGCTTCACATCGGCCACGCCAAGGGGAATTATGTAATCCTCCTTCGGAACGGGCCCCATGACGCCGCTGTAGAGGACTTTGTGCTCGATAAAGACCACAGGATTGTCGTCGCGGATAGATGCCTTCAGCAAGCCCTTTGCATCGTAGGGCGTCGAGGGCATTACAACGTACAAACCTGGGATATGGACAAACCACGCCTCCAGGCTTTCGGAGTGATGGGCCGCGATGCACCTGCCTACGCCACCCTCGGTCCGCAGCACAGTCGGGACCTTGGTCTTTCCGCCGAACATATAGCGGTTGTAGGCCATATTGTGGATTATCTGGTCGGAGGCGATGGTTGTGAAGTCAATATACATTATCTCGGAGATCGGCCGGGTGCCGCGCATTGCCGCGCCTGCCGCTGCGCCGGCGATGGCCGCCTCCGAGATCGCCGTGTCTATCACGCGGTCCGGGCCGAACTCGGCATAGAGTCCCCGCGTGGCGGCATATGCCCCTCCGTAGAGGCCGACATCCTCGCCCATGACGAACACGCGCTCGTCCCGCCTCATCTCCTCGGCCTGGGCATCCACAATCGCCTGGCCGTAGGTGATTATCGGAAGCCCGTATTTCTCCTCAGCCTTTGCAGCGGCTTCCTTGCCAAGCTTCGGCAGGGCTGCCTTGGGCGCACCGCCCGACTGCTCGCGCAAGAAGCGCCGGATGTCCGCCTCTATCGCGTTCATCTGCTGCGCGAGCGGCTTCTCCCGAAGCTTCTCCGCCTCCCGGCGCTCCTCGTCAACGGGCACGTACACGTCGTTGTACAGCTCGCTTGCATCCGGGTAAGGGCTGTCCAGAGCGAACTTGGTTGCCTTCTCGATTGTCTCCAATGCCGCATCCTTTATCTTGTCGAGCTCGGCCTCGCTGAAGACGCCCTTTTCCAGAAGTTTGCTGCGGAAGCACACAATCGGACACTTGCACTTCCAAGCGGCTTCTTCTTCCTTTGTGCGGTAGATGCGCTGGTCGCTGATGGAGTGCCCGAACCAGCGGTAGGTCTTCGCCTCGATCAAGGTCGGTCCCTTGCCGCGTCGGGCGCGCTCAACTGCTCTCACTACCGCCTCACGGACCGCCAGGACATCCATGCCGCTAACTATTTCGCCGGGAATGCCATAGGCCGAGGCCCGGTCGGCGACGTCCTCGATCTTCGAAGCCCGGCCTGCGTCGTCCACGGACTTTCCGTGGAATGGCACCGACATGCCGTAGAGATTGTTCTCGCATATGTACACAATCGGCAGGCCGCCGAGGAGCGAGGCGCCCATATTCAGGGACTCGTGGAAGCTTCCGGTATTGCTCGCTCCGTCGCCGAAGAAGCACAGGACTACGTTGTTTGTGCCTTTGAACTTCTCCGCCAGTGCTGCGCCCGTGCCGATCGGGATGTTGCCGCCGACGATGCCTGTGGAGCCGAGATTGCCCTTCTGGACATCCGCGATGTGCATGGAGCCGCCGCGCCCTTTGCAATAGCCGGTCGCCTTGCCCATGAGCTCGGCCATCATCTTGTTCCAGTGCTCCTGGCGCTCTTCCTCAGTATGGGCATGCTTGTTGCCGATAGCTCCGCAGTGGCCGTGTCCCCGGTGTGTGCTGGCGATGACGTCGTCCTCGGTGATGGCGGATATCGCGCCGACCGCCACGGCTTCTTCCCCGGCGTAGAGATGCGAGGCGCCCTTTATCACGTTTGTCTTCAGAAGCTCGGCAACCTTCTCCTCGAAGAATCGTATCTCATACATCTGGCGGAGGTAGTCGGCAAGTTCTTCCTTGCTCGCACCTAGCCCTGTGCTCTTAGCCGAGGTTTGCGTCTTTGAACCGGCCATGCGGAACTCCTTCCCATGTACATCGGGCGTCAGCTTCAAATGAAATGCGAAGCCCGTCCTGCCTTTGGCTGACAGAGACTATTCTAATCGCTTCACTCTGGTTCGTCAACTAAGGCAACTGGGCCGGTAACTTACGCGGCAGGCGCGGTCATCGCCAGTGTGCACGCGGCTCATCCAAGCAGGCTCACTCTTCTTCTCATGCGACTGTCTGCGGAGGCCGATGATTTGGGTACGACTGATCAGGCTGCGAACTCGCCTTCAAGACCGTTGCCGGCGAGCAAGGGATTTGGCCGAGGCAGGGCTAACATGGAATTCAGCCGTGCGCACACGATGGGCTGTTGCATAATTGCTCAGGAACAGTGTATTCTAGATGGAGGTTTCGGCGGGAGCGATTATGCGCGAGAACCAGGGGAGATGGCTGAGACGCGCGGGGTTGGCAAGTTCGGTCGGGCTCGTGCTGGTTGTGTCCACGTTGATCGGCTATGCATTTGGCTCGTGGCTCGACCGCCGCTTGGGAACCGAGCCCTGGCTGATGTTGCTATTTACCCTCATGGGCATAGCGGCCGGGTTCATCGAGATGTTCCGAATAGTCTCACAAATCTTGAGGGAAGAGGAAGAAGACTAGCCGCGATGGACAAGCAGTTCATCAATAAGGTCTATCGCTCGATTGCTTTGGCCTGGGCGATTGCCATCACCTGGACACTGGCATTCCAGAAGCCGTGGATCGCTCTGAGCATCACATTCGGCACCCTTCTGGGGACGGCGGCCCTCGCGAGCAACGATTGGGCGGTTCGGCGGGCACTGACACCCGGCGCACGCAGGCCGACTAGGGCGCTTGCCAAGGTCGCCCTGCTGAAATACCCTGCGATTGCTGTGCTGCTCTACTTCCTGGTAAACTGGCACGCGATAAACTTGCTGGCGTTCGTCGGCGGCATCGTGCTTGTATACTTGGCCATCGTCGCGAAGGCGTTGGGAATCATGATAGTCGAGCGGCTGAACGCGCGCACCGGCCGGAGCGATAGCGTTCGGACGCATGCGAAGAGGAGCTAGCGGTGGAGAAAGAGAGTCCCTGGGTATTACTCGCCATGTCGGGGCTGGTGATTCTCGGGTTGAGCGTTTTCGGTTTTGCCGCTACGCGCAGGCTGGAGAGAATCCCTCGGACTCGGTTTCAGAGCTTCGTAGAGCTGCTCGTCAGCTCTCTGAACAATCTCGCGGTGGATACTATCGGCCCTGGCGCGGAGAAGTATACGCCGTTCATCGGAACCGTTTTTGTCTATATCCTGGCGGCGAACCTTCTGGGGCTGATACCGGCGCTGAAGTCGCCCACCAGCAACCTGAGTCTGATCGCACCTGTAGCCTTGATCGTTCTTGTCACGTACACCTACTATGGGATCCGGAAGGTGGGCGTCCTGCGCTATATGAAGCATTTGGCGGGCGAGCCGATCTGGTTGGCGCCGCTGATGCTGCCCGTTCACTTGATCAGCGAGTTGGCGCGGCCGCTTTCGCTCTCCATCCGACTTTTTGGCAACATTTTCGGGGAGGACACGATTCTTCTCGTGCTGGCTGGGATAACGTATGTGGTGATTCCCTATGTGGTTGCGATACCGACGCAGTTTCCGGTCATACCCCTGGCCCTATTGACGGCCTTCGTCCAGGCACTGGTATTTACGATACTGACCACCGTTTACATATCACTCGCCGTCTCCCAGGAGGGAGGGCACTGAGCCTGCGGGCCTCGGCATGGGGTCCGCGCAGCCTATGGAAAGGAGGCATACCTTTGGCGTATTTCATAGCGTTAGTCTTGGCCGTCGGTTTTGGCTTGCCCATCGCGATACTGTCCGCTGCGATGGCACAAGCGAAAGCCGCCTCGACCGCATTGGAGGGCATCGCCCGGCAGCCGGAAGCAGCCGGCAGGATTCAGACTGCGATGATCCTTTCGCTGGCGTTCATCGAGTCGTTGGTACTTTTCGCCCTCGTGGTCCTGCTCTTGCTGCTGCCCAGATTGCCCGACACTGCGCTGGTGCTGAAGAAGATCGCAGGCGGCTAGAAGGGCATCCGATGTTTTCGCTTCGCACGCGGCGGGGTGAATTGGATTCATCCACAGGTCGGTATGTGCATGGGGGTGTCTCATGTCTGGAATAATGCACACGTTGAAGATAGACCCAAGGGTCATGGCAGCCCAGGTCACCGGCTTCATACTGCTGTGGATCCTTCTGGCGAAGTATTTCTTCAGGCCGGTGCTTGCGCTTCTGGACTCGCGCAGGCAGGAGGTAAAGTCGCTATATGAGAGCGCGGAGAGCGAGCGTGCGAAGGCCGAAGAGTTCCGCGCCGACTACGAGAAGCGTATGGCCGGGATCGAGGCGGAGGCTCGCGCGCGGATCCAGGCTGCCATAAAAGAGGCGCAGGGTGCGAAGAACGAGATTCTGGCGGATGCGAAAAGCCGCGCGGAGGACATACTTCGCCGCGGCCAGGAGGATTTGGCGCGGGAGCGGGAGAAAACCCTGGCCCAGTTGAGAGGAGAAGTCGTGAACATCTCCGTGGCGGCTGCGGGGAAGCTGATCGAGGAATCCCTCGACCAAGCGAGACACCGCAGGCTCGTGAGCGATTTCATAGATAGGATAGGCACTGCAAGATGAGCGTCTCCACCCTGGCGCGAAGATACGCCGGCGCGATTTTTGAGGCAGCGAAGTCCGCGGGCGCTATTGACAGGGTCGAGAGCGATCTCGGCCTGGTGACTTACTCGCTCCAGACGATGCCGCGCCTGCGGGAGGCGCTGTCGCACCCGCTGATCCCGGCTGCTCGGAAGAAGAAGATCGCCGCGCGGGTGTTCGGCAGCGAGGTCGAAGGGGTCACCCTCGACTTCCTTAATCTCCTGATTGACAAGCGCCGGGAGGAGATCATCGAGCACGTCGGGCGCGAATACGTGCAGTTGGCAAACGAGTTCCGAGGGATCGCGGTCGCGGTGGCGTCGAGCGCCGTTCCGTTGACTTCCGAAGAGCGGGCCAGGCTCCGGGCGAAGCTGGAGGAGTTCACTGGGAAGAAGGTGGAACTCCGGGCCGAGGAGGACCCGGGCCTCATCGGCGGGCTTCTGGTCACAATCGCTGACACTGTGATTGATGGGAGTGTGAGAGGATACCTCGCTTCGCTCAAAGAGCGGTTGTTGAGGAAAGAGTGAGATATGTGAGAAGTGATAGTGCGGACCTTCACTCGTCACTCATCACTCCTCACTCATCAGAATCGGAGTAGCTGAATGGCGACGAAAATCAGACCCGAGGAAGTAACATCAATCCTGAACAAGGAGCTGCAAGCCTACAGCAAGGAGCTGGAGGAGGTCGGCGTCGGGACCGTCCTCCAGGTGGGCGACGGGATCGCTCGCCTCTACGGGCTGCGCGATGCGATGGCCGGAGAGCTGATCGAGTTCCCCACCGGCGTGGTCGGGATGATCTTCAACCTCGAGGAGGACAACGTCGGCTGTATCGTCCTGGGCTCGGACGCCGAGATCAAGGAGGGCGACACAGCGAAGCGGACCGGCAGAGTGGTGTCTGTGCCGGTTGGTGATGCGCTGGTGGGCCGTGTCGTCAACGCTCTCGGTCAGCCGCTCGACGAAAAGGGCCCCATAGTAACTGACAAGTTCCGCTACCTGGAGTCCGGGGCGCCGAGCGTCATTGACCGCCAGCCGGTGAATGAGCCGCTCCAGACGGGATTGAAGGCTATTGACAGCATGATCCCCATTGGGCGCGGGCAGAGAGAGCTCATCATCGGCGACCGCCAGACCGGCAAGACGGCTATCATAGTTGATACCATCATTAACCAGAGGGAGACCGACGTCTACTGCATCTACGTGGCGATCGGGCAGAAGCTCTCTACCGTCGCTCAGGTGGTAAAGACGCTCGAGGAGTTTGGGGCAATGAAGCATACCACCGTCGTCAGCGCCACCGCGAGCGAACCCGCTCCTCTCCAGTACCTTGCGCCATATGCGGGATGTGCTATGGGCGAGGAGTTCCGCGACAACGGAAAGCACGTCGTTGTCTTCTACGATGATCTGACGAAACACGCGCAGGCGTACAGGCAGGTCTCTCTGCTGCTCAGGCGTCCGCCGGGCCGGGAGGCTTATCCGGGGGATGTATTCTACCTCCACGCGAGGCTGCTCGAGCGTGCGGCGAAGCTGACTGACGAGCTCGGCGGCGGTTCGTTGACCGCCATACCCGTGATCGAGACCCAGGCGGGCGATATCGCCGCGTACATCCCGACGAACGTTATCTCGATCACCGACGGCCAGATATTCCTGGAGAGCGACCTGTTCTATGCAGGCGTCCGCCCGGCTATCAATGTCGGCATATCGGTGTCCAGGGTTGGCGGCGCCGCGCAGATCAAGGCCATGAAGCAGGTTGCAGGCCGGCTGAGACTCGATCTGGCAAGATACCGCGATGTGCTTGCATTTGCCCAGTTTGCGACCGACCTGGATAAAGCCACGCAGGACCAGATTGCAAGGGGCGCCCGGCTCACCGAGATTCTGAAGCAGCCCCAGTACGCGCCGATGCCCGTGGAGCATCAGGTAATGATTATCTACGCAGGAAACTCAGGCTACCTGGATGACATACCGGTTGACAAGGTTAAGGACTTCGAGCGCGAGTTCCATCGTTTCGTGGACGATAAATACCCGGACCTCGGCATGCAGATCAAGAAGACGGAGATGCTGAGCGACGCGACCGAGGAACTGCTGAAGAAGGCGATCGCGGAGTTCAAAGGGCGGTTCAAAACATCGGGGGCTGACAGTTGAGCGTTGAGAGTTGAGTGAGGGCGAGCGCCTTTCACTCTACACTCAAACCTAGACACTCAACATAGCGACTATGGCAACTATGCGCGATATCCGGCGGCGGGTCAGAGCCGTGCGGAACATACAGCAGATTACAAAAGCCTTGAAGATGGTGGCGGCGGCTCGCCTCCAGCGTGCGGAGTCCAGACTGCGCGCGACGAGGCCCTATGCTGACGGGATGCTCGCTTTGATGGGCCACCTGCAGGCCGCTGTGGCAGGCGGAGAGGTGATTCATCCGCTTCTCGAGGTGCGCGAGCCGGTGAACATCGGTGTCCTGGCAATCACCTCGGACCGCGGCATGGCAGGCAGTTACAATACCAGTGTCATCCGCGGCGTGCTGGACATTGTCGAGCCTTACGGCAGGGACCGCGTGAAATTGATTGCGGTGGGGAAGAAGAGCAGGGTATTCTTCGCCAGGCAGAGATACAACATAGCAGCCGATTTCCCGATGCCCTCGTCCGAAGTGAGTTTCCCGGCGGCCAAGGAGATCAGCCGAGCTGTCCAGAACCTGTTCGAGAGCCGAGAGGTGGATGTAGTTCACATCGTGTATTCGCGGTTCGTCAGTGCTCTCAGGCACAGGGTAACCGACGTGCAGCTTTTGCCTATCGAAGGTCCGCCGCTGGCGGAGGACGTGCGCTGGCGTAGGCTGGCTGAGGAGTACATTTTCGAGCCGCGCCCGGACGTTCTGCTCGGCCGCCTGCTGCCGAGGTATGTGGATGTACGGATCTGCCGGGTGATGCTGGAATCCCTCGCAAGCGAGCACGCCGCTCGCATGGCGGCAATGAGTTTGGCGACCGACAATGCCGGCGATATGATCGAGAGGCTGACGCTCGATTTCAACCGGGCGCGCCAAGCCGCTATCACGAAGGAGTTGGCCGAGATCGTCGGCGGCACAGAGGCGCTGAGATAGACCGGAGACTGTCCCGCTTCCAGCGGGATCCCGTCCGAAGGCGGGACAGACCGCTGACTGCAGCGAATCACAAGTCTCTGCAGTCCGCAGTCTGGCGGAGGTACACATGGCTGAAGGCCAAATAGTTCAGGTAATAGGACCGGTGGTGGACTGTAGGTTCCCGCCGGATGCGCTGCCTGAGATATACAACGCGGTCAAGATCGTTGACGAGAGCCGGAACATCGCCCTGACGGCGGAGGTTGCCCAGATGTTGGGGAACGATCTCGTCAGGTGTGTGGCACTGGCGAGCACCGATGGCTTGGTGCGCGGCATGAAGGCGCTCGACACCGGCGGGCCGATCACCGTGCCTGTAGGCAAGGAGACGCTCGGGCGCGTCTTCAATCTCCTCGGTGAGCCGATCGACCACCTCGGCCCGGTGGAAACCAAGAAGCGCTATTCCATTCACCGGCCTGCGCCCTCGTTCGAGGAGCAGAGCACGGTGACGGAGCAGTTCGAGACAGGGCTGAAGGTTGTGGATTTGCTCTGCCCGTACGCGAAGGGCGGCAAGGTAGGACTGTTCGGCGGCGCTGGAGTAGGGAAAACCGTTCTCATCATGGAGCTTATCCGAACCATCGCTACCGAGCACGGCGGGGTCTCGGTGTTCGCCGGCGTGGGCGAGCGAACCCGCGAGGGAAACGACCTCTGGCTCGAATTGAAGCAGACCGGCGTCATTGCCAAAACCGCCATGGTCTTCGGGCAGATGAATGAGCCGCCCGGCGCAAGGCTTAGGGTCGGGCTCTCAGCTCTCTGCATGGCGGAATACTTCCGCGATGAGCTGGGTCAGGATGTGCTGCTCTTCATTGACAACATCTTTCGGTTCGTCCAGGCTGGCTCGGAGGTTTCCGCGCTGCTCGGCCGGATGCCTTCCGCAGTCGGCTACCAGCCAACCCTCGGTACGGAGATGGGAGAACTCCAGGAGCGAATCACCTCCACGGTGAAGGGATCCATTACGTCCGTCCAGGCCATCTACGTCCCGGCCGACGACCCGACAGACCCAGCTCCGGCAACCACCTTCGCGCATTTGGATGCGACGACCTACCTCGAGCGTCGGATCGTCGAGATGGGCATTTACCCGGCCGTTGACCCGCTTGTCTCGACCTCCAGGATCCTCGATGCGAGAGTAGTCGGCGAGGAGCACTACACGGTTGCGCGCCAGGTGCAGGCGACTCTGCAAAGATACAAGGAGCTCCAAGATATTATCGCAATCCTCGGCGTGGACGAGCTCTCGGATGAGGACAAGCTCACTGTTGCTCGTGCGAGGAAGATTCAGCTTTTCCTCTCCCAGCCGAACTTCGTGGCGGAGCAATTCACGGGCCTCCCGGGCCGCTACGTTGCCCTTAAGGAGACCATTAGCGGATTCAAGGAAATAGTCGAGGGCAGGCACGACGCGCTTCCAGAGCAGGCTTTCTATATGGTTGGCGGCATAGACGAGGCGCTCGAGAAAGCCGAGCAGATGAAGGCAGCCGCATAGGGGCATTTCGGGTTTCAAGTTCCAGGTTCCAGGTTTCAGGTTAGCCTGTTGCGAGAACTTGGAACCCACAATAATGGTATGCCTGAAAAGACATTCAAAGTCGAAATTGTGACCCCCGAGGGCGTCGTTCTGTCACAGGACGACGCAGTCTCGATCGTCGTCCCAGGCGTAGAGGGTTCGCTGGGCGTGCTGGCCGACCATGCGCCGCTCATGGTGGAGCTTGCCATTGGCGAGATTTGGATTCGGGATTCCGACGGCAAGGTGACGCGGCTGGCGACGTCCGGCGGCTTTGTGGAAGTCCGGCGGAACATGGTTTCCATACTTGCGGACACGGCCGAGAGGGCGGAGGAGATTGACATTGCCCGCGCCGAGGAAGCCAAGAGGCGCGCCGAGGAGTGCCTGCGCTCTCATGCCGCAGGCATTGACCACACCCGCGCCGAAGCCTCCCTCGAGCGGGCGCTCGTCCGCATTCGAGTTGCGAGAGGGGAGTAGAAGGCATTGGCATGAGCAAGACACTTAAGGCGATTGCGGCGCTTGCCCTGGCCGCCATTCTAATACACAGCCGCGCCGCTTCGCAGGAAATCCCGAGCGAGACCTGGATGGGCATTTACCTCAACCAGGCCAAGATCGGTTATGCCAGGTTCTTTATAGAAAAGGCAAACTTCCGAGGGAAGCCCGGCTACCGGCTCGACAGCACGACTGTGACTCGCGTGCTGGCGTTGGGCGTGGAAGTCGAGCAGACCCTCGACACCGCTGTCCGTCTCAGCAAGGACTTCGAGCCGGTGCACCAGGTTTTCAAGATGTCGTCGGCCGGGCACACGACCACCGTAACCGCCGTGTTCGGGGCCGGCGAGATTGTGGCTGAGGTTACTTCGGCTGGAACGAAGAGCACCAGAAGGATACCGATACCCGCCGGCAGCAAGATCGTGGGCGGCGACACCTTTCTATCGCCCGCTGTGAAGCTGAAGATCGGCGACAAGCTGAACGTCAAGGTGTTCAATCCGCTCACCTTGACCCTGGATGATCTCCAGGCGGAAGTTCTCCGGCAGGAGGAGCTGGAGCTGGGAGGGGAGACTCACCAGGCATTTGTCGTCAAGACCATCACCCCATTCGGGGAGATGATCTGCTGGCAGGCCGAAAACGGCAACGTGTTGAAGGTCACGGCGCTTATGGGCATCGTCATGATACGCGAGCCGAAGGAGGCGGCCCAGTCTATCGAGCCGCGGGTTGGCAACTACGTCCCGCCGTCCGATCTCGCCGTAATGACGTCCGCTCCGACGGCGACCGAGGTTCCAAACCCCCGGCAAGTGAAGTACATGAAGATTCGCCTCTCAGGCCTGAGGGACAGGACTCTCGCTATCAGCGACAGGCGGCAGAAGGTCAAGTACTCAGGCGGCGAGAGGCCGGTCGCTGTATTCGAGATCACCGCGTCGAGGTTCGATCCATCGAAGGCTGCTCCTCTGCCGATCGGGAACGCGGAATTTAAGCGGTTCCTGGCTGAGAGCCCGTATGTGCAGCCGCTGAACCCAGAGATAGCTGCGCTTGCCAGACAAGTCGCGGGGAAAGAGAAGAATGCATGTGCCGTGGTGTCACGCCTGCGCGCCTGGGTCAACAGCAACATGGAGCCGAAAGCCAATATAGGGATCATACGCTCGTCCGTGGATGTGCTGCATGCGAAGACCGGCGTGTGCCGCGATTACGCCGTCCTCTATGCGGCGCTGGCTCGGGCCGCTGGAATCCCGACGAAGCTCGTTGCCGGCCTCGTCCACTGGAAGGACGGCTTCTATTACCACGCCTGGGCGGAGAGCTTCGTCGGCGAATGGGTTCCGGTGGATGCGACTCTCTCCACCGACTTCGTAGACGCCACCCACATCAAGCTCGCTGAAGGGGACGCGACAGCGATGTTCGATATGCTGAAGACGGTGGGATCGCTGAAGGCGGAGATACTGGGCTTCAAGTAGGACGCCGGTGTGCGCTCAGGGGGCAACCCTTTGGGCTTTGCTCTATCATCACATCGTGCCGGGCTCGCGCGACGGCTCTTCGGGTTCGGGCAGCCGTTCGATCTCCACGGTCACGCGCACGTATTCGCTGTCGGCAAGCGCCAGTCCTGGGAGGACGATGATCCGGACGCGCTGCGAGAACGTCTTTGTGCGACCGTCCAGATTCACCTTCTCCGTCCTCAGCGTGGTCACGTTCATCAACTGCTCTGGTCTACCCGTCACCGTCACCGTCTGCGGGCGCACCGCTATGCTGCCGACCTTGTGCGGGAACGGCGGTTGCCCTTCAGTCTCCAGACCCACGAAGACTGCACGGCTTGCCGGCGCTTCCAGCAGTTTCATGCTCAGGTGCACTTCTTGTGGGGTCACTTGCAGCCCTCGCACTGGCTTGTCATCCTTGCCCAGAGCGAACACGCGGAAATCGCCCTCGACGGTGTCCGCGCTCAGACCTCCAACGTCCACGGTTACTGCAAGCTGCGCGACTTTGCTCACCAGCCTTGACGGGCCGCTTACCGTTGCCCTGCCGCGCGAGAGCCGCGGTGCACCGAATCTATAGCCAATCAGGGGCGACCCTATGAACCGCACGTCTATTCCGAGTGTGCGCCAGGCCTTCTGTGCGAGCACAATGGATACCTCGCGAGGCGCCGGTGCTACGTTGACCAGGCCCGCGTATCCGGCCGGGGTCGTCACCCTCACCGGCACCATGTGCCGGCCCGCAGCTCTGCCTGCCAGATTCACATGCGCGGTGATTGCGTCCGGCTGGGCGGCGATGGAGTTGACATGGGCGCGCGCGCCTTCTAGTTGTGCGTTCACCGTCTTCGGGGCGGCGACGACTATGCAGCCGGGGTCAAGTTCATGTACCGCCAGGGGTAGACCCTTCAGCTCTCTGGAGGTGCGCGGGCTCTGGACCACGTTTGCGTACAGCCAGATGATTACTGCGATTACCAGGGCGAGCAGCTTGTACCTGACATTCCGTCTCAACACTTTGGTCTCCGCTCCGACGAAGTGCCGGGCCGCATCTTGGAGAAGGCACTCGACATGGTTCGGCGAATTTGAGATACGCCTTCGCGCGTCTTTGGAACTTGCAGAAGATGGAGCAGCTTGGTGCGTACCTTCTCCGGCTCCAAACCCCTGAGCAGAGCGCCTTCCACCGAAAGCGAGATCATACCCGTCTCTTCGGAGACGACGAGCACCACTGCGTCGCTCTCCTCAGAGACTCCCAGCGCTGCCTTGTGCCTGGTATGGATCATCGTGCCCACTCTCGGGCTGTCGCTCAGCGGCAGTGTGCAGCTTGCGGCCACGATCCTGTTGCCCCTGATAATCACCGCGCCGTCGTGCAGTGGACTTCCAGGATGGAATATCGTTCGCAGCAGCTCGGCGGATACCAGCGCATCCATGCGGCTCCCACCCTCGATGATGTTGTCCAGGCCGACCTCGCGCTCTATGACGACCAGGGCTCCGATTCTCGATTGCGCCATATCGGCAGCGGCCTTGGACAACTGGTTCACCATATCGGTGATGTCCTCTCGCCCCAGCGCGACCAGTCCACGTCCCAGGAACTTCAATCGGCCGATCTCCTCAAGCGCGTGTCGCAGCTCCGGGTAGAACAATATCACCAGTGCCACAGGACCCAAGGGAAGGAAGACGCGGAGAAGCCAGTTCAGCGCGCGCAGATGCAGCAGCTCGCTTATGAAGACAAACAGAAAGAATACCACAAGCCCCCACGCGATCTGCCACGCGCGGGTGCCCTTCACGACCATTATCAGCTTGTAAATAACGAAGGCGACCGCGAGCACGTCCACCACCGTGATTAGCAGCGAGACCCCGCTTATGTCGCCGAATCGTTCGAACCAGTTCATTACGACGCCTGCCCGGAACTAAAACGAGTGGATCCAGCGGCCCAAACCGCATGCCTGCCCAGCAAAGTATAGCATAGGCGCAGGCGGGGGTCAACAGGCGCGGCCTTGACTTGCGGAACTGGTATGGTATAATAATCGCGGAGTAAGTTGGGTGGTCGCCCCTCCGAAGCCTTGGCGAAGGAGGGGAGGAAAGTCCGGGCTCCACAGGGCGCGATGCTCGCTAGCGGCGAGGGGGAGCGATCCCACGGAAAGTGCCACAGAAAAGAAAACGCCGGCCTGGGGTTGGATTTCCATCTCCGGGGGCAAAGCTGAAACGGTGGTGTAAGAGACCACCAGCTCCGCAGTGATGCGGGGGCTTGGTAAACCCCATCGGGAGCAAGGCCGAATAGGAAGGGGATGAAGCTGCCCGCTGACCCTTCGGGTAAAGGCCGCAAGAGTTCCGGGGCAACCCGGTTCCTAGACAGATGATCACCCGCGACAGAACCCGGCTTACAGACTTGCTCCGTCAGGCGAGTCTTGGCGAACTCACGTCCAAGATTCGCCGTTTTTGTTTCTTGGCTGAGCGCGCCAGAGGTTGCCTGTCCGCTCGCGAAACCTGGGTTCCTCGGGACATGCAGCTTCCTTGACAGGCCCATACCCCTCTGCTATACTGGCCTCGATTCTGGTGAAAGTCCCGAGAGGTTAATGGAGCGAACCCTGGTTCTAATTAAGCCCGACGCCGTCGGTCGCGGTCTGGTCGGCGAGATCACTCGCAGATTTGAGAATCGCACACTCGCGATCAAGGCTTTGAAGATCATCAAGCCTTCCAGGGAGCTGGTAGAGCGTCACTACGAGGTCCACAGGGGCCGGCCGTTCTTCGAGGCTACTGTGGATTTCATGTCTTCCGGGCCGCTGGTGGCGATGGTGCTCGAAGGCGAGGATGCCATCGCGATAGTGCGTCAGATGGTCGGAGCACTCGACCCGTTGGAAGCTGAGCCGGGGACCATTCGAGCGGACTACACGCTTAGCACGAAAGAGAATCTCGTGCACGGTTCTGATTCCGTCGGGAGTGCGGTGAAAGAGATTGGACTCTGGTTCAGCCCGGAAGAGATTCTGGATTAGCTTCCTTACAGCAGTGGCGGCGCTGCTGATTAGCACGCCCGTTTTGCTGTCAGCAAAGATTCCCAAGCCAGAGCCGGATGTGGTGAGGCTGCTTCCGAAGACCGGCGATGTCAAGAGCTGGGAGATCTATCCGGACACTCTCGTCTACGGCAGCGGAAAAGGGCTGACAGAGATCTACAACGGCGGCTACGAGCTCTATACCAAGAACGGGGTGCTTGATGCCGCCCAGCAGATGTATCGCTGCAAGGACGACACCGCCATCGTGACCATCCATCGTATGGAGTCCATCAGGGCTGGCACGCGATTCCTCGGCTATTGGAAGAAGTCGGACAAGAAACAGCCGACCTTCAGGCGTCTAAGAATCCCGACCGAGTCCTACGTATATGCGGCCGAAGGAACGGCGAGCGGCTGTCTTATCCGGAATAAGTTCTTCGTCACAGTGTCAGTGTATATGAAGGGCGAGAAGGGCGTGTCTACCGCTGAGGCGTTCCTGAAGGATATCAGCGCCAAGATTCGGAAGCCAGTGCAGCCCGCGAAGCCGCGGAAGTAGAATGGGCAAAGTAGTCCACCGCCCAAGGAGAGTGTATGGGAAAGAAGGTCAGCAGAAGGGAATTCCTGAAGGGGGCGGCGGTCGGGATTGGCGTGTACGGTGCGTCTGCCCTGCCGCTGGGCGCCCTGGCGGCCGCCAGTCAGCGGAAGTCCCGCGTCGTCATAGTCAGCAGCCCAAAGGTCTTCACCGATCCGGAGACGAATCCGAACACGATCGAGAAGCTTGGCTTGGCTGCGGCGGGCGTATGGGATACCTCGATTGATCAGCTTGTGCTGAACTCGATGCTGCAGCAGGGCGTGGAGAAGTTGACGGGCATGAGATCGGACGCCGCGTGGAGGAGCTTGTTCAAGCCGTCCGACGTCGTCGGCATCAAGGTGAACTGCTTATTCGGCAAGGGGGCATCCACTCGCCCGGAGGTAGTGGCTTCCGTAATCGCGGGCCTGAAAGTCGCGGGCGTGAAAGAGGAGAATATCATAGTCTGGGATTCGAAGGACGGCCATCTGATCAAAGCCGGGTACTTAATCAACCGCGACCGCCCGGGCGTCCGCTGCTACGGCACGCAGGACGATTACGATGAAGCGCCCACAAGCGTGGGCCGGTTCAACGGACGGCTGAGCAAGATCCTCACCGAGAAGATTACCGCATTGGTGAACGTGCCGATCTTGAAGGATCACGGCACCGCCGGCGTTACGTGCGCCATGAAGAACCACTATGGATCTCACGAGAATCCAGGCAGCCATCATCGGAACAACTGCGATCCGAACATAGCCGAGTTGAACTCCATCCCGGCGATCAGGGACAAGACCCGTCTGATCGTGTGCGAGGCGCTGAAGCCGGTGGCAGACGGCGGCCCGGGCGCGAATCGGGAGGGCATCTGGGAATATCGCTCGCTCCTGGTCGGCACCGATCCGGTGGCCCTCGACTACCAAGGCTGGCAGATAATCGAGGCCCGGCGTCGGGAGATGGGAGTGAAGTCGCTGGCGGAATCCGGCCGCGAGCCAAAATGGATAGCGACGGCGGCTTCCATGGGCCTGGGCACGAACGACCCGGCGCGGATGGAAATCATCCGCAAAGTCGTGACCGCGTAGAGCAGAAAATGGAGTATTGGAGTAATGGAGTAGTGGAGTACTGGGGTCCGCCCAACACTCCAACACTCCGCCACTCCATTACTCCTTCTCTCGATCCCTACAGGAGGATAGAGGATGGACAAGTTCACCCGCCGGGAGTTCCTGCGGCGGGCTGGCATAATCGGCGCGGCCACATGCGGCCTCACCCTCGCGGGCGATGAGCTGCTCGAGTTTCTGGAGGAGGCCGAGGCGGCCTCACCTCCGACGCTCTCGGTCGCATCCGACGGCAGCGCCGAGGCTCTCGTGAAGAAGGCAATTGACGGCCTGGGAGGCATCAAGAAGTTCGTCAAGCGCGGGAACTCCGTCGTCATAAAGCCGAACCTTGCCTGGGCGCGGATTCCGCACGAGGCGGCGACTACCAATCCCCAGGTCATATCGGCATTGATC
This sequence comes from Armatimonadota bacterium, assembly GCA_035528905.1. GTDB lineage: Bacteria > Armatimonadota > UBA5829 > DTJY01 > DTJY01 > DATKXU01. The sequence goes on from DATKXU010000080.1 coordinate 17,552, forward strand.
AAGCTGTGCAAGCAGGCCGGCGCGAGCCGCATCATTGTGCTCGAGCATACGTGCGACAGCGCCGCCGTCACCTTCAAGTTGAGCGGGGCGCAGGGTGCGGTCGCCGGAACCGGTGCGAGGCTGATCTCTGCAGACAGAGAGTCTATGTACCGGCGGATCAGTATTCCAAAGGGCAAGATACTGAAGTCAGACGACTGCGCCCGCGAGGTACTCGACGCCGATGTGTTCATAAACGTTCCTATCGCGAAGGTCCACGATGCTACCACGGTGACAGCCAGCATGAAGAACCTTATGGGCACGAACAGGAATCGCCAGCGGTGGCACATGAGCGACGACCTAGAGCAGTGCATCGCCGATTACTCGTCAGCAGTGAAGCCGGATCTGATCGTGCTGGATGCCCTTCGCGTCCTCGTGACCAGGGGTCCGAAGGGCCCGGGCAAGACAAAGGACATAGGTAAGATCGCCGCGTGCACCGATCCGGTGGCGATTGATGCCTATGCCTCGACTCTGGTGGGCAAGAGCCCGCGCGAGGTGAAGCACATCGTCTATGCGGCCTCCATGGGCCTCGGCCAGATAGACCTCAAAAAGGTGAACACGAGGAAGGTCTGAGCAAGGGCTGTTGAGACTCATGCAATCGCATCGCTGATTTGGTCTGCAAACCTATGGAAAATCTCTCTCCTCTGGACAAAGTTCCGCCGCAGAATCTCGAAGCTGAGCAATCCACGCTCGGCTCGATGATGATTGACCGCAGCGCCCTGGAGAAAGGCATTGACATCCTCAGCGCGCAGGACTTCTACCGGGAGGCGCACCAGATCCTCTTCGACGCGCTGACCTCCCTGGCCGAGAGAAGCGAGCCGGTTGATATAGTCACCGTGCAGGAGGAGCTCCGCGGCAGAGGGCGGCTCGATGCCGTCGGCGGCACGGAATACCTCATGGCCCTGATAGACAGCGTGCCAACCGCGGCGAATATCGAGTATTACGCTCGCATAGTCGAGGAAAAGGCGATACTCCGCCGCCTGATTGATGCCTGCACGCAGATAGTCGGTCAATGCCACGGCCAGGTTGACGATGTGGATTCCGTAGTGGATCAGTCCGAGAGGATGATATTCCAGGTGGCTCAGAAGCGGATGGGCCAGTATTTCACGCCGCTCGGCGCGCTCGCGCACAAGGGGTTCGAGAAGATAGAGCAGCAGTACAAGGAGAAAGTCGTCATCTCCGGCCTGCCGACGGGTTTCCACGCTGTGGATAATATCACCTCCGGCCTTCAATCATCGGACCTCATCATCGTCGCCGGCAGGCCTTCCATGGGGAAGACAGCCTTTTGTCTGGATATAGCGAGGCACGTCGCGATCCATCAGAAGCAGCCGGTCGCACTATTCAGCCTCGAGATGGCGAAGGAACAGCTTGCCCTTCGGCTGATCTGCTCGGAGTCCCGCGTGGATTCGCACCGCCTCCGCACGGGCTATCTCCAGGACAAGGAGTGGCCGCTTCTCGCGGAAGGCGTTGGAAGGCTGTACACAGCGCCCGTTTTCGTAGATGACAGTACGGACGTGTCTGTGCTCCAGATGCGCGGGAAATGCCGCCGCCTGAAGGCCGAGCACGGCCTCAGCCTGGTCGTAATTGACTACCTCCAGCTCGTTCGGGCGCACCGCCGCGCCGAAAACCGCAATCAGGAAATCTCGGAAATCGCACGCTCCCTAAAGGGTCTGGCGAGGGAGCTTCAGGTGCCCGTGATAGCTCTGTCACAGCTAAGCAGAGCCGTCGAGCACAGGCAGGTCCAAAAGCCTATTCTGGCCGACCTGCGGGAAAGCGGCTCGATAGAGGCGGAGGCGGACGTCGTGATGTTCCTCTATCGCAAAGCCTACTACGACCAGAGAGAGATCGTTCTGGGCGAAGACGGAATTCCCGTTGATGAAGTAGATACCGGCGACACGAAGGTGGACAACACGGCGGATATCATCATAGCGAAGCAGCGGAACGGCCCGACCGGCACCATCAAGCTGGCCTTCCTGCAGAAGTTTGCGTGTTTCGAGAATCTCGAGGAGTATCGTAAAGAAGTCACATGAGAATTCTGATAGTTGGCTCTGGCGGGCGCGAGCACGCTCTCGCATGGAAAGTCGCCCAAAGCCCTAAGGTCGGCAAAATTTTCTGCGCCCCCGGAAATGGGGGTTTAGCTCATACGGGCGAGTGTGTAGACATCAAAGCGACGGACATTCCGGCGCTCTTGGCATTTGCCGGGGACAAGGGCATAGACCTGGCGATCATCGGCCCTGAGTCTCCGCTGATCCTCGGCATAGCGGACGAGTTTCGCGCGGCCGGAATCCCGACGTTCGGTCCGAGCAAGGCCGCCGCCGCCATAGAGGGCAGCAAGGTATTCGCCAAGGAGCTAATGGCGAAGTACGCCATTCCGTCGGCCGAATTCCGCGTGTTCGGCGATCCCGATCAGGCAAGCGCCTGCATCGAGCGGATTTCCGGCGGATCGAGCGAGTGTCCGATCGTCGTCAAGGCGGACGGCGAGGCTCTCGGAAAGGGAGTATTCGTCTGCAGTACGAAGGACGAGGCTCTCCGGGCGGTCGAGTCCATCATGGTGGACAGGGTTTTCGGCAAGGCCGGCGACCGCCTTGTGATCGAGGAGCGGCTCGAAGGCCAGGAAGCCTCCTTAATGGTCATTACGGACGGCGAGAGCATCGTTCCGCTGATGCCTGTTCAGGATTACAAGCGGATCTACGACGGCGACCGCGGACCGAACACCGGCGGGATGGGATGCTATTCCCCAGTGTCCGTAGTGACTCCGGACCTGCGGGACCAGGTGCTCGATACGATAATCAAGCCCACGGTTCGGGCGATGAAGTCAGAAGGCTGCCCGTATACCGGGGTGCTCTACGCGGGCATAATACTCACGGCGAACGGCCCGAGGACGCTCGAGTTCAACGCGAGGTTCGGCGATCCGGAGACCCAGGCGGCGCTCCCGCTGCTGGAGACCGACCTGGTGGAGATAATCCAGGCGTCGCTGGCCGGCTCGCTCGACTCGCTTGAGGTTAAATGCTATAATAGGTGTGCGGTTTGTGTGGTGGTCGCATCGGGCGGCTATCCGGGGCACTACGAAACCGGCAAGCCGATCTCCGGTTTGGAGGAAGCCGGCGCAGTCGAAGGCGTAACCGTCTTTCATGCCGGGACGAAGCTCCAGGACGGCGGCGTGGTCACGAGCGGCGGCCGCGTGCTCGGAGTGACGGCGGTCGGCGATACGTTCAAGGCGGCGATCGAGCGCGCATATTCGGCGGTGGAGAAAGTCCACTTCGAGAACATGTACTACCGGAAGGACATAGGAGCGAGAGCTATACGTGATACGTGATGCGTGAGGGACTTAGCGCCTCACGCATCACGTATCACTCATCACGATACGAGGAGTCAGGGCGCAGTGAGTGTAAAAGTCGGCATCTTGATGGGAAGCGATTCGGATCTCCCGGTGATGCAGGAGGCAGCGCAGGTACTACAAGACCTCGGCATAGAGCACGAGGTCAAAATTGTCTCTGCCCATCGAAGCCCGCAGCTTGCGATAGACTATGCGAAGGGCGCGGAGGATGCTGGCGTGGAGGTCATCATCGCCGGAGCCGGCGGCGCCGCACATCTGCCGGGAGTCATTGCAGCCTTGACGCCTGTTCCGGTAATCGGGGTACCGATCAAAACCGCCGCGCTGGACGGGCTGGACTCGCTTCTTTCCATCGTGCAGATGCCTTCGGGGGTGCCGGTCGCCACTGTGTCAATAAACGGCGCGAGAAACGCGGGCATTCTAGCTGTGCAGATGCTCTCGATAAAGTACCCGGAGCTGCGGCGGAGGATCAAGGACCTGAAAGACCGCCTCGCCAACGATGTAGAGGCTAAGAATAGGGCATCTTGAGGGAATGGCATGATAGACCGTTACTCGCTGCCTAAGATGAAGGCGATCTGGGAGCAGGAAAACAGATTTCAGAAGTGGCTCGACGTCGAGATCGCGGTCGCCGAGGGGCTGTCGGAATACGGCTACATCCCGAAGGACGCCCCTGCGAAGATCAAAGTGGGCGCGAAGTTCACGGTCGAGCGCGTCCTCGAAATCGAGGAGACCACCCAGCACGACGTGATGGCGTTCGTGAAGGCTGTGACCGAGAACCTGGGCGAGGAAGGCAAGTACGTCCACTACGGGATCACCTCCTACGACGTCGTTGATACCGCGCTGGGCCTCCTCATGCGGGAGTCCGCCGACCTCATCATCGCTGACCTGGAGCGATTGGCGGAGGTAGTCCGGGGGCGAGCCAGGGAGCACAAGCACACGCTCATGATCGGGCGGACGCACGGCATCCATGCCGAGCCGATCACCTTCGGATTCAAGCTCGCGGGCTGGTACGCGCAAATCCTCCGCGACATCGAGCGAACGAAGTCCGCCCGCAAGGCGGTCGGCGTCGGGAAAGTGTCCGGCGCGGTCGGCATCTATGCGAATATTGATCCAAGAATCGAGCGGTACGTCTGCGATAAGCTGGGGCTGGAGCCGGCGGAGCATTCCACGCAGATCGTTGCTCGCGACCGGCACGCTCAATTCCTGACGGCGCTGGCTATCATCGCCGGCTCGCTGGAAAGCTTCGCCACCGAGCTGAGGAATCTCCAGCGAACCGAAATCCTGGAGGCGCAGGAGTACTTCGCTAAGGGGCAGAAAGGGTCGTCCGCAATGCCGCACAAGCGGAATCCCAGGCTGTCGGAGCAGGTCGCGGGACTCGCGAGGGTCGTCCGCTCGAATGCGTTCCCGGCGCTTGAGAATATCGTCACCTGGCACGAGCGGGACCTCACCAATTCATCTGTGGAGCGGATCATCATCCCGGATAGCTGCATACTGGTGGATTACTTGCTGAACACGTTCGCCAAAGTCGTCGAGCGGCTGATCATCTACCCGGAGAACATGATGCGCAACCTGGAGCTAATGGGCGGCCTCGTCTTCTCAGAGCGAGTGATGCTCAGGCTGGTGGAGAAAGGACTGTCACGCGAGGATGCGTACACCGTGGTCCAGGAGAACGCCGCGAAAGCCTGGGAAGGGCAGAGCTTCCGCGCGGCGCTCGAATCCGACCCGCGTGTGACCTCCGCCCTGAGCAAAGAGGAGCTCGCGGAGATATTCGACTACAAGCGCCACATCCGCAACGTGGACGCGATATTCGAAAGGCTGGGGATTTAGCTGAGGGACTAGGACAATGGAGGAAGAGTGCATTTTGGAAGGTATGGCTGAGAGTCCACACGAAGAATGCGGCGTGTTTGGCGTGTTCGCCGAGGGGGAGGATGTCGCCAGGCTGACGTATTTCGGCCTGTTCGGCCTCCAGCATCGAGGCCAGGAGAGCGCCGGGATCGCCGTGTCCGACGGGAGCAAGATGCGCTTCTTCAAGGACATGGGCCTGGTCACACAGATCTTCGATGAGACGATCCTGAGGGAGCTGCGCGGCCATATAGCCATCGGTCACACGAGATATTCCACTACCGGGTCGAGCATGCTGCGGAACGCCCAGCCCGTCGTATGCAACTCGCCATACGGGAGCATTGCGGTAGCTCACAACGGAAATCTGATCAACACCGCCGAGCTGCGAGCCGAGCTGGAAGCGGACGGCCAGGAGTTCGAGTCCACCAGCGACAGCGAGATCATCGCCAGGCTGATCGCCCGAAGCAGCGCCCCCACCGTGGAAGAGGCGATTGTGGAGATGATGCACAAGGTCTCCGGAGCCTATTCGGTGGTGGTGCTTACGGAAGATAAGCTGATAGGACTGCGCGACCCAAACGGCATCAGGCCGCTGTGCCTTGGTAGGCTGGACAGCAATGGCTATGTCATCTCATCCGAAACCTGCGCTCTCAATCTGATAGCCGGCAGGTTCATGCGCGAGATAGAGCCGGGCGAGATGGTCGTGATTGACAGGTCCGGCCTCAGGGAAACCCAGGTGATGCCGACGGCGCGGCGCGCGCTCTGCGTATTTGAATTCATATACTTCGCCAGGCCCGACAGCGTAATGTGCGGGCATACGATCCATATGGTCCGCAGAAGGCTCGGGCACGAGCTGGCGAGAGAGCACCCGGCCCCCGGCGTACACATCGTTATCCCAATCCCGGATACAGGAACGGCGGCGGCTATCGGGTTCGCGGAGGCATCGCGAATACCTTATGGCGAGGGCGTCATCAAGAACCGCTATATCCAGAGGACGTTTATCGAGCCCGACCAGAGGATGCGCGAGCTTGGAGTGAAGATGAAACTCTCGCCCCTGAGGGAGTCCCTCGCCGGCAAGCGCATCGTGATGGTTGACGACAGCATTGTGAGAGGCACGACTACCGCGCCGACCGTCAAGATGCTTCGGGACGCGGGAGCGGCCGAGGTGCACGTGCGCATCACTTCGCCGCAGATCAAGTACCCGTGCTTCTATGGGATTGATATGGTGACGCAGAGCGAGTTGATCGGCTCCAGGCTTCCAGTTGAGGAGGTATGCAAGCACATAGGCGCCACCACCCTGGGCCACTTGAGCATTCCGGGATTGATGAGGGCGCTCGGCATCAGGCGGGATAGGTTCTGCCTCGCCTGCTTTGATGGCAAGTACCCGATTGAGGTTCCAGAGCAGGTCAGGGTCTCGAAATTCACTCTTGAAGGCGAAAAGGCTGACGAAGGCGGGGCGGGTGTGCTGAGCCGGAGGAACGAGCAGACGGGTATCCGCTAGGAGGGGATTGGCCATGGACGAGAGAGCGACCTACAAAGGTGCGGGTGTCGACATAGACGCGGGCAACGAAGCCGTCATGCGGATGAAGGAGTACATCAAGTCCACCTTCACGCCCGGTGTCCTGACCGAGATAGGCACGTTCGGCGGAATGTATGAACTCCCGCTTGGCGGAGTAGAGCGGCCAGTGCTCGTATCCAGCATTGACAGCGTGGGCACGAAGCTCAAAGTTGCCTTCATGATGAACAAGCACGACACTATGGGCCACGACCTCGTGAACCACTGCGTCAACGATATCCTGGTCCAGGGGGCAAAGCCGCTCTTCTTCCTCGATTACTTTGGGACGGGTCAGCTCATCCCGACCGTAGTGGTGGAAGTCGTCAAGGGCCTTTCGGAGGCATGCCGGAGCGCCGGGTGTGCCCTGATCGGCGGCGAAACAGCAGAGATGCCGGGCATGTACCTTGCCGGAGAGTATGACCTTGCCGGATGCATCGTCGGCCTGGTGGATCGGAGCAAGGTGGTTGACGGCTCAAACGTTCTCCCCGGCGACGTCCTGGTTGGGATAGCCTCGAACGGCCTCCACACGAACGGCTACTCGCTCGTGAGGCACATCTTCTTCGAGAGAGCAAAGTGGCGGATTGACCAGCGCGTGCCGGAGCTGGGCATGCCTCTGGGCGAGGAGCTGCTGAAACCGCACCGGAGCTACCTGCAGCCTGTGCATACGCTGCTCGACGAGTTCGACATCCACGGCATGGCGCATATCACCGGCGGCGGGTTCTATGACAACGTACCCAGGGCGCTGCCGGCGGACTGCCAGGCGGCGGTGGACAGGCGGAGCTGGGAGGTCCCGACGATCTTCCGGTTGATACAGGAGATGGGCGCCATTGCCGAGCCGGAGATGTATCGAACGTTCAACATGGGCATCGGCTATGTCCTTGTGGCGCCTAAGGAGCAGGCGACGGCGATTGTCGCACGTCTGGCCGAGATGGGCGAGACGAGCTACATGATCGGCGAGGTGCGCAAAGGCAGCCGCGAGGTGCAGGTTCTGTAAACAGTTCCAAGTTTCAGCTTACAGGTTACAAGTTGCTCGGTTTCCTAACTTGGAACTTGGGACTGGAACTTGAAACCTGGAACTTGGAACTTGAAACCTGAGGCACTCCCTTGAACAGCTCAAAACGTCAAATCAACATCGCGGTCATGGTATCCGCCCATGGCCGAGGGAGCAATCTCCAGGCGATCATAGATGCGTGCAAGGAAGGCCGAATTGACGGGCAGGTCGCCGTCGTCATCGGTACGAAGGCGGATGCTCCCGCTATGGATCGCGCGCGGAATGCAGGCATCCCGGCGGTCGAGGTTCGGGCGAAAGCCTTTGCGACCGACGCAGAATACGCCGCCCGCCTCCTTGAGGTTCTGGCAGAGCACGAAGCCGATCTCATGTGCCTCGCCGGCTACATGCGCGTCCTGCCTTCCGAGGTCGTGAGCGCCTACCGCTGGCGGATAATGAACATCCACCCGGCGCTGATCCCCCTGTTCTGCGGCAAGGGCATGTACGGCGAGCGCGTCCACCAGGCGGCCCTCGATTATGGTGTGAAGGTTTCCGGCTGCACAGTACACTTCGTGGACGAGGAATACGATACCGGTCCCATTATTCTCCAGAAGGCCGTACCCGTGGAGGAGGGTGACACCTGGGAAACCCTCGCGGCGCGGATACTCATCCAGGAGCACAAGGCGTACCCCGAAGCGATCCAGCTCTTCGCGGAAGGCCGCCTCCGCGTCGAAGGCCGTGTGGTGCATGTGCTTCCGGCCAGTTAGTCTCCATCTTCTTGGACAATCTTTTCTTGTATGGAGGTCATCTATGCCGAGAATCAAGCAGGCGCTGATCAGCGTGTCCGACAAGTCCGGAGTCGTCGAGTTCGCAAAAGCCCTGGCGGAGATGGGCGTGGAGATCATCTCAACCGGGGGCACCGCGAAGGCGCTCTCGGATGCCGGGATAAAAGTCACCGGTATCTCGGAGGTCACCGGCTTCCCGGAGATGATGGAGGGCCGGGTGAAGACTCTGCACCCGGCGGTTCATGGTGGATTGCTGGCCGACCGGTCGAAGCCGGACCACATGCGGCAGATGGAGGAGCATGGGATCAAGCCGATTGACCTGGTTGCGGTGAATCTGTATCCCTTCGCTCAGACGGTCGCAAAACCCGACGTCACTCTCGAAGACGCGATCGAGAACATAGACATCGGCGGGCCGTCAATGGTTCGCTCGGCCTCGAAGAACTTCGCCAGCGTCACGATTGTCGTAGACCCCGGGGATTACGGCGCCGTTCTCCAGGAGATGCGCGAGAACGAGGGCGAAACAACCTACGAGACGCGCGCCGGGCTCGCTGCGAAGGCGTTCACGCACACGGCGGCTTACGACACGATGATCTCCGGCTACCTCCGGCGCAGGTTCATGCCCGCTGAGGAGTTCCCCCGCCTGATTGACCTCCGGTTCGAGAAGGTGCAGGAGCTCCGGTACGGCGAGAATCCCCATCAGAAGGGCGCGTTCTACAAAACGCCCGGCTACTCCGGCCCCGGCATCGCGAGCGCGAAGCAGCTTTCCGGCAAAGAGCTTTCCTTCAACAATATCTGGGATGCGAACGCCGCCCTGGAGCTGGTCAAGGAGTTCGATGAGCCGGCGTGTGTCATAATCAAGCATGCGAACCCATGCGGCGCGGCGGTGGCAGACGACCTCTCTCAGGCATATCTGCGTGCGCTCGAAGGCGACCCCGTATCAGCGTTCGGAGGCATCATCGCCTTCAGTGGCGCACTGACCGCCAAGGTCGCCGAAACCATCATGGGCGGCCAGGCGTTCTACGAGGTGATCATCGCACCGAGGTTCGAGTCTGACGCGATTCCCGTTCTCACGGAGAGGAAGAAATGGGGCGCGAACCTGCGTCTTCTCGAGGTCGGCGATCTCAAGCGGCCGGAGGCCGTCGCAGGCATCGAGAGCAAGGATATGAAGAAGGTCACCGGCGGCCTGCTCGTTCAGGACAGGGATGTCTCGGAACTGAGCCGTTCCGACCTGCGTAAAGTTACAGAGAGGACACCCACGGATGCCCAGATCGAGGACCTGCTCTTCGCCTGGAAGGTGGTCAGGCACGTAAAGTCAAACGCCATCGTCATCGCGAAGGGCAAGCAGGTTCTGGGCGTCGGCGCCGGCCAGATGAACCGCGTGAACTCCGTGAGGCTGGCGGTTGCCCGGGCGGGAGACAAGGCGAAAGGTGCGGTTCTGGCCTCGGATGCGTTCTTCCCGTTCCCGGATGGGCCTCAGGAGGCGGGAGAGGCCGGAGTCGCAGCCATAATCCAGCCAGGCGGTTCGGTCAAGGATCAGGAGGTCGTTGATACCGCGAACAGATATGGCATGGCCATGGTCTTCACCGGCGTCAGGCACTTCAGGCATTGATGGGTTGGTGGGCCTTATCCTGACTGCCGCCGGCTGATTGCGAGTAAGGAGGATTCTATGTGCGGCATAGTTGGTTTCGTTGGTCGAAGGGACTGCGTAGACACGCTGATTGATCAGCTTTCAAAGTTGGAATACCGAGGCTACGACTCAGCCGGGATTGCGGTTCTTGAGGACAGCCGACTGGCGGTGACCAGGAGCGCCGGGAAGATTAGGGACTTGAAGGCTCTACTGGATGGCCAGAAGCTTTCCGGCGAGTTGGGTATAGCTCACACCCGTTGGGCAACACACGGTCCTCCGTCAACCCGTAATGCTCATCCTCATACCGACTGCTTGGGCGATATAGCCGTAGTTCACAACGGGATTGTGGAGAACTACCTGGAGCTGCGCGAGGAACTCCAGTCGAAAGGCCATATCCTCAAATCAGAGACGGACACCGAGGTTATTCCCCACTTGATCGAGGAATACTTCGATGGCGATCTTGTTTCGGCGGTGCGGCGAGCAGTCTCTCGGCTGAGCGGCTCCTACGCGCTGGGCATCATCTCTCGGCATGCTCCGGGTTTGCTGATTGGGGTTCGCCAGGACAGTCCGTTGGTTATCGGCCTCACCGATTGCGAGAAATACCTCGCCTCGGATATTCCCGCGCTGCTTGGGTACACGCGCGATGTGATAGCCCTCGAGGACGGCGACTTTGTTCAGATGTCCCTGGACGGCCTCGATATCTCCTCGGCCGACGGCCGGCCGGTCTCCAGGTCCACTTTCCGGGTTACCTGGGATGCAGCCGCCGCAGAGAAGGGCGGCTACGAGCATTTCATGCTGAAGGAGATTCACGAGGATCCTGACGCCGCGCTGGATACACTGCGCGGCCGCTTGACCCCGGAGGATTCCGTCAGCCTGGAGGAGATCAAGCTGTCGGAGGAGCAGATTCGGCACTTCGACCGCATCTTCATGGTTGCCTGCGGGACTGCGTACTACGCCGGCTGTGTGGGCAGGTACTTCTTCGAGGCGATTCTCGGCATGCCCGTGGATGTGGAGCTTGCCTCGGAGTTCCGGTACCGTGCGCCGATCCTCAACAGCCGCAGCCTGGTGATCACCATCAGCCAGTCGGGTGAGACGGCGGATACGCTGGCGGCTCTGCGTCTGGCGAAGTCATCCGGCGCGGCCACAATCGGCGTCGTCAACGTCGTGGGAAGCACCATGTGCCGTGAGGCGGAGAACCTCCTGTACACACGGGCGGGCCCTGAGATCTGCGTTGCATCCACGAAGGCCTATGTGAGCCAGTTGGTCGCCCTGTATCTGCTCGGCCTCTACATCGCGCGATCCAGAGGCGTGATCACAGCCGAGCAGGAGGCGGATTACGTTCGCGGACTGCGTGAGCTTCCCGATCTCCTTACCAAAACCTTGGAAACTGAGAAGGAGGTTCAGGCCATCGCCGAGGAGCTGGCCGGTAGGGAGCACTTCTTCTACCTTGGCCGGGGCATTGACTTCGCCCTTTGCTTCGAAGGGGCGCTGAAGCTCAAGGAGGTTTCGTACACCCACGCGGAAGCCTATGCCGCTGGCGAGATGAAGCACGGCCCGCTGGCCCTCATCACTCAGGGGATGCCCGTCATCAACATTGTTACTCAAGATCGTGTGCGCGAGAAGATGCTGTCGAACATCAGGGAGGTCCAGGCTCGGCGAGGATGCGTCTTCGCCATCGCCAAAGAGGGTGACCCCGAAACACACCGGGTCGCCGATTACACGGTCCATATCCCCAGAGCGCAGGAGATCTTCATGCCCGTGCTGGCTGTCGTGCCGCTTCAACTGTTTGCGTACTATGTGGCGAAGCGGCTTGGCTGTGAGATAGATCAGCCGCGCAACCTGGCGAAGAGCGTGACGGTGGAGTAGGCAAATCTAACCGCCGATGAACGCCGATTGACGCAGATGATGGTAGGGGCCGCACCTGTGGCGGCCGGAGGTTTCCCCTCTCCGTACTCATTACATAGAGCCCTTGAAGGCTAGACGATGAAGAATGCAATCAAAGCAGTCCTGTTCGACCTAGACGGGGTGATAGTCTTCACGGACAAGTATCATTACCTCGGCTGGAAGAGGCTTGCGGACGAGCAGGGCTGGGAGTTCGACGAGACGATAAACCATAAGTGCCGTGGGGTCTCGAGGATGGCGTCGCTCCAGGTCATCCTCGATCACAACAAGGTCGGCCTGCCGGAAGATGAGAAGGTCGCCGTTGCCGACCGAAAAAACGAGTACTATATCGAGCTGCTGCGGCAAATCGGCGAGGATGATCTCTACCCGGGCGCGGTGGAGTTTCTGAGGGCGCTCAAGGCCAGGGATGTCAAGCTCGCTCTCTGCTCGGCAAGCAGGAACGCAGTGATGGTTCTCGAGCGCCTCGGCCTCGCGGACTTCTTCGACGCGATCGTCACGGGTTGCGACATTACGAAGACAAAGCCGGATCCGGAAATCTTCCTGCTGGCGGCGCAGAGACTGAACGTCCCTCCTCAGCATTGCCTCGTCTTCGAGGACGCCGCCTCCGGTGTGGAGGCGGCCCGGCGCGGCGGGATGAAGTGCATCGGCGTGGGGACGCCCGACCGCCTTCCGGAAGCCCTGGAGACGATGGTCGGCTACGACGAGATAGACATTGACGCCATGCTCGAAGCCGGCCACAAGAAGTACGTCCAAGCCGAGCCTTGGGCAGTGGCCGAGACCGAGATAAACCCCCAAAAGGCGGCGTATTGGGAGAGCCTGTTCGCCCTCACCAACGGGTACATGGGAGTGCGCGGGACTTACGATCGGGACGAGCCGCAAGTGGCGTCTTGCTCTGCCCCCGGCACGTTCATCAACGGCATTTACGACTACCTCCCTTATCATCACCTGGTCGCGTGGAAAGGCCTCCCGACGCGGTGGCACGCGATGGCGAACATCGGCCACTGGACGACGATCAATCTGGAGGTCGAGGGGGAGCGGTTCAGCCTTTTCAGTGGAAAGGTTTCGGATTATCGCAGGGAGCTCGATCTCAAGAACGGCGTGGTTCGATCATCGCTCACCTGGGAATCGCCCGGCGGGAAGAAGGTCCGCATCGAGAGCACGAGACTTGTGAGCATGGTCAGGCGCCACAGCGCCGCAATCCGTTATGAAGTGACTCCGCTGAACTTCACCGGCTCCGTGGTGCTCGAATCGGTCATTAAAGGCAAACATCGGGGCAATGTCTTTCCGAATTGCGCCACGGAGATCGTGGAGAAGGGCTGCGTCGAGGGCTGCCATTTCTTCCTGACCCGCACCAGGGAATCGAACTTCACCATCGGCATGGCTTTCGGCCATAAGCTGAATGCGCCGGGGGACGCGGAAACGACTGACCTCTTCACCGACGACTCTCTGATCTACACGCTGAATGTCCAGGCCGTCGAGGGCGAGAAAATCGTCCTGGAGAAGCATGCGCGCTTCTGCACGTCCTTCGAGGAGGCCGCCGAGAATGTGCTCAGCCTGGCGCTTGCCGGGGTTGACGCCACTCTCCGCGACGGATTCGATAAGCTCTACGAAGAGCAGTCAGCTTTCTGGAATGCCTTCTGGGAGACGGCGGACATCGAGATCGGCGGGAACACGGCCGATCAGCAGGCGGTGCGTTTCACGCTTTTCCATCTGAGGCAGAGCCATCCGGAGGACGACCGACGCTCCATATCCGCGACCGGCATGACGAGCGATGGATACTGGGGCCACGTCTACTGGGACGCGGAAATGTACATATCGCCCATGTTCAACTACACGCAGCCGGAGCTGGTGCGGCCGCTCCTGATGTATCGCTACAACATCCTGGACAAGGCCTGTGCACATGCCGCCGAGATGGACGGCGTCGGAGCGCTCTGGGCGTGGAACTCGATCAACGGCGAGGAGTGCGGCGTCATTTTTGAGGCTGCGACCGCGCAGTACCACATAAACCCTGATGTGATACACGCCGTCTGGCGCTACTATGTGCAGACCGGGGATACGGACTTCATGTACCGCTGCGGTGCCGAGATGCTCTTCGAGAGCGCCCGGTTCCTCGCCGATAGGGGCAAATTCATCCCCGAGAGGGACAACAAGTTCTGCATCAATGTCGTCTGCGGCCCTGATGAGTACGGCTGCGCCGTGGACAACAACTGCTACACCAATGTGATGGCACAGTTCCATCTGGATTTCGCCGTCAGGACCTACAAGGAGATTTGCGAGAAGCGCCCGGACCTGCTGGCAGCCCTCAAGGAGAAGATCCGTCTGAGCGATGACGAACCGGAGGTGTGGAAGAAGGCCGCGGACAACATGTACATCCCCTTCGACGAGCGGCTGGGCATCCACAAGCAGGACGACAGCTTCCTGTTCAGGGACCCTGTGGACATGACCAAGATTCCGCTCTACACCGACATTCGGTGGCACTATCATCCGCTCAATCTCTGGCGGATGCAGGTGGCCAAGCAGGCCGATGTCGTTCTCCTCATGGTCACGCTGGGCGACAGGTTCGGCAAGCCGGTCAAGCGGGCGAACTACGAGTACTACGAGCCCCGGACGAACCACGGGTCCTCGCTCTCGCCGGCCATTCACTCGATTGCCGCCGCGGAGATCGGCAAGGTGGAGGAGGCGTATGACTACTTCCGCCTGTCTGCGTATATGGATTTGTCCGACTTCAAGAACAATGCGAGCAACGGCGTTCACGCCGCCTGCCTCGGCGGCACGTGGATGTCCGTCATCAACGGCATAGCGGGAATGCGCGATTACGAGGACAAGCTCATATTCAACCCCGTGCTGCCGGAGGCGTGGGAGTATTATCGTTTCAAGATCCGTTATCGCGGCCGCCTGATTGGGGTAGATGTGCAGAGGGGCAAGGTCACCTACGAGCTTCTCTCCGGCGAGCGGGTTTCCCTCTATTCGGGCGATCGGGAGATCAAGCTGTCGAAGGAGGCCCCAAAGGCGGTTGTGGAGCTCTAAGTAGTCTCCGCCGGTTGTAGCTCAACAAAATGATGCTCTCGCCCGCATGCGGGGAGAGGGGGTATCTCGGTCGCAGGTACTAACGGTCGTTACTTAGAGAACTTTAGCCCGGAGGAATTCGCTCACGTTTAGCCCAGAAATTTATTCCTGGGCGCGTCTGGATTGTTCCGATGCTGCCGGAATGCAATTCGTTGCGGCAGTGGAACCCGGTAGCTGCCATGAAACCCATCCTGATCCTGAACCCGGCCGCTGGCCGGGCGAAATCAGCAGCGGTCGAGGAGAGCCTTAACCGCGCATTCCGCAAGCACGGCATACCGTGCGAGATCGCGGTCGCGGCCAAGGCTGGGGACGGCTACGCCCTCGCCGGAAAAGCTGCTGATGAAGGCTATGACCCCATCATTGCGGGCGGCGGAGATGGCACCGTCAACGGAGTCATAAACGGCCTAGTCGGCACTGATGCGACATTGGGCATAATCCCGATCGGGAGCGTCAACGTCCTCGCCAGGGAGCTGGGGATTCCTCTCGATTTCCGAAAGGCCATTCAGACCATCGCTGATGGGGTTGTGAAGAAGATTGACCTCGGATGCGCCAACGGGCGGTATTTCACCCTGATGGCGGGGTTCGGCTTCGACGCCGAGGTGGTTGCGAACGTCGTTCAGCCGCTCAAGGACATGATCGGGTCATCGGCATACGTGCTTGAGGGGCTGGAGACCCTCGCCCGATATCGTGCCACAAACGTGGTTCTGGAAATGCCGGAGGGGACGTATTCGACAAAGGCTTTCTTGGTCATGGTTGCCAACGTGTCCACTTACACGTACAACCTGAAGATCACGCCGCACGCGGCTCCCGACGACGGCCTGCTGGACGTCTGCGTATTCGAGCGTCCGCTTGCCGATAAGATAGGCTTCATGCGCCAGATGGCGGAGGTATTCATCCACCGCCATCTCTACCACAGGGCGGTTCGGTACTTCCGAACCTCCAAAGTTACTGTGAGATCCGATCCCGAGGTCATGGTCCAGTTGGACGGCGACGCATTCGGAGCCACCCCCGTCGAGGTCTCGATCGCTCCCTCCATTCTCCCCGTCATCGTGCCTGCGGCGCCCGAATAGATCGGCCTAAACAAGAAAGCCCCGGAGAGGCTCCGGGGCTTTCTTGGCTCGATACTATGGCAAGGCAGAGGCTAGAACTGCCTGACATAGCTCATGCTGACGAACCTGGGCGCCACTCGGGCGGTCGATTCCCCGTCTGTGCTGCGATCCAGCACAGCGCCGCTATTGAACAGGTTCGAGACGCTCAAGCGAACTTCGCCCTGAGGCAGCCATCCGCCTTTGACCTCCTTCGAGATGTTCAGGTTGCACGCCGCGTGCGCGGACACGCGACGGGAGTTCGGAGTCTCCGCGGGCGTGTCCGGATCGCCGTCGTCCAGGTAGTATGGTAGGCCGCTTCCGTACTCGCCGGTCATGCTGTAGATCCAGCCGTTCTTTACATAGTTCAGCACCAGGGCGATGGTGTGCCTCTGATCCCAGTCTACGTACTGGGTAACTCCCGGCGTGATGAACTCTCGCTCGCTGCTGCACTGGGCCTGTGCCTTCGAGTAGGTGTAGGCCAGCCAGCCCGACCAGTTCTTGATCTCGCGCTTCTTGAGGAGAACCTCTACGCCCTTGCTGGTCCCTTCGCCGAGGTTGCTGAAGATAATCGGCGATGTATCGGGATTCGCCGGATCAAGCAGCGTGGTCTGAAGCAGATCCTTGAACTTCCTGTAGAAGGGCGTCACCTGGACTGAGTAGTTGTTGCTCACCTGCCGTTCCCAGCCGAGGTCGTACTGGGTGCACCTCTCCGGCTTCAGGTCGGAATCGGCATATAACCAGCCCCACTCGGGATCCACATAGTTTCGCTCCATGGCCTGGGTGTAAACGAACTGAATCATCTGGCCATAGGAGAATCTGAGGTTCGTTTTCGGATCTATAGCGTACGACAGGCCGAATCTCGGGCTGACCTGCGACTCGGCAGTGTCTGAGTTGATCTCTTTGTCGTACTTCATGTGGTCATATCTGAGGCCGGCGTCGGTTTTCCACCGCGCGCCTAGATTCATCTGGTCCTGCATGTAGAGTCCCGTCTGCGCCGTATCGGTATTTGCCGTGTACTCGTACGTGCCGTAGCTGGGAACGTTGGCCCAGTACTTGTTGTTGCTGGCTATTCGAAGAGCGCCCGCCTTCAACAAGTGCTTCGGGGAAACCTGGTTCGTGTAGTCGAGCTGCAGCCCGGTAGCTGCGGATTCGTTCTCCACCCAAATGCCGAAATCGTCGGAAAGCCCATCTACCTTGTTCCGGGACCGGAAATAATATGGTCTGACTGTGAAGAAAGAGGCTGCGTTAATGGTATGGTTCAGAGTCAGAGCCGTTAGCACGTGGCTTTGATGGGTGTGGTCCCTTTCGGAACCTATAGTCTGCATGCCCGCTTTCCCATAGGTCTGGGTGTGGACATAGGGGTACTGGAAGTGAGCGGATCCCTGTGCCACCAGCAGCGTAAGCTTGTCCTTACTGCCGGCTGGGTAGTTGACCTTGCTGACCAGGTCGGACGAGTCCACCTCGTTGTAATCAAGACCTTTGAGGTCGCTGTGCCACACGTATGCACCGAGGTAGTAGTCCATGCCGTTCTCCAGGACTCCTCCCATCTGTGGGCAGACCCCTCTGAAGGATTGGGAACCGCTCAGGCTCTCGAAGGAGAACCCCGGTGCGGTTCGTCCGGTCTTGACCGATTGATTGAACACGCCGGAAGCCGCGTTCCCGTACTCCGGTCGGTAGCCGCCTGTGTACATCTCCAACTTGTCCAACCCGACGGTCACGCAGTTGGTGCCGAAGCCGTTGGTTAACGACTCAGTGATCGCAATCCCATCCAGCATGTAGCCGACCTGGTTTATGCGGCCGCCTCGGATGTGAGGATACCCACCCTCATCTGCAACAATGCCCGGCTGCGTGATCACGATCCCTTGGGTCTGGTAGAGCAAGTTCGGCTGGTTCCGAATAGTCTGCTCATCCTTGCTCTCTATGAGGTACATCGTCGGGACGACATCTCGCTGGATCATCGGACGCGCTTCCGTTACGACAACCTCTTCCTCCACGGCTACGGATTGCTCCAGGGCGAAATCAACGGCCGCCGTTATATCCATGAGCACCGAAACTTTCTCCACCTGGGCGTCGGTATAGCCGACCAAGCTGGCGGTGACCTTACACTCGCCCGGCGGGACGTTCGTGATGACGTAGTAGCCGTTCTCATCGGTTACCGTCGTCAGGTTCGTGCCCTTCACAATCACGTTCACGCCGGCGAGCTTCTCACCGGTCGCCGAATCCGTGACCGTTCCTGAGACTATGCCGGTCGTGCCGCCGAATGCCGGGCTAACCAGTAGCACGGCTGCCTGGAGCACGAATGCGAGGGCAACAGTAGCATGAAATAGCCTTTTCATGTCCAATTCGCTTCCTCCTAACTTCGAAAGGTGTGCGCGTTGAATCGCATATTAGGGAACATGTATATGCTTTCAGTCCCATTCATCAATTTTCGGCGCTTTGCCGCAAGTCTTTAGGTAATTTTGTCAGGTAGGCCAAGACTAAGTGCTGTCTGCCAGCCCTTGATTGACATTTGACACAGAATCCGGTTTAATTAATGGCAACGGCTGTTCTCCTAGGAATGCCGGCATCCAAGCGAGGAGGTACTGCAATGGAAACCGGCTCCAAACCTCAACGCACATTCACCCACACCCTTGCTACCTGGTTGCTCGTCTTCACAGCAGGTTCATTTGTCATGCTCATGGAGCTTGTCGGCGCGCGTGTGCTCACCCCCTACTTCGGAAACACCATATACGTATGGGGCAGCGTGATCGGGATCTTCCTTGTGGCGTTGGCGATCGGCTATGCGCTGGGCGGCAGGATGACTCAGCGCTATCCTTCGCCGATTGTGCCGGCGGCTTTTGCTGTGGTTGCCGGTGTCTATGTAGCCGCGACCGTGTCCTACCAGGATTCGCTCTCGGCCTGGCTGTACTATACCGGCATGCGTGTCAAATGGGGCGCGCTGATCGCCGCCGTGGTACTCTACGCTCCGCCGATGGCTCTGCTCGGTGGGATATCGCCGTACTGCGTGCATCTCGCCACCAAATCTAGGTCGGAGGCTGGCATACGCTCCGGGGCACTGTACGCGATATCCACTGTCGGAAGCTTCATCGGGTGCATGGTGACAGCGTTCGTGCTGATTCCCAACCTCCCGATCTCGCAGATCATCCTCTGTTCCGGCGTAGGGATGACGCTGATTGCGCTCATTGTGGCGCTGGTTTCGGCCAATCGGACAGTGGTGCCGGCCTCGGCTATGGCCGTCATAGCGCTGGTTGCCGCTGTGCTGTTAGTGAGCAGGCAGGCAGGGAGTTCCTGGGGTGGCGAGATAAAGGCATACGAGTATCCGCTCCATGGCAGGGTGCTCAGTCAGGTCTCGTCCGCAGACCTCGGTCCGGTCCTGGCCGAGGCACAGAGCCGGGCATCGAAAGAAGCTGCGAAATATATGCCGTCGGCCCAGAAGGTGCTGGTGGAGGCAGAGACACCCTACCACCATCTCACGGTCGTTCAGAACGGCCCTGTGCGCCAGTTGATATCGGGCAAGGCGGGATTCCGCGGCCCTCAGACCACTATGGATTTGCGTGATCTTTCGTGGCATGTAGCGGAGTACACTCACATGGCTTTCGCCGGGCTGGTCTTCCGCCCTGCTCCGAGAAAGGTCTGCGTGATCGGAATCGGCGGCGCAGTGATCCCACGCGCGCTGGAGTCGTGTGTGCCCGGTGTACAGGTGGACGCCGTGGACATTGACCCGGCCGTTGTCAAGGTTGCGCAGGATTACTTCTACTGGCGGCCCAGCAGGAACGTCCGCGTGTATACCCAGGACGGGCGCTCATTCATTAACTGGATCCTCATGAACAAGCGGCCCCCATACGACTGGGTGATTCTCGACGCCTACAATGATGACTACATTCCGTTCCACCTGACGACGAAGGAGTTTTTCGAGGCCGTCAAGCGTGCGCTCGCCCCGGACGGGATAGTCGCCGCCAACATATGCATAGATGACGACCTGTATGGCTGCGAAGCGCGCACCTTCAAGGAAGTCTTCGGGAATGTGACACCTTTCGCCGGTCACCGGAGCGGGAACGTAATACTGGTGGCGCAGAACGGGCGGACGAAGCCTCTCACCCTCGCCGAGGCGGCCGCCGCCGCGAGGAAATTGCGTCTGCCGCCGCTATCGGGCATAGATTTGAGATTCATCGTGAGCTGCCTGATGACGGGTCAGAACTGGTCCAGCCATGGTCCCGTGCTCACCGACCTCTGGTCTCCGGTGGAGACGCTGATAGACTAGCGGTTATGTGCTGCGACATCCCATTAGTTTCGAATGCCCCTCGATGCATCTCCGAATGTGCATCACTCATAGAGGGTGGCGCTTACGCTCCTGCTCATCTGCTCTCTCTCGTAGCAGGCGCCTGATTCACCTTTGACACCAGCTTAGGGGAAGTGCTAAAATTCTTGCGCGTTGCCACCCGGAGTGAGAAGGACACAGTTGCAGGCCAGAGAAGCTCCAGGTGTAGAACCGAGTGCCGCGTGCTAGCTGCGAACAGCCAGCCGGCTGCTCATATGCCTGCCGGACGCCCTATACGGCCATGAAAGTACTGGACAAGTACGTCCTCAAAGAGATGATAGCGCCGTCTCTCATCAGCGTGCTGGCTTTCGTCGTGCTGTTGATCGGACGCGTCATCTTCGACAACATAGAATTCATTATCCAAACGAGGGTCCCGTTTTTGCTCGTCATCCGACTGATCGTTTTCGAGCTGCCGCGGATTATCGGGATGGTTCTGCCGCTCGCCGTGCTCTTCGGCGCCTCCCTGGCCGTCAATCGCCTTGGGCGCGACAACGAGATTACCTCGATTCGGATGGCCGGGACGCCGCTCAGACGCATATTCCTGCCCATCTTCATGGTGGGCGTACTGGCGAGTGCGCTGACCCTCTGGCTGGGTGAGTCCGTGACACCTTGGGCTAAGAGGGAAGCCAACCGCACAATTCGCCACATCTGGGGCCTGCAGCGCGTTCCTACCATCCAGGAGAATGTGTTCTTCGAGTCGGAGGGCTACTACTTCTATGTGCAGCGGGTGGAGCGGCCGAGGCCCGGCCAGGTCATCCTGCGCAATATCCTGATCTACGAGGTGCCACCGGTTGGCGGCTATCCGATGCTCATCACGGCAAAGTCGGCGACGAGCAGGAAGAACCTGTGGACTCTCTACGACGGCGTGCTCCACAGGTTAGGTCCGGATGGCCTTACCGAATATGAGACGAGCTTCCCCGAGATGCAGCTCAACCTCAGGCAGGCCGTACAGGCTCTCTGGGAAAGCCAGCGTACCCCGGAGGAAATGGGATTTCGGGACCTTCAGAGGCAGATCGCGATGTTCTCCGGCGCGGGCAGGGACGTCGCGAAGATGAAGGTTGACTGGCATTTCAAGCTCTCGCTCCCCCTGTCTTGCCTTGTATTCGCCCTCTGTGCCGCGCCTCTGAGCCTCAGGTTCTCCAGGTTCGGGAGCTATTCGGGGATACTTCTGGGCGTCATCGTCATGTTCCTTTACTGGAACAACATCTTTCTGGGAAAGGCGCTCGGCATGTGCGGGACCGTGCCGCCGTTCATCGCCGGCTGGTCCCAGAACATCATCTTCGGGCTGGCAGGCCTCTACTTGATCTGGCGGGAAGAGTGAAGCAGGGATTTGGGATCTTGGATTGCGGATTTCGGAGTCAAGCGCGGAGGCACGGCGTGCACCGAGAGCGGGAGAATAGGAGAATGGGGGAATGGGGGAACGTCCAATCCGCCGCGGCGGAAACCTGAAACCTGAAACCTGCAACCCGAAACTCTGGACCCCCTATGTCCTCACGCTCATCCTTTGCGCGCTCCTTGTCTGCGCGGTGGTATCTCTGCCTGCATTGGCCGAAGAGGATTTCGTAACGCTCGGCGGGGATTCCTGGCGGTGGTATCCGGACGAGAGGCTCAGTATCACCGGCAGCGTCCAGGCTTCCTACAGGGACTACCAGATCACGGCGGATTCGGTCGAGGCGGACTTCCAGGCGAACAGCGCTGTGTTCAAAGGCCGCGTGCAGCTCACCATAAAGCAGGATGCCGTCTGGGGCGGGCAGCGTACCGTGGAAGGCGAGCAGCTTACCCTCGATCTGAAGACCAAGGAATGGCACTTCGAGAAAGCGAGCAGCCGTATCGAGCTGGCGACGTTGCGGGGCGAGCCTTCTGGTCAGGCATTCGTGCGCAGCGCAACGTTGAGCGGCGACGAGAATGACCTTCGGATCGAGGCCGGCAGCTTGACTACCTGCGACTTGGAGCATCCGCACTACTACTTCAACGCAAAGGAGATAGATGTCTATCCGGACAGCAGGATAGTCGCCCACGGGGTCTCGCTCGTCGCGTTGGACAAGCGGCTATTCACTGTGAACTCGCTGGTTATCCCAATCCGAGGACTTCGGCAAAACTTCCTGCCGCAGATCGGCTCCTCGGTGGAGGAGGGGATGTTTCTCAAGACCTCCTATGCGTACACCGCGACCGAGAAGTCCCAGGGGTTCCTCAAGCTCGACCTGATGCAGAGGAGAGGGATCGGCGCCGGGATCGAGCACTCCTACAACCTGTCGGCTGCTTCCGGCCTGGTGTCCCTTTACTATCTGGCGGATCGGGAGATCGGGGGAAACAACATTACGGGCCGCCTCCAGCACCAGCAGAAGCTGGGCTCGATCGGCCTGAACCTCACCTCGGACTACCGTACCAACAACTACCTCTACTATCCGGCAACCACGACGCGAAACTGGCAGCTCGACTTGAGCCATGCTAAGCCGAACGCAAGCACGGTTTTGGCCTTTCGGGGCAATGCGACCAGCGGCTTCGGGGAATATCAGACACGCATATCCTCTCTCAGGCATACGCAGCAGTTCAGCAGCAGGATGAGCGGCATGCTCTCTACGGACATGCGCACATATGAGTTCTCAGGCATGACGTCGCCCGACCGTGAGCTTGATTCGGTCCTCGAGCTTCGGCAGCGAGAGGACAAGTACGACCTGTCTCTGATCGCGAGCAGGAGGACCGACCTGGATGGCGATGACTACACCGGCGATGATTTCTACAGCAGTCTCGACCGGCTGCCGGAGCTGACATACGAGACGGACAGCTATCGGTCCGGGATGCGCCTGCTGGGGCTGCCGTCGCGATTGGCGGTCAGCGCGGGCAGGTATCACGAAGAGCCGTCGGGCATAAGCGAGGGCCGGCTGCTCCTCCAGTGGGATATGTTGGGCCAGACGTTTGATCTCGGCAGCAGGAACGAGCTCAGCGTGAACGCCGGTTTCAGGCAGGCATTCTATGCGAGTGACATGGCGCAGCACGTGCTCAGACTCAACGGCCTGCTGACGACGAGATTCAATGATTACATGAAAGGCAGGTTGAGCTACAATTACCAGAGACCCGAAGGCTACAGCCCATTTCGGTTCGACTATACAGGGAAGTACAACTACCTTCGCGCCGTCATGGACTACCAAGACAGCGAGAAGCTGAGGTGGAGCCTATCCAGCGGCTATGCCTTGGACCGCGATACTTATCCCTGGCAGGATCTTGCCCTGAGGCTTACAGCCCACCCAAGCTCGAGCTATGCGTTCTCGGTCTCGACAGGCTACGATCTCAACCGCTCGAAATGGCGCAATCTGATAAGCCACTTTCAGGTATCCGTTCCCGATCGCATCGGCCTGGACATAGGAACGCGGTACGACATCGAGCGCGGCAAGCTGGGCCTGGCGCGAGGCCGCGTTGACCTGCGCATCGGCAGGAAATGGCGGCTCGAAGGCATCACCAGTTGGAACGGGATAACGAAAGAGTTTGACTATAGGAGCTTCAGGCTCACGAGGGACCTTCACTGCTGGGAGGCGTCGCTCGTGTACAATGATGAAACCGGCTTCCGCAGCGACAGGGGGCTTCGGCTGGAGCTGCGGATCAAGGCATTTCCCGGCGTAGACCGGTTCGGCATCGGCCAGTACGGCCAGGCTGTGGATACCAGCATGGGGGAATACTACTATTAGTCGTCAGTGGTTACACGTCAATCGTGATGGTCCAGTCTACGATGTCCAGCGGCTGGGTCTGGTCGTTCGGCTGTCGGGGAGCCAGGTCCCGATTCTGATCGAGGACATCCTGCTTGGGTTCGAGGCTGATTGTGTCTTCCGTATTCGCGTACGTCCTGTCGGAGGAGATGTCGAGGATGAGGAACTCCGTGCCCTGTTGCCCGAGGCCGTCCAGCATGCGAACGTCGGCGAGCGGTTGGTCTATCGCGATTATGTTAACATCCATGAACTCGCTTGCGGCGCCGATCGCATTGAGATCGAGGGTGAAGCCCAGAGTCTTGCCTCCGACCTCGGGCGGCGTGGACCTGAGAGGCGCGCCGATTGGCTCAGCCCGGAGCGGCTGTAGATCGGTTATTCGCCAAACGGTATACTGTCCCATATGGTACTGGACAAAATGAGTGGCGGAGCCGGTGACCCAGCCCTGCCCGGCTACGATGCCGGGGAACACAGGCGTCGGGCCGTCACCGCCGCCTGCGATATCAATCGCGACGAAGTAGTAGTAGTTGTCGTTGATCGGCCCGTCGAAGTCTATTCGGAAGGAGACCTCACGCGGGGTCAGGGGGCCTAAGCCTTCCGGTGATCTGGCGCAGCCTGAGAGGGCTGCAGCCAGGATCAGTATTACAGCAAACCGGGAAAGGTAGGGCGCGCGTCCGTTCATACGGCGATTATAGCAGAAGGAGTCGCAGCCTTCAACGCCAGCCGCGCTCCTGCCCTCGGCTCTCGAATCTGTGATTTGCGATTCGGACTTCCATATGCTGAGCATCATCATATCTCTCATATCCGGCATTCTCTTGTCCCTCGCATTCCCACGGGCGAATATCCACTGGCTCGCGTGGTTTGCGCTCTCGCCCATGATGTACTATACGTACCGCCTCAACTGGGGGCGTGCCTTGATCTGCGCCGCTGCGTTCGGCTTCGGGTTTTTCGCGAGCCTGCTGTGCTGGATCGGCATATTCGGGAGGCTTCCCTGGGCGGCCCTTTCGGTATTCCAGTGTCTCTTCATGATTGCTTTTGTCGCAGCGGCGAAGTTGATAGGGTCCAGGTTGGGCCCGTGGGGCAGGTTTGCCCTTCTCCCGGCGCTCTGGGTTGCGTTCGAGTGGATTCGCTCGCTGGGCATGTTCGGCTTCACCTGGGGAGACCTCGGCTACTCGCAGTACAAGGTGCTTCCCATTGTCCAGCTTGCGAGCTTCACCGGCGTGTGGGGCGTCTCGTTCCTCATAGCCATGTCGAATTCCGCGCTCGCGAGTCTGGCGGCGGCTCGCGGGAATCCCCGGCAGCGGACAGCCGCATGCGCTCGGGTGCTGCTGGTCGGGCTTGCGGTTCTATCCGTGGGGGTACTCGGATACGCGTCGCTGAAAAGGCCGCTTGATCGGACAGGCAGACCGATCAGGGCCGCCGTCATACAGGGCAATATCAATCAGGACGTGGAGCAGGATGTGGCATACTACGAGCGAACCTGGCATACCTATCGCACCATGACGTTGGCCGCAAGGAACGCCGACCTGATCGTCTGGCCTGAAACAGTCATTCCCGGCTATGTCGGCCGTGACCCGTACACCCAGCGCGAGCTGAGCGATCTGGCCGCCGCTGCAGGGGTGCATCTGCTGGTCGGCGGATCAGACGAGAACGACGCAGGCGGGGAATTGAACGCGGCGTTTCTGGTCGGCCCGGGCTCCG
This sequence comes from Armatimonadota bacterium, assembly GCA_035528905.1. GTDB lineage: Bacteria > Armatimonadota > UBA5829 > DTJY01 > DTJY01 > DATKXU01. The sequence continues at coordinate 43,489 of DATKXU010000080.1, forward strand.
GGATTTTGGGACGATATGCGAAGGTGCGGCTGGTGCCGTTCGGCGAGTTCGTTCCGCTCCGGCGGTACATGCCTTTTCTCCGGTACTACCGAGTTACGCCGATGGACGTTTCGCCGGGACCGGGATACAATCTGCTCGATACCGGCTCGTATAGGTTAGGCGCAGCGATCTGCTTCGAATCCATATTTCCAGACATATCACGGCGACTGACGGCGTCGGGCGCCGAACTGCTGTGCGTGATGACCAACGATGCCTGGTTCCAGCGCACGTCCGCCGCGGAGCAGCATATGTCGAAGTCCGTGTTCAGGGCTGTGGAGAATCGGCGGTACGTCCTTCGGGCGGCGGCGACCGGCATCTCATGCATCATAGATCCGCACGGCCGGATACTGACTCGTGCCGGGGCTTTCCGACGCGCAGTCTTGCACGCGGATGTCCGAGCGCGCACAGCGAAGAGTTTCTACACCACGCACGGCGACTGGTTGGTCTACGCGTGCTTTGCCCTGGTGGGCCTTCTCACGATGGTCGCCATCGCGCAGAATCCGGGAAGAAAGAAAACGTGACGATGTCCAATACCTCTGCGACCCGGAACAAGCTTTGTCTGCTGCCCTTAGGCTTAGAGGACGGTTCGCTGATGGGCGAGATCGCCGCGGCGGTGGAGCGGAGTTTCGGGCTGCCTGCCGACTGTCTTCCGTTGCTCCACGTTCCTGAGTATGCCTATAACGAGAGGAGGGGGCAGTATCACTCGACGGCCATCCTGAAGAGCTTGGAGGCGCGTCTTCCCGGTGATGCCCTGCGTCTGCTTGCCGTGGCCGATGTGGACCTGTATGTGCCCCAGCTAAACTTTGTCTTCGGTGAAGCGGCGGTTGACGGGGCTGTATGTTTGATATCGCTGTACCGACTGCGCCCTGAGTTCTACGGCAGGCCGCCTGATACCCGTCTGTTCACCGAGCGTGCGGTGAAGGAAGCCGTCCACGAGCTGGGGCACACGTTCGGCCTTCGTCACTGCAGCAGCCCGCGCTGTGTTATGTACTTCTCGAACAGCATAGCGGATACAGACCGTAAATCGGCTGAGTTCTGCGGCGAATGTGCGGAGAGGCTCGGGCTCTAGCTCGCCTTTCCCAACGAAGCTGCCCAAGCCTCTGCTACGGCTATCTTGGCCTTCTCTCCACTCACTCCATCCGCTGCGTTGCATTCACACGGCCTGTCTTTTGGGGTTGCGCTGGCCCGGCGTTTTGATGTATCCTGTGGGTGTGAACTTACCCGCGCTTGGGAAACAGGGGTGCTGCCATGGCGACTAAGGTGATTCTGCCCATGCTGGGCCAGACGATGGAGGAAGGAACAATCACGAAATGGCTCAAGCAGGAGGGCGATAAGGTTGAGAAGGGCGACCCGCTGCTCGAAGTGATGACTGATAAGGTGAATATGGAAGTGGAATCGCCCGCCTCAGGCGTTCTGCGCAAGATCATCGCCCAGGTGGATCAGACGGTGCCGGTCATGGATGTGATCGCTGTTGTCGGCACTGCGGACGAGCCGATAGATGACCTTCTGGCAGGGGAGAAAGCGCCGTCCGAGCCAGAGCAGGCGGCAGCAGCAGAGGAAATCCCGGCCGAGGTCGCGGCTCCATCCGCTCCGCTTGGCATTGAGGCGCCTGCGTCTTCTCCTTCGAGGCTTGTGATTTCACCGAGAGCGCGGCGGTTGGCCCATGAGCACGGCGTCAATATCGAGATGCTCGCCGGCCGGGGCACGGGTCCGGAGGGTCGAGTCGTCGAGCGAGATGTCCGGGCCTTCATTGCCGAGTCTGCGGAGGCTGCAAAGGTCAAGGCCAGCCCGCTTGCTGCCAAAATGGCGGCCGAGAGCGGGATTGACCTCCGCGAGATCGTCGGCTCCGGGCCGGGCGGAAAGATCACGCGCGAGGACGTCCTTCGGGCGGGCGCTCCGACGCTCGAAGGCAAGGTTATCCCGTTCACGGGCATGCGTAAGATGGTCGCGGATAACGTCGTAAAGAGCGCCCAGACAGCCGTGCATGTTACTCTGACCGCTGAGGTGGATATGACGGAAGCGGTGAAAATGCGGCAGAAAATCTTGGAGGAGTTCGAGCGCAAATATGGGGCGCGGCCGACCTACACCGACCTAATCGTTAAGGCGGCGGCGCGAGCGATACTCGATCACCCGATCATCAATGGAAGCCTTCAGGGGAACGAGATTCGCATTCCCGGCGAGGTGAACGTCGGCGTGGCGGTGGCCCTGGACGGTGGCTTGGTTGTCCCGGTCGTCCGAAACGCAGATAAGAAAGGGCTGCCCGAGATTTCCGCCGAGCTGAAGAGCCTTGCCGAGAAAGCGCGCGGAGGAAACCTGGCGGCTGATGAGATTTCCGGCGGCACGTTCACCGTTACGAATCTGGGAGCGTATGGCGTTGATGCCTTCAACCCCGTCATTACCCCCGGCCAGAGCGCGATACTCGGCGTCTGCCGGATAGCTGAGAAGCCTGTCATCGTCGAAGGCCGGGTGGCTGTTCGCTCGATGATGAACCTGTGTCTGTCGTTCGATCACCGAGTCGTGGACGGCGCGCCGGCGGCCCAGTTTCTCCAGAGGGTGAAGGCACTGCTCGAATCGCCATATCAGTTGTTGATTTGAACCGCCGATGAACGCAGATACCGCCGGATTCGTGATACGTGATGCGTGATACGCGAGGAATGGAAGCCCCGTTTCCGCGGATCATCTCTTGTCTATCGGTGCTGATCGGCGGTTTCTTCGCGTGTATAGGGAGGAAGACATGCTCGCTCAGGAGCGGGTTCTCCAAGTTTTCAAGGATTCCGGTGCTCTCCTGCACGGCCACTTCAAGCTGACCTCCGGCCTGCACAGCGACACCTATTTCGAGAAGTTCCAGGTTCTGCAGTACCCCCGCTACGTCGAGGAGCTGTGCGCGGAGCTGGCCCGGCGATTCGAGGACGACAACATCGGGCTGGTGCTTGGCCCCACAACCGGCGGCGTGCTGCTGGCCTACGAGGTAGGCAAGCGGCTCGGGACGCGAGGCATCTTCGCCGAGAAGGGCGATGGCGGTCGGGTGCTCAAGAGAGGCTTCAAGATCGAGCCGGGACAGCGGGTGCTTGTCGTGGATGATGTCCTGACAACCGGCGGGTCAGTCCGGGACACCATAGCCATCGTGCATCAGAGCAATGCCGTGCTGGCGGGCGTCGGCCTGCTAGTGGATCGCACCGGCGGCGCGATTGATTTCGGCGTGAAGACCGAGTCGCTCCTCAGCCTGGAGGTTGCCAAGTACGAGCCGGCGGAGTGCCCGCTCTGCAAGGCCGGGGAGCCGTTGACGGAGACGTAACTCAGGGATCCAGGGGTCAAGGGATCCAGGGTTCCAGGGAGCTTGAGACCCTTACCTTACTCGTCACTTATCACTCATCACGCATCACGTTTTTGAGCTAGATAGGCTGCTAGTAGATATGTCAGATGACCTGAACCTTGATTTTGATTTACACATACACACTTTCCATTCCCCTTGCGGGGAGAAAGGGATGCGTCCGGCTGAGATAGTCCGCCTGGCGG
>DATKXU010000081.1:0-33363 GCA_035528905.1 Armatimonadota bacterium
TGGGCGCTCACCTACTTTCTGTTCCTGCTCAGCTTCTCCCTGAGCTGCATTTACCTCGATCTGAGGGGGACGTAGCGCTGATGAAGACACGAATGCCGGAGCTTCGGGCTCGCTATGGTTTCACGCAGGCGGACCTCGCGAGGTTGGTCGGCGTGCAGAGGGAGACGATCGTGCATTTGGAGAAGGGCCGGTACAACCCATCGCTAAGGCTGGCATACCGAATCTCTCGGGCGCTCCACAGCACCATCGAGGAGGTGTTCAGCTTCGAGGACGAGCAGGTTACTGATGAAGTTGTTTAGACCGGCGGCCTCATGGGTAAACACCGTGCAAGCCGTAGACATCACCGCATGTGAGGCCGCCAGGATGAGCAAGACGATGCCCATGGGACGTCGCGAGTTTCTGGCGATGGCCGGTTTCGGTATAGCTACACTGTCCATCCCGGGACTGGCTCAGGCCGGCTCCGGAAAACCAAGAGGAGGTCCGAAGATGGCGCACGAGTTACCACCGCTCCCTTACGGATACGACGCGCTGGAGCCTTATTACAGCGAGGAAATTCTCCGTCTCCATCACGACAAGCACCATGCCGCCTACGTAACCGGGCTGAACGCCGCCGAGGAGAAGGTTCAGGCGATGCTGAAATCCGGCGATTTCGCCAACGCCAGAGCCGTCGCCGGAGACCTGGCGTTCCACGGGTCCGGGCACATCCTGCACTCGATCTTCTGGACGAATATGAAGCCCGGCGGCGGCGGAAGTCCCAGCGGCGGCCTGGCGGACGCAATTAACACGAACTTCGGCAGCTTAGATGCCTTCAAGGGGCTGTTCCTCGCAACGTCAAACGCGGTACAGGGCTCCGGATGGGGCATCCTCGCCTACCGCGCGATGGATGACGCCCTGGTGGTCCTGGGCGCAGAGAAGCACGAGAACCTCACCCAATGGGGCGTGCAGCCGATCCTCGTGCTGGATGTCTGGGAGCACGCGTACTATCTGCAGTACCAGAACCGGCGGCCGGAGTGGACGAAGACGTTCGTGGACAACCTGGTCAACTGGGATAACGTCGCCCAGCGCCTCGCCGACGCGAAGGCCCGCATCGCGGCAGCGGTGAGGTAACATACTCGTCTGTAGGGCGGGGTGACCCCGCCCCTTTGGAGTGCGACGAAAATCGCCGCTTTTCATCCAAAGCGGTGCTTGCGCACCGCACTCCAAACGCACCGGATACCTGCCCGGGGAATAACCCCATCCTGATGCAGAAGGCAGGATCCCAAGGCCGGTAAAGCCCCTTCGTCACAGACCTGGGTAGTCTGCGAGATACTGGTTCAACGAACGAACGAGCAACGGGTTGACACCAAAGCGATCTTCGATTCCCAAGGCTTCGCATAGGAACATCTCGGACTGCTCAAGTACGTCACGCAACTGGTCCTCACCAACCTTGTCGGGTGTGTCATCTGGTGTATGACAGCCCGTTCCACTTGCCGCACGATGGAGCCAGAGCCCAGGTATGTTATGAGTGGCAAACGCCGCCGAATCGCCGTTCAATGCGACGTTTGGCTCTTCCTGTGTGGCTTCTTGCGCGAGGTCGGCAATACGGCAAGGTCTCGAAAGGTTCACGTTGACGGTATGTGTCCATCTGGTTAGAGCCTGAGTGCCAATGGTTAGAAGTGTTGTCCCGGCGGAGCCTCTACTGCAACAGGGATCAAGATTGATTGCAAGAATGCATCCGCCCAGCTCGTCCTGGTGAGACTGTATATGCTGGAACGCGCCGAAGAAATCGGTTTCCTCTCCAACAGTCCATACGATACGAACGCGCTTTGCCGGCGGAGCCGCGGCGAGCTTTCCCGCCAAACAGGCAGCGATGGCACAGCCCGACGCGTTGTCCTGCGCACCCGGTGAGAACGGCGCAGAGTCTAAGTGTGCGGTGATAACAACGCGGACAGGCAAGTCAGTGGGACCAAAATCTGCGTAGAGATTGTGGTGGGGTACAGCGCTGCAAGTACTGACGACCGAAAACACAATCGTTCCGTTTTCGAGAGCGTCCAGGTCTGACTCGCGCACCAAGCCTGCCGGACACCTCTTCTCTCTACCGAAATATCTTTCTCCTAGTTGCGCATATGGAAGTTCGCAGAAGCAGCTGTCAGAGATCGCAAATAGCTGTGCTTGGGCCCCCTCTGCCTGCGACTGCCGATAGACAGGCGCAGACGGAATCCCTTCGTGAATTGGAACCCAATGCTTCCGACCTTGCTCGACATCCTCCAACCCTTGATACCTTATCGCACGCCCTTCGCAAGGTCCCGGCGAGGTTGACCCAGCAGACGCAACGGGGACTACAGCCACAGGACGGAAAGACCTGCCAACCCTCACCCGAAGATCCGAATCACTTACCGACCAATGCGGCCACAAGAACGTTTCCCTGTTCATACCTCGCACGCCGCAACTGTCCAGTTCCGTCTCCAGAATTTCGATCGCTCTGTCAAATCCCGCGGTTCCAGATTCGCGGCAGAAGGAGAGTCGTTTGACCATTCTCACAAGCTCACGGATATCATCGGCTTCAGTCATCAGTGCGTGCGGCCTCCAAGCGCGAAAGTCTCCTTCCAATAATCTCTGTACCTCAATATTAGAGCTTGTCCCTGCCTCGTCTCCGGTCGGCCGGAGCGAAATGTTAGGTCCCTTTTCCATGCACCTTGCAGGTCAGTCGGCCAAGACCATCGAGAACGCAAGTATCTCATCGCCGTCAGGAGCGGTAAAACAGCGGCCATGCGCAAAGCCGACGGACTCGTGAAAGGCGATTGAAGCCCGATTGTCCGCATGTGTTTCAGAGCGGACCGTTCTGGCACCACGCGAGCGAGCGAAACCGACGCTCGCGTGGACAAGGGCTCGCCCGATGCCTTGCCGCCTGTAATCCGGATGCACCGCCAGGCCGAACACCATCCACGCACCCGGATCGTCGGAGGTTCGCTCCACGCGGCCTATCCCAATGATAACTTCGGACTTCTTCGCCACAAGAACCCTTTTGGTGTCAGGATCCGATTGTTCAAGTTCTCGTTCCAATAGTTGCTTCCTTACCTTTACTTCTCCTGGTCTTGGCGTCCTATCCCATGCAACGATCTCGAGGATGGCGATATCACGAAGAGTTTGCTCGTCGGCCATCATCAATGAATTAATGGATATTTCGCTTGGCATTGGACCTAACATTTCGCCTTACCCCACTATGCCAGTAGGGGCGAGGCATGCCTCGCCCCTTTGGAGTGCGGTCCGCCTGAGGTGGACCGCACTCCAAAGGCATCGGCCCACGGTTCCTGGCTTGCTGGGCCTCTTACCTCTTGTCTTTCAGAGATCCCCGGAGCCTCTCCAATTCCGCGGCGAGATGTCGGACAATGCCAGCGTATGCCTTGTCACCGGCGAGGTTTTTCATCTCGATAGCATCGTTCTCCATGTCATACAGCTCTTCGAATTCGGCGCTGGACGGCTTCTCAATGTCATACGTCCGGATGTACTTCCATTTGTTTGTCCGCACGGCCATGAGCGGCCGGCTTCCCAAAGTGGGCGTTGGCGCTTCATAAAGAAAACTCTTGCGCCACTTGGCGTCGCGGCCCGTTAGCAGTGGGAGAAGGCTCTTTCCGTGCATGTTTGCCGGAACGGGGATTCCTGCCAGGTCGAGTATCGTTGTCGCCAGATCAATGTTCAGGACAAGATGCTTGTCAACCCGATGTTTAAGCCCGGGACCCGCGATAATCATCGGAACGTGGATCGACTCCTCATAGGCGAGCACCTTGCTGGTAAACCCGTGTTCACCGAGGAACCAGCCGTTATCGCCCATAAGAATGAACCAGGTGTTGTCGTTCAGCCCCAGTTCCTGAACGGCCTTGAGCACCCTGCCGATGGAAGCATCCACTTCGGTGACGGCTCCGTAGTAACGCTGTAAGTGGCGCTGTACGGCCTCCTTTTTCGCATAACCAAACTGCTGCGCCTTAAGCCGGCTACGGCCTTCCTTGAGGTAGGGAGGCTTGCCTGTCAGATCGTCTTGCCACGAGGCAGGAACGGGCATGGCTGCCTGACTATAGAGGGCCAGCGTCTCTTCCCGAACATCCCAGTCAAACTCGGGAGTCATGTGCGGCAACTGGGTGCACATCCAGAGCGCGAAGGGCGCCTTTTTCCGCAAGGCGGCCCTGATGAACTCCAAGGATTGGCCTGCAATGTAGTCTTCTACGAACCCCGGTATGTTCTTCTTTTCACCATCAGCTTCAACCAGGCGGTTGAAGTACGGGCCGTTGCCCTGAAATATCTTGGCGGTATTGAACCCGCACTCGGCCGGCGGGGTGTCGAGATGCCACTTGCCTATGCAGCCAGTCTGATAGCCCGCTCGCGCGAGGAAATGGGCAAAGGTCAGTTCCCCTTTGTTGAGCGGGCGATCCAGTGTTGTGACGCCGTTGGCGCTACCGTAGCGGCCGGTGAGACAGGCGGCCCGGCTCGGACTGCAGACAGCGCAGGTCACATAGGCATGGTCGAAGCGAACACCGCGCGCCGCCAACGAGTCTATATTGGGGGTCCGAATCAGCGGGTTTCCGGCACACCCCATCGCGTCAAAGCGTTGATCGTCAGTCAGTATGAATATGATGTTTGGGCGCTGCTTTGTTTTGGCATTCGATATGGTCGCACCCCCCAACAGGAGGGCCGAGCATCCCAACATTCTCAGGAATTCGCGACGATTACATTGCGGCAGTTCCACTTGGTTCATCTTAACACCCAACGGTTCATTTTATCCCTCATTGGGTCTCCCAGAGGATTGTATGAGCGCGCAGCCCGTTTGTCAACCCGAGTGTTGACGATGTACGGGTCATGGGGCAGTAGGGGCGAGGTCACCTCGCCCCCTGTATGCGGCACGCTCGTGCGATGGAGTAGGGGCGGGTGACCCCGACCCTACTCGAGTTTCTTCCTGAACGCGAAGACGCTCCCCGCCAGGATCGCCGTCCCCAGCAGAGCCATCGGGAGCACCTGATCCCACAGTAGGGCGATGCCCGTTCCTTTCAGGAAGATGCTCCGCACGATGACCAGATAGTAGCGCAGGGGGATCAGGTACGTGATCGGCTGGATGAACGCCGGCATGTTCGCTATCGGGAAGAAGAAGCCGGACAGCAGGAAGCTCGGGAGCATGATGAACGCAATGGCCATCGTCGCCTGCTGCTGATTCCTGGATACGGCGGATATGAAGAGCCCGATGCCCAGCGCGTTGAGTATGAACAATCCTGAAAGGAGGAGCAGGAGCAGCACGCTTCCCAGGATCGGCACACCGAAAACCTGAGTGCCGACGAGCAGCACGAGGAATACGTCCAGGTAGCCGATCCCTGCGTAGGGGAGAACCTTACCGGCTATCAGCTCATACCGGCGGATCGGCGTGACGATCAGTTGCTCTATAGTGCCTCGCTCGCGCTCCCGGACGATCGAGACGGCCGTCAGATTCATGGTCATCTGGAGCATGACGAGGGCAATGATCCCGGGCACCATGTAGTTCCGGCTTTCCAGTGTGGGATTGTACCAGACGCGTATGTCGGCGGTTACTCCGGCTTCGGGGAGTCTGCCGAGCCTCTGGACTATGATATGCTGTGAGTATCTGCGAAAAATCGCCTGGAGGTAGCCCAACCCGGTGCCGGCAGCATTCGCGTCGCTTCCGTCCAGTATTACCTGCACCGGAGCCGTTACCTCCCGGCGCAGGTTCTCGCTGAAATCCGGCGGGATCACAACCACAGCGGTCGCTTGACCTCTGTCCACCAAGGTGTCCACCTGCCGCAGACTGGACGGAAAATGCTTGATGCGGAAATCGCCTGACGCGCCTATCGCCCTGATGAGATCACGGCTTGCGGGGCTTCGGTCGGCGTCATAGACGGCCGTATCTATGTTGGAGACCGTCGTGCTGATCGCATAGCCGTAGATGACGAGCTGGAGAACCGGTGCGATGATTACCATGGGAAGCACGCGCCGGTCGCGCCGGAGCTGCAGCAGCTCTTTCCAGGCTATGTCGAGGATGCGGGAAAGCATATTCTTCGCCCTATCCAGTCTACCCCTCACGCATCACGTATCACGCATTATCTATCCGTTTCGCCGCCTGCCTGCCTAGCTCCTTTGGCAGGGCCCGGCTATTTCCAAGCCCAGGCAGGATTTGGGAGCCCCTCGGGGGAATGGCTGATGAAGAGAGGGACATTGGAGTGATGGAGTAATGGACCTAAGGTCGCCGGGTCTCCCATTCCCCCATTCTCCGTTTCTCCCACACTCGCCCGGGGGTAGATCGCGATGGCAGGCAAGGTCCGAGAATTGGGTTGGTCATTGAGCCGGGCGCGGATGTTTGAGGAGTGCCCCAGGCGGTACTACTACCACTACTATTTCGCCCAGGCCGGCTATGCTCCCGACGCGCCTGAGGAGGCCAGACTCGCCCTCGAAATGAAGAGCATAAAGGGCCTGGATATGTGGGTTGGCGAGGTGGTGCACGAGACCATCCATTGGGCGCTGGAGCAGGCGCGGAGCGGCGCAGTTCCGTCCGGGCAGGACGCAAAGGCCGAGGCCAGACGCAGGCTGAGCGAGGGCTGGCTGGGATCGCTGAAGCAGCTCTGGCGTACACACCCCAAGGACGCTTATCCGAACCTCTTCGAGCACTACTACACGATGTCTGTGGGCACGGCGGCCACAGATCGTCTGAAGGACAAAGCTTTCCTCAGCGTCGAGAACTTCATCGAGTCCGAAATTTTCAAGCAGATCGCGGCCACGCCCGATGACCGCTGGCTCCCCGTCGAGAAATACGCCTCCTTTCGGCTGGACGGCCTGCTGGTGTACGTGAAGTTCGACTTCGCGCTCAGGGAGGGCGAGCGGCTCACCGTCTACGATTGGAAGACCGGGAAGCTTTCGCAAAATGAGACCAGGCAGCTCACCTGCTACGCGATGTACACGTCCTCGAAATGGAACGTCCCCATCGAGAACGTGAAGGTGTGCGCCGTATACCTTCAGCCGACGCTGGAAATCAACGAGCACCCGGTTGGCGGGGACGATGTCGAGGGCCTTCGCCTCTACGCGAAGCAGAGCTTCAGCGCGATGGTGAATTGTCTCCGCATTCCCGCGCGCAATGTCGCGGCCATGGAGGACTTCACCATGACCGGCAACCTGCTCCGGTGCGTGAGATGCAACTTCCGCGGGATATGCGAGCAGGGCAAGCAGGCATCGGGAGAATTGGATGAGGCGCCGATTGTGGAGGATTGGGACGAAAGCTGAGGGAAAGGCAAAATAGACTGCAGACTGCAGACTATCAGTAGCTCCTCAGCAATCCTATCACCTTTCCGATCAGTCTCACGTCTGCGCCTACAAGCGGGATGGGCTGGTATGCTTCGTTGGCGGGCATCAACGCCGGCTCTTCACGATCGCTGCGGAAGCGCTTGACAGTTGCCTCATCGCCCAGCAGGGCGGCCACCAAGTCGCCGCTCTCCGCGGTCTGCTGCGGCCTGATCACTACCAGGTCTCCATCGAGGATGTGCGCGCCGACCATGCTGTCGCCCCTGACGCGCAGCAGGAACGCATTTTTCGCCCTGCCAAGCATCGCCTTCGGAACCGGCAGCTCCGCCTCGATGTTCTCCACAGCCAAGAGGGGTTCGCCGGCCGCTATCGCGCCGACAAGAGGCAGGTTCACAAACGCATCGCTCCCGACGGCCGCCGGGCTTCTCAGCACCTGAATGCTGCGGGAAGTGCTCTCTCGCCGGATGAATCCCTTGCGCTGGAGAGCGTCGAGATGCACGGTCACGCCTCGCAGGCTCCTGATGCCGAAGTTTGCCCCAATCTCTCGGATAGCCGGCGGATAGCCGTGCTGCGCGATGTATCTGATGACGAAGTTCAGCACAGATCGCTGCTTCTCAGTCAACTTCTTCCTCATGGCGCTTCACCTCCGGCCCGGAAATCCGGCCTGCCGTCCTTAGTATATAGGAGACTGATGTCTACGTCAAGGCGTAATTGGTTCTTGCGGTAGTCGAGAAGAACGTCTTGACCTTGCCCGATGCCTCAGGTATCCTAAGTTGTACAGCCCGGTATCTTGGGCAAAGTGGGAAGATAGATGTGGGAGAAGCAGCCCGACTTGATCCCGGCGCTTCGGGCGGACGGATCGTTTTGAGCAAGAGCAGAGGGGAAGTCCGAGTTGTTGTTGGAGAAAGCTGTTCCCAAAGAGGCACGTGACGCGTACCGGCGCGAGTCGTGGGGCGCCTTGCTGGGCGGCGTATACACGGGCGCCATCTTCCCGTTCATAGGTTTCATCGCCAGAGACAGTCTCCACGCCAGCGTCGCCCTGATAGGCCTCATGACTGCGGCGCCCTTCATAGGGAATGTGTTCGCACTGTTCTACGCGAACGCCATGGAGGGCAAGGCCAAGATGCCTTACGTAGTCTGGTCGCAGGTGATCGCGAGAGCTCTCTTCCTGTTAATCCTGTTCGCGAAGACCCCTCTGTCATTCGCGCTGATAGTCACGGCGGTCCAGGTAATCGCTTCCGCGGCTGGACCGGCCTACGCAGCCATCCTGAAAGAAATCTACCCGGACGACTACCGGGGCAGGATCATGGCATATATACGGGTCGGCCTGGCCTTCGTCACATTAGTCTCCACGCTGCTGGTAGGACGGTTGCTGAAACATGTGGGTTTCAACTACATCTTCGCGGTCGCGGGGCTATTCGGGGTCGCAGCGGCTTTAGCCTTCGGGACCATCAAGACAGCGCCGGTTGATCCAGAAGGCCTGGATCAGAAGGTGAGCACGCTCAGGTTCCTGCGGAACACGTTCGCCATTTTCAAGGAGGATCGAGAGTACGCCTGGTTTGCTCTATCCATCTTCACGTATGGATTTGGGAGCCTGATAGCAGCTCCGCTCTATCCCGTGTTCCAGGTTGACCGGCTGCATATTTCGGCGATCCAGGTTGCGATGCTCTCAAACACGTCCACGGCCATCTGGATGCTCGCGTATCTATACTGGGGCAGGTACATAGACATGCGAAGCCCCCTTAAGGCCACGGTGGTTAATGTGCTCCTTGCGAGTCTGGTGCCGCTGAACTACTTCCTGGCAAGGGACGTATGGATGCTGCTGCCGGCCGCCGTGATCAGCGGGGTGACGATGGGCGGCGTGGAGCTGAGCTACTTCAACAGCATACTACACTTCGCGAAACCCGGTCGGGAATCGCACTACCAGGCCCTGCACTCGTTCTCCTTAGGCATTCGCGGCGCGATAGCCCCATTCTGCGGAGCGGCCATCGCATCGCTGTTCAGAAGCGGTGGAATAGACGTCAGATACGTCTTTCTCGTCGCGATGGCCCTGATGCTGCTCGGCGCAGGGCTTCAAGTGATCGGGGTCAAGCATAGATACTGATGCTTCACAGACCGAGCCTGCGAATGTGCGCCCCTTAGAGGGTTCCATGTCCGCCGCTGGCAACCGTCGGGGGCGTATGTTATAATCAGCGTGTCCTGATGCCTACAAGGGGCTAGGCACACCTTTTGATAGCCTTTCGCACCACGCACGGCTGGCTGCCGACTGCTCATTTTCGGGAGGAGCGATGGAGGTCCTGGATCAACTCAACTTCGACGCGGACGGGCTGATACCCGCAATCGTACAAGACGCGGAGAACGGCGAGGTGCTCATGATGGGCTACATGAATCGCCGGGCCGTGGAGCGCACGCTCAGAGAGAAGATGGTCTGCTTCTGGAGCCGCTCACGCAAGACATACTGGGTCAAGGGCGAAACCTCCGGGCATTTCCAGCTAGTCAAGGATGTATACGTGGACTGCGACCAGGACACCCTGCTGGTCAAAGTTACGCAAATCGGAGCTACCTGTCACGAAGGCTACCGGAGCTGCTTCTACCGCAAAGTGACACCGAGATGCACACTGGAGATAGTAGCTGAGAGACTGTTTGACCCCAAGAAGGTATACGGGCAGTGAATAGGAACTCAGGCGCCCTGAGGCGGCTCGGCTGGTGACACCCATACTGGTTCGGCAAACAGACCAACCCCAGGCGTTCTCCGTCGGCGGCACGATCATCGTTCAGGACTACTGGTGGGCGGGCGAACTGGGGAGGCTCGATCTCCGGCTCAGGCGCGATGGCGGACCGTTCACCCTGATGAGCTACATCAAGGCCCGCAAGACCATCTCCCCGATCATTGACGGGAGGATGAAGGTCGAGTAAGCCGTTTCTCCAGCGCGAATTCAGCCGGATTACCTATGTCATCCTGAGTCCTGGGGGCGAAGGATCTACTCTCGCCTCTATGGACAGATCCTTCGTTTCACTCAGGATGACAAGAACCCCGGCATTATCTCAGGTCCCGCAAACACCACCTAAACTTCCCCCATTCTTTCACCAATAATGAAGGCGTGAGCAGGCGCCAGGAACCTAGTAGGGAGAACTGGCAAGCCGCCGGGCCGATTCTCCGTTCCCGAGCCCTCGATCCGTCGGCCAGCGACTGGCGGCATCCGGCGCCTGACGAGCGCTTCGCGAGGTGTACCCATGGGGAACTCTGATTTCAGCGTCGCTCTGCGGAACTATGCCGGTGTCCCAGTCGTGGAGCTCGTCGGCGAGATCAACAAGAGAACGCTCTCCACGCTGAATGACATTCTGGGCAAGCTGGCGAAAGCGGGCCACTATAACGTCATGATCAACTTGAAGCGCGCAGTCTGGGATAACCTCGCCGTTCTCACATCCCTTGAAAAAGTGGCAAAGCTCTTCCAGGCGCATTACGGCCACCTGGATGTGATTGCGGAAGCCGGGCAGATCAGCGGCCTGCTGGAGTCGAAGCCGCTGGCGCGTCTGCTCCGGTTCTGCACATCGGAGGGACAAGCGCTCACACGAATCAGAAAGCTGCCCGCGGCATCGGCGGGCGATGTCACGCCGATGCCCGCGCATCTGGCCGAATTTCCTAGATAAGGATTGCATCCAAATGACCAAGTCTGACGCTCAACTTCGCATCATCACGGTAATGGAACCAGTTATGTGCCTGCGATGCACATACGCGCATATCGCGGAGGTCCTCTTCACGGACGGCACGACCAGGAAGATGTTCTACTGTTCGCGCCTGGACTGCGATAACTGGAGCTGCACATCGGGCGAGGCCCAAGAAGTTGAGCCGGAGGACTTCAAAGAGGCGGCATAAGCCACATCCGACGAGTCTGCTGGTGAGGCAGCACAAGTACCTATCAAAACAACCTTGGAAGGAACGCAGGGCAAGCGATGCACGGGGCTGCGAGCTACACCGCTCGCAGCCCCGTGTGTTTGTGCCCTATGGGTCCCGTGCTGGGAATCCGGACCTAGCCGCCGGATTCGGCTGTGTACTTCGGGAGCAGCGTGAGCAGTTGAATGTAGCCGACCGCGGATATGCCGGCCAATACTAGCGCCTTTCCGACAGGGCCTCCGAGACAGTAGAAGATGGCCGGGTAGAACAGCGTGCTGAAGCCGAAAGCTGCTGCGATGAGGCCGGCTGTCGCCGGACCAGGGCAAGCTCCGGGGCCCGACTCCGGGCTCGCGAAGCGCGCGCTGCGAAGTTGCCTGAGCGGTATTATGCGCATCGCCACCAGATCGCCTATGCCGACCGCGCACAAAGCCCAGAAGAGCACATCCGCGCCTGGCAGCGCCGCGCGCGACTTCAGTGGGTCGAAGTACAGACCTATCACCAGCGCGACGGTCAATATCAGATACAAAGCCTGAATTGCTTTCAGAGCGGTTGACGCTCCCCTTTCCTGCATGCTGTTCTGCCTCCTTTGACACGCAGACGGTTCAAGAGCTGCTTACGTCAAGAATATCCTGTGGTCCTTGACCCCGCTGAGAGCGTCTATGGTCAACCAGAGTCCGGCGACGGTGAATTCGCCGAGCACCAGCCCCAGGAAGAACGGCCGCGCCCGAGCGAACCCGCGCATTCCGCCGTAGCGCAGGATGAGCGTCTTCATCAGCCATCCCACCATGATCGAGAACCAGAGCTGGATCATCGGCCAGGAAGGGCCCATCGCATACCCGATCGGATGGAACGGCCACCACGTGAATCTGACACGCATATACGAAATGAACAACGTGACCAGCGCGCCGATGCTGGTGAACGCCGCGCCGGACAAGTCCCTCGGACTCGGGCTGACTATGTGCTGGGCGAGGACGTTGAACTGAGTGGACGGGCTGCCTATCAGGAACCATCCTAACAGATTCACTCCGCCACCCCGACGGTAGGCAATCCAGATCACGGTTGCACAGGAGACCACGGCTGCCAATACGATGGACAAAGCCATCGTCAGCGTGAGCACTCGGCGCTTTATCCTCGCGGCATCCGAAAGCCGGAAGCCGTCCATCAGGCTGGGCATCAGGAATCCACGGAGATCGAAGATGAAGATTCTTTCGACAAACGCCAGGGCGGTCAGGTTCGCCGGGCCGACGGCGCCGATGCCCACGGCGCTCGCCATCAGGTCGGTCGGCCGGAACGGAGCCTGGATGAAGAGCAGTCCGCCCTCGGATACGAACCTGGTCAGCGTGATTGCAATCATATAGAAGATCAGCATGGATATGAGCGCCGTCGGGAAGGACATGCCGGCCATCGTACACCATGCCGACAGGAAGAGCGTCCCAAAGATCAGGCCCAGGAGAGCCGTCCGGTAGGAGAGCGGCTCGTTCGCATCCTCCACGGAGACATCGCCAAAGAAGGCTTTCCGTACGACCTCACGCATCTGTCGGCGGCTCAGGTAGAGCATGTAGCCGAAGAACACCAGGAAGCCGCCGAGCATCTGGTACGCCGCAAATGCCTGTGTATGGTAATTCGGCATGTACTGCGGCTCCATCCCAAGGGTGGACGCAAGGACCTCCTGTGCCTTGAAGAACAGGAAAAAAAACCACAGGCTGAAGCTCAAATCGGCGGAGAGCAGGAAGCTGAAACCGATCACAGCGAAATGCGTGAAGATCATAAAAGGTCCCATCGCGCTCCAGGGCCTCGCGGGGAAGAACTGGTTGAGCGGCAGGTTGATCGTCAGCGCCGGCACCGAAGGAAAGTAGATATGCAGCGAATTCAGGCTGTGGATCAGCAGCGGTATCGCGAATCCCGCCCACATCAGCTTGTTTCGGAAGAATGCGTTCGCCGCCGTGGGGACCGAACCGGTGCGCGCCATTTCGATGGGAAGCTGCACGAGCGGAAAGGCCAGCTTCTCCCGGTCAACCCACTGCTTTCGCAGGATCGTCGCCAGGCACATCCAGACGAAGAAGAGCGCGAAGGCAAAGAGGCTCCAGGCGAGCAGCGGACGCGCCCAGATCCCCCACGGGATCGGCTCGTATGGATGAATCCCCTCGTAGAACTGCTTCACGGCAGGCTGCTTCGGCCCGCCCGCCGGATCGAACGGCACCAGCCACGGCTTGATGTAGTGAAAGAATATGGAATCCCACTTGTTCTCAGGGCTGGCAAAGTAGTTCACACCGGCGATGGTGGGAATCAGGTAGGCGGCCAATCCGAAGGAAGGCAGGAGCGCGCCGACCAGCATGATGATGTAGACAGTCATAATCTCGGCATGTGTCAGGCTCGCGCGGGGAGCGATTCTGCAAAGGAGCGTATTGACCCCCGTGAGCATGAACATGAGCACCAGGAGCGGCGCCATGGGCAGGTGAGAGCACGCCATCCACGAGCCGCGCACCAGAAGGTCGCTGTACGGGGTGACGAACGCGATAGCAGCGGTGAACGCCAGCCCGATGATGACGGACCGGACGGTCACGCCGTGGATCGGCTCCCCCTCGGCGGGGGACACGCTCTCTGGTGACGGCTCAGGCAAGTCATGTGCCTCGGTGCGCGCGCTGCGGCTCACATCCTCTAATTAGCCACCAAGCGGCCTAATCCTGCCGACGTGGGTGAGGGGGAGAAAGGGGGAAGGGAGTATGGGGGTATGGGAGTGTGGGGGAACGTCGAACGTCCAACTTGAAACTTAAGACCTGAAACTTGGAACCCAGATGCCCTACTCATTGCTGTTACGCATCCAGCATCGAGGATCACCGTGACCGGGCAGCGCGATATGTGGTATGATTTGTGTGTAATTCCCATCCGGGAGGTTAGGGCAGCTCTTGCGACGTGGAGATCCAGAAATGAGCAAGGCAGAACGGCACGAGCACGATTCCGTGCGCGGCCGCCGGGTATATAAGTATGGGTTGATCCTGCTGGCATTCCTGGCTGCCGGAGTCGGTGGGGTTTGGACCGGCAACTGGTTGGCTGACAGGCGCGCGGCCCTCGAAGACAAGATCCGCATGGATGAATACCTGGGGCTGGGAACTCGCACCGGGCTCACCACCGACGTTGGCCTGCTGGTAGACCCGCTGAGCCTCGCGGTTCGTCCAAGCCGGGAGGTGAAGGTCAATCTCACCCTAGTGAACCGGGGGCGCAGGACGGTAAAGCTGAACGGATGGTTCACACCTGCTCCGGCATATTTCGAGAGCAATCAGCTTCCGTTCAAGGTGATCGTGACGAGAGACGGGCGCAGTGTTCCGTACAGAGGCAACGCCGCCCTGTTTCCTCCGCATACTAAGAAGGATTTCGTTACGCTCCGCCCGGGCGAGCGAAGGCTGATCCCCGTGGATCTCTCCCGCGGCCCTGGGAACGGGCGGTGGGATTTGTCCGCACCTGGGGACTACACGCTTGAGGTGTGGTACGAGACCTACCTGACTGGGCGATGCGTCGGCGTTGAAGCATTGACTGGGATGACGAACCACGTGATCGTGAAGGTCACTGTTCGCCCGTGAGTGGAGACGGCGATATGGAGGGTCTCCCGCGGTGGGCACTGTGGAAGTCACATGGCGGCTGAACGTGCCGGAGTTTCTGGGGCTTGCGGACGTCGGCCTGGATGATGCGGACGTTGATGCGCACGGTGAGGTGTACGTGAGCGACGGCCTCAACGGCCGGGTGTACAAGTTCCGCGCCGGTGAGGGGTTGCTTGACGTTTTCTCCGTCATCCAGCCCCTTTGTATTGCCGAGAGGGAATGCAGTCTCAACGTGGCCGTCGCCGCGGATTCGACGTTCTGCCTAGCCGATGCCCATAGGGAGGTCGTTATCCGGTACGACGAGGCCGGCGCTTGCATTGCGGAGTTCGCCGCGCCCGGAGTTCTGAGTCTCTGCTGCGGGCCTGACAGCACAATCTACGTTCTATCTAGTGCGGAAGGCGTGGAGCTAATCAACTGCTACGATGAGATCGGCAATCTGGTCAATACGCTCCCGGCGCCGGCTCGGCACAGAGCTCGCCTAGACCCAAGCCTTGTCAATCTGGAGTCCGATTCCGAAGGGAGTATCTACGTGAGCTACGGCATGCCTCCCTATCGGGTTTGGAAGGTGAAGGCCGACGGCTCGGAAGTCGCTGCATGGGGCAGGCGCATCGAGCATCCTGAGGACGCAGTTCTGATCGCCGACATCGCTCTCGATACGCAGAATTCGTCGGATGTGCTCTGGGTGCTGCTCGCATCCAAGCGCTTCGGACGGCAGATGCTCGACGCATTTACCCCTGAAGGCGAGTTCCTGGGCACGTTGGAGATTCCGCACAGCGACTCCATGTACGGCGTGGTCTGCGCATCCGGCGGGTCCGACCTCTGCCTCCTCGACACCGCCAACGGCGACCTCGTCCGCATCGCCGTTTCCCTCTGACCTCGCCCCTGATATGCGATGCTGGACGTTCTCCCATACCGATTCCGAGGCAGAGTAGGAGTACGAGTGAACAAGGCCCACCGGCCTGGCTTGCGCTTCGCCCGGCTGGTGGGCCATGCGTATCTCAATCCAACTGCTATTGCTTACGCGAACTGCACGAGCTTCGCGGTCTCTACCCCGTCCAACTGGCCTAGCTGCTTCATCACGGATTCGGGAACCGGATCGTCAACATTCAAGACCATGACTGCCCGCTTGCCGATGCCCTCGCGGCCGACGTGCATTCCCGCGATGTTGATGTTATGGCCGCCCAGAACGGTGCCGACTCTGCCGATGATGCCCGGCTTATCAATGTGGGTCGTCACCAGCATGAATCCATCGGGCACGATATCTATCCCGTAGCCGTCAATCCGGACGACTCGTATATCCTTCTTCCCGAAGAGCGTCCCGTCAATCGCCTTGACGCCCTTATCCGTTTTGACCTTCACCGCCAGCAAGCTGGTATAATCTTCGAGAGCGGCGCTCTTGCTTTCGGTTATGCGTATCCCTCTGCTCTCGGCGATTATCGGCGCATTCACCAGGTTGACGGACTCCATCAGGACCGGCTGGAGCAAGCCCTTGAGGACGGAGCGGCCGATCGGGCCTGTCTCAAGGCTGCTGAGCTCGCCGCAGTACGAAATCTCGATCGAGTTGATCGCGCCATCCGCGAGCTGTGTGGCCATTGCGCCTATGCGCTCGCCCAGGACCATATACGGATCGATGGCGGCCAGGACCTCCGCGCTCAGCGCGGGCATATTCACCGCGCTCCGCGCAGGCTTCCCATTCAGGACATCAACGATCTGCTCAGCGACGTCCACTGCGACGTTTATCTGAGCTTCCTCGGTGGAAGCGCCCAGATGCGGCGTCGTGACGGCCCTCTCAAGCTTGAGAAGAGGATTATCCGGAGGCGGCGGCTCCTGCTCGTAGACGTCGAAGGCGACTCCGGCGACCTTGCCTTCCTCGACGGCCTTGCACAGCGCCGCTTCGTCCACGAGTCCCCCGCGCGCCACGTTTACCAGCCGCACTCCAGGCTTCATCTTCGCGATCTGCTCAGCCCCGATGCAGCCCTTCGTATCCTTGGTAGCCGGCACATGGAGAGTGAGGTAGTCGCTCCGCTTCAGAACCTCGTCGAGGTCCACCAGCTCGATGCCGAGCTTTCTGGCGTAATCCTCGGACACGAAGGGATCGCAGCCGATGACTTCCATCTCGAAGCTCTGAGCGCGTTTGGCAACCGCCGTGCCGATCTTGCCCAGGCCGAGCACGCCCAGCGTCTTGCCGTAGATCTCGTTGCCCACGAATTTGCTCCGCTTCCACTCGCCCGAGCGCAGGGAGTTGTGCGCCTGCGGGATATTCCGCGACAGCGCGAGGACAAGCGCCATGGTATGCTCCGCCGCGGCGATGGTATTGCCCGCAGGGGAGTTCACAACCAGGATGCCCTTTTGCGTGGCGACGGGGACGTCAATATTGTCCACACCGACGCCTGCCCGGCCGATGATTTTCAGGTTCTTCGCTGCTTCCAGAACCTCGGCGGTCACCTTTGTCTCGCTTCGGACGGCGAGCGCGTCGTAATCGCCGATTATCTCGATGAGCTGAGCCTTCTCCATGCCGGTCTTGACATCAACGTCGAAGTGCTTCTGGAGGAGCTCGATTCCTTCTTTTGCTATGGGATCGCTGACCAGGATTCGCGGCATATGCACCTCATCCTTCAAACACGTTTTGATTCCGGCCGCGCCGGCTCCGCGCGGTCCCAGAGAAAACCCCTGCAGCCCAAATCATACAATAAAGTCGGATGGGATGTCAACAGAGCAGAGGGATCCAGGGGCCAAGGGAGTAAGGCATCTGGGTTCCAAGTTCCAGGTCCCAAGTTTCAGGTTGGAGGTTTCCGCCGCGGCGGATTCTCCCACACTCCCACACTCCCACACTCCCCCATTCTCCCTTTCTCCCCCTCACCCAGTCGCCCCGCGGGAGTGGAGCTAGCGAGACAATCCTTTGTAGACGACGCCCTGACGCGGCTCGGCCATCCAGTCGGCGACGGTCTCGCGCCACTTCTGGTAGTGCGGCGTGCCCTTATGTGCAGCGGCATCCTCGGGCGCGGCGTAGGCTTCATAGAGGATGAAGTAGCAGGAATCGTCCCGCATCTGGAGCACGTCGAACCGCGTATTCCCCGGCTCCTTCAAGGACGCCTGAGCGTTCTCCAGGCTCGCCTCGATGAAATCCTGCACGTTCTCCGGCTTGACGTGGACGTAGACCAAAGTCACCTGCATGGGGATTCCCTCCCTTGGGATTCTCTATGCTTGTTCGGGCAGTCATATGCCGGTATGTTTGACCGGAGCGCCCCCGCGTCCTCCTTTGGGGATGCGTGCCGGTTGGGGGCGTGAGGAGGGGCGGGTGACGAACGGGGGAGACGAAGCAGCCAGGTTATCTTCGCGGCTGATGCTTCAACCGCCACTGTCGCCGACGGTTCTCCTCAAGGTGTCTCTCTAGCTTCTCAAGCGCCCGAAGATTGGAAAACGCCCTCTTTGACAGGTCTTGCGGGCAATCCTTGTCAAGTACGACTCTGTCAAGGAGCGCCTTGGCTTTGCCGATACCCATATCATCCTGCCTGTACTCCGAGTCGGCATGTATCACCGCTGCCTCCAGCAGGGCAGTCTCCGGATCATCAGGCAGTTGCTCCTTAACGGTCGCGAAGTACTGCTTTGCCTCCTCTAGAAGCGCAGCCTCTTTAAACCCGCCATCCTGGAAGCGGTCAAGACAATGAAAGGCTATGTTGTGCTGAAGAAACACATCTTTCGCTCCCAGTGCGACACCCTTGCGAAACTCTGTGTCCGCCTCGTCCTTCTTCTCCTGCGCAAGGTAAACCATGCCCAGGTTTTGGTGGCCTGCAGGTTCCTCCTTATACTCGAGTGCGGCCTGGAACGCTGCCGCGGCTTCATCCAATTTCCCTTTCAGCATTAGTATCAACCCGCGCGCTGAGAAAAGCACGGCCCGTGCGGGTTCCAATGACTTGGGCGGTGGTGTGCCTATTCTGCTTATCTCGTGAAGCCAATTCGCAGACTCTCGGTCCAATTCATCGAGATCAGCGCTAGCTTGCCCCTTTGTCATAAGGTGCGCGAGCGTTTCCAGCTTGAGCCCGCGCACAAAGTAATTGTTCGGATCGAGTTCAGCGTCCTCGAACTCCTTAAGTGCGGCGTCCAATTCGCCGCGAAACCTCAGAATCAGACCTCGAACGACATGCGACTGCGAAATGCTACGGTCTGCTTTGATTGCCATTTCCGCCCGCCGCAGGGCTTTCTTGTCCTCCCGCAGGGCCCATAAGACGTTTGCGTACACGGCGTTGGCACGCGCGTCAGGTTTGACTTTGCGAAAAGCTGATTCCAACACCCTCCGTGCGGCTGGATAGTCTCCCCTGGCCATCTGCAGGATCGCCAAGTTAGAATGTACTCGTACATCTTTCGGACGAAGGGCCTTGGCTTTATCAAGATTCTCCTGGGCTTCGTCAAAGTTGCCAATCTCGGCCTGGGCAGCCGCCAAGTTGGTATGGACCCTCGCCCGGTCTTTATCCGACAGGGAGTCCCTACATTGTTCCAAGACTGCTCGAAAAACGTCGATTGCCTGGCGGGGCTTCCAGTTTTCCCGCAACGTCACGCCATACTCGATGCGGTCACGCACAAGATTGTTCACCACCTGAACACTGGAAATGTGCGGCGGAAGTACAGGGGAAGACAACTGCAGGCCTAGGTCTTTGGGAACATGGATACCAAGGAACTCCTTAACGTAAAGGGCATTCTCCTGGGCCATGGCCTCATTAAGTAGAAAGCTCTGGTCGTGAACCTCAAGATCCCATCCGAAATCCTGCTTGATGGCCGTTTTCCATTGTTTGCGCTTGTTACCGGTTACTTCGTCCGACGTGACGAAGACAATGACGTCGATTGTATGTCCCTCTTCTCTGCATCTGGAACAGTCTTGCCTGAGCTTCGCAAGGCGCCAATCTAGGGAAATAGCGAAGCTAAACCATCGGTCGTCCATTCGAACTGGTGTGAGAGGTGATGCAACGGCATCCTGGCCGAGGTCGTGCACATGAGGCATAGGGTTAATATTCGGATACATCCGTCGCAGAAGGCAACACACCAACCGCTCGAACTTTACATCGTTCTGCTCGTCCTTAATAACTTCAAATGCTTGCTTTATCCTGAGTCGCCGATCTCCCATTGCGCGCCATCCGTGATTGCTTGCTTCAGGTAGGATTATATAACAGGAGACAACCTTCTGGCAACTGGCCCGTGCTGGCATAGGCATGAAAAGCCCCCGGCCCATATCTCCTCCGGAGGCTTTTCGTTGCCTCAGCAACCTCGCCAACGCAGGAAGGGCGGGGGGACCCCGCCCCTACCATCGTGTATTAACCGATTCCATTGTAGGGGCAGGGTTTCCCTGCCCGGTCGGAACGCGGGAATTCATTCGGGCGGGGGACCTCGCCCTTACCGTCGTGTACTAGCCGATTCCATTGTAGGGGCAGGTCTCAGACCTGCCCCTACACATGCCCCTACGCCTGCACGTACACACGCCCCTACCGGGCGCGTCATGTCCGGATGTTCGCGGGGTGTTCGGAATCGAACGGCCATTGTATCGGATTGTCCTCGACGTACCGCCGGATTGCGTCCAGCGATTTCCGGCTGCGGATGATGTGTTCGTAGTAGTTCCGCTGCCAGACTCGGACACCCGGCGTGCTGCGTAATTCGTTGATACGGCGAGAGGCGAATGACTTGAATGCCCGGACGAATTCCGGTAGCCCATGTCGCCGACCGTCTGTGGAGGCAGGGGTAGGGGCAGGTCTGAGACCTGCCCCTACAGACGGTGGATCCTGAAACAGGACGATGCCGTGAATGTGATTCGGCATTATCACAAATGCGTCCAATTCCACATGGACGTAATGCCTTGGTAGATCATCCCAACAGGCACGTACTATCAGGCCTAACGAGTTCAAACGTATCATCCCATCTTCGATCTCGCCGAAGACGCATTCCTGCCCGCGCGTACAGATGGTGACAAAATAAGCCCCGGCCTGGGAATAGTCGTAGTCCTTAAGCCGAATGGAACGGCGGTGATGCCTCTCCGGGTCGTATGGCATGGTATCTCCCATTCGGGCGGGGGGAGCCCGCCCTTACGTGGGGTTTTCGCGGTCGGCGGTGGGTTTCCGGGAACCGCCGGTCACTCGGTGAAGATCAGCACACCTGTCTCGCCGGTGCGGGGGCTGATGAGCAGGCAGGCGGACGATCGGGCGTGATACCAGGTCCCCGGCTTGCCGACGTAGTCCCGCGCGGTCTTGCAGCGGGTGTACGGCTTCCCGGCGGGCGATTTCACCCCCGCCACGTTCAGCGCCCGAACCCTCAGAAGCACCGGCCTGGGCGCGTTTTTCCACGAGATTTTGATGCGATCAGGCGACTGGAGCATCCAGAAATCGGCCGCTTTCTCGCCGTCCAGCATCCGGAAGTGCGACCTTCCCGCAGGCAGCGCCAGCACGGTCAGCTTGCCCTTCGAGTAGGCCGCTCCGTGGCCGGTGACGGCGTTCCCCACCTCCATCGGGATGATCGCGCCGTTCCTCAGATAGATCGGCATGCGGTCGAGCGGGAACTCCACGCCTGCGAAGTCCACAGCCTCCGGATACAGCTTTCTCCAGTCCCAGTAGTCCACCCATTGGCCCCTGGGCAGATAGATGCCCCTGTTGTCCTCCGGCGAGTGGATGGGCGCGACCAGCATGTGCTCGCCGTACATGTACTCGAAGCTCTGGCGCCGCGCCTTCTCGTCGTTCGGGAACTCGAGCACCAGCGGCCGCATGATGGGCAGCCCGGTCTGGTGGGCGACGGCGGCATAGGTGTAGGTGTAAGGCAGAAGCTCCGAGTGCAGGGTGGCGTAGTAGCGGTATATGGCAAGCCCTTCCTTGCCGAATATCGGATTCCAAGGCTCGTGCACGCCTGAGCCGCCAAGCTGCATGATCGGCGAGAAGCAGCCGAACTGCGCCCATCTCGCGAGCAGCCTTGTGTCCAGGTTGCCCTTTCTACAAAAGCCGCCGATGTCCGAGCCCCAGAACGCGAACCCGGCAAGCGCGATGTTCTGTCCGGCTACAATCGCGGAGCCCAAGCCGTTCGCGAGGCTGAAATCCTTTACGAGGTCGCCAGGCCATTTCCCGGGCGAGTATGCCTGAGACCCGGCGCAGCCGGCGCGCGGCAGCATCGTGAAATCGTCTCCCAGCTCCTCGCGCAACGTGTCATAGCAGGCCTGCACGTACAGGCGGGCATAGCCGTTGTGCATTGATGCGCCCGTCGAGCCGTCGAAGAATACCGCATCATCGCGGATGTCCTGCCCGCGGTCGAGCTTGAACCCGTCAATGCCCAGGCGGATGACCTTCTTCATCTCCTTCCTCCACCAGTTGTACGCCTCCGGGTTCGTAAGGTCAATGTAGACGCCGCCGCCCATTTTGTAGGGCTTGCCCTGCGGGTTCTTGACCAGGTATCCCTTCTCCAGGGCCGTCTGGTAGTTCGGAACGCCCCGATTCGTGAACGGCGCGACCCAGACCATGACCCTGTAGCCCATCTTCTTCAACTCGCGGATTCGCTCCCCGGCATCGGGGAATCTCTTCGGGTCGAATTCGAAGCTGCAGAGGCCGTACTTCATCCACGGGTTATCAATCCACAGAACGGAGCAGGGGATATTGTGCTTGCGCATCATCACGGCGTCCTCGAAGACCTCATCCCAGTTGCGGTGCTCGTTTCGCCACTTCCACGGCAGGAAGCTCCACTTAGGCGGAAGCGGCGGCCTGCCGGTGATGCTCGTGTAGTTCATCACTACATCCTTGGGAGTCGGCCCGCTCAGATAGTAGAAGGTCAATCCCTGGCGATCCTTCGTGTCGAACGCGAACTGAAGCTGGTCCGGCGAGTCCTCACCGGCGAAGGAGAGACTGCCGCGCTCGGTGCTGCCCACATAGATGCCGTATCCGGCGCTGCTGAAGAAGAACGGCACGTAGCAGCATTCGTCGGGAGTGCCGTTCGCGACCCACATCTGTATGGTTCTGCCGCGCTGGTTGACCGTGCCGTTCCAGACCTCGCCGCCGCCGAAGAAATCTTCGTCCTTCCCCGCAGCCCATACCAGCTTGATGCTGGTCGCGCTCCAGCCGACCGGAAGAACGGTAATCCTCGCATACCGATCCTCGATATAGGTCAATAGGTCCACTCGGCGGCCTGCATCGGTGAGACAGCGATACACGGCCCAGCTATTCCCGCTCTGAGCCGCGCCCGCCAATTTCGCGATCCGCTCGGCCGTGCCTTCCGGCGTGGTGAGATAGATGCCGCCGGCCTCGGCACCCAGCATGTTCAAGATGGGGCCGCGTCTTGCCGACTCCCATACCGTGAGGTTTAGGCGGCCGTCGGAGTCGCTCAACTCCACGCTGATCGTCCGGCCGTTTACGCTCGCCGCGCCGCAAATCCCGGAGGACAGGGCGGCGATCAGCGCGACGGCCGCGGTATTCCTGAGAAAGCGTGTTGTGTTGGAAAACATGGGCAGACCTCCTTTGAAGGCTTGCGTCCCGTGTAGGCGCGATTTGTATTGTGAGGTGTAGGGGCAGGTCTCAGACCTGCCCCTACAAATGGTATCGTCTCACCTCGCATAGTAGTACGCCACGCTTGAGAAGGCGTTTCCGGCGTCGTTCATTGCGCCGTGCTCGACCGTCACCTTGATCGCCCGCTTGAAGGGAATCGGGTCGAGTATGTGGAACCGGTATGCGGTGAACAGGCCGTTGAAGTATCCATCCCCGTCCCTTTTGCGGAGATAGGAGCATCCGTAGTAGGGCGTGTTGAACGCGCGCCTGAAGCCGAAAGCGCCGTTGAAGTAGTCCTCCGTGCCGGTGCCGTGAATCGCGGGCGGCCAGGCCTCGCCGTCCACGAAGATCATATCGTCGCCCTCCCACCATTTGCCCGGATCGGCGCTCTTGCTGTCCACGCTCAGGTTGCAGCCCACGTAGTGCCCCTCGCCCTTGAAGTCCAGGATTATGTAGTTCTCCTCGCCGGTGACGTTCGGGCCGGGGCTTTTGGGAGGAACGGTCTTCTCCGAGCGATACTGAGTGTAGAATCGCCCCATGCCCGCCAGGGCTTTGGGCGAATCGTACACCTGGTAGTCAATCTGAACGTACAGGATCAGCGGCGCGGTGCAGCGATTCTCAACTTCGATCCTCGCGCCCTTGGTGAACGGCATGGGGAAGTAGCAGTTGAAGGCAGCCTGCCCCGGAGGCGACTCGACATGCGGGGCCCTGCTGACGCACATCGCGGCGGAGACGATGTCGTTCACCTCGCCGTGACCCAGGCAGAAGAAATCGCCGAAAGGACAGTCTACGGCGGCCTCCTTTCGCCCGTCCCAGTACATCCTCAGCCGGACCTTCCGCAGGTAGTCCTTGTCGTCCGACCTCATCGTGAACCAGATGTGCTTGATGCAGCCGGCGCCCCTGATCTCCAGCCTACCGGTCACTCCCGGCGCAAGCTCAAACTTGTCCCGGTTCTGGCCGGTCCTGTCGAACGTGGAGGCCCGCTTCAGCGTGGGCTTCCCCAGCCTTGGGAGGTCCTCGATGCCGGAGCCCATCGCGGGCGACAGGACGACAAGCGCGAGAAGGAACGAGAGCCGTTTCACGAGCGAATGAACCGTACCTTGGTTGGAGCAATATCGCAGCATGGGTGCATTATAGCACTGGGGCATCTAGGGGGCAAGGAGCGCCAGGGCCCAGAGTGGTGCATGCGCGGGACCTTCATGGCGGGTTGCCAAAGCGAGGAACTATCAGGGATTTTCGCGATCCTGAGGTGGCTTTGGCTGTACCGGTCCTGCGGCGGCTGTCCCACCACATGGGGGATTTGACCTATCGATGCCGTCCCCGCTCCCCCCAGCGGACCCGCTGCGAAGGGCATCGTACCCTTGTGTTATTATGCGACGAGGGGTCTCCCTGGAATCACTCGTCCTATCCATCTCCTCCACTTTGCACCACCCCCGCATTACTACGTTTGAACTCTATAGATACTATCTCATCTCCCTTGATGAGAACCCCTGAGGAGTCGGGAACCGGCTCCCAACGGCCATCACTCCCGACCTGATAGACCTCATCAAGAAATACATCTCTTTCCGCTGGATCGGAGGATGCGAAGCGATGCACCCCGTATAGTATTATACCATTTTTCAGCGTGACTATTACCCACTCCTGGCCTTTGTTGGCAAGAACCCAGTCCCAAGCGGTCGGAGTCGGATCGACGCTTGCCAGCTTCATCTGATCCAGGAGTTTCTCAAGCCACCGTTTCTGAATGGCAGCACCCATGAGCAGCCCGATAAGCGCAGGGCTAACCAGCATAACTAGTATGTAGAAGAGTTCCGTCCAGCCAGGAGATACCTTGAACCACTTATGGGTGATGCTATTCCGCAAGGGGATGAACCAAATAGCGTAGTTGACTACCGTTAGTACAAGGAAGGACAGGACGCTGGTACTTTGGTTCCGTCTGCCCAGTATGACGAGCTTCGACACCACTGAATAGATGACGAAGCCAGGAAGCACAAATACCGCTGTGTACAGTGTTACTTCAAACCAAGCCAAGCTCATGCTTTGGGTCCTCTTGGTAGAGAAGATCCTGAAAGGCTTACTATGCGAGCCTATATTAGCATACGACCGAGCGGCATGCAAGAACCCTACTCATAGAAGAGACAGACGCACACTGCCTCCCCGATATTCCGCCCGCGGCGGCGCTGGTCTCCGCAGGTGTTAAGTCCGCTCGCGCCTGGAGCAGCCATCTGGCCGATTCTTGTCTATACTTCTCCTGACTCATGGAGAACCATACCATCCTTCAGGGCTTGCTTGACGAAAGCCCTCTCCTTCATCCGGTCAAACTCCTCCGGCGTGTAAACGAGCGTCTCCACGGATGTCCCAAGCTGGTCAACCAGCGGGCTGAGATACCTATCGAGCTGTCTGAGGAACCGCTGGTCCGTCTTTTCCACGAAGATGATATCCACATCCGACCTGTCCGTGGCCGTACCTCTTGCATACGAGCCGAAGAGTGTAGCGTATATCGCCCCATTGGCCTTCGCTACCGATGCTCCAGCTTCTTTGATCTTTTCGAGGGAAACCTTCACGGTGGAGATCACCTTGGCCCACGTAGGCGGTTTTTGGGGCCCCGCGCTGCCTTATTCTATCACACACCGCCGGAATCGCAAAGGGAAAAGGGCCGGCACGGAGACCGGCGCCTACATCTCATCCGCCTTCGCCGAGGCTTCGGCGGACAACTCCTTGTGCATCCTTCTGCGTCGCTGGAAGGTTAGTTAAGGAGAGAAGGAATACGAGTACACCAAATGTAAGATACCAGTAGGTATCACTCCAAGAATGAAGAGTATCTCAGTTGCATGGAGACGAGAATGAGGTTGCTCTACACCGGTTCTCACGAATGCGCGTTCCCCAGTTTCAAGCGGCTACTTATGGTTGCAGACGAGATTGTGTTCATGGACAGACCGTCAGTGAAGGTAGGCAAATGGGGAACTGTGGGCACGGCTTCCCCATTACGGCACTGGGTTGATGCGTTCGCGGGTCAACCAGTCAAACTGTCGGTTGAGCGCCCACCGCTGGAAGGCCCCGCCGATGACCTGTTCCTGCATTACATTCACGCGGACCTTGATGATCCGGAATTCCGACGTGTCTTCCTCACCGGGTTAGCAAATGACGATCTTTTCAGGAATAAGTTCATCCAACCCGAGGCGAACTACGTGGCTGGAAGTGGGGCTGAGATACTGCGAGCGCTGCTCCAAGATGACGAGCTACGGAACACGCCGTTGCGCGACCCTGACCTCGAGGGCGAGCCATTCCAGATAGCGGATGCAGCAGGCCGACGTGATACGCTCAGGATGATGCTCACGGAGGCCTCAATCCACATTACCAATGCTATGTTGATGGCTGACGTAACAGATAGCACACCTGTTACCGACGATCGATACCTCGCAGAACTGCTCGCGATGAGGACATCGGGCAAGGCTTATGTGGGAGGCACGTTGCCAGTAGCCCCTATGTTGGGGCTCGAGATCGCGAGGGCAGTGATACCAGACGAAGCGCTGGCAAAACTGAGCTTCAGGGACATTCTTGACTACCGCAAGAAGGCTGCCAGCGCCTACGAGCACTGGACCGTCGAGATAAACAAACTCGCGGCTGAGATGGACTCCCTGAAGACAGACAAAACGGGGGAACAGATCGGTCGGCTGATTGCAGCGAAGGTAGCACCGAGGTTGATCGAGTACCGCAACGAAATGAAGGCAATCCGAGATGGGTTGTTTGGAGACCTGCTGAAGACCGTAACCTGGTGGAAGGTACCGGTTCTGTCTCTTGCGTGGCTTGCGAGATTGAGCTACACCGAAGCTATTGCAGCGTTCGTTGCTTTCGCTCTGATCCCAGCTGTTCCTGCGGTCGTAGACTATGTAGGCCAGAAACGGGAAGTATCACGGAAGCACGCAGCAGCCTACTTGATCGGTCTGGCTAGGGAAGCCAAGTAGGCTTAAGGTCTGCAACTCCCCTACCCGTTGACGTGCGTCGAGGCAGGCTAGACAAGCTGATCGTGAGGACGCCGTTATCCAGCATCCAGTATCCAGTATCTGATATCCAGTTCTATTTGTCCCGCTGCTCGGTTGCGCCTTTTTCCTCGATGGCGGCCTGGGCCGCGGCTAGGCGGGCGACCGGGATTCGGCGGGGCGAGCAGGATACGTAGGTCAGCCCGATCTTGTGGCAGAACTTCACACTCTCCGGCTCTCCGCCGTGCTCCCCGCAGATGCCCAGCTTGATGTTCGGATTCACCGCCTTCGCATCGTCAACGCAAATCTTCATCATGCGCCCGATCCCCTTCACATCAATCGTCTCCGTCGGGTCGGCCTTGAAGATCCCCTTCTCGATATAGACCGGCAGGAACCTCGCGTCGTCGCGCGAGATGCCGTAGCCCATCTGGGTAAGGTCGTTCGTCCCGAAGCTGAAGAATGCCGCTTCCTTCGCGATCTCGTCGGCGGTCAGAGCGGCGCGCGGAATCTCGATCATCGTTCCGAACGCGTAGTCAACCTCCACGCCTTCCTCAGCCATCGTCTTCCTCGCCACTTCGTCGAGCTGGGCCTTGAGGTAGGTAAGCTCACTGACTGCGCCGATCAGCGGGATCATGATCTCCAGGTGGGCGTCTATGCCGGCCTTTTTCAGCTCGCACGCCGCGCCGATCATGGCTGCGACCTGCATGTTCACGATGCCCGGGAAGTAGATGCTCAATCGGCAGCCCCGCAGACCCAGCATCGGGTTGACCTCGTGCATCTCCTGAACTTTTTTGAGGAGAGCTTCCTTCTCCTTGAGAGCGGCTGGGTCGCCGTTCCTGCATCGGAGCTCAGTCACCTCGACCAAAAGCTCGTCGAGCGGCGGCAGGAACTCGTGCAGCGGCGGGTCAATCAGGCGGATCGTGACCGGTCTGCCGCCCATGGCCTTAAAGATGCCGACGAAGTCCGCGCGCTGCAATGGGAGGAGCTTGGCAAGGGCGGCCTCGCGGGTTGGCTCGTCCTCGGCGAGGATCATGTCGCGCACCAGAGGGACGCGCTCCGAGCCCAAGAACATGTGCTCCGTCCGGGCAAGGCCGATGCCCTCCGCGCCGAGCTTGACGGCCTCCTCAGCCTGCTCGGCAGTGTCGGCATTGGCTCGAACGCCCAGCCTGCGGTACTCATCCGCCCATGCCATGAACGTCCCGAAGTCGCCGGTCACGGTCGCCGGCTCGGTTTCGAGCGCGGCATTGTAAACCTCGCCCAACGTGCCGTCAATGGTGATGACGTCGCCTTCCTTGACAACAACGCCGCCGGCTTTGACCTGCCTAGCGTGCTCGTCAATCCTCAGGGCGCTGCATGCGCAGATGGTCGGAATGCCGTACTGGCGGGCAACAAGAGCTGCGTGGCTGGTTCGGCCGCCGCGCTGGGTCAGAACGCCGACGGAAGCCAGCATGCCGCCGAGGTCGTCCGGGTTGGTCTCCTCGCGGACCAGGATGACTTTCTGGCCCGCCTCGGCCATCTTGATGGCGGTCTTCGAGTCGAGGGCCACATGGCCGGACGCGCCGCCCGGGCCTGCATTCAGCCCCTTGGCGATCGGCTTCAGCCCACCGGTGCTCTTGATTCTCGGGTTAAGGAGCTGCTCCAGCGCCTCGGGCGGAACGCGTATAAGGGCCTCTTCCTTGGTGAGCAGGCCCTCATTCACCATGTCAACGGCGATCTTCACGGCGGCGACGCCGGTTCTCTTCCCCGCGCGGCACTGCAGAATGAAGAGCCTGCCGTTTTCAATGGTGAACTCGATGTCCTGCACCTCGCGGTAGTGCTTTTCGAGCTTGTCGGCGATTTCAGCAAACTGGTCGTGGATCGCCGGGAACTCCCTTTCGAGCTCCTCGATGGACTCAGGCGTGCGGACGCCGGCGACGACATCCTCGCCCTGGGCGTTCTTCAGGAACTCGCCGAAGAGCTTGTTCTCGCCGGTCGCCGGATCGCGGGTGAAAGCGACGCCGGTGCCGGAATCATCGCCCATATTCCCGAATACCATCGTCTGGATGCTGACGGCTGTGCCGAGATCGTGCGGGATTCTCTCCTTATTGCGGTAGGTGATGGCCCGCTCGTTGTTCCAGCTCTTGAAAACGGCGATGATCGCCAGCCGGAGCTGCTCCATCGGATCGGTCGGGAAGTCCCTGCCGGTCACTTCCTCGAAGTAGGCTTTGAACTGGCCGACGAGGGTCTTCAGGCCTTCCGCGTCAACGTCGGTATCAACCTTCGCGCCGAGCTCTCTCTTGAGCGCCGAGAATATCTTCTCAAAATGCTCCTTCTTCAGCCTGGGATAGTCGCCCGACAGCACGATATCGGAGAACATCATGACGAAGCGGCGGTAGGCGTCGTATCCGAAGCGCTCGTTGCCGGTGAGCTTGATAAGCGCGTGGAGTGTTTCGTCATTGAGGCCAAGGTTAAGAACGGTGTCCATCATGCCGGGCATGGAGAACTTCGCGCCCGATCGCACGGAGACCAGAAGCGGATTGCTCGGGTCGCCGAACTTCTTGGCCATATCCCTCTCGAGATCCGCGAGGGCGGCAAGAACATCCTCCCAGAGGCCGTCCGGCAGGCGGCCCAGTTTGGTGTACTCGTTGCAGGCCTCCGTAGTGATGACGAATCCAGGCGGAACGGGAAGGCCGATATTCGTCATCTCGCAAAGGTTGGCGCCCTTGCCTCCGAGCAGGTCCCTCATTGCCGCATTACCCTCTCGGAACAGGTAGACGCGCTTCTTGTCGGACATACTATGTATTCCTCCTTGTGCGGAATCTATTTTGGGAAGTTGCAGGTTCCAGGCTGCAAGTTCCAGGTTGGCTGGGCTGTGAACCTGAAACCTGAAACTTGAAACTTGAAACCTCCGTCTCCAGATGCCAAGAATTAGCCCTGCGAATCGGAACAACATCGCAGGGCCTGGAAGCCCGGTACCATTCAACGCGCGGCGGAGTCCGCCGCGCCAGGGAATAGTTTAGCACGTATTTCGTCAGCTTGCAATGGGTTGTAAGCCGCTGGCCGTCGGACGCGACGCATTCACAGGCTATTTCTCCTGCTTCGAGCGGTTCCAAACCGCATCCATCTCCTGGATAGTCATCTCTTCGAGCGGCCGTCCGCTGGCGCGCGCGGCCTCCTCGATCCGGCTGAATCGGGCGACGAACCTCTTCGTCATGGCGCGAAGCGCGTCCTCCGGATCAACCTTGGCCCACCTGGCGACGTTCACCAAGGTAAAGAGCAAATCGCCGATCTCCCACGCTATTCTCTCAGAGTCGCCGGTGCGCACTTCCTCTTCAAGCTCGGAGGCTTCCTCCCTGAGCTTCTCGATCACGGCGTCGAGATCGGGCCACTCAAAGCCGGCTCCAGCGGCGCGTTTAGATATCTCCATAGCGCGAGCCAGCGCCGGCAAAGTCTTCGGGATGCCGTCCAGGATCGAGACGCGCCCTTCGAAGCCCGGCTCGCCCGACTTGATCTCGTCCCATCGGTGCAGGACTTCCTCCGCGGAGGCGACTTTGGCCTCGCCGAAGACGTGCGGGTGCCGCCGAAGCAGCTTCTCCGTGATGCTCTCAATCGAATCCTTGACATCGAACTCGCCGCGTTCGCGCGCGAGCTGCGCGTGGAAGAGTATCTGCAGCATGAGATCGCCGAGCTCGGCACAAAGCTCGTTCATGTCGCCCGAGTCTATGGCGTCAATCGCCTCATAGGTCTCCTCCAGCAGATACTTCTTCAGGGAGTCATGGGTCTGCTGGCGGTCCCACGGGCAGCCACCCTCGCTGCGCAGGCGAGCCATGATGTCAACCAGTTTTTCGAATGCTTTGCCTGTTTCGGTCATTTTCGAAGGGGTCCATCCGCCTTCGCTGAAGCTTCGGCGGACAAGGGGTCAAGGGATCCACGCGTCCGCTTGCTCACGAGCGGATTGGGCGTTCGACGTTTTCTCCCTTTCCCCATTCTTCTATTCGCCCCCGGCGGATGGCTGCCGGTGCTCACAAAAACAGTGGGTGCGGACCGGATTACTTCGTACGCACCCACCGATATGCAGCTATGGTCCGAGGGTCCTAGACCCACGATCATGATCGCAGCTATCTCTTAGGCGCTTCTGTCTTGCCTTCCACTTCTTTCTTGCCTTTCGCTTCTGGCGTCGGAGGAACCAGCACGTTCTTGTACCGCACTATGCCTACGTGGATATCCACCTTCTTTCGGAACTCGGCCATCTTGCGCTCGATATCCACAGCCCCCTTCTGGCTCCCCTTTTCAAGCATTAGCTGCTGCTGGACGGCGTATTTGACCTCGGCAAGCTTCTGAGTCCGCTCCTTGCGACGCTGAACCAGCTTGAAAATGAGGTATTGACGCTGACCCTCGACCTCAGTGTAAGGGATTGGCTCGGTGTAGCGATTCGGCTTCAAACCAAATATCATTTCTCGCACGGGCTGCGGAATTCTGTCGTCGTGCCGCCCTATGGCGGGTATATATCCACCCTGCCTCGCCGAGTTTGGCTCGACGGACATGGTGCTGACTACCGTCTCGAAGGTCATTCCCCTCTTCAACATACTCATTGCCTTGTCAGCATCCGCCTTGTTCTTCGCGAATATGACTCGCACTTCGGCCTGCTCAGGCGTCGTGAAACGAACCAGTTTGTTCCTCCCATAGTAGTCGCTGACCTCTTTATCTGTCACTTTGACGCCCTTCGTCTGCATATTGAAGACCGCCTGCTCGACCCGCATCAATTCCCTGAGCTCATCTTCCGTGATGCCCTTTCCTCTCACCCACGTGCGAAAGGCCGGCTCCTTTTTGGCTTCCTCGGTTCTCTGCCTGACCTGCTCCCCGGTAGGTGGAACTCCCTCCTTCTCGGCGAGCCGAACAAGGAGCACCTCATTGATCATCCCATCAAGCACCCACGCTCCGGCCTCCGTCTGCTGCCTAGTGTTCGGGTCTGTGAATGGCAGACGCTGCAACCTACTATAATACTCCTCCCGGCCGATCCTGCGGCCGTCCACCTTGGCCACTGTGCCCCGACCACATCCGGCGATGATCGCGGAGCACACAAACGCTGCAGCGATGACCAAAAGCACCCTCTTCTGTACGCTGTCCATAGTCCTGCTATTCTCCTCTCGGTTTCCTGTCATCCTCTCCGGCGGGACCGCTGTCTGCCTGCTCTGCCCTCACCCCGCGTACGCCAGCCGGGCAGGGCACGGATAGGCGACTCCAGGTTTAGTGAAACAGGGCCGTATCGCGTGACAGATAGCCCCGCAATCGCAACACGGCCTGTGTGTGCAGCTGGTATACTCGAGACTCAGATACCGACAAAACCTTGCCAATCTCTTTGAATGTCAGTCCCTCGTAGTAGTAGAGCGATATCACCAGCGACTCCCGCTCCGGCAGTCTATCAATGGCAGCCGCGAGCATGCGCTGTGTCTCCCTTGACTCCACTTCCGTCGAAGGGCCCGGGTAATCGTCGTTTATCACATCTGCGAGATGTATGCGCTCGTTCCCGTCAGTGGCGACGATAACATCATCCAATGAAAGCAGGCTAGCACGACTGGCCTCGGTAAGTAGAGAGTGAAGCTCCTCGATTTCGACTCCCAGCGCATTGGCGACCTCTTCTTCGGACGCCGGCCTGCCGAGAGCCATTTCGAGCCGCAGGTAGGTCTTCTCGAGGCCTTTCACCCGCTCACGCACCGATCTGGGGACCCAATCCTCTTCTCGGAGCATTTCGAGGATGGCGCCTCGGATAAGCGCAATGGCGTACGTTTCGAACTTGACCTGCCGGGAGACGTCAAACTGATCAACAGCCTTGATCAGCCCAACGACACCGGCGCTCACTAGGTCATCCCGTTCCACGTTCGGCGGCAAGTTCGTGACGACGCGGCCCGCCGTGATCTTAACTAGATAAGCATACCGGGTGATGAGAGCGTCCCGGGCTTCTAGATCACCGTGGACCTTGTATCGCCGCCAAAGCTGTTGCGTCTCGGAAGCCAATGCTACCCTACCATCTTTACTACGCATTAATCCCGCTTGATAGTTCCCAACGGATCCCGGAGGAACACTGCCGCCGGTATACAATCTACTACCAGCCAAGATTGTATACCGGCGGCGACGCCTTGTCAATAGCAAGG
>DATKXU010000082.1:0-149362 GCA_035528905.1 Armatimonadota bacterium
CGGCTCAGTTACCAATTATGCGCAAAGTTTCATGAGATGTCAAGAAGTTTCCAGCCTAGGAAGCACAAGAGACTTAAAGCGGCAATCAACGATCTGTGGATATGCAGACTTTTCAAGGCAGCAACGTCCACTTGGTGGCTATTGGAGAGCCAGCACGATGTGGGCCTCGCAAGGCCCGGATAACTCGAGCCACTTCCTCACGACCCAGGGCAGCCAGCCTACGCTTTAATTCAGGGCTACTTATCCAGGAAGGCTCTGTAAACGCCTCTCCCGACGCCTGCTGAGCCATCTCGCTGATGTCACTGGGACTACCGCACCTGGACGCTTTCTTCTTCACTTCCTCCGACTGGGAGGAGTAAAGACCGTCCCACTCGCGCCAAAGCCCGAGGGCATGGAAGTACCTGGTATCGCTCCCGGAAGCGCTCAAAGGACTCCCTCTGGTGTATGAATTCCGCAACAGGGGATGGGCTTCAGAAGAAACGACGAATAGGCCGAAGCAGGCCGGTATCGGATTGTGCGTGGTGGACGAGCCGCAAGTCGGAGTTTTGATGCCGATGGTCCCGGCAGTAACGTCCGACATCGCATACCTGCGGCTTCATGGCCGAAACCGGAAGTGGTTCGAGGACCCTTCACAGCGGTACGACTACCTCTACAGCGATGAGGAGCTGATGGGGCTCCTCCCCACCATTGAGACTATGGCATCCCAAAGCCGCACGATGTACATCGCCTTCAACAACTGCCACGTTGGTTCGGCAGTTCGGAATGCGAAGACGATGCCGGACCTACTGGGCATGGAGCTCCCCCTCTTTCAGGTGGATTTGCCCCTTGGTGACACCCGCCGATAGAACCCTCTGGAAAGCCCCGAACATCGGTGAGTTTAAGGGCATTTGACACACCGATGTCTCCCATTCCTCGCTAGGCGATACCGCCTCACCAACCATGCCGCGAGTACCATTGGTGCAATCTGACGAAGCACGCCCCCGCTCCCAGCCCATGGCCCAGGCGCGGTTCTACTTGCTATCGCCCCGTTGTGAGGCAGAATAGAGCCTCTTCATACAGCCTTCGACGGAATCGTCCCCCGCTCAGTGGCAAGTCCTAGCAGGCCGCTAAGCGGTCCAGCCGTCATCTCCCCATGTTTCTGCTTGACATACGGCAAAGACATGGTATACTAGATGGGAAGCTAGCTTCCGATAAGGTTTAATTATCGGAAATGAGAACGCACGCAACAGCCTACTGGTTTGTGGGGTGAAAAGCGATGAAGATGGAAAGCACTTTGGCAAGGGCAGAGTCGCTGCCGGCTATGCTGGACCAGGCGGAGGACTATATGCGGGCGGCTGTGTCGGCGAACACAGAGAAGGCATACCGCACCGATTGGCGGCACTTCGTTGCCTGGTGTGAGTTCCACGATGTGGACTCCCTGCCGGCCACTCCTGCAATGATCGCCGTGTACATCACCGACCAGGCTAAGGAGTCAAAGCCCTCGACGATAAGCAGGCGCCTGTCTTCGATCTCCGTTGCCCACAGAGCAGCCGGGCACCAATCGCCAACCAGAAGCGAGTTGGTGCGAAAGACGCTCAAGGGCATCCGCCGAACCCTGGGAGTGGCCCCCACACGCAAAGCGCCTGTGAGAGCAGATCACCTGAGGGAGATTGCGCCGAAACTCGGTGACACCTTGCAGGAGGTGAGGGACAAGGCGATCCTGCTTGTGGGATACGCCGGCGCATTCCGGCGCTCGGAGCTCGCCGCTCTCACGGTGGATGATCTCACCTTCGTCGCTGAGGGGGTGAGAGTCCTGGTCCGCAGGAGCAAGACTGACCAGGAAGGAGAGGGCCAGGTGAAAGGCATCGGGCATGGCATGAACGCCGTTACCTGCCCGGTCAAGGCTCTGCAGGCATGGATGGAGGTGGCCCGGATAACATCCGGGCCCGTGTTCCGAGCCATCAGCCGACATGGCCACATATCGGACACCGGTCTGAGCGACAGGGGCATAGCCCTGGTGGTTAAGCGGATAGCTAAGAAGCTGGGCGTAGATCCTGCCGCAGTGGGGGGACACAGCCTCCGGGCAGGATTTGTCACCGACCAGTATGCCAGGGGGACGGCTGAGGGTGTAATCATGCAGCAAACAGGGCACAAGAGCCGGGCGGTCCTGGCTCAGTACCGGCGTGAGGCCGATGCCTTTGCCTTCAACTTCACAGCGGCTGCAGGATTGTGATCCCAGGACTGGTCTCCGAAACTCTACCCTTGCCGCTACTGGTGTGATCGGCCGCTACCGATTGCTCCGACTCCCGCCTCGAATCGCCATGCCTTCGGTGCCGCAGTAGCTAGCCAGGAAGAACGGCGATTCTGCTGATCTCAAGCGCAAGCCCTCCGCCGCCGTAAATGGACCGATCTCCTCGACGCCGAACAATCCCGCCGGATCCTCCACGCGCAGCACTCTCGGCCCGCCATCCACCCCACAAACGACAAGCTTCAGCACCAAATCACCCTCAGACCTTAACATTCCTAACACCCAGGCCCGGTGTATGTTGTGTATGTTGGCGTATGTTTTCCCCCCGCGCTATATACGTATTATATAAATTCGCGTGCATACATATGCGCGAGAATTTGTTATTTCTATACGTGGGGGTAACGGGAACATACACAAATATACACAACATACACATTCCAAAATTCCCTTCTTTGAGATCAACGGAGGAGAAAACGGCCGCCAGTCACCCCTCCAACCCCCTACCTGTAATACCTAATCCCCGCAACCTAGCCTTCGCCGCGTCGGCAGCCAGCGGACACCCGCGGACCACCGCCCGAGCTTCAGCCTGCGCATACAACTCAACATGTACAATGCTCTCGCCTGGTCTAATCACAATCGGGAGGGGACGGTCCTGTAACGCCCCTCGGATCAAATCAATCAATCCCTCGACCGTCAACGACTCTCCCTCCGATCCATCCGAGCCCCTGAGCTCCCTGGCCAGCTCCGGGCTGTGTTCCCGGAGCAGCTCCCGGACCTCCGCCGTCAAAGCGCCCTTGGCCGCCTGCACCCTCAGCGATCCCCCCTGTAACTCCAATTCAATTCCCTGGGCCTCTAGTCGCTTGATGAGAGGCTGCATCTCACTCCTCCTCGATCGGAATATCCAATGTCTCCTGATCATCACCGCGAGACGGGGACTCCATCGCCGGACTCTCGTCCTCGCTCTCAACGTGCTCCCTCTCAGACATATCCACGGTCGGCTGCAACTGCCACTGCTTCACTCGATGCAGTGTGCCCGCCATCACGATCCGGAAATCTCCGATGACACGGTCCCTCTGCCTGCCGAGCATCTTGCCGAATATGATCCGCTGCGACCTCTCCGACCCCTTGCCGAAGCTCCACAGCTCACTCTCGACCGCCGCGTCGAACAGCTCCGACACGCCGACCGGCCGTTCGCGGTGTCTCTCGTACCAGATCTCCACTAACGCTCGCCAGGCCGATCCCTCGATGTCCGCGATCTCGTAGAATTCCGTCAGGTTCGCCAGGAAACCCTCGACCCCGGCGCATTCGCAAATCCCCCCGAGCGTTCGGCTCCAATATTCATAGCTGCCCAGTGGCCGCGCTCGATACGGCGTCATCCCTCTCTGAACCCA
The DNA here is from genome assembly GCA_035528905.1 of Armatimonadota bacterium. Classification (GTDB taxonomy): domain Bacteria; phylum Armatimonadota; class UBA5829; order DTJY01; family DTJY01; genus DATKXU01. Next base: position 3,619 of record DATKXU010000082.1, read on the forward strand.
TGCCTTGCAGATCAGCAGCGCCGCCCAGATCAACGTCGCCCGGTTGTCCAGCGTGTAGGACCTCAAGTCCCGATGCTTGAATTCCTCGCGCAGCCACGGCCGGTCAACCTTCGGATCGATCCTGATACGGATCGTTTTCCTCGCGATCTCCGTGGACATTGTCGGGTTGTTCGCTGTGGCCACCCAGACGCATCGGATCGGCACGTTCAATGTCTCGGTCTTGCCCAGAATGCGCTCCTCCCAGACCATCTGTGCCAGCGCCGAGGATAATGCCCCCGAATCGAGGCTCTTAACCACGTTGTCAATCATCACCACCGGCTGCGCCCTGCTCAACACTGCCGTGAGCCTCTTGCGCCATTCGTCGTCGTCGTTGGTCTGGGTGATCGTCCCGATGTGCCGACCGACCGAGGGCATCATCAGTATGTCCATCAGCAAGCTCTTGCCCGATCCTGGCTCAGGCGCTTCGATGAGGTGCAGCGGAGTAGGGCCGGGGATCATATCGCGGACGAATGGCAGCAGCCACAGGCAGAACGCATGCGCGCGGTCCGCCGCGTCTTTGAACGGGAAATCGCACGTCAGATCCTCAAACACGTCCATCGCCGCCCGGACGTGGCCGTCGGTGATTTCCTCCGGGAGTTCCAGGATTTCGACGCCCGGCGCGGGCTGGTAGTATGTCCGCGATGCCGCATGGTAGCCCGGATCGATCTGCAGAGTCCCATCGGGCGCAAACACCGGCACCTCGGTGATCCTGGTCAGCACCGGCAAGGGCACATCCGGAGTGGCCAGGACGTCCTTGACCTGCTTATCGCTCGGTGAACTTTTAATCATGTAACCAAATCCTCCTTTAGATGTCTTTTCTATCCGCCAGTTGGATACCCGCACAAGCGCGTGCCTCATCAGATCGAGATTGAACCGAACGGGCGTGAGTGCCCCGTTGTCGTCCGGCTCGAGGCGCAGACAGGAGCGTCCCTGCCTGAAATATTGGGGCGGTTGGTTCGCCAAGCGGATCGCATCCCAGCTCTGCGCCGTCGTCACGACCAGGTCGCCGCAGTCCGTCATTATCACCGGCAGCCCGTTCTCCGGACTATCATCCGAGGCAAGCGGCAGCCGTTCCCCGCCTAGCTCTTTCTCCTCGGTGTTGTCGCGCAGGTATTGACTGAGCCCGTCTCTCACATCCCTTCTGACCAGGTCATGCCTCTTGGCCAGCTCATTGATGAATGGCCCGCGGACTCCCCGATCCACGCGCGCAATTAGCTCATACGCCTGCCGGAGAATCTGCTGCATGTCGCTGGTGGAGGGCTTGGCTGGCTGCCGCCGGATCCAGTAGCTGATGTATGGCAGCGCCTGCGCCATGAGGCTCTGGAAAGCCTCTGCGCCGTTCTCTTGGACGTACGACGCCGGATCGTGCGGCTCTGGGAGCTCCATGACCTCGACGGCATGCCCTGCCTCAAACAGCAGCCGCCCGATCTTATCGCTCGCCGCCTGGCCGGCCTGGTTGGCGTCTGCGTCGTACGCCAGCACGAATCTCGTCTCCTTGCCGAGCCAGCGCAGCCAGTCGCGGGAGAAGTTTGCGGAGATCGTCGAGCATGCCGGGATGCCGGCCTGCTCGAGCAGAATGCGGTCAATGGCGCCCTCGACTAAGACGCATTGCCGTCCCCGGAACCTGTGGATCCCCATCGGCACGATCGGCGTGTATCCCGCGTTCGCCAGGCTGATGTACTTCGGCTTTGCCTCTCGCAAAGTGCGGCCCGTGATCTGCAAGACCTTGCCGTGATGAATGATCGGGAATATGAGCCGCCCCATCTGCAGCTCGTATTCCTGACCGTCCACGGCTCGGATCAGCCCCGCCCGCACGGCCTTCTTGCGGAGCTCCGCGTCCTTGATCGCAATGCCGTAGCCGATCTGATATTCCCTGATTGATTCCTCGGTGATCCCGCGCTTGGCAAGGTACGCCAGGGCCTCGGGCTTCTTCCATAGCAGCTCATGCGACCGCGCCACGTATTCCGCGAGGAATGCCCGGACCGCCTGCTCCCGGGCTGCTGCTTGCTTGTCCTTGTTGCTGAAGTCTGGTATCGGTATCCCGTAACGGCCGGCCAGCCGGATCGCCGCCTCCCAGAACTCGACCCCTTCCGCCTGCATCACAAAATCGAAGACGGACCCGCCCCGCCCGCATCCGAAGCAGTGCCACCGGTTCTCGTCCACCCAAACGGTAAGGGACGGACTCTTCTCCGCGTGGAACGGGCAGAGGCCAGTTCGTCTCGCTCCATTGCCTGAGAGTTGTACACGTTCACGGACGGTCTCCTCAAGTGGGACACCCTCCCGTATCCTAGCCAAGAAATCGAACGCTGGTGTACTTCTTTCTTCCTGTTTCATGGATTCTCACCTTGCCCTATAACGAGTTCCTTCAGCTCGTGTTGTAGCCGTTGTATCTCCCTCTGGAGCTGCCGCCGCTTCGCCTCACGCGCCGTGTCCGCACGGCGGGTATTCCAGGACCCACATATCCGCCTTGATTCAGCAATGGCTGCCCGCACTTCGTCCGCCCACTGACTCACATCATCGGTCTTGAGATCATCGACGAAAGCGTCAGCAATCGCATCCGAGTCGAGCGGTTCCGCAGGAGCCATGGCCTCAGCCGTCCTCTGTCAGGAATTGGCAGCCAGCTCTCTTAGCTTGACTTGTAGGCTCACGATCTGCTGCTCTATCTTCCGCCGTTCAGATTCTCGCTTGGTATCCAACGGCTTGTTTAGCGGCGGGCAAGCACGCTGGCTCTCGGCAATCAGCCGATGCACCTCATCGCTCCACCGCTGGACATCGTCTGATACCAGGCAGCGAGCGAAGGCGGCAGCGACCGCAGCCGAATCCAACGCATTCGGGGTCTGGCTACACTCAACTATAAGCTTTATCTCCTTAGACCTAGCAGGCACTGCAACCATGCCTCGACTTTCCTTAGCCCTGTCTCGCCGCCGCTAACTCGCCAGCCATCTGCCCATCCATCCGAATCCAAAAAGCTGCCCGAAACGGAGAAAGCCCCGATCCCCCTTGCGCAAGGATCAGGGCTTTCTCTCTCCGCTTTCAGCACCTGGCCGGATGCCTATTCGGGCAAATCATTCAGTTTTTACCGGGGACGGCCATCCGCCGTGGCGGACCGACCGCCCCCTATCGGAAAGGAGGTAAAGGTGAAGCAGGCGTACTGCTTCACTCCCAGTTTAACGCTTTCCACCAGTTTGTCCATAAAGTTGACTTTACATTTTCGCCTTCGCAGCAGATTTTTTCGCCGATTAGCGTCTCCAGGGGCATCCCCAGCGCATCCGCCACCTTTATCAAAGTAACCAGGTGAGGGTTGTCAACCTCGTCGTTCTCCAGACGCGACTAGGTCACCACGGAGAGCTGCGCTTCAACCGCCGCATTCTCCTGCCTCATCCCAAGCGCCAGAACTTGTCGTCTGATATCAGACTGTAGATGAACTGGTTTTCCGGCTCCGAGGTTGCCGTTGCGAGATAGCCTCCAGCCGATCCGGCGGCAGCATTGGCTGCTGCCCACATAATAGATGCCGGAACATAAACAGCCTCATACCAGTGCCCATTACCCCCAGAATCCACCGACCACTCCACCGGCGCGGCCGAACAGCTGCCGGAGAGCAGGATGGTCGCTACAAGAGCGAGAAACGTCTTCATCTCCTTATATTCCTGCCTGTGGGAATTGTCAATAGTCGGATGTGGATGCGAGCGAGCCTACGGCGGAAAACTGGCAAATTCACCAGTTGACAACCGTGCCGAAAGGCGAGGATTCGAATGACTTGAAACCAAGCATGGGCTTATAGCGTGATTCGATGCCTCGGTGATCATGTTTAACTCGATTGTTCATCCCAGATAACCTGCTTGCAGCCAAGACACTGCATGATTTTTCGCCGACAGATCCCCAAACTGGACTTTTGGCACGAATCTTGCGCTAAATGCCACGTGTAGGGCACGGATGTCTGCGGATCTCGGCGAGCTGGCCCTGACAGGATTACCGGTGTCGGTTTCCCGACCGTAATACGCCGGTCAACGGGGAATCCGGAATTACGATAACAAAACCACAGGGAGGTTGACAAAGCATGAAGTTTTTACGTTTTGCAGTAATCGCAGTGTTCCTATCGTTGACAATTCAGTGCATGGCCGTAGCTCAGCAGATCCCCCCACCCGACTGGGTGAAGTACTCTCAGCTACCGAACGAAACTTGGCCGAGCTATGATCTGTCGTCGGAGATCAAGCCGGGCCCAGCTCTGGCGGCACCGATCAATCAGCCGGGACCGATCTATGAATCAGTCATGGCCGATGACTGGGTCTGCCCGGATGGGCTGCCGATCTCCGATATTCACTGGTGGGGATCATTCTGGTTGCCGTTCCCGGGGGAACCCTACGGAGACTACTCGAACGCTAGGCCGAATGCGGCGCCGGGCGGCATTGAGGGCTTCAACCTCAAGATTTACTCTGATATGCCGGCGAATGATCCGAAAAACCCGTTCGGGTTCAGCTTCCCTGACGCAGTCCTGTGGGACTGTTCCATTCAAGGTCAGGCCAACGAGACCTGGGCCTTCGATCTGAAGGACAACGGGGGACTGCTCAAGGAGAGTGTCTACAAGTATGATACCTTCCTCCCAGAGGAGAAGTGGTTCGCGCAGGAGAAGGGCAAGATATACTGGCTCTCCGTCCAGGCCATTCTTCCCGACCCGACCAAGCAGTGGGGCTGGCATGAGACCACCGGCATCCAGAACGACATCGGGGTCATGATGAAAGGCGGGAGCGAGTTCTGGTTCATCCCGTGCGGCGGCCATGACATGGCGTTCGACCTGACGGTCGTACCAGAGCCGTCGAGCATCCTCGCGCTGCTAACCGGATTCACCGGGCTCGTCAGCCTCCGTCTGAGGCGCAGAAAGTAGCATTCTCGGTATTTCGAACATCGTGATTCATCAAGGCCGGTTCGCCGTGGCGAACCGGCCTTTTGCTTCTGAGGCCTATGACGCAGGGAACGTTAATAATAATCAGACGCTTTAGGTATCTCCGACTCGGTACTTGGCATCAGCGACTTGACAGTGGGTATTTCGGAACCGCCGGAACTCCGTGCGGCGTCTCTCGCCTCGTAGGACCCTGCCCTGGTCACCGCTCTCGGATGCCCTCCACCGGCCCGAGGCGGTGTTGCCATAGCCGCTGGTTTCATTTTCCATAAGCTTGGCATGCGCTGGGTTTCACTCAACATGCTTTGCGTATCGTGGGCGTAGGCCGAAGGGATCTTCCCGAATTACAGCATTGCCACCTTATAGCTCTTGTTATTTCCCTCAAACCTGATCTCCATGTATACATTCTCCGAACTACCCCTGGCGCTACCAGGCAGTGAAACGGCCTATCCCGATGCAGCACAGACGGGGTAGGCCGTTTCTTTGTTACTTGGCTTGCTGTATGAGATTCTTCACGCGTGCGGAGTTCTGTTCAGCGGCGGCGTCCTCAGGGCAAAGGGCTAGAACTGCCGACCATTGCTCAAGTGCCTTGTCGAGCTTGCCAAGCCTTTCCAGGCAGTGAGCATAAGTCCTGCGCGTGCGGTGATCTCCGCCCAGCTCTACGGCCCTGTTCAGCGGCTTCTCGGCCCGGGCGTACCTCTTTGTGCGGTAGTAGTGGAACCCCAGCCCGTAATATGCTTCGGGGTCAGATGGACATGCTGAAATCGCGCAGTTAAGAGTTCTGATCGCTGCCGGGTCGCGGCCGAGGCTCCATTCGAGCCATGCGATTGACGTATAGCCGTCAATGTAGCGCGGATCAAGGAACACGGCAGCCTCGAGGCAGCGTATGCATTGATCGTAGTCGCCTCTATGCCACCACCAATCGCTTTCAGTGATGAAGAGGTCGCAGGCTTCGTCCCATGCCTCGTCCGGCGGCATGTCGGCTGAGGGCTTGATGTCTGAGCGTGGAGGAGGCACCGGCGGGGCAATGTATGGTGTCTTTAAGGCCTCGCGAATCGTCCGGCTGACGAGTGCGTCTCGGTCGCGGGTGTGTCTCTGTAAAGCGCGCCTTGCTGCCGGAGTGTTTACGCACCAGAGGCCGTAAACGGCGTAGTACCGTATCCACGACGGGGCGTCTCCTAGAACCGCGGAGCATACCGTAATGCCCCGCGCATCTCCCATGCAGGCAAGGGCGATCCCGCTTTGCACTCGGACGCTCCGCTCCGGGTCCTGGAGCCGCGTCGCCAACAACGCGGCTGAATCGCCGGAGCCTATCTGGCCCAGCAGGAAGGCGCTGCGCACTCTTGCCTTAGCATCAGGAGATTGGAGCAGCTTATGCAAGAGGGACGTTCGTGCTGCGTGGCCCCTAAGCATCGGCAATGGCGCCCACGACGCGCGATACGGCTTGTTCGCCAGGGCATCCAGAAGCTCTTCGCTCGGTGCTGCCGGCTCCACCTGATCTGCGATGCATATAGTGCCGACTGCGAGGAGGCAGCACATCCACAGGGTCAGCCTCACGGTTTGCTCCTTTCCAGAATCCGTATGCCCTCAGTCCGCCTTGTAACCTGGCTGCAGCTCGGTCGTCTCTCGCGAGGTGCCGGTTATCAGCAGCGCATTGCCGGATTCGTCCAGCTTGATGGCCATTTTCAGTTGGGAGACCAAGTCCTCCTTCACAATCCCAACTCCCGGATAGACCCACATGGTAACTACGATCTTGCCGCTCTTGATTGCTGCCTTCCCTTCTTCGAAGGCGACCGTGCCGCTGACCTTAGTACAGGTTCCGCAGATCTTCAGGCACTTCTCGAAAGTTCCTGCGGGCACTGTTATAGTCTCATGTCCCATGACCTGGGCCTCAAATGGCGTGCGGATTCCGTTATCGCGGAGGACGCCGACTTTCCATTTCTTTCCCGGTGCGAGATCCGGCGGCATATCAAGCAATGGAGGCTCGTACTTTATCCAGTTGTCGCTGAGGGCGCCGTCCGGCCCGGAAGACCTGTGGGACAAGCAATAGATGCCCTTTTGGGATACCAGAGTGAAGCTCTCTATCACCGTCTCCTCTGCCTCCGTATTCAAGCCGGCTTCGGTGTTTTCCGTTTCACGTTCCAGATACACGATGTCGCCGTTCGGACGGCGCTCTTTCACGGAGACGATTTCGACTACGCTCGTGCCTTCAGCCCGCATCTCGACGGATCGCGAGCTCTCGCCCTCCCCGAAGCTGATAAAGGCCGTCTCGCTGACCGAATACTCCCACCTGTTCCCGACCGCGTACGGTATCGGCGGCTTACTCTTCGGCGCGTCGCTGGCCAAGAGCGTGCCAGCCACTACGGCGCAAATGAATGCAATTGTCAAGATTCTATGCATGGCTCCTCCCCATGGCTGCCGCTGATATCTTTTCGCTGGAGTCCTTCGGAACCGCTAAGCGCTCCATAGACGCGCCGCTATCCCAAGCATGGTTCCCGGCTGCCATGATAACAACTATGTTCTTATGCGCGTGCGGGGGAATGTCCTGCACCCGGAGACAAAGTACCGGTTGCCGGATTGGTACGCGTGAAGGTAAAATGGGTATTGGAACATCGGGCGGTGGGGCGAGCCGACTGAGTTTCAGGAAACCGGGATGCAGAGATTCGTCGTTCAGGAGCATCATGCTTCGCACCTCCATTGGGACTTGCGGCTGGAGATGGATGGCGTGCTGAAAAGCTGGGCGGTTCCGAAGGGGCCGCCGGAGCAGCCGGGCGTTCGCAGGCTGGCGATTCAAACGGAGGATCACCCTGTGAGCTACATCGGCTTCGAGGGTGAGATCGAAGAAGGGCGGTATGGCGCGGGCATGGTCGAGATTTGGGACACCGGCGCCCTCGACCTCGAAGAACGCGACCCGGAGAAGCTGCTCTTCGTCCTCCACGGCCAGCGGCTGCAGGGCGGCTACGCGCTCGTCCATACACGAGAGGACCAGTGGATATTGCTGAAGCGCAAGGGGTAGCCGCATGCCTTCGGCCTGCGCTCCCGGGCAGCGCGCATTGCCGCTGCGCGCTGTTTGACCATGCGTCTGGGTTCGTGGTATAATACACGTGAACTTCATCCGGGCCCGTAGCTCAGGCGGTAGAGCATCTCCCTTTTAAGGAGAGGGTCGTGCGTTCGAGTCGCACCGGGCTCACCATTTCCCACTGCACTTCACACAGCTTTCCACTGGGCGATTTGGCCGGGAAGCTCTTGGATGCCCGCTGGAACGGATAATGGAGCTTGCGCGAGGGCAGGCGCTTGCAGTGCCGATCAATCTGCCGGCCCGCGGGATTGGTTGCAACTCGAAGTGGAGGTGTAACAAGTGTCGCTGATGACGATCGCCGGTACCCCGGTGGAGATCAAGGTGTCGAAGGCCGGGGAAGGCGGGTGGATTGCTCTGGGCCGCATATTGGAGGGCGTTCTGCCCGGCACGGAGCTGGTTGAGGCGAACGGATCCAGCTGCGAAGAAGCGGAGTCCCGCTGTAGGGATAGGCTCGAGCGACTAATCCACGCACGCACCTGCGGATCTGAATAAGCTCCCGGGCACACGAACTTGTTCAAACGAGGGGAGACTGTATTGCCGCAATCCCCTCGTTTCGTTATGCCGGAAGTCGCTCTCGCATCCCGCCTGTTGCTCGTACTCTTACTCTCTCCGGAGATTCCGAGTACCAGTAAGAGTAAAACTACAAGTAAGAGTGGTCCGATCCGGCTGGCTCGTTTGACAAGCTTCATGTCGCGTGCTAGTATTCTGGCGGCCTGGAGGAACACGGGCCGTAAGGAGTGGTCACATGGGCCGTAGAGTATGGCTTCTCATTGGCGTCGTTGCGCTGCTTGTTTTGATCTTCGGAGGCACGCTTGCCCGCCTGTACACCGACTGGCTCTGGTTCGGCGAGGTCGGCTACAGGTCGGTCTTTTGGACGAGGCTTCTCACCCGCATCGAGCTGGGAGTGATAGCGGGGATTCTCTTCTTCGGAATTGTGTATTCCAATCTCTGGCTGGCGCGCAGGCTCGCGCCCGCGGTAACGCCGCGTTATGAGAGAAACCAAATCCGCATCAGGATTGGTGACCTCGCGAGGCGCGGCTTTGGCCTGCTTGTCTTGACCCTCGTCTTGGTCGCAAGCGTTCTTGTAGCACTGGAAGCCTCTACGCACTGGCTGAGCTATCAGATGTTCACTCATGCCAGCCGGTTTGCCGATACCGACCCGATCTTTCATCGGAACATCGGATTCTACGTGTTCCAGCTCGGATTTCTGCGCTATGTATACCACTGGCTGATTTTCGCCCTGGTGGTCGCTGCCGCTGCCACCGCCGTCGTCCACTATGCCGACCGCGCAATCGAGTTTCTGGCCGGGATGCCAACCTTCGCACCCCATGTGAAAGCACACCTCTCGATACTGCTCGCCGCCGCGCTTTTCGTAAAGGCATGGGGCTACAAGCTTGCTGCATATGGCCTCCTGTACTCACAGGCTGGGATGGTGTTCGGCGAGACCGGCAGGGTGTTCGGCGCCGGGTATACCGACGTTCACGCGAGGCTGCTCGCGCTCAATACTCTGTCTGTTGTGGCGGTCGTCGCGGGCGTTATCGTGCTGGCGAACATTTATAGGCGCGGTATCAAGCTTCCCGCGCTGGCCTTGCTGATCCTCATCGGTGCGTCTCTGGTCCTCGGAGTCTTCTATCCGGGGTTCGTGCAGCAGGTGCGCGTGAAGCCAAACGAAATCGCGCTGGAGAGCGAATTCATCGGCTACAACATCGAGGCTACCCGCAAGGCGTTCAATTTGGGCGTTGTCCAAGAGAAAGGCTTCCCTGCGCTCATGAATCTGACGGCTGAGGACATTCGGAACAACCGTGCAACGGTTAACAGCATTCGCCTGTGGGATTACCGGCCTCTGCAGAGCACATACGGCCAGCTCCAGGCGTTGTGGCAGCGATATGAGATCAACAGCGTGGACGTTGACCGCTATCGGATAAGCGGCGAGGTCCGCCAGGTCATGCTTGCCGCGCGAGAGCTCTCCACGGATGGCGGTCAGGGAGTAACTGATACGTGGGTAAACCGGCATTTCCAATACACGCACGGTTATGGCGCAGTCATGAGTCCCGTGAACAGGGCTACGAAGGAGGGGCTGCCGGACTTCTTCGTGGAGGACATCCCTCCCATATCCACTGTGGGTATCAATGTTGATCGTCCGCAGATATACTTTGCCGAGCAGACCGGCGGCTATGTAGTCGTCAATTCGAGACAGAAGGAGTTCGATTATCCGTCGGCAGGGCAGCCTGTGTACACGCGTTACGCGGGCACTGGTGGGATTCCGATCGGTGGCTACTTCCAGCGCTTGGCCTTCGCCTGGCGCTTCGGGGACGTGAACCTGATATTGACAAACCAGATCACCCATAAGAGCCGTTTGATGTTCCGCCGGCAGATAGGTCAGCGAGTAGCGACTGTTTTCCCGTTCTTGGACTATGACCCGGATCCATATCTTGTCATATCCGACGGAAAGCTCTACTGGATGTGGGATGCTTACACCGTCTCCGGAATGTACCCGTATTCCACGCCGCAGAACGTCTCGGAATACCGTGCGGTCAACTACATCAGGAATGCCGCCAAGATCGTGATAGACGCTTATGAGGGCACGGTGGACTACTACATTGCGGACACTAGCGACCCCATCGTGAAAACCTATGCCAGAATCTTCCCCGGCGTCTTCAAGCCCATGAGCAGCATGCCTGCCGGCCTGCGCGCGCATATCAGGTATCCAGAGCTGCTCTTCAGAGTCCAGTCCGACGTGCTTCGCGGCTATCACATGAAAGATCCGCAGGTGTTCTACAACAGAGGCGACCTGTGGGATATCCCGAACGAAATCGTTGGGATTTCGAAGGAAGAGGCGCCGGTTGAGCCGTACTACGTCGTGATGAAGCTGCCCGACGAGGCGAGCGAGGGATTCCTGCTGATGCGCCCGTTCACGCCGCACAAGAAGGACAACATGATCGCATGGATGGGCGCGAAATGCGACCCTGACGACTATGGCAAGATAATCCTCTATGAGTTTCCTAAGGATAAGCTAGTCTACGGCCCTGCCCAAATCGATACCCTGATAAACCAGGACGACGTGATCTCTCCACAGTTAACCTTGTGGGACTCGAAGGGATCGCGGGTCAATCGGGGCAACCAACTGGTCATTCCTATCGAGCAATCCCTCATCTACGTGAAACCGCTATACCTTCAGTCTGAGACGAGCCAAATCCCGGAGCTGAAGCGCGTGATAGTATCGGACGGTGATCGGCTTGCGATGGAGCGGACTCTGGAAGCGGCTCTGGCGGCAATTTTCGGGGCAGACGCGCGACCGGCTGAGGCGGAGGTAAGTCCGCGTCCGGCTCGTGCGCCATCGGAAGTGCAGGAGCTCGTCGAGCAGGCTGCGAAGCAGCTCGAGCGGGCAAAGGAGCTTCAGGGGCGGGGCGACTGGGCCGGCTATGGCGAGCAAATCCGAAAGCTGGAACAGACCTTGCGCCAACTGCGCGAATCCACCTCAGGACAGGGCGGAGGATAAGTTCGTGCGGGCAGACAAGCTCACCGAGTTCGTCACGGCTCTGGTGTTCGCACTGGTGATCGGGGCGGCAGTTGCGCTCACGGTGCGGTATCTGGGTCCTGGGCCTCGCGCAGTTGGGCTCATCGTTATCGGGGCTGTTGCCATTGCTGCCTGGCAGTACCTTCGCAAGAAGTTCGGCCGCGCCCGGTAGCCGCAGGCTTCACGCCTGCGGGGCACTGCTGTTAGCGGAAGTTTTGCGCAGCCATAAAGCCTGCGGGGTGCTCTGAGCTTGCATAGCGTTGTGCTATCCAGCCGTCAGTTGCTGCCTCAAGTCCTCTCTCACGAGACTGTAAGGGTACTCGTCCCACGTCGTCGCCAGCCCTGCGCGAACCGGGTTGTTCAGCACATAACATATATGCTTTGTCAGGTTCTCGTTGTCTCGGACTATGTGATCGTAGAAGTCCTTCTGTAGGTTAAGGCCGGGGAACAGCCGTTTACCCCAGTACCCGCATCTCTGCTTGAAGAGATACACACCGCCCAGAACGTCGGCGTCGTCCGTGAGGCCCTCAAGCACGGCATGTATATGGTCAGGCATGAGAGTTAGCACTATGATGTCGGTTTCGTGTTTCGCGCACGATTCGGCAAGCCAGCTGTGGAAACCCTTAAGAATGCTGCCGCACGCTAGGTTAATTGAGTCTTGGGAGCCGCACATGGTAAAGGCAGCTGCTATGCGACCACGGTAGCACTCTCGCGGAAGCCGATGTTGACGCTCCCGAGGTCTGGTTGGATAGGTGGTATCGCACTCAATGTCTGGGATACGTTCACATGTCATTGGTTCGTTAACCATTTCGCGCAGCCATAAAGGCTGCGGCTACCGAAGCCACGACGGCCAATCTGGTAGCCGCAGGCTTCACGCCTGCGCGTATGCCGGTCCTGCCCTCAGATGTCGGCTGCTACCTCATCCCCGGCGGTCTCGAAACTGAACTGCATATCGTACAGCCTGCGGTAGAGGCCGTCGTTCCGCAGAAGCTCCTCGTGCTTGCCGCTCTCAACTATCCTGCCGTCGTCTATGACCAGGATGCAGCCTGCCTCGATGACCGTTGAGAGCCTGTGTGCGATGACGAACGATGTCCGGCCCTTCAGGAGTTTGCGTATGGCCTCCTGAATGAGCATCTCGGTCTGCGTGTCCACGCTTGAGGTGGCTTCGTCCAAGATTAGAATCCTCGGATCGGCCAGCAGCGCCCGGGCGAATGAAACGACTTGCTTCTGGCCGGAGGAGAGCTTGGAGCCGCCTTCGCGGACATCGGTCTCGTATCCCTCCGGCAGCTCCATAATGAACTCGTGCGCTCCCACGGCCTTCGCCGCCGCTTCAACTTCTCCATCGGTCGCGTCGAGCCGCCCGTAGCGGATGTTCTCCCTTACGCTTCCTGGGAAGAGGAAGCTGTCCTGCGGCACGATCCCCATCTGACTCCGCAGGGACTTCGTGGTGACATCGCGGACGTCGCAGCCGTCAATCAGTATGCTTCCCGATTGTATGTCGTACTGGCGAGCGAGCAAGTTGATAATGGTCGTCTTCCCTGCGCCGGTAGGGCCGACGAGAGCGATTGTCTCTCCGGCCTTCGCAGTGAAGCTCACATCTTTCAGGACCGGCGTCTCGTCGTAGGCGAAGTTCACGTTGCGAAATTCGACGTTGCCCTGGATTTGCGGCAGCTCGTTTGCGCCCGGCTTATCGCGCACTGACGGCTCGGTATCGAAGATGTCGAAGATTCGCTCGGCGCCCGCCATCGCTGATTGCATGTTCTGGTAAAACGCGCTCATGTTCCGCATCGGCGCGAAGAATTGATGCATGTATGCGATGAAAGCAACCAGCACCCCCACTTTCAGCGTCCCGTAGATCGCCTGTAAGCCGCCATACCAGTAGATCATGGCGATGCCGATCCAACTGATGATCTCCATGGTGGGGGAGAACGCCGCCGATATAGCCTGGGCGCGCATGAATGCATCCCGGTTCTCGCGGTTGACTTGCTCGAATCGCTGGAGGTTCTCGCCTTCACGGGAGAAGGACTTGACGACCTTGACGCCGGAGACGTTCTCCGCCACGTGCGCCGTGACGGTTGCCACCTTCTTGCGCACATCCCTGTAGGCCAACCTGGCTCTGCCGCGGAATACGGCGGTCACCACCGCCATTAACGGCATCAGGGTGAACGTGAGGAGCGAAAGCATAAGGCTTTTCTTCAGCATGATGATCACTATGCCGATCAGCGTCATGAAGTCAGTGACGAGCGACAGCACTCCGGAAGTTATCAGCATGTTGAGCGCGCCGACATCGCTGGTGAGCCTGGCGATTATCCTGCCTACCTCGCGCCTGTCGAAGAAATCAAGCGACAGGCCCTGGATATGGGAGAAGAGCTTCTGCCGGATGTCGTTCACTACATGCTGCCCGAGGATGGATATGAAAATCGTCTGCCAGTACTGGCTGAACCAGCGTATGAGGTACGTGACGATGTAGATGAGCGCGGTAGCCGTCACCACCCGTACATTCTCCGCCTTTATGCCGTCGTCAATCGCGACTTGCATCAGGTGTGGCGAAACAAGAGCCGTGCCCGCCGTGACCAGCATGGCCGCGAGCGCGATCCCAAGCTGCTTCTTGTACGGCAGGACGAATACCAGCGCCCTGCGCGTCAGCCTTGCATCAAACGCCTTGCCAAGTACTTCATCGTCGTATATCGGTCTTGCCATATTGAGCCTCGGGTCCCTGGGCCTGCTCCTGGGCGCGAAACTGCAGGCGGTAGATCTCCGCGTAGACCCCGTTTTTCGCCAGGAGGTCTTCGTGTCCGCCGGACTCCACTATTCTGCCCTTATCGAGCACCACGATCTTGTCCGCCCGCTTCACTGTGGAGAGGCGCTGCGCGATCACAAAAGTCGTCCGTGACTCGGTCAGCGAGACCAGAGCCTTCTGGATGAGCGCCTCCGTTTCGGTGTCAACGCTCGATGTTGAGTCGTCGAGTATCAGGATCGGGGGGTTCATCAGCAGGGCGCGGGCGATCGCGACCCTCTGCTTCTGGCCGCCGGAGAGATTCACTCCCCGCTCGCCGATCCTTGTTTCGTAGCCATCCGGAAGCGACATGATGAAGTCATGGATGTTCGCCGCCTTTGCCGCCTCGATTACCTCCTCCAGAGGAGCGTCCGGCCTCGCGTAAGCGATGTTCTCACGGGCTGTATCGCCGAATAGGAACGGCTCCTGAGAGACGATGCCTATCTGCCGCCTTAGCGATTCCAGCTTGTACTGGCGGATGTCAACTCCATCTATCAGGATGGCCCCCTCAGTGACATCGTAGAACCGGGGCAGTAGATTGATGATCGTGCTCTTTCCCGAACCGGTCGCGCCCAGAAGGGCTAGCATCTCTCCGGGTTTGGCCTCCAGGTTGATATTGCTTAGCGCCCGGCTGCCGTCGCTATAGTTGAAAAACACGTTGCGAAGCTCGACGCGCCCGGTGCAGCCCGTCAATTCGATTTTGCCGTCCTTCAGGTGCGTCTCGGGATGGGTGTCGAGTATCTCGAAGACCCGGTCGGCCGACGCAATGGCATTCTGAATGATATCGACAACCCAGCCCATTATGCGCACCGGCCAAATCAGCATCGTGAGGTACATGTTGAACGCCACGAACTCCCCGAGCTTCAAATGATGGTGGACCACCTGCATTCCGCCATACCAGAGGATGAACGTGGTCCCGGCTGCCGCGATGAAGTCCATCATCGGGCTGTACAGCGCGGCCACGCGGGATGTAGCCAGCCGCCGCTCCAGCAGCTCGCGAGTTTCTCGCGCAAACTTGCCGATCTCATGCTCCTCCCGCGCAAAAGTCTTGACGACGCGAATCCCCAAAAGATTCTGCTGGATTGTCGTTGTCACCTTGCCGTGCTGATCTTGAAGGGCGGTGTAGAGCGGCCGCATTCTCCCGCTGTATTTGAAGACGGCGGCAACCAGGAACGGCATGGCGGACAGCGCGACTAACGCCAGCCTCCAGTTCATGTGCAGGCAGATAGGGAGTATCCCCGCGAAGATTAGAACATTGGTGACAAGGTGGATCAGGCCGTGGCCGAGGAACGCGCGCAGGGCATCCACGTCTGTCGTGGAGCGCGATATCAACTGCCCGGTTTCTGCCTCATCGTGGTAGCTGAACGACAGCCGCTGGATGTGATCGAACAGCCCGTTCCGGATGTCGTAGACGGTTCGCTGGGCGCCGTATTCCGTCAGGTAGAACTGGCCGAAGCCGAAGATCCCCTTGATTATTACCAGGCCCACTATCCCGGCTGCGTAGTAAGGCAGGAGGTCGTACCGTTTCAGCTCGATGCAGTCGTCAATGATGCGCTGCACCACCTGTGGCAAAACGAGCGCTATCCCGGTGCCGGTGAGCGCGCACACGAGCGTCAGAAGCGTCCAGTGCCAGTACCTTTTCGCGTAGCCCAGCAGTCTCCAGATGGTGCGCATGGCAGTACTCCCATTGCCTTCGTCTCGCCGGTCAAGCTTACAGTGCTCCAATAAACCTGTTCAGCGAGGAAAGTCCGAGTCCCTCCCAAAGTTTGCGATGCGGAGTCGCCGAGAACTTACCCGCGGGCTTGATTTGACACGCCCCGCCTCTTGTGGTACGATTTCCTCCAGCTTCTTGCACATTTCTCAACATTCCAAAGGGTGTATGGCGAGTGATTTCTAAGATTCCGATTGACGAGCAGATGGAACTCCTCAGGCGGGGCACCGTCGAGATCATCCCCGAAGACGAACTCCGCGCCAAACTGAAGAAGTCTCAGCGGACCGGCACTCCTTTGAAGGTGAAGCTGGGGCTGGACCCGACCGCTCCGGACATACACCTGGGCAACGCCGTCGTGCTGAGAAAACTGCGGCAGTTCCAGGACCTCGGCCACGAGGTCATTGTCATCATCGGCGACTTCACCGCGAGTATCGGTGATCCGAGCGGTGCATCCATGACACGGCCTCTCTTATCCCCGGATGAGATTGCCGTCAACGCCCGAACTTATGAAGAGCAGTATAGCCGCATTCTGGATGCGTCGAAGACCCGGGTTGTGTTCAATAGCGAGTGGCTCCGCCAGTTCGATTTCGCAGGCGTCGTCCGGCTTGCGTCTAAGGTAACTGTGGCGCGGCTGATCGAGCGCGACGACTTCGCCACGCGCCTGGCTGAAGGGAAGCCCGTCGGCGTCCACGAGATGCTCTACCCCATCTGCCAGGCTTATGATTCCGTTGCGCTGGAGTCGGATATCGAACTGGGAGGCACCGAGCAGAGGTTCAACATACTGCTGGGCCGCGACCTTCAGCGCGAGTTCGGGCAGGAGCCGCAGGTCGCCATATTCACACCGCTGCTCGTGGGCCTGGACGGCGTGCAGAAGATGAGCAAGTCACTGGGTAACTACGTCGGCATCACCGAGCCTCCGAACGACATGTTCGGCAAGGTAATGTCCATTCCGGACAACCTGATGCCTCAATACTTCGAGCTCTGCACGGACGTGCCGATGGCGGAGGTCCGGGAGGTCGAGACGGGCCTGGCAAGCGGCAAGCTGCACCCAATGGACGTGAAGAAGCGCCTCGCACGCGAGATCGTGACGATTTATCACGGTGCACAGGCCGCCGCTGAGGCCCAGACAGAGTTCGAGAGGGTCTTCAGCGCGCGCGAGCTTCCCTCCGAGATTCCGACTGTCTGCGTGCCCGCATCGGCGTTCAAAGATGGAAGAGTCTGGATCGTGCGGCTCCTGACGACCTCCGGATTCGCCGGCACCAACAGCGAGGCACGGCGCCTGGTCGAGCAGGGAGCGGTCACCCTGGATGATGAGAAGATAACCGATGTGAACGCCGAAGTCGCGCTTGAAGATGGACAGGTGCTCCGCGTCGGCAAACTGAAATTCGGCAGAATCGAGCTACCGTAGATCGTGAGTTGTGCGCTGTGATCCACAGACGTTGACACGGCCCAGCCGAGCTTCGTATAATTGATGAGGCAGCCCCATTCGCCGGAAGCGGATCGGGGCTGTCGGCGTGCGTTGCGGAGGTGGGAGCTCACTCAGCACCCATGCGGTGAGGGCTGTCTCCTTGCGCCTCAGGGCGGAGGCCGTCGTACAATGACGTTGACAGAGGTTATCGAGCTCGTTTTCCGGTGGCTGCACATCCCGCAGGTATGGGTTCAGCCGGCGGTGATGCTTGCGGCGGCGGTTATCATTCTGTTCTTCGTACTCTTCGTAGTGCTGTACCTCGTATATGGGCTGCGGAGGATCATGGGCTGGATACAGACCCGGATCGGGCCGAACCGTGTCGGTCCGCACGGGCTTGCGCAGACCATCGCGGATGCCGTGAAGCTCCTGACGAAGGAAGACATCATTCCCGCGATGGCGGACAAATGGCCCTTCATAGCCGCGCCCATTATCGTGTTCGTCCCAGCCTACCTTGTCTACGTAGTCATTCCCTTTGGCAAAGGTGGCTGGGTCGCGCAGGACTTGAGCATCGGGGTGCTCTACATCGCCGCGGTGCTCTCCATTCCCATAGTAGGCATCATCACGGCGGGATGGGCGTCCAACAACAAGTGGTCTCTGCTCGGCGCATTTCGCGCGGCTGCACAGATCGTGAGCTACGAGGTGCCGCTTGTCCTGGCGATGATACCGCCGGTCATGCTGGCCGGGAGCCTGAGTCTTCAGCAGATCATTCATGCCCAGAGTGGCGAGTGGCTGGGGTTATTCCCGCGCTGGTTCATCGCCACCCAGGTCGTCGGATTCCTCGTCTACATGGCCGCAGCGCTCGCCGAAAGCAACTTGACGCCCTTTGACATCATGGAAGCCGAGTCGGAGCTTGTCGCAGGCTACAACACGGAGTACAGCGGGATGAAGTTTGCGCTTTTCTTCCTGGCGGAGTTCGCAGGGATGTTCACCATCTCGGCCGTTGGGGCGACCTTGTTCTTTGGCGGGTGGCTGCCGATCCATCCCGCGCTTTCGTTCATCCCGCCCGTCATTTGGTTTCTTGCAAAGACTGCGGTTATCATCTTCGTTCTGATGTGGATAAGGTCCACCCTGCCCAGGGTTCGCGTTGACCAGTTGATGAGCCTGGGATGGAAGGTGCTGATACCCATCGCGCTCCTGAATATCGCCTGGACGGGGTTTGTCGTGCTGGTGTCGTGACATGTCCCTCTCCCTGTGGGAGAGACTACCGGTGAGGGCGCATTGACTTCCAGGTAGAACAAACGTATGTCTAAAGCTTTGAGAAAAATAGGCGCGTACACGTGCGAAGGCTTCTACGCCCTTTACAGCATCGCGAAGGGGCTTATTGTGACCCTGATCAACCTGCTTCGCGGGAAGGTTACGCTCATGTATCCGGAGGCTCGATGGGAGCTTCCTGAGGGATACAGAGGCTTCCCGGCGCTGCCAGTGGACCCGGAGACCGGGCAGGATGTGTGCATCGGATGCGGAGCGTGCGCGCGCATCTGCCCGACTCAGTTGATCGCTGTGGAAGCCCACATGACCGAAGACAAAAAGCGCGTTGTGGACTCTTTTGTCATGAACGCCGGGCTGTGCATGTTCTGCGGGCTGTGCGCTGATGTCTGTCCCGTAGGCGCTATCATCATGAGTGACAACTACGAGCTCTCGGCATTTTCGAGAGATGACCTTATCTATGATCGAAGGAAGCTGAACGAGCTCGGCGGTCTGAGGAAGCCGGAACCCAAGCCTGAGGAGCCCGTTGCCAGCGGATCAGCCGAGGAGCGCGCCTAGATGCAAATTACCATGCAACAGTTTGCCTTTTGCGCCGTCGCGCTGTTAGTTCTGGGTTCGGCGGTCATGGTTGTCACCCTTAAGAACATATTCCACTCCCTGCTGTTTCTCGCGCTGTCGTTCTTGGGAGTAGCCGGAGTTTACCTGCTGCTGTCGGCTGATTTCCTCGCGGCGGTTCAGGTTCTGATCTACATCGGGGCGATCGTCGTACTGATGATGTTCGCCCTGATGCTGACCCACCGCGTGATGAGTACGAAGCTGTCCCAAACCCTGGGACAGTGGTGGGTGACCTCGCTGCCGGTGGCTCTTGGGATTCTCACAATACTGATTAGGGTGTTTGTGGTCTATCCGTGGAGAGTGGAGGCGCCGCCGGGCGCCGCGCCGACGACCGGGATCATCGGGCAAGCGTTGCTGACGAAGTACGTTCTGCCGTTCGAGCTGGCATCCATCGTCCTGCTGGTTGCAATGGTTGGGGCGATCGTCTTAGCAAAGGAGGACAAGTTCGATGATTCCGCTTGAGTGGTATCTGGGGTTATCGGCTCTCCTATTCTGCATAGGAATCTTCGGCGTGCTCAGCCGACGGAACGCCATCGGTATCCTGATGGGGATCGAGCTGATGCTGAATGCGGCCAACATCAACCTCGTGGCGTTCGCGCGGTTCCTGGACCCGACGGTGTTGACCGGCCATGTGTTCGCTGTTTTCGTGATGACAGTGGCGGCCGCTGAAGCCGCGGTCGGCCTTGCCATAATCATCGCCGCTTACCGGAATGTCGCGCATATCAACGTTGACAAGATCAGTGTGATGAAGTGGTGATTCGATCTCGGATTTCGGATTGACCTAAGCGCCATCCCCTCTCCGTTTCGGAGAGGGGATGGGGTGAGGTTCCGCTGACCGCTAGTAGCAGAGAAGAACATGCCTGACCTGTTCGAGAATGCAATTAGGCTGACCTGGCTGATCCCGGTGTTTCCGCTGGTGGCGTTCGGGTTGATCCTGCTCACCGGCAGAAGGGGACCCGGGCAGGGCGCATATGTCGCGATCGGGGCGAGCGTTTTATCGTTCGTGCTCTCGATGCTCGCCGTCGCCTGGACGGTGTCCCAAGCTCTCGGCGGACATGAGTTCGACCCGTACACGAGGAGCGTTCTGTGGGCAGTGGTCGGCGGCCTGCCGATCAGGATGGGATTTGTCGTTGACCAGTTGGCGGCTGTGCTGCTCGTCGTGGTAGCCGTGGTCGCCCTGCTCGTCCAGATCTACTCGATCGGCTACATGCGCGGAGACCCCGGGTACCCGCGCTTCTTCGCATATCTATCGCTTTTCAGTGCGGCGATGCTCGCGCTGGCCATAGCGGACAACCTGCTCCTGTTCTACGTGTCGTGGGAGCTCGTAGGGTTGATGTCCTATCTGCTCATCGGCTTCTGGTTCGAGCGGCCGGCCGCGATGCGTGCGGCGAAGAAGGCGTTCATAGTAACGCGGCTGGGCGATGTGGGCCTCTTCCTGGGCATGGTGCTGCTATTCTCGCAGACCGGCGAGCTGAATATACGCGCCATATTTGAGTCCATTCCGGCTTTGAAGGGGGTCATGCTGTTCGGCATGCCTCTCCTGACGCTCGCGGGGCTGCTTATATTCGCGGGCGCAGTTGGTAAGTCGGCGCAGTTTCCGCTGCACGTATGGCTTCCCGACGCGATGGAAGGCCCGACTCCCGTCAGCGCGCTGATCCACGCGGCAACTATGGTCGCGGCGGGCGTTTACCTCGTCGGGCGGATGTATCCCGTGTTCGCCTTTGAGCCGAATTCGATCTCGCTCACCGTGGTCGCCGTAATAGGTGCAGTCACTGCGCTGACGGCCGCGACGATAGCCACCGTTATCAACGATATCAAGCGTGTGCTGGCCTACTCGACGATCAGCCAGCTCGGATATATGATGCTGGGCCTGGGAGTCGGCGGATACACAGCCGGCCTGTTCCACCTGCTGACGCATGCTTTCTTCAAGGCGAACTTGTTCCTCGGATCTGGCAGCGTGATACGCGGCGCGGGGACTCAGGATATCCAGCAGATGGGCGGGCTGGGCAGGCATATGCCGCGGACGTACTGGACGTTCCTGATCTCTGCCGCCGCGCTGGCGGGTCTTCCGTTCACCGCCGGCTTCTTCAGCAAGGATGAAATCCTGCTTGAAGCATTCCACGCAAACGCTGCGCTGTTTTGGATGGGCCTGGCGGCGGCGTTCCTGACGGCTTTCTACATGACCAGGCTGGTCGCGCTCACGTTCTGGGGTGAGCCCCGAAGCGAGATGCACGTTCACGAGAGCGCCGGAGTGATGACCTGGCCCATGATTGTGCTGGCATTCCTCTCAGTGGCCGCCGGTTATGTAGCCTGGCCGACGAATAACGTGTTCCACCGCTTCCTGCATTTCGGGGAAGGCGGGGCAATCCCGTTTAGCTGGACGGTGGCGCTGCTGGCGACATCCGCTGCCGGCCTGGGCATACTCCTCGGCTGGGCGGTCTTTGTGAAGCGTGCGATTGCGCCGTCGGTGTTCAGGGAGAGGCTTCCGTGGGCCTACAAGCTGCTGGCAAGCAAGTATTATCTCGACGAGCTATACTGGGCGGCTCTGGTGGTGCCACTGTTCTGGATTGTGAGGACGCTGTCTCGCTTTGACGAAAGAATCGTGGACGGCTTTGTAAACGGGGTCGGCTACGTGACTGTGGGATTGTCGCTCGTGCAGGGCTGGATAGACAAGTGGGTCATAGATGCGCTGGTAAACCTGATTGGGGGGTTGACGAAGTTCGCCGCGCGGTCGCTGCGCCTCACTCAGACCGGCATTTTCCAGGACTATGCCGCGATCATGTTTCTGGGCGTCCTTTTCGCCGTGTGGGTTTACTTGTTCAGATAGGATATGGAGCGTACTGTCACCGGCCTATCGTTTATTGGAGGCATGCAGTTGATGAATAACTGGATACTGACACTGATCACCTTCGTACCCTTACTGGGCGCGGTTATCATCCTCTTCATTCCCAAGGAGAGGCACGGAGCGATCAAGTGGACGGCGCTACTCTTCAGCCTGCCATCGCTGGCGCTCTCGGTCCTTCTGTGGGTGTGGTATGATCCCTCGAACGCCGGAATGCAGTTTGTGCAGAGGGTGCGCTGGATTCAGGCGCTGAACGTGCACTACTACATGGGCATTGACGGGATCAGCGTGCCGCTGATCTTCCTGACTGCGCTACTGACCACGCTTTCGCTGATATACTCGTGGATCATCAACGAACGGCCGAAGGAGTACTTCTCGCTCTTCCTCTTCCTCGAGACGGGGATGCTCGGCGTTTTCACGGCGCTGGACTTCTTCCTGTTCTACATATTCTGGGAGGTCAGCCTCGTCCCGATGTACTTCCTTATCGGCGTCTGGGGCGGCCCGAGGAAGGAATACGCGGCCATCAAGTTCTTCTTGTACACCCTCGTTGGCAGTGTCGCCATGCTGCTGGCGATCATCGGCGTGTATTTCTACACTGACCCGCACACGTTCAGTATCCCGGACGCGATAAGGCAGACGCCGTTCGCGGGCAGCCACCTCCTTCAGTCGCTGGCATTCTTTGGGTTTTTCCTGGCTTTTGCGATCAAGGTGCCGATGTGGCCGTTCCATACATGGCTTCCGGATGCCCACGTGGAGGCGCCAACCGCCGGCAGCGTCATTCTGGCAGGGATTCTACTGAAGCTCGGCGGCTATGGGTTCCTGCGAATCGCTCTGCCGATGCTCCCGGAGGCGGCGCGCCAGTATTCGATCTATATCGCCATCCTGGCGCTCATCAGCATAATCTACGGCGCTCTCGTAGCCATGGCCCAGAGGGATATGAAAAGGCTGGTCGCGTATTCGTCCGTCAGCCACATGGGCTACGTGATGCTGGGGGTGGCGGCGGCGGCGGCGGCCTGGGGTACGGTCGCCGATAAGACCATAGCGCTAACTGGTTCAGTGTTCATGATGTTCGCGCACGGGTTGATCACCGGCTCGCTGTTCCTTCTGGTGGGAGTCATTTACGAGCGCACGCAGAACCGCGACCTCGATAAGTTCGGCGGCCTCTTCGCGAAGGTTCCGGTGTACGGCGGCATCCTCAGCTTCATGGTGTTTGCCTCGCTTGGACTGCCCGGCCTGGCGGGGTTCATATCCGAGTTCTTCGTGTTCAGGGGTTCGCTGCCGATTTATACGATCATCACGGCACTCGCCGGGATCGGCATTATCATCAATGCTGCGTACCTGCTCTGGATGCTGCAGCGCATCCTGCTGGGTCCGCTGAACCCTGCTTGGGCCGAGGTCTCGGATACGGACGGGCGTGAAGTCCTGAGTCTCGCTCCCCTGGTGGCTCTCACTATCCTGGTGGGTGTGCTGCCGGCATTCTTGGTTAGTACGCTGAACGGCTCGCTCATGCGCATAGTGGGGATGATCGCAGCACGCGGAGGCTAGACGTGAACTTCAACCTCTACTACATATTGCCGGAGCTGATACTTGCAGGCGGCGGGATACTGGCTCTCGCCCTGGGACTCCTCACGGGGAGATTTGCTCCCAAAGGCGGACGGCCCGCTCGGATAGGAGTCCTCTCGCCGGAAGTGGTGAGCCTCGCCGTACTCCTGGCTGCGCTGGCGGCGTCTGTCTGGCTCCTTGCGGATAAGGGTTTGGCGCGGGGCGTGTCGCAGTTCGGTGGCGTCATGGCTGTTGACGGGCTGGCGCTCTTCTTCAAGATAATCGCCGTACTTTCCACGATCATCGTGGCGCTCCTTTCCATTGATTTCTTCCGAGGGGTGCAGTTCCATCGCGGTGAGTATTACGCGCTGCTCGTCTTTGCGGCTCTGGCGATCACGAGCCTGGCAGCCTCGACTGACCTCATAATGATGTATCTCTCGCTGGAGTTCTTGAGCATCACGTCGTACATACTGGCGGGCTACCTGAAGCAGGAGCCGAAGTCGAACGAGGCGGCGGTGAAGTATTTCCTCTACGGGAGTGTTGCGGCGGCGGTGATGATCTATGGCATGTCTATCCTTTATGGAGTGACGGGGACGACGAGCATTCTTGGGATCTCCGACGCTCTCTGGGCCAGGCCGGCGCCGTATCCGCTGCTGTTTCTGTCCTTGATGCTGATGCTGGTCGGCTTCGGCTTCAAGATCGCCATGGTCCCCTTCCACCAGTGGGCGCCCGATACTTATGAGGGCGCGCCAACGCCGATAGCGGCCTTCCTCTCCGTCGGGTCGATGGCCGGCGGAATCGCCGTGCTGGTTCGGATGCTTGGGACAGGGATCACTTTCAGCGCTTTTGACTGGACGCCGCTCATAATCCTGCTGTCCGCTGCTACGATGACGGTCGGCAACCTGGTTGCTATCCCGCAGTTAAACATCAAGCGGATGTTGGCATACTCGAGCATTGCGCAGGTTGGGTATCTGCTGCTCGGCGTAGCTGCTATGGCATACAGTCCGCTCGCGCTGCCTGCTATCTTGCTCTACGTATTCATCTACTTGTTCATGAACCTGGGCGCATTCGCGGTGGTTACTATCCTGTCGGCTAGGCTGGGGTCGGACGAGTTACGGGACTATGCCGGCCTAATCCGCCGGGCGCCGGTAGCCGCCGTGGCGATGGTGTTCTTCATGTTGTCTCTGGCGGGGGTCCCGCCGACTGCGGGCTTCTTGGGCAAGTTCTATCTCTTCTCGGCGGCGATCCAGTCGGGCCACGCGGCCATATTCTGGCTGACGGTGCTCGCGATTGCCAACACGGTCGTTTCGGCGTACTACTACCTGAACGTCGTCCGCCGCATGTTCTTCGCTGAGGCAAGGGAAGCGAAGCCCATCACGTGCTCTCGCCCGCTGAGTTTCGCGATTGGGCTGACGCTGGCTATGACTCTGCTCGTCCTGCTGTACGCGCAGCCGTTCATCAAGATGGCGCATCGTTCCGCGGCAATGCTGACGGGGATTTAGGGGACAGAATTCGCAAAGTTATGGAGGGTCTGCCGGCTAGAGCGGAGCAGTAACTTCGGCGGTTCCATGGCTTGCTGGCTCCTTTAGGTGGCAGACGGCTGAAGGTGGCAGGCGACAATGGGCATGCCTGAGATATGGCATGTGAACTTTCACACATTTCATAACCTACCTGTGCTGGAGCCGCCGGAGTGCGATCGGTGCGTCAGGGACGCGCTCGCGGAAATTATTGCCATACACAACATCAAGTGTCTTGGTTGGGAATTGATGCCGACCCACTGCCATGCCCTGAGCATTTCGTTTTCTGATATGTCTCTTGGACGGATCATGCAGCTTCCTAAAGGCGGCTCGTCGAAGGCCTTCTTCGGGCGCTTTCCGGAGCATCGCTTCGATCTTGGCGGCGGGCATCTGTGGGGGAGCAGTCATAGCAAGGTGCTGATCGCCACAAATATCCAACTGGACCGGACGCCGGCCTACATTAGGCGGAATCGCGTGCGGGCCGATCTATAATCCCAAGCGGTCACGCAAATACTAAAGGAGATGCAGCGATGTCAAGGCAGGAACCGGAAACGAGTCGGAAGGCATTCTTCACCCCGGAGTTGTTTGCCCGGGAGCAGGCTGAGAGGATGGTCACTCCGCGGGGTGAGCTGGTGATCGCCGGGTGTTCCTCCGGGTCGTACCTGTCAGCGCAGGTAGTGGAGCGCTACAGGGAGCTGCTGGCAGGGGCGGAAAGCGAGGCTGATGTCCTGCATGTGGAGAACATTGACACGCGGTTCTCCGATTCCGAAACCTGTGTGCGGTTGGATATGCACGTCAGCGGCTGCGATGTCTACCTGTTCCAGAGCCTTTTCGATCCGACGTCGGCTCTCACCATTGACCAGAACTACATGGCGTTCCTTATCGCTGCCAGGACGTTCAGAGAACACGGTGCGAACCACGTCACGGGCGTGCTGCCGTATCTCGCTTATGCCCGCCAGGATAAGCCGACGAAGTTTACTCGCGAGCCGGCGACGGCCAGACTCATGGCCGATCTCAGCATCGCAGCAGGAATAGACCGCCTGATCGTGTGGGACCCGCACTGCGGCCAGATTCGGGGGTTCTACGGGATGATGTCGGTGAGCATGCTGGAGTCATTGTCGCTGTTTATCGAGGAGTTCGGTTCTTTCAGGGATCGTGAGGATGTCATTGCTGTCGCCCCTGATGTTGGCGCCTCGAAGTTCGTCACGCACTTCGGCAGGGCACTCAGGATCAAGTGCGCAATCGCCTCGAAATATCGTCCGCGGCCGGAGGAAGTCGTCATCGCCGAGATCATCGGCGATTTCGAGGGGAAGAAGACGGCCGTCGTGCTGGACGACATGATAAGCAACGGCGGGACAATCCACGCGCTTATCAAGAAGTTGGTGGCCGAGAAAGGCATCGAAGACGTGTACGTCGGAGCTTCGCACAACCTGTGTATCGGGAAGGCCCGGGAGCGCCTGTCCGAACTGTATACCAACTATCGCTTGAAGCGTGTTGTCGTCACGAACAGCATCCCTCAGACCAGGGAGTTTCAAGACTTGCCCTTCGTTTCCATCAGGTGCCTGTCGGATACGCTCAGTCGCACGATCAACAGAATTCACTATAATCGGTCCGTGAGCGAGGTCTTCTATCGGCCATAGGTTGGGAGTTCCAGGTTCCGGGCTCCAAGTTCCAAGTTGCGGGAACCGCTGGTCTGCGTAGACGGTAGGTCGTTCGGGTACTGAAAGACTTGGCATGCAGATTCAGGAAAGACGCAAAGAAGAGTATATCGAAGAGCTATTTGCTTCGATCGCGCCGCGATACGATCTGCTGAATTCGATTCTCAGCTTCAACTGCCATAAGCGGTGGCGTGCGTTCGCGGTCCGGCAGTGCGGCCTTTCGCAAGGCGACGCAGCGCTGGACGTGTGCGCCGGTACGCTGGACCTGGCAATTGAGCTGGCGAAGGTCGTTGGGCCTACGGGCCGAGTGGTGGCGGTTGACTTCTGCCGTCCTATGCTGGATGTCGGCCGGAGGAAGCTGGAGAAGCGCGGGATCGGCAGCCTGTTCCCGGCTGAGGGGAGTGCTGAGCGTCTGCCGGCGCTGTCGAACTCGTTTGACGCGGCGACTATCGGCTTCGCGCTTCGGAATGTGGTGAGTGTGGAGAACACCCTCGCGGAGATGGTGCGCGTTGTGAAACCCGGCGGCCGCGTGGTCTCGCTCGAGCTTGCGAAGCCGGAAGGGCCTGTATTCCGGCGGCTGCATCGCCTGTATTTCTATCACGTCCTCCCCTTTATCGGCGGCGCCGTAAATGGGAGACGGGAGGCATACCAGTACTTGCCCGAGTCTCTGGAGCGCTTTCACTCAAGAGAGGAACTATCAGGGATGATGCGGAAAGCAGGGCTTGGCGACGTCCGGGTGCACGATCTCGCGGGCGGCGCGGTAGCCGTTCACGTGGGGACAAAGAAGTGAGCATTCCCGCTGCACATCTAA
This sequence comes from Armatimonadota bacterium, assembly GCA_035528905.1. Lineage (GTDB taxonomy): Bacteria > Armatimonadota > UBA5829 > DTJY01 > DTJY01 > DATKXU01. The sequence goes on from DATKXU010000082.1 coordinate 31,297, forward strand.
ACGGCGGAATATCCATACCTTCATTTCTGCATTCCGTCGAGGCGGAACTGCGGCGCGTGGAGGAGGTCCTCCATGCCGAGTTGTCCTCGGCGGTGCGTACTGTTGTGGCCGTGTCGAGCCATATTCTCGAGGCAGGCGGGAAACGCCTGCGTCCCTCGCTCGTTGCCTTGTCTGCACAGGCCTGTGGTAGCAGCTTCGACACCGACAGATTAGTGAACGTGGCTGCAAGCGCCGAACTGATCCACATGGCAACCCTCATGCACGATGATGTGATTGATGGTGCGGAGTTCCGGCGCGGCCGAGTGACGGCGAACTCGCTTTGGGGCAGTCAGGTTTCGGTGCTCGCGGGCGATTACATGCTGGCGAAGGCTTTTTCCCTGCTCGCGCGCGACGGCGACGGCGGAATAATGCAGGCCCTCTCACGTGCAACGATCGCCATGACCGAAGGCGAGATCGCGCAGATCGAGTCCAGGGGCGACACGCGCACGTCAGCGGCGCGTTACCTCTCTATCATCCACGACAAGACGGCGGCGTTCATGTCTGCCTGCTGCCGGATCGGCGCGATCCTCGCGGACGGCTCGGCATCCACCCAGGAGGCTCTGGCTCGATATGCACTCGACCTGGGGCTGGCGTTCCAGATCACCGACGATCTGCTGGACCTCATCGGCGATCCTGCGAGGACCGGCAAGCCCGTGGGCGGCGACATCCGCGAGGGGAAAGTCACACTGCCGCTCATTCTCTTGCTGGAGAAGGCCGATCCCACGGATCGAACGACGGTCGAGCGGATAGTCCAGAGCGACAGCGTGACCTCGGAGGACGTAGAACTCGTGCGGCAGCTCGCCGAGACTAGCGGAGCGGTTGAAAGCACGCGTGACGTGGCGGCCCAATACGTCAGCCGCGCAGTTGAGTCCCTTTGCGCCCTGGCCGCCTCCGATGCACAGGATTCACTCCGAGGACTCGCGGAGTACGTCGTCCTGCGTGAGAGCTAGTGGAAAACGCTGCGCGTCTGACGCCTTGGCCGCCCCGAGAATCTTGACCCTGAGCCATGAAGATGGTATGATTTTGCTGCCGACGCTGCGGGATAGTTCGGCTGGCAGAACGCCCGATCCAAGTTATGGTCCCCGAATAGAGCAAGTCCCAGGGCCGTTTTCACAAGTCATCGCCGAATCCGCTGCGTCGACCTGATGGGCTTGGGGACGCATGAGTTTGCCGTGGCCAGGAGGTCCGGTTGGTCGCGTTTCGAACGCGATTGGCCCGGGGTGTCGAAGTTCAGGACGTGTCGGGGAACGAGATGCGGAAATGCAGCACTCTGCCCCAAGCCCCGCAGCCGCCCGAACGTTCCCAGCCACAGGAGCAGCAGCATGACATCAGGCCGTAAGGAAGCCATGAGGCTTTCGGTGATCCTGCCTGTGTACGCTGAGACGCAATCGGTCATAGACACGGTCGAGCAGCTTGAAGCCGGTGTGCCCGAGGAGACGCTGCACGAGATCATCATCGTGATCTCGCCGAAGTCGGGTGAGGAGAGCTTCCGGGTCTGTGAAGGCCTGCGGGACTCGCGCGACAACGTGAAGCTTCACGTCCAGCAGAACAACCCCGGCTTGGGATGGGCCATAAGGGAGGCGTTCGAGCTGGTCACGGGCACCCATGCGCTGCTGATGGGCAGTGACCTGGAGACCGACCCCGCCGCCGTTCGCCAGATGATCGAGAAAATGCAGGAAACCGGCTGCGACATAGTCACGGCAAACCGCTGGTCCCGAGGCGGAGGGTTCGCGGGCTACAGTAGACTGAAGCTGGTCTGCAACTACGTTTTCCAGAAGATGCTGAAGCTGATGTTCCTGACGCGGCTGAACGACATGACCTACGGCTTTCGCATAATGCCCGCCGACACGGTCAGGAGCATCCGGTGGCAGTATACGCGGCATGAGTTCCTGTTGGAAACCATACTCAAGCCGCTGAGACTCGGCGCTAGGATCGAGGAAGTCCCGGTCAAGTGGATCAGCAGGACCGAGGGCGAATCGAAGAACACGTTCTTCCGCAACTTTAACTATTTGAAGGTGGCCTTCGGCGTGTTGTTCAGCAGGCCGAGCAGATATATGATAAAGGAGTCCGATCAGTGAAATCAGCCATAGTAACCACCACCATCCACGTGCCGCACCTGCTGGACGGGTATGTGGAGAACCTGAATAAGCACGGCCATAAGGACGTATCGTTCGTGATCATCGGGGACCTGAAGACTCCGCCGGAGATCAATGACTACGTCGGCAACGCGAACGCGTCGCAGCCCTATAAGTTCGACTACTGGGATGTCGACCGTCAGCGCGGATGGCTCAAGAGGTTTCCGGATCTGGACAAGCTCATCCCATACAACTCGATCCAGCGCCGGAACCTCGGCACGCTAATCGCGGCGGAGCAGGGCAACGAGGCGATAATCTGGATAGACGACGACAACTTCGTCACCGACGATGACTTCGTGGGTCTCCATACGAGCCTGGGACTTCGGCAGAAGGTGAAGGCTATCAAGTCGTCCACATCGTGGTTCAACCCGTGCGATCTCCTCGAAACGCAGAAGAACCGGCGTATCTACCACCGCGGCTATCCGCATTCCAAGCGCTGGCAGCAGGAGAAGCTGAGTCAGGTCGAGCAGGCCGGTAGGGTCGTAGTGAACGAGGGGCTGTGGTTCGGCGCTCCGGACGTAGACGCGGTCACCCACCTTGAGGAGCCCTGCGAAGTCACGGCGCTGAAGCCCGCGTATGCCTCGGAGAACGCGGTGCTGGCTTGGGGAACGTGGGCGCCGTTCAACTCGCAGAACACCGGGCTGCTGAGCGAGCTCCTGCCCTGCGCGTATCTGGTTGTTATGGGCGACGAGCTTTACGGGCAGAAGATAGACCGCTACGATGATATCTGGATGTCGTATTTCACCAAGAAGTGCGCCGACCGGATGGGCGACTTCGTGCGCTTCGGGCGGCCGCTGGTCAGGCAGACGCGGAACCCGCACGATCTCGTGAAGGACCTTGCGAAGGAATTGCCGGGGATGATCCTGACGGAGAAGCTCGCGGTGACGCTTGACGAGATCGAGCTGACATCGTCCGACTATCTATCCTGCTATGAGGAGCTGGCGCAGAGCCTGCGGCAGCACGCGTGCAATGACAAGCGCTACACCTATGAGGAGAAGGCCTACGTCCTTCGGATTACAGACGGCATGCTCGTTTGGACCGATGTGTGCCGCGATCTGACTTAGCGCGCGACGGTTCGCAGCGAGAGACAGGAGGAGACCATGAAACAGGCCCTGGTCACGGGAGGATGCGGGTTTGTCGGCAGACACGTCGTGATGCGGCTGCTTGGGATGGGGCTGAAGGTGTGGGCCGTGGACAACCTGTCCACCGGCCAGCATCCGGACGCCTGGATGCCCAAGGACTATGTGGACTCGGGCGCGTTCGTATTTGTCGAGGATGACGCGCGGAAGTTCTTCGCACGGTATCTGGGCGTAACTGAGCCGGCGCGGGATCTGCCCGATTTCGACGACGTGTTCCACTTCGCGGCCGTGGTCGGCGGACGCGTGAAGATTGACGGCGACCCGATCGCGGTGGCGAACGACCTGGCCATCGACAGCGACATGTTCACGTGGGCTGTGAGGGTGCGCCCGGGCCGGATTCTGTTCGCCAGTTCGAGCGCGGCATATCCGATTGACCTTCAGGCGTCCGAAGGCGCCGTTGCTTTGAAGGAGGCCGATATCAACTTCGGCGGCAGGCTCGGTCAACCGGACATGACTTATGGCTGGTCCAAGCTCACGGGCGAGTATCTTGCGCGCATAGCCGCGCAGCATTACGACCTCAGAGTCGCCTGCGTGCGTCCGTTCTCGGGCTATGGCGAGGATCAGGACCTGACATACCCGATCCCGGCGATGGCGGCGCGAGCCGCGCGCCGCGAGAACCCGTTCGAGGTATGGGGCTCCGGTGACCAGGGACGTGACTTCGTGCACATCGAGGACTGCGTCGATGCCATGCTCCTCGCGCTGGACAAGATATCCGACGGCTCGGGGGTGAACATCGGCTCGGGGACGTTGACCACGTTCAAGGAAGTCATCAGGATCTTCTGCGGCTTTGCCGGTTACGAGCCGACGATCAAGCCATTGCTGGACAAGCCGGTGGGGGTCCACTCGCGCTATGCGGACGTCACTGTTGCCAGAGAGATCCTCGGCTTCACGCCCAAGATATCCATAAACGAGGGGTTACGCAGGGTCTACGAGGCTGCCCTGAAACGCATATAGCGATTCGCTGCCGTTGAGTCACCCTTCGCCTCAGGGCGAGCGGATAGTCGGATATCGAGCCGCTCCATTCTACCCACTCTGGGGAAATACGCCCCGCTTCCATTCTTCCCCTTCCCTTGACCTTTGTCCGCGGAATGTGGCAAAATGAGGCATCATGGATGAGCAGCAGACCGACTTCATCCGCGAGGCTGTCAAAGAGGACCTGCGGACGGGGCGGTTCGACCGTGTGCATACCCGCTTCCCGCCCGAGCCTAACGCCTACCTGCACATCGGCCATGCGAAGGCCGTCTGGATAGACTACGGCATCGCCCGGGAGTTCAACGGCCTCTTCAACCTGCGGTTCGATGACACTAATCCTACCAAGGAAGAGCAGGAATTCGTTGACGCCATTATCGAGGACGTGCGCTGGCTGGGGGCCGATTGGGATGACCGGCTGTTCTTCGCCTCCGACTATTTCGACCAGATGTACGCATGGGCCATAGACCTCGTCAAGAAGGGCAAGGCATACGTCTGCGACCTGACGATCGAAGAGGTCATCGAGATGCGCGGCACGCCGACCGAGCCGGGCGTCGAAAGTCCCTACCGCAACCGCAGCGTGGAAGAGAACCTGGATTTGTTCCAGCGCATGCGGGCAGGCGAATTCCCGGACGGGTCCCGCACGCTGCGCGCCAAAATCGACATGGCTTCGGGCAACCTGAACATGCGCGATCCGGTGATGTACCGCATTCGGCATGCCGAGCATCACCGCCAGGGTGACAAGTGGTGCATTTACCCGTTGTATGACTGGGCGCACGGCCTGGAAGACTCCATCGAAGGGATCACGCATTCACTGTGCTCGCTGGAATACGAGAATCACCGTCCTTTGTATGACTGGTTCCTGGATCAACTGGGCATCTACCACCCGCGCCAGATCGAGTTCGCACGGTTAAACCTCACGTACACGGTCATGAGCAAGCGCCGGTTCATCGAGCTCGTCAATCGCGGTTATGTCCAGGGGTATGACGACCCGCGGCTGCCGACGTTGGCCGGCCTGCGCCGACGCGGCTATACCCCCGAAGCCATCCGCGAGTTCTGCAGGAAGATCGGAGTGGCGAAAATCGAGAGTACCATTGATGTCGCCGTGCTGGAAGACTGCGTGCGCGACGACCTGAACAAGACTTCTCAGCGCGTGATGGCGGTGATGAACCCGCTGAAGGTTGTCCTCCTTAACTACCCTGAAGATCAGGTGGAAGAGCTGGATGCCGTGAATAACCCGGAAGATCCCAGCGCCGGAACGCGCAAGGTACCGTTCGCGCGCGAGCTGTATATCGAACGCGACGACTTCCGTGAGGAACCGCCGCCGAAGTTCTTCCGCCTGGCTCCCGGCCGGGAGGTACGACTGCGCTACGCCTACTTCATCAAATGCGTGGATGTGGTGAAGGACGCGAGCGGCGAAATATTGGAGCTGCACTGCACCTACGATCCCGCCACGCGCGGCGGCGACGCGCCCGATGGTCGCAAGGTAAAGGCCACACTGCACTGGGTGTCGGCTCGGCACGCGGTTCAGGCGGAGGCGCGGCTCTACGACCACCTGTTTGTGAAGCCCGACCCGGACGATGTGGAACCAGGCCAGACTTCCCTGTCTAATCTGAACCCGGATTCGCTAGAAGTGACCACCTGCTGCGTGGAGCCGAGCGTCATCGGCGCCCAGCCCGGCGCGCGCTACCAGTTCGAGCGAGTCGGGTACTTCTGCGTGGACCGCGATTCGACCCCGGAGAAGCTCGTCTTCAACCGCACCGTCACCCTGCGCGACACCTGGGCGAAGATCGAAAAGGCGATGGCGGGGAAAGTTGAGCGTTGAGAGTTTAGAGTTGAGAGACAACAAATCGGGGGTTTCGGATTGCGGACTTGTCCGCCGAAGCCTCGGCGAAGGCGGATGCCTGATTCGCCGTGTCCCCCACACTCCCACACTCCCATACTCCCATACTCTCACACTCCCATACTCATCTTGACGGTTCGGGCGAATTTTGGTACAATTCCAATGTCCCCGCTGCCGGATAGCTCAATGGTAGAGCGCGTGCCTCTGGAGCACGATGTTCAAGGTTCGAGTCCTTGTCCGGCAGCCATTTTCCGCTTTTCCAGAGGCATCTTTCCGAGATGGCTCTGTCGGAGGCGCCGGCGGGGCCTTCACGTTCCCCGGCATTTAGGAGGCAAGCCATGAAGGAGCTTTTTGTGGAGGCACATGAGGACAAGGTGGATGGCGGTTATACCGCCTCAGCGATAGGCTACGGCATACACACCCAGGCCGAGACCCTGGAGGAGCTGAGAAGCAGCATACTGGACGCGGTAGGTTGCTACTTCGATGATCCCAGCGATGCGCCTACGGTGATACATCTTCGCGTCATAACCGAAGAGGTCCTCGTGCGATGAGGCTTCCTCGTGACCTGGATCCGCAACGCCTCGTATCTGCGCTGAGCATACTGGGATATCGCCAGAGCAGGCAATCAGGCTCACATATCCGTATTACGACTCAGATTAACGGTGAACATCACGAGGTAGCGCCCAGTCACAACCCTATCAAGATCGGCACTCTGCAGAGTATTCTCTCGAGCATTGCCCGACACCACGATATGTCGGTTCAAGAACTGCTGCAGCTTCTTCGCCTGTAACCACCGAATCACGAAGTCGAGATTTGCATCGGGCGCGATAACATGTGGTGGCGCTACCGGATAGCTGAATGGTAGAGCGTCCCGACATGTCGGGAATGTTCAAGGTTCGAGTCCTTGTCCGGCAGCCATCCTCACCCCAACCGGATTCAGCCGCACAGCACTGAGGCGCTTGACATCTTCCAGCAAGGGAATTACAATGTAATTACATTTCTGGAGGACAAGAACAATGGGCCAAAGCACCAGAACAAAGCTCATCAAAATCGGCAACTCTCAGGGCATCAGGATTCCAAAGGCCGTGCTTGAGCGCCTTAATCTCACTGACGACATTGAGATGATAGTCAAGGAAGATCATCTCGAGTTGCGCCCGGGCCGGAAACCGCGCGAGGGCTGGGCCGATGCGTTTCGGCAAATGGCACAGCATGCGGACGATCGGCTTATGGATGAACCCGTGGCAACCAAATGGGACGACGAGGAATGGAATTGGTAGTCACACGCTTCGAGGTCTACCTTGTAAACCTGGATCCTGTGGTGGGCAGCGAGATCCGAAAGACCAGGCCCTGTGTGATCGTGTCTCCGGATGAGATGAATGCCCATATCGCCACCGTGATAGTCGCTCCGATGACCACCAAAGGGCGGCCTTACCCGACACGGGTCCCCTGCCGGTTCCGGGGAAAACAAGTTCAGGTAGCGCTCGACCAGATCAGGACGGTAGACAGATCGCGGCTGGTCAGGCAGCTTGGGAGACTCGACGAAGCCACAAGAGGGGTTGTCTTGAGCACATTGGGCGAGATGTTCGCCGAGTAGAGCGTCCCGATACATCGGGAATGTTCAAGGTTCGAGTCCTTGTCCGGCAGCCATTCTTGTTTGTATTCCCGAATGTCTTGACGCAGCGGCGGCCTGCGACGAGCTCAGTCGAGCGACAAGGCTGTAACCCCGAACTCAGTGAGGGAGTGGATGGTGAGTGGCTGACCAGGTCTACATCCAGTAGACTTCTTGATCCTCACTGCTAGACAACTCCGCGCATTCCCATCTGCATCTACTTCCAGCATCTACTTCCAGCGCCCGTTCACGACAAGTCCCGGAGTTTCACGGGTACCTCCAAAGGGGAACACTTGTGTAGGACTTCAGTACGCTCAAACCGATGAGTCCACAACTACAGGAAGCATAGGAGGATAATGATGCACCATGGAATGATGTGTCCAACATGCGGGTGCATGATGGGGCACCATATGGGCGGTCATGGCATGAAGGGTATGAGGGGACCGTTCATGATGATGCCCTGGAAGATCTTGATGCACAGCGAGGAGCTTGGGCTCAGCGAGGACCAGATGGCTCGGATCCGCGACACACATACCAATATGCGCAAGCAGAAGGTGAAACTGCACAGCGAAATCAAACTCCTCAAGATTGACCTGCAGAATCTTCTGATGCAGGATCAGGTCAACATGCAGGAAATCGAGCAGAAGGTCCGAGAGATGTCCAAGCTGAAGGCTGACATGCATCTCGCGTGGATACAGGCAATGCAGGACATGCGAAACGCGCTTACGCCCGATCAGCGCAAGCAGATCAAATCAATGATCATGTCGTTCTGGAAAAAGGGCGGAATAGCCGGCGCGGGCGAGATGCCCGGCGAACCCATGGAAACGGAAGAGGAGGAGGTATCAGAGTCCGAGGAGTGACAAAGGACTATCTCCACCCGATACCCGTAATGCTTTCTCAGCTCATGAAGCCTGTCCTACCCTTGGGCAGGCTTCTTCTCTTGCAGGGGTGCAATCAGGTCTAGCCCGCATATCTTCCGGTCATCCTACTCGACGTTCGGCGATACCATTCGCCCAGTTGTGATGTGGTTCGACGGATCGCTGCTGAGTCACATGGGCAAGAAGCAAGAATCCGAAGCACGAATATCGAAATTCGAAACAAACCCAAATGACAGAAGAAGCGAAACCAAGAGAACTAACCGCCGATTAACGCCGATACACGGAGATGACCTGATGTTCCGAAATGTCGGCGTTCATCTGCGTCCATCGGCGGTTGCCTTCGTTTTCCGATCTGTCCGATTGTTTCGTGCTTTCCCGCCGTTGGCGGGGCAACCCTCAACTCTCAACACTCAACGCTCAACCTGGTTCCGTATTGACGACCGGCCTGAACCCTCGTATAATCCGGTGCGTGACCCGATAACGGAGATGGGTCGCTGTTAGGCGTGCGGCTGAGAGACATGCGCTGGGGAAGTGAGGGAGAATTCAAGGTCCTGCATAAGCGAAAGTGTGGTTGAACGAGGGAGCGCCATCCGATGCACCCAAGAGTTAACCCCTGAATATCTTCACGACAACCGCGCATCAAGATAATGCAGCAGCGTCCGTGCCACGTTGATCACCAACATCGCTTCCGCCTGGCCTAGAAGTTGATCATTCGGATGTGCCACAGTAGCGCGATTTCGGACCGGGTTGAGTGCGTCCATGATCGCGCTGCATGCACGCAGTACCTGCGTTATGTCTTGATCACGTGGACCGATATCGTGAAGAGCAGGGTGGCTTTCCCGGATTACCTTGAATAGTTGAGTTAGGCTGGCGTCAGGTGGATGAGATAGCCCCGCTTCATCACAAACAGCAAAAAGAAAGCCATGGAGAGCAGTGTGGATGCGGTCGACCCCGCTCGTCGCACCGTTCGCCTTAATGAGCGCCTCAGCGTCGGCGATGGCTCTCGCCACAACTTCTCGCGTGATTCTTAGTGTTGGCGTCGCAACTGGGGAGGAGCTCTCCAGCCGCTGAACTGCTTCGATGAACTCCGCCCGAAGCTCCTGAGTGCGTGTACGCGGACCCTCTCCGACCGGGAAATGCTCGAGGACACCCCTCACGATTCTCGCCTCGACCAAAGGATCGGCGGAGCTGATTATCTGGATGAAGCGCTCGCGCGTGGTCCCTGTGTACTCGTAAGGGTTGATATCGAGGTCACAGTACTCCGAGTAGAAGTCGGCGTGCGTTCGGTAGCTAAAGTCGCCCAGAAAACCTCCCGAAACGCCTATGTACCGATTCACCAGCTTCATAATCTCAGATCGTGTGAGTCCAGCCATCGCACTTCCGATGAGAGCCGCTTGTCGTTGGCAGTGATCTCTATCCCTTATTGGATATCAATCGTTATTGTAGCGGGACGATGACCGTCTGTCAAGCCGCCGCGTGGTGATTTGCTGGGTGATGGAAAACGCGGTATTGACAAGCGGGCGCCTACACCCTAGTATAGTCACGCGCGAAACCCAACGACGGGGAGAAGCTGCCGTTGGAGGGGAGTGTAAATCATGATCATCGAGTGCGCATACTGTAACTCGCAGGTTGATGGAAGAGTGCTAGCGAAACACGAGGTTCCCCGAGGGGAAGACTGGGGCCCGTTCGAGTATGTCTTCTTGATCTGCCCCGTGTGCAACTCTGCTCACGTTGGACTTTCAGAGGAGATACAAGTCGGCGATAACGAATACGTATGGTCAACGCTGACAAGGGTGTGGCCGAACCCTGCACGCCAGCCCGACTACAGGGTTCCCACAGTGGTGTCGCTCTCTCTCGATGAGGCGGAGAAGTGCTATCGCGCAGGCGCATACAGCGCGTGCGCTGTCATGTGCGGACGCGCTATTGAAGGCATTTGCGTTGAGATTTTAGGCCAGAAAAATATCGCCAAAGGTCTTCAGGGATTGATGGAGAAGAACGTTATCGATGCGCGCCTGTACCACTGGGCGGAGTCTCTGAGGGAAGAGCGCAACATCAGCGCGCACGCTTCTGGGAAATCTACCAGCAAAGATGACGCAAGAGACCTTATGGATTTCGCACGCGCAATCATTGAGTACATCTACGTGCTGTCTGCGCGTTATGAGGAGTACAAGCAGCGGAAGACTAGGAAGAAGAAATAGTGTTCCCAACAACGCTAGCGTTGGCCCCGACGCAAAGATCACCAGATAAAAGGAGACCACCACATGATCCAGGAAATCACTGCACAGGAGCTTGATGCCGGGCGGTTCATCAATGAGAAGGTCGAGGAGATCAGGAGCGCCGTCGGGGACGGAACTGCGATCAACGCCCTCTCAGGGGGCGTCGACTCGTCCACGGTTACGATGCTCGGACATCGGGCCCTGGGGGAGCACCTCAGGACCGTCTTCGTCGAGAACGGCCTCATGCGCGAGGGCGAGCCTGAGCGGGTTGCGGCTCTGTTCCAGAAGCTCGGCGTCGCGGTTGAAGTAGTAGACGCGCGCGAGGAGTTCTTCGCGGCGCTCAAGGGGATCACAGACCCGGAAGAGAAGCGCGAGGCGATCACCCAGACCTTCTACCGGAACGTATTCGGGCGCATCGTCAAGGAAAGCGGGGCGAGGCACCTCCTCCAGGGGACTATCCTGACGGATGTGGACGAGACCGTCGCGGGGATCAAGCGGCAGCACAACGTCTTCGAGCAGCTAGGGATTGACCCGCAGGAGGCTTTCGGCTATCGCATAATCGAGCCGCTCATCCAGCTTCGCAAAGACGGCGTCAGGAAGGTCGGTCAGGCCCTCGGGCTCCCTGCCGAGGTGTTCGAACGCATCCCGTTCCCGGGGCCGGCGCTCTCCGCGCGCGTGATAGGCGAGGTGACCCCGGAGCGCATCGAGACGGTCCGCAAGGCAACCGTCGTCGTCGAGCGGCTGCTCAATGACACCGGCGCATTCCAGTACATGGCGATCCTTCATGAAGACCGCGTGACCGGCATGCGCGACGGCAAGCGCGATTTCGGCCAGCAGATCGAGGTGCGCTGCTGGGACAGCGTGGACGCGCGGACCGCGACGCCGACGCGGCTCTCGTTTGAAGTCCTCGAGAAGCTCGCCCGGGAGATCATCCGCGATGTGCCCGGCATCGTCAGCGTCACGTACAACATCGCGCCCAAGCCCCCTTCGACGATTGAGGCGGTGTAAGAATAAGCAACAAAGCGATGTCCCTCGAAGAAAGAGAAAAGCTGGGGAAGCTGTTCCCCATCATAGTGGTGGAATACGACCCGCGCTGGGTGGAACTGTACGAGGAGGAAGCACGGTTCCTCAGAACGACGTTCGGGCCCGAGCTGATCGTCCGCACGGAGCATTATGGGAGCACTGCCGTTCCAGGACTTGCCGCCAAGCCCGTGATAGACATCCTGGTGGAGATCACTTCATTCGAGGCAGCCGAACGTGAGATTCGCCCGGTCCTGGAACCCCTGGGATACGGTTATAACTGGTACAACGGCCACATGGCCTTCTGGAAAGGGTATTTCCCAGAGCTTCCCCAGAAGTGCCACCTCCACATGGCGCCCGCCGGTCATCCGCTCATGGATGATCTGTTGTTCCGCGACTACCTGATCAAGTATCCCGAAACCGCCAGGGAATACGAGAAGTTAAAATACTATCTGGCGGAGTTGCACCGCAATGACCGCGAGGCCTACACCGACGCAAAGACGGATTTCTGTCGAGAGATCATCGAAAAGGCAAAAAAGGAATGGCCTGATAAGGCTTCCCGTCCTTAAGAGATAAATCGTTATGGCAGTACCCAATCGAAGTGAAATACGCCCCGGCCAGCGAGTGCGTATAGTCGAGAAGCAGAACCAGCCCACCGGTCTGCAGACCGAGGGCATTGTCATGCGTATCCTCACGAAGAGCCCATCCCATCCCCACGGCATCAAGGTGATGCTGGAAGACGGACGCGTGGGGCGCGTGCAGACAATCCTCCCATCCGGCTAGTGCAGCAACCTTACAATATGAAACCTGAATGGAAATGGAAAACAATGAGCGCCTATTATGCAAACTGAAGGTGGAATACGTGTACGTACATATGGAGATGCTGGACCTTTAGTGCTTGTCCTTCACGGCGGGCCTGCCGGTATTGGTGATGCGCGAGGAATGGCGCTTGGGCTTGCGGATGCGTTCCGTGTGCTTGAGCCCTGGCAGCGCGGCAGCGGCTCGCACGATCGTCGTCCCACTCCTGTGCTGCGCAAACACCCGGTTCGGGCGGCCACAATGCCTTGAGGGACACTGCTTCGTAAGAGGCGGAGCCTCTTTTTGCTTACACAGCCTGCGTGGAAAACATTGACAATCAGGGGAAAGTTGGGTATAAGAGCTCCAAGCCCCTGGCTGCTTTCCACCGTGGCTGGGACAATTTCCGTAGAAAATAGGTGATGAGGAGGTGAAATGGATATGGCAAGCTACAAAGTTGTGGCCATGGCGCTCGTGTTGGTATTCTGCCTCATGGTCTTCCTGCCCACGGTCGCATCGGCCGAGAAGCTGATCGGCCAACTGCTCAAAGTCTTCGGGGTCGGTTATGTAGTAAGCCACTTCGGAGGGCAGATCAACAGTTTCATAAACAACCTGTCAGGGCAGCGTGGTGTTACGTGGGAGGGTACTACGAAGGTCGTGCCCATAATCTCGGTCGGCCAGGGTGGCTATATTGGAGCCGCCCAGGTTCAGGGTACGCCGGATAAAGTGTCCACCGTGAAGGCGGTCGGCCAGGTCGAAGCCACGATTTCCAGTTTCCGAGGGCGGCTGCTCGTCCCCGTGAACACTACGAATCCGACCCGCAACCTCACGCGAGTGAAGGGTGTAGGTGTCTCAGCGCTGATTGATTTCAAAATCTGACAGCCGCGAGGGAGTGAGGATGATGAAAAACCGATTGAAGATAGTATTGCTTCTGATGTTCGCCTGTGCCGCGCTCTACATGGTGGTGAAAACGCCGCCGGGGGGGTGGGCCGCGCTCGTCTCTGCGGCCTTTGCACAGGATCAGGTTACCGCCCGTGAGGCGGTGGTGGCCGGCAGCACGGTAGGCGAAGTGGTCGCGAATAACGAGGTGCTCTTTCGCATTCGGACGTCTGCGGGTGGCTATACCCCGTTGGAAAGAGCGCAGTTGATGGCCGATCGTCTGAACCACTCGTTGAACACCGGCTCCCTGACTGCCGATGACATCACCACCGGGCGAGTGAACGGCCAGGACGTGGTGCTTGCAAAGGGTCAGGTTATCGCGACGGCCGACAGCGCTCATGCGACGCTGAACCGGACCACGCCGATACAACTGGCGAATTACTGGGCAACGCGTGTAGAGAATATCATGGTCAGAGCGCCCGTCGCCGTTGCCCCGGTGGCGGAGAAGGTAGTTCCGATAATCAGCGTGGGAAGCGGAACTAGAGTCGGTGGCGCATTGGTCACCGGAGCTGCCGACAGGCTGAAGGATGTTAAGGCAGTCGCTCAGATCGAGGGCAACTTCCAGAGCGCAGTACGAGTGCGGGTGCTGGTCCCCGTGTCGACGGAGAACGTGGTCCAAAACATCAGCCGCGTCCCCGAGACCAGCGTGACGGGCTTGGTGGACTTGAAGCTCTAGGAAGTTCGCGCATAGCCAAACAGAGCATCTGCGGGGCCGAACCAAACACTCGCCCCAGTACTTACTGAATGGCCGGCCCCCGGGCCGGCCATTTCCATTCGGCCTGCCGGGGCCGGGTGTAGGAGACGCTCGCCGAGGCATCGCGCCGTGACCGAAGACATACGAATCGCCCACATCAATCCGTCATTTTCTTCATTGGGCTACTTCCGCCGGTCTCGCATTGATAACCTATGCTTCTTTGCTTGTCCAAGCTACATCCTACAGGCTACCTACTGTTTTCTTACTACTGCTTGCGCCAAGCGGCAGAAAGTGCTATCCTGTTTCAGGCTTTCGTGTGCTTGTGGCCCGTTCCGGGCAAACGCCACGATACACAGGCACTGAGATCTACTAGAGAAAGGCAGGGCCGAAGTGCATGAATCGGGATAGACCTAAGCTTCTCATCATATCACCCTCATGGTCTCGCAACTGGTGGAGCGGCGGGAAAGTGCTCGTACCTCCGCTGAGCTTGCCTCTCCTCGCGGGATTGACGCCCCGGGACGTGGAGGTGCGCCTCATTGATGAGAACGTCGAGAGAACCGACGTCAATGCCGCGGCCGATTGGGTCGCGATCACCTGCATGACCGCGTCGGCGCCGCGGGCATACGAGATCGCGGACGCCTTCCGGCAGCGATCGATCCCCGTCGTCATGGGCGGCATTCACCCCACCGTGATGCCCGACGAAGCAAGTGCCCACGCCGATGCCGTCATTGTCGGCGAGGCGGAGCCGGTTTGGCAGGAGATCCTCCAAGACCTCGCCGGCAACCGACTGAAATCCCGCTACGAAAACTTCGGTCTGGCTGACTTGGAGGGAATGCCTCTCCCTCGCAGAAATCTCCTTCGAGGGGAACGCTATATCAGCATCAATGTCGTGCAGACGGCGCGGGGATGCCCGAACGGCTGCAGCTTCTGCTCCGTGAGTTCGGTATTCGGGAAGCACTACCGCTTCCGACCCATCCCGGAAGTAATTGAGGAGATTCGATCCCTGCGCGGCTGGATCGGTTTCGTTGACGACAACATTGTAGGGCATGCCCGGCGTGCCAAGGAGCTCTTCGAGGCGCTCATACCTCTCAAGATTCGTTGGGTGGGACAGGGCGACCTCAGCATGGCCCGGGACCCGGAACTCATGGCGCTCGCTGCCCGCAGCGGCTGCCAGGCGATGTACATAGGCCTGGAATCCCTGTCGCCGGAGAACCTCCTAGCCACATCAAAGCGGCCGAACATTGGATTGGACATGAGCCAGGCCATCCACAAGATCCACAAGGCGGGCATTGAGATCATCGGGTCGTTCGTTCTGGGGCTGGATGGTGATGACAAGAGCGTCTTCGAGAGGACCGCGGAGTTTGCGAAGGCACACAAGCTCGTCGCCGCCCAGTTTTCCGTGCTCACCCCGTATCCTGGCACGGTAGTGCGCCAGGAGCTGGAGCAGGAGGGGCGGATCACGGACCACGACTGGTCTGACTACACCATGAGCAACGTCGTATTCACACCCCGGCACATGACGGCACAGGAGCTTCAGGAGGGGCAGAAGGCCACGTACCGGAGCTTCTACTCGATCCCATCCATCATCGCACGCGCCCTTACCGTGCGCCGAAAGTTCCTCCTGCGTTTCCTGGTGAACATGAGCTACCGCTATATAACCCGCGGCAAGGGATTGTGTAAGGGGCTCCCGCAGCACCAAAACGTCGTTCCGCGTCAAAAAGTGGGTGGCAGGACGTAACCGACGTTGAGCGGCCCGCTTGGCCGAGGCCCTGTCCGGCGGTCCCCTGAAGATCATGACCCTCGGGAACTGTTTCAAAACCATGACCGGTAGGGCTAAGTAGCTGTAAAGCAATCTTCGGTGCTAAACCCTACTGCGGGATGGGTGCTCTACATATGGATGCACCTGGTAGAAATACCAGTTTCTTGGGTTGCCCTCACCCAAAATCTTGACAAATCCTGCATGGGGAGTACAATACTAACAAGCTTCATAACCCGGCGTCTTGCAAGCTCCAGGATCGACGAGAATTCGCTAATTCGGTCTGCAGTGGCGACC
Source organism: Armatimonadota bacterium (assembly GCA_035528905.1). Classification (GTDB taxonomy): domain Bacteria; phylum Armatimonadota; class UBA5829; order DTJY01; family DTJY01; genus DATKXU01. The sequence continues at coordinate 47,626 of DATKXU010000082.1, forward strand.
AGCTCAAACGGACGCTGTGTGGCAGCGTGGGATCCGGATCAACGCAGCCGGAGCCAATGAGCCGGAACCGGGGAACCGCGAAAAGCCGAGGAGAATATGGAAAAGGCAAAGGCGATGGTGCTTCTTTCAGCGCTGCTCTTGGTTCTGCCGTGCGGGAGCGCCTTTGCCGGGTGGAATGTCCAGAGCGTGGACGGTGTCGGAGAAGTTCAGAACTATCACTATACCTCGCTGGCGCTGGGCGCGGGTGGGAATCCCAGCATAGCTTACTACGACGCCACGTACTCGGATCTTAAGTATGCCGGCTGGAAAGGCTCCTCGTGGGATATTCAGGTAGTGGATAGTCCGGGAGAGGTCGGGCGGTACGCCTCCCTCGCGTTGGATGCGAACGGAAGACCTCGGATAAGCTACATGGACGTGACAAACGGCCAACTGAAATACGCGGCATGGACCGGGTTTAACTGGGATATGAGGACTGTAGGCAACGCAAATGGATGGACCTCGCTGGCGCTGGACGCTAATGGGAACCCCTGTATAGCTTACTACGGTGGCGGGCTCAAGTATGCCTTCTGGAATGGGACGACATGGGACACCCAGAGTGTAGATAACGTAGGAGACGTAGGTCGGTACGCTTCGCTGGCGCTGGACGCTAATGGGAAACCCCGGATAAGCTACATGGACGTGACAAACGGCCAACTGAAATACGCAGCGTGGAACGGCTCGTCCTGGGACATTCAAATCGTGGATGGCTCCTGGGCGTGCTGGGACACGTCGCTTGCTCTTGACGCCACGGGGGCCCCCTGCATAAGTTACAACTCATCGAACGGTGACCTTAAGTATGCCATGTGGGATGGTTCCAAGTGGAACATCCAGTTGGTAGACAGCCCTGGATACGCGCTATTCTCTTCACTGGCCTTAGACGCTAGCGGGAAACCGAAGATAAGTTACTACCAGCAATTGGGCTGCCACCTCAAGCTGGCTTCATGGGACGGCTCGTCCTGGGCGATCGAGACTGTGGACGGAAGCGGGGACGCAGGCTGGTATAGCTCGCTTGCACTTGATGGGGCCGGTAACCCCTGCATGAGCTATTTGGACTGGGGCGACGACCAACTGAAGTACGCTCGTTTTGACGAAAGCACTCCGGTTCCGGAGCCATCGTCGTGCGCTCTGCTAGCTGGCGGCCTGCTCGGCTTGACGGGGCTCCTCCGCCGAAGGAAGTAGCGCCTTCAAACAACTGGATTTAGACCAAGAGCCTCCGCACCGCATGCGGGGGCTTTTGGCTTGTCTATTCTGCTACCCGTTCAGAATCTCTTCGACCTCTTCGCTGTCCGTGTCCATCACGTACTGGATTCCGCTCACTTTGGCTGCCTGCGGGGTCAGCGCGGCGATGTCGTCGCGCGAGATGAGGCCCACGGAAAACTTCCGGCTGCCCGCCATGAGCTGTCGGAGTCCCTGGCCAAGCCGCTCGTAATAGGTATACAGGCCCAGCGCGCCTGGCGGAATCTTCTCGAACTCCTCACCACCTAATTCAGTGCGCAGTGAGCTCGCGGTAACGAAGATCTCATCTATGGTGTTCCCGAAGCGTGCGACATACACCGGAACCCGCTGCTCCGCAATCGCCTGCCCAATCGTCTTGCCTACCATCGCAGCCGCAATCGGGCCGCGGGCCATGCCGACGAGCTTCACGAACGGCGCGCCCAGCGCCAGACCCTTGAAGATTTGATCCTCCAGGATGAATCCGCCGCCTACGGCCAGCGCAGGGACGTATTTCCCCTTGTCGGCGAGGCGCTTTGCATACTGATACAGCAGTGAGTGCAGATGCACGGGCGGCACTCCCCACTCGTTCATCATCCGCCAGGGGCTCATGCCGGTGCCGCCGCCGGCGGCATCAACCGTGAGCAGATCAAGTTTGTACTTCGAGCTGAATGCGATTGCACGCGCAAGGTCCGCCGGGCGGTAAGCGCCTGTCTTGAGGAAGATGTACTTGGCCCCGGCCTTGCGCAGCTCCCCTACCCTTTTTGCGAAGGATTCCTCGGTGACCATCCCGACGCGCGAATGCCGCTCGAACTCCTTGAACGTTCCGCGCTCGAATGCCTTGATTACCTCCGGCAGAGTCGGGTCCGGCAGCACGATGTATCCTCGCTTGTGCAGCATCCGGGCTTTCTCGAGATCGCGGATTTTGACCTCGCCGCCGATGTCCTTTGCGCCCTGTCCCCACTTGAGTTCGACGCATTCGACGCCGAGCTTCTCGATGGCGTACTCCTGCGTGCCGAGAAGAGTGTCCTCCACGTTCGCCTGTACGATTATCGCGCCATAGCCGTCCCGCTGGTAATCCTTGTAGAGCTTCACGCGGCGCTTCAAGTCCACTGTGTCAACCACACGGCCGTTCTTCAAGGCCGAGCCGGGATCCATTCCGACGACGTTCTCGCCGATGGTCAGGCCGGTGCCCGCGAGCGCGGATCCGACGGCCAGGCCCTCCCAGTTGTTCTTCGCGATGTCGGTCGAGCCGATGCCTGAGATGATCCACGGATAGCGGAATCTCAACCCCTTTTCGTGACCGATGGCGACTTCGATGTTCACAGCCGGGAAAACGGCCTTGTCACTGTCCGCCTCGATGCCATGCGCGCCGACCGCCGTTCCCATGACGTTGAAGTGCGAGTAGTCCACGGGATAGGTCTTCTCCCCGGCGGTCGTTACTACGCCGAACGGCTGTGGATAGATCACCTCGTGGCCCCGGTAGGCCGATTTCCCGATCTCGCACATGCCGATGCAGCCGTCCACGCACGTCACGCACATGCCGGAGCTCGGCACTACCGAGCCTTCGGTCCTATTCTTCGTAAGGGTCGCTGCCGAGGCGTTTATTCTCGAAAGTGTCTGCGACATTGGATTTCGCTCCTCTCATCAGTCCTTCTTTATCTCACAAGCGACACAAGGCTTCATATAGCACATCATGTCGTCAAACGGTTCTTTCTCGATGCAAGGCGGGCTGAGGTTGGCGCACCCGCCGCAGATCGCCTTATCGGGTTCTGTGAACGTGCATCTGAGCTGGCACGCCGGGCAGACGTAGATGCATCCGCCGCACAGTCGGCAGACGTCCGACTTAATGTCGAACGGCGTCCCGACGCTCCTATTTTCGCCGCGCCCTCGAAAGCCGATGGCCTTCGACATCATTTGCTCTTCGCACATCCGCACGCACAGCCCGCAGAGGATGCAGTCTTCGTGCTCCTGCCGGAAGCGCTGCTGACGGACTTCGTAGGCGGAAGCCAGGTCCTGGATTATCTTGGATTGAGGGCATGAGGCCAGCAGGAGCTCGAGGACTATCTTGCGCGCCTTGATCACACGCGAGGACGCCGTCCTCACATTCAGGCCTTCCCCCGCCGGATAGGTGCACGATGAAGCCAGCTTGGCATTCGGGCCTTCTCCTATCTCCACGACGCAGAGGCGGCAGGCGCCGTAGGGCAAAAGCCCTTCCATATAGCACAGAGTCGGGATAGGAAACCCCATGAATTGCGCAGCTTCGAGAAGGGTCGTGCCTTCCTCGACGGAGACATTCACGCCGTTGATAATCAGGTTAATCATGCTCTTTCTCTTTCCGCAGTGGACGGCTCCAGCCGGTCGTCCTTCGGCCGGGTGAACTCCAGATCGCACCTCATGCATCTCCGGGCCTCGTGGGTGGCGTCCTCGACCGATAGCGTCATCTCCACCTCGTTGCAGTTGAACTTCCTGGCTTCGACCGGCAGCATGGGAGGTTTGGCTCTCTGGACGCTCAGGAGCTCCTCTTCGCTGATAGTCGCCGGCTCGATGTAGTCGCGCGGCAATACCGCCGTGTAAGGCTGTTGCAGCTCTTCGCCGTTCAGGTAGCGATCAATCATCACGGCGGCCTTCTTCCCGGCTGCTATGGCTTCGACGATGGTGCTCGGGCCGCTTGCGACGTCGCCACCGGCGAAGACACCCGGACGGCTGGTGGCTAGTGTTTCCGTGTCAACTCTTACCGTTCCACGCCTGCTGACTTCAATGCCCGTGTCGGAAATGCCTTCGATGTCCGGCTGCTCGCCGATTGCCACGATCAGCGTGTCCAGCGGAATGGCATACTCAGTGCCGGGCATGGGAACCGGCCTTCGCCGGCCGCTGGAATCAACATCGCCAAGTCCGTTCTTGATACATTCGACCCCGGTCAGATGCCCTTCCTTGGAGTAAATCCTCACGGCGGAGGACAGCGCCTCGATTGACACTCCCTCCTGAATTGCGGCGCTGACCTCTTCCTCGAGAGGAAATCTCGCGTCGGCCTTTCTGGCATGGATCTTCACGGGCGAGACGAGCGTCTCGATCAGAATCCCTTCCATGATAGCGGCTTCGATTTCGTCCTCGAAGGCGGGCATCTCCTGGCGCGTCCGGCGGTAGATGATTGTCACGCTCTCGACGCCTTTCTGGCGGATGGCGACCCTGGCGGCGTCCACGGCAGCATTGCCGCCGCCGATGACGCCGACGCGTCCCTTCGCCAGACTCTCTCCCTGGACGTTGAATGCTTTGAGGAACTCCATTGCCGGATAGACACCGGCGACGTCTTCGCCTTCGAGGTTCAGCCGTTGATCTTTGTGCGCACCGGTGGCGAGAAAAACCGCGCTGAAGCCCTTTTCAAAGAGGCCGTCAATCGTCATATCCCGACCCAGCGCGGCGTTGCATTTCAGCGTAACGTTCTCGTCTACGAGTGTGGCGATTTCCTTCCTAACGACTTCTCGCGGCAGGCGGTATGGTGGAATGCCGGCCCACAGCATCCCGCCCGGCTCGGAATCCTTTTCATAAACCGTCACCTTGTAGCCGCGCAGTGAGAGATAGTGGGCCGCTGTGAGGCCCGCGGGTCCCGCGCCGATAACCGCTACTTTGCGCCCGCGTCCGTTAGCTTTCTCATGCCTCGTCGGCTTGTACATCCCCGGATCAACTCTGTCGGTGACGAAGCGCTTCAAGGCCCGGATGGCCATGGGCTCGGTTCCGCTGAAGCCCGCGCGGCACGCATCTTCGCACGGATGATGGCAAACCCTGGCGCAGACCGATGGGAACGGGTTGGGCTCCCTGATTACTCGGTACGCCTCTTCGTATTCGCCGCGTTCGAGAAGGGCGATATAGCGCCATGCCTCAGTTCCTAACGGACAGCCCGACTGGCACGGTGCGCCTACCAGTTGCTTGCAGACGAAGGCGTCGCACTTCTTGTGTATGATATGCCGCTCGTATTCATTGCGGAAATATCGGAGCGTGCTGAGCACAGGATTCGGGGCCGTTTGACCCAGCCCGCACATCGTCGTGTCCTTCACCACGAGCGCCAGCTCTTCAAGGAGGTCTAGGTCTTCAGGTGTGCCATTGCCCTTGGTAATATCGTCGAGAATCTCATACATTCGCTGCGTGCCTTTGCGGCAGGTGAAGCACTTCCCGCACGATTCGTCCTTCAGGAAGTTCATGAAATACCTGGCGACATCAACCATGCAGGTGTTCTCGTCCATGACGATCATGCCGCCGGATCCCATGATTGATCCCGCTTCTGCCAGGCTGTCGTAGTCAATGGGGAGGTTAAACTTGTCTGCGGGAATGCAGCCGCCGGATGGTCCGCCCGTCTGCACGGCCTTTATCCTGGCTTTGCCGACCGGGCCGCCGCCGATGCCGTAGACGATCTGCTGGATGGTGGTTCCCATCGGCACCTCGACCAGGCCGGTATTCCTGATCTTGCCGACGAGACTGAAAATCTTCGTGCCGGAGTTGCCCTTTGTCCCGATCTTAGCGAACTCTTCGGCACCGAGTCTGAAAATGAGCGGGATATTGGCCCAGGTTTCGACGTTATTGATCGCTGTGGGCTTGCCGTTGATGCCTTCCTGCACCGGAAAAGGCGGTCTCTGGCGCGGCTCGCCGACTTTGCCCTCGATGGACTTGATCAGGGCTGTTTCTTCGCCGCACACAAATGCGCCAGCGCCCCGAACGATCCTGATGTCGAAGGAAAAGCCGGTTCCAAGGATATCCTCGCCCAGAAGCCCAAGTTCGCGCGCCTGCCTGAGCGCAGTGGTGAGATGTTTGATAGCCAAGGGGTATTCGTTTCGGACGTAGATCACGCCTTCGGTCGCGCCGGTGCCATAGGCGCCGACGATCATTCCCTCGATGATACTGTGCGGATTGCCTTCGAGCACGCTGCGGTCCATATAAGCGCCCGGATCACCCTCGTCGGCATTACACACCAGGTACTTGCTGCGTCCATTGGGCTGCTTCGCCAGAAGCTCCCACTTCAACCCGGTCGGGAACCCAGCGCCGCCACGGCCGCGCAGCCCCGACGCTTTCACCTCCTGCACGACCCATTCGCGGTCGCCCCTCGCAAGGACCGTGGCCACTGCGGAGTAGCCGTCATTCTGGATGTAATCGGAGATGCGGATGGGGTCAACTTTCTGGTCGCAGGCAAGGAGGTTCCGGGCCTGCCTCGCAAAGAAGGGTATATCCTCCTGCTTCTCGATCGGCCTTCTGGTTTCCAGGTCAACGAGGAGCAAGTCTTCAAGAACCTCGTCTCCGGCGACGGCGTCAACGATCCTAACCATGTCGGCCATGCTTACCTTGGGGTAGAATGTCCCGCGCGGCTCGACAAGCACTGAGGGCTCCATTTCGCAGAAGCCGTGGCAGCCGGTGACGCGCAAGCCGATCTTGCCCGTCAGTTGCTTGGCCAGAAGCTCGCGTTTCGCTATGCGGATGAGGTCATTCGCGCCGCTTGCCTCGCCGCATGTGCCAGCCGTGATCACGATAATAGGCATACCGGGATCCCGCTTTGCGGCTGGATGCTCTCGCAGCGCGTTGAAATCAGTGATTGATCTAAGTCTGTCCACGAATAGTCTATTTCCTTCCAATCGGTTCGGCGGGACTAGCGTTGCCTCCGAAGCCGGTGGCTTCTAAGTCCAACAGATGCCCGCCGCACCCGTGGCGCGAGCAGATCAGCAGACTGCCTCCGCCGCGAACAGCCATCTTCGCCATCGGCGCACCGCATTCCAGACAGTTCGCGTATCCGAGAAGCTTCGAGCGGCAATGTGGGCAAGCGAGCTCAACGATCGAGTTCGACGGGATTTCGTGCTCCGATTGTGCGGTCCAGCGCCCGTACAGGGAGGACAGCCTGATCCAGCCCCGCTTGTCGTCGAACTGAGCAGTCGCTTCAATAGCCGGATAGCCGTGGGCTGGGTGCCTTTCGTCCATCAGGCTGCGGCCACAGTGCGGACAGCCAACCTCGATGGGGAAGCAGCGCTGGTCATCCTTCACGTCCGCTTGGTCGAGTCCCGCAAGGGCGTTCTCGATGATCTGGGTGACTTTCGCCGGATTGACGTTCGAGAAATACCTGCCGTCAACGACGACAATAGGTCCAAGTGCGCAGGCGCCAAGGCAGTTCACCGTTTCCAGCGTGAATTCTTTGTCCAGCGTCGTCTCGCCGGGGCTGATTCCCAACTGCCGCTGAAACTCCTCTGCAACTCTGGGCGCACCACGGACGTGGCATGCCGTGCCCAGACAGGCGCATATCAGGTGCTTGCCCTTCGGTTTCAGGCTGAACGAGCGGTAGAAGGTGGCAGCGGCATAGACGTCAACCAGGGGACAGCCAGTTCTGTCGGCCACTATCCTAAGTGCGCACTCAGGAAGATATCGGTACTTAGCTTGGATTTCGCCGAGGATTGAGATAAGCGAGGCGCGCTCGCCGCGGTGCTTCTCTACGATCTCAATTATGTCTTTGGCGTCTACATCTTCTGCGCAAGGCGCAGATACGGCGCCTGCGGAGTCTTTGTCTGCAATCATCGCCTGCGTGTACCCCTGCACGTCCAGTCTTCTATGAAATGCTTGTGCCGGTGGCGTTCTCCGAAGGGGGCGTTGGAATAGAAGTCCTGGAATCGCGTTAGTTCGCGCTCAGGAGCTTTCTGATGCGTTCGGTGCAGAGCGTCGTTGCAGTTCCAGCAGAATCCGCGACGGGCGCTGTCGCTCAGCACGGCGCTTTCCTCCCTTGCAAAGAGCGTGCATGTATCGTTCGATCCACCGGTGGATCGCATCCTTCCCTTGCGTCTTTGCAAGGCGCACCGGCGTCGCTGCCGGATGCACTGGTTCTCCCGATCACATCTAGAACGCTCACGGCTCGTGTTACCGCAGGACCCGACCGCACCGCCGCGTCGTGAGCCATGTTGCCCGGATGTGTTCGGCGCGTCTAGTATACGGCCTGCTAGCCCGGCTTGTCAATGCTGCCTCCTACCAAAGGTCGGAGCGGTTGTAGACGACAATAGCCCTGTGATATAATCGTGTACCTGTGAACCTGGAGGTGTTCCCTGCTGCGGCGAATGCTTTTTCTCGCGCTGATGGCGAGTTGCGTCTCATACGGCACTGCCGGCCAGACTCTAGCCTCAAAGGAGGGCACCACGCCCGTGATTGGTTCGGCGGTTGATATCGCCCGCTTTGCGGTTGTGAGGACATGGAAAGGCCCGGAGATCAACTATCCGACTGGCGTGCGGCTCCAGAGGTCGGAAGACATAACGCGGAAAGGCCGCGTGTGGACTGTCAAGGCCGATCCGGGAGAGTCCACCGTGAACATCGGCGTCGAGTGGGACGAGCGGAGAGACGTGCGCCTGGTATCGTTCGTTTACGCCGACTCCCACAGTATGCCGGATGTGAAGAGCCAAGAACTGCAGGTTTGGCTGACCCGGTACGAGGGCGATCAGGACAGACGCAGGCCGCTTGATGGGGGCGAGTCGCCTTCGCAGGGCCAGTGGTACACCCTGACGCCGGAACGCGGGCTTTCCACAGAGGTAAAGGGCCGTGCGTTGACGTACCATCTGCCCGCTATTGAGAGAGGAATCTTTAAGCTTCGCCTGGTGGTGAAGGACAAGACCACTATCCGCCTGGAGGATATCCTTGCGAATAGTGATGCGAGATGGCGCGCAGCCGAATTCGAGGTCCGCTTCGATCCGCCAAGAAAAGCGAAATCTAACGCGGTCGAGGGATACAACGCCCAGGTCCTCAGCGTCAGTCCTATTGCCGGATGTGATGGTTACAGAGTGAAGGCCCTGGCGTCGGATGCTCCGTCCAACGGCAAAGACAGGGCTATCTTCACAGTGCGGGCTGGCGACAGGAGCTTTTCGTTCCTGATAAGCGACCTCGACGCTGATGGGGAAATCCATGTCAAGCCTTTCGGCGTCAGGGTAACAAAGCCGGGCGCAAAGCCGGTTCGGTCGAAGGAGAAGCCTATTACCGAGCGTGTTCTCGAAATGCCGGAGCAGACGCTCGACAGCACCCTGAACGCAATCCCGCCTAAGGAGCGCAACAAGTGGTTGGCTCTCGCACCTCCCCTGAACCCCCGGAAGTTCGCCGTTCAGCCAGACGGAGATGCGTTCTCGCGTGCGGAATCAGACTTCCTGTATCAGTTTGCGACCGGTGATGTTCCTGATTATGACCGCAGGGAGCCTCAGCGCGTGGAGGAAGATCACCTGCCGATCCTTTACGCGGATTGGGAGGACAGCGGCCTACGCTGGCAGCAGGGCTATGTCGTAGCATCGCTCGGCAAGTTTGACGATCCGACATCGGAAACGGCGCTGGTCACGAAAGTCTCTGCGAAGAACGAAGGCTCCGCTCCGGCTGAGGCCAAGCTCTGGCTGCGCCTCCGCCTCCGCAAGGGAAATGACAAACCCGACGGCCTGCGGCTGGAAGACGGCACCATCTTCGAAGGCGATCGCATCCGGGCCCGCCTAGGCGGGCTGGAACCCGGCCAGTGGAGCATTGAACCCAAAGCGGATGAGTTCTTGTTCACGGTGACAGTGCCGGTTGGCGAGACGCGCTCCCTCGAAGTGGAAATTCCGTATCCGACCGCCGAGAATGCCCCCGCAAGGATCGGCTTCGACGCCGCAAGGAGGCAGACTATCGAGTATTGGAAGTCGAAGCTGGCCGACGGCGCGGATTTCAACGTCCCCGACGAGCGGGTCAACCGTGTATGGAAATCGCTTCTCACTCACCAGTACTGCTGGGGCGATTACGATGCCAAGACCGGCTGCTACTTGCCGAATGTGGCAGCGCTCGTGTACGGCCCGGTTGGAAACGAGAGCAGCCAGATGGCGAAGGCGGTTGACTTCTTCGGCCACTCGAAGCTCGCACGGGACTATTACGAGCCGATGTGGAGGGAGCAGGGCACGGATGATCTGCATGCCCGCGTGACCAACGGCAGAGGCTGTCTTGTCGGCTGGTGGGCGCACTACGTCTTCAATACGGGCTTCATCTTGTGGAATTTGGGCAATCACTATCGCCTCACCGGTGACCGCGCATGGCTGGAGCAGGTGATCCCGAACATGATCAGGGCTTGCGACTGGCTGGCCGAGCAGCGCAGGACCACCGTGGCGAAGGGTTTGAACGGGCGGCCTGTGATGGAATCCGGCTTCTTCCCGCCGTGTCGCCTTGAGGACGAAGGCCGCTGGTTCTATTGGGTGATGACGAACGGCTACTCCTACCTGGGCATGAGCACGGCAGCGGAATTGCTTGCGGAGATCGGCCATCCTGATGCCGGACGAATCGCAGATGAGGCGAAGGCTTACCTGAAGGATCTGCGCCGGGGAATCGGCGAGAGCATCGTGCGCTGCCCGGTCATGAGACTCCGCGATGGGAGCTATGTGCCCTATATCCCCAAGCACCTGTACCAGCGCGAGAGGTCAAAAGGTCATTACGAAGCCGAGCTGGGAGCTTTGCACCTCCTGACTGACGGCGTCTATAAGCCTGATAGCCGCGAGATGGACTGGACGCTTGCGTTCCATGAGGACGTCGTCTATATCAGGGCGTGGAAGGACTCGATCATCTCCTACACAAACATCGAGCGTGACTGGTTCGACCTTGGTGGCTACGGCAAGACTCAGCCGTATCTCGCGCATACGCAGCTCGCCTACCTGCGCCGGGATCAGCCGAAGCTCTTCCTGCGCTCTTTCTGGAACCAGCTCGTCGCCCAGAACTTCAGCGACGTGAACGCCTTCCCGGAGCACATCTGCTGGCACGGACTGGCCGACTGCAAGACCTACGAAGAGGCTATGTGGCTCCAGCAATTCCGATCAATGTTAGTTCTGGATGAGGATGGCAAGCTGCGCCTGTCGGTCGCTGCGCCGCGGGAGTGGTTCGAGGACGGAAAGACGATTTGTGTGAAGAACGCGCCGACCTTCTTCGGCCCGGTGAGCTATGAGATTCGCTCGGCGGCGAAGAGCGGCACGATCAAGGCTCGCATAGAGTTCGCGCCTCGCAAGAGGCCGAAGAGCTTCAACATACGCTTCCGGCATCCGAGCGAGGCGCGGATGAAGCGCGTCACGATGGACGGCAAGCCGTGGCGCCACTTCGACGCCGCAAACGAGACAATAGAGCTGCCCGTGCGGAAGGCAGCGTTCGAGGTGGTCGCTCACTATTAGGCGCTACAAGCAGTCCGGTAATAGGCCGCAGACTGCATGATTGGTATGAGCGTATGGGAGAATGGGGGAAACCTGGAATTTTGAGACTTGAAACCCGGATCCTTCAGGCAGTACGCATCACGAGTATGACCTGCTAGATCCGCACAATGACACGGAGCGCTCCGTCCTTCCGGTCGCGTGCGATCTGGAAGGCTTCGTCCAGTCGCTCAAGAGGGAAACGGTGGGTAATATAGGACGCAAGGTCTGCCTTGCCCTCTTCCACCAGCCGGATCGCGCGGCCAAGCGTGTCCTTGCTCCTTCGAAGCAAGCGAATTGTGAGCCCTTTGCGCCGGACGGTGCCCGCTCCGAGGACAATGCGGTCGTCGCTCGGGATGCCGCCCAGGATCACAAGCCCGCCCGGGCGAACCATCTCAGTAGCCTGGACGACGGCGTCGTTCTCGCCGGCAGCCTCGAAGACGATATCCAGCCCTTCCCTGCCAGCGGCCTGCGTCACAGCCTCCGCAACGCTCGCGTCACGGGCATCGAAGACCCGGCCTGCGCCCAGGCGACGTGCAAGCTCCAGGCGCGCGGGAATGAGATCGGTCGCGAACGTCTCGCCGCAACCGGCGGCCCTCGCAGCCTGTAGAATGGACAGGCCGATCGCGCCTGCCCCGAGCACCCCGATCGTCTTGCAGCGGATGTCGCCGGCTATGTCAATCGCATATACGCCGATCGCTAGCGGCTCGAGCATCGCAGCCTCGCCCATGCTGATGGAACCGGGTATTGGCTCTACAAGCCGAGCAGGCCAGGTCAGGAACTCGCGGAACCCACCGTCCGTCGGCGGCGTGCCGCAGAACCTCACGTTCGGGCAGATGTTGTATGCGCCTTCAGCGCAAATATCGCATTGATAGCAAGGGACTCCGGGCTCGACGGCGACCCGGTCGCCGGGCTTCACATTGGTCACGCCAGAACCAACCTCGGCAATAACTCCTGCAAACTCGTGGCCGAGGATGAGCGGCTCGGTCATGACCGTGTCGCCCATGTGCCCGTCCTGGTACCAATGGACGTCGGATGCGCAGATCCCGACCTCCCTTACTTCTACTAAGACCTCACCCAGGCCCGGTACCGGCCTCTCAACCTCCACCAGACGGAAATCACCCGGCGCATATAGCTTCGCCGCTCGCATAGATCACCTCTGAAAGACAAGGCACGAGTTCTGACGCGTGACCCTTCGGCATATTCGACGACGGCGCGTCGCGTACCTCTGAGGATTCTGGCAGACAGGATTACCCCGCAGTCGGTTGGTGGGTCGGCCATGAGGAAACCTTACGAGGCCAAGACGCAGTCACCACAAGGCGTCAGGACGCTGCTGTGACTCCTAATCGCCGGGGAGACCGTCGGTGGACGAGAGCATGTTGAATACGGTATCCAAGCCGGAAATCCGGAAGATCCTCAGCACCGTTCCCTTCGCACCGCAGATGCTTAGACGGACACGCTCCCCGGCGGACTCACGCGCCCTAATCAACACCTTTATGCCCTCGGAATCCAGATAGGAGCATTTTTCCAGATCAACTGCAAGGTGCGTCCCGCCAGCGGTGATGAGCTGCTGAAGGCAAGTGTCAAGATCCGGCGCAGTGTATACATCAAGGTCACCCAGGACCCTCACGATCGAGGCATTACCTCGATATTGCACATCCAGTGCAAAACGCATCGGCTATCCCCGCATCTTTCAAGGGATTGGCGCCATCCGTGGCTCGCCGGACAACGCGAGTATCGCTGTATTCACAGGTTAGCACTAACCAGCAGAAAAGTCAAGCGGTTTATTAGAATAGATCGCCATTAGGTAGCCGTCAATGACCGGTGGGCAAACCCCGGCCTCTGTCCTATGCGTGGCAGACGCCGCACCGCCGGCACTTACCGACTATACAGGCAGGAGTGGGCGCAGCGTTCATCGCACGCTCGTACTCCCGCCAAAGATACTGCTTCCTGACACCCAGGTCAAGGTGGTCCCATGGGAACACCTCATCCTTGTGCCGGGCTCTCTGAGCATAGAAAACCGAGCTAACGCCCGCCTTCCGAAACGCCGCCCGCCAGCTAACATCCTCTCGATTCAGGATCAGCAGAGCATCTTGCAGCCGACGGTCACCTCTCGCGAGGACTCCTTGCACCACCGCCTCCCGTGCGCTCTCACCCGCAACCTCGACAGCCCTTATGGACGAGAGAGACCGACGCAGGCTGGACATCTTCTCTCTCAACTGCTTCTCGCTGTCCATGGAAGCCCACTGAAAAGGCGTCCAAGGCTTCGGGACAAAGCAGCTTATGGAGACGATGAGCTTCTCCCACGGGAACATCCCAGCAATATGCGACATCACATACGGAATCCCGGCCAGGTCTTCGACGGACTCGGTCGGGAGGCCCACCATGAAGTACAGCTTCAGCCTGCGGAATCCTCCATCCCAGGCGGTGGCAGCAGCGCCGAATATCTCCTCGTCGGCCATCGCTTTGTTTACGGCCAACCGAAGCCTGGCGGTTCCCGCCTCAGGCGCGATCGTCAGTGTCTCATGGCCGCCCTTATGGAGGGTCTCGGCGATGTCCCGATTGAGCGTATCCGCGCGGGTAGACGATATCGAGAAGAGCCGCCCGCGCTCAACCAGCGACCGGCAGATCGAGAGAGAACTCGGATGATCGAATATTGACGGGCTGAGAAGCCCAATCCTTGGGTGCCGGACGGCACGCTCGGCAGCTTTCTCCTCTATCCGGCGGATGCCGCCAAGCACAGCCCGCGGCGAGATCGCCCTCGGAGGCAGGTACGCGTAGCCCGCCATACAAAAGCGGCATTGACGCCCACACCCTCTGGCAACCTCCGCCAGAACCATACTCGAGAATTCGGTCTCCGGCGTGAGTATCGCGCTCGTCGCCGGATACGCTTCGAGCGACGGGGCCCAGCGCCGTCGCACCCTCTCGGGAACCCCAGAAGTTGTCCGCACCCGCCGGATCGTACCGTCTTCCTTGTACTCCGGCTCGTAGAACCGGGGAACGTACACGCCGCCCACTTCAGCCAGTTTCAGGAGAAGCTCCATCCGGTCGCTCTGCTGGTATTCGAGCAGCACACGGGCCAGACCCGGCAAAACCTCTTCCGCCTCGCCGATCACGAACGCATCTATGAACGGGGACATAGGCTCCGGATTGAACGTCGCCGCCGGGCCGCCAGCGATGACGAGCGGAGAACCTTTCCGGGCGAAACGCAGGCTCGAGGTCTCCTCCAGCCCGGAAAGCGTGAGCATCCTCAGCACATTGGGATAGTCGAGCTCGTATGAAAGCGAGAAAGCGAGGACATCGAAGTCGCGCACCTTCGTCCGGGATTCCATGGTGAAGAGCGGCGATCCGGACCGTTTGAGGTCATCTAGATCGGGTGGGTCAGGCAGAAAGACGCGCTCGCAGACGACTTCCTCATGGTCATTCAGCAGCCTGTAGACCACCTGAAACCCGAGGTTGGACATGCCTACGTAATACGTGTTGGGAAACGCCAGCGCGAACCTGAGCCTGCCTGCATGAGACTTGTAGACAGTCCCGACTTCCCTGCCCAGGCGCTCCCTGGTCTTCCCAATCAACCGCCGTGCCGCCATACATGCCTCACAAAAGAAACGAGCAAACTGGCTTCCAGCGGCTGGTTCATAGTTGCTGGAGGAAAGGAGCCTGATCGGCACACATCCGCTTTCCAGCAACTATGAACCAGCCACTAGAGATGCAGTTTGCTCAGTTCTTGCGTGTTGGAACGATCTGCTGTTATCTACGTCGCAGGAACGCCGGAATGTCCAACTCCTCGGCCACTCCGTCCACGGAAATCCGCTCGCGAGCCGCCATACGCTCCGACCTGACAGCACGACCGCCATCGAATCCCGTGGCGAGGACGGTCACCTGAATCGAGCCGTCGAACCGGTCGCTGATAACCGTGCCGAAAATGATGTTCGCCTCGCGCTCGTCCGTAGCCTTGAAGATGACATCGGCAGCCTCGTAAACCTCCGCGAGTGTCAGGTCCGAGCCGCCTGTGATGTTCATCAGCACGCCCCTTGCTCCATCAATGGTGGTCTCCAGGAGCGGGCTCGCGATGGCGGCCTGGGCGGCTTCGACTGCTCTGTGCTCGCCCGTAGCCTGACCTATGCCCATGAGCGCGGACCCAGAGTCCGCCATAACAGCCTTCACATCGGCGAAATCCACATTGATCATGCCGGGGATAGTGATTATGTCGGAAATCCCCTGGACGCCCTGCCTGAGCACGTCGTCCGCCATTCGGAAGGCTTCCAACAGTGTGGACTTCTTTTCAGTAACGCTGAGCAGGCGATCATTCGGGATCACGATAATCGTGTCCACCTTGTCTCGCAGGGAATCAATCCCCTCTTCCGCCACCCTCGCTCTCCTCGGACCCTCAAAGCTGAACGGCTTCGTGATGACTCCCACGGTCAGAGCGCCCAGTTCCCGAGCCATCTGAGCGACGATAGGCGCCGCGCCCGTCCCGGTGCCGCCGCCCATACCGGCCGTGACGAACACCATGTCCGCGCCTTCGAGCGACTTCTTTATATCCTGCTTGCTCTCCTCGGCCGCATTGCGCCCGATCTCCGGGTCGCCGCCAGCGCCCAGGCCCTTCGTCAGACTCTGCCCGAGCTGCAGTTTCTCCTCAGCACCCGACGCGCTCAGGACCTGAAGATCGGTGTTCATTGCCAGGAAACCAACGCCGGACACGCTACACTCTATCATGCGGTTGACAGCGTTGGTACCTCCCCCGCCGATGCCTACAACCTTGATCGCCGCACCGTGGTCGTAACCTCCTGCCTGTGCCATTTGCTATGCCCCCCTTTTCTTTTTGAAAACTGTAAAACCTACTCTCCGCCAATTCTGGCAAACAACTCTCTGACTCTCTTCACTATGCCAAGCAGACCAACGCCGCCGTCATCATCCGCTGCGTGCTCTGCATAGTGCCGGATCCAGAACAGCACGAGGCCTACGGCCGTCGCACACGCCGGGCTGCTGACCGCGTCTACGAGGCCGCCCACACCACCGGGTATGCCCTCTCGGGCTGGCAGACCGGTTACTCTCGATGCCAGCTCCGGCAGCCCTTCGAGCTGCGAACCTCCCCCGGTCAGCACCAGCCCGGCCGGTATGCGGTCCTCGCATCCGGCTTCTTCAACTCTCTGCATGACGAGCTGGCAAATCTCGGCCATTCTGGGCTCGATAATCTCCGCGAGCACTCTTCTCGGAAGCCGCCTAGTCACCATGCTTCCCAGGCTCGCGACCTCGAATGGTTCGAGTCCGTCAGCGCCGTCGAGCAGTGCGCGGCCATGTTCGATTTTGACGCGCTCGGCCTCATCAATGGCAGCACGCAGGCCGATGGCAATATCCCTTGTGACATGGTTGCCGCCCACGGGAATTGCCGCCGAGTGATAGATCTGGCCGTCCAGGTAGACAGCCATATCGCTGGTGCCGCCGCCGATATCCGCCAAGGCTATCCCCAGGTCCTTCTCCGCAGGGAGCAGCACACTCTCACCAGTGGCTATCGGCTCGAGGATGGTTGCCTCGACCGATAGGCCAGCCATGTGCACACATTTTACCACATTCTGGATAAAGCTGGAAAGCCCCGTAACGATGTGGGTTTCAACCTCCAGCCGATTACCGTGCATTCCGACGGGCGATCGTACTCCAACCTGGCCATCTACGGAGTACCAGCGCGGAATCGCATGTATTATCTCCCGGTCCGGCGGCAGGACGATGACCCTGGCCGAGTCGAGCAAACGGCCAACATCATTGGCTGAAACCTCACTCGACGGGTGCGTGATTGCGACCACGCTGCGGCTGTTCAGAGAGGCGATATGTTCCCCGGTGACGCCGACCAGCACCGAATGCGCTTCCGCGCCCGCCATTCTCTCGGCCTTACCGACTGCGTCTCGGATGGCAGCCGTCGTTGACTCCAGGTCAACTACCACGCCCCTCCTCAAACCGGCGCACGGGCTGATGCCAACCCCGATGACTTTCGCCTGGCTGTCCGGTTCAGCCTCCGCGATAACAGCGCAGACTTTCGTCGTGCCCACGTCGAGGCCAGTTATGAGATGAGTGTGCGCCACGCCGCCTACCTGCCTATTGTTCCTTCTTGGCCAAAGCGATCTTGGTCAGCCAGTACCGACGAATGAGCGACACGTTCAGGAAGATCCTACCGCCGATCACCACGACAGCGGCCAGGAAGAGATCAACGCCCACCTGTTCTCCGATGTAGGCCAGAAGAACAGCGAGAAGCGTGTTCGCCAGGAAACCCGATATGAAGATGTCGGTTTGGAATTTCTCCTCGATGCCGGAGCGTATCCCGCCTATTATCGCATCCAAACCCGCCAGAGTAGCCAGGGAGAGATAGCTTGCGTAGGCCGCCGGCACCGTGACATCGAGGAGATAGATCGCCGCGAAACCTCCGATAAGTCCGATCAACGGCAGCAGGACCATTTCTAGTGCTTCCTTTCCGAGTCCACCGGCGCCGCATATAGGAACAGGGAACTGGTACTCCCGGAGTAGGCCGAGACAACCACATGGTCTCTTCGTTTTACCTTCACCATCTGCGACGCAAGCCCCTTGGTCGCACGCCAGTTATCGAGAATGCCGTTTGGCATCCTGAGCCCTGATTCCAGAGTGTTCGGCGGACCGACGGCTGTTATGACAAAAGGAGAGGCCATATCAACGTGATTGATCTGTATCGAACCTCCGACGCAACGTACGGCAGTTGAAGCGATGATGCGCTGTTCAGTATCCAGGTCGCGTATGCTTATCGCCTCCGCTCCGTTTGCGAAGAGCTCGTTTACGATATCGCGAATGTCCATGTCGTGGACTATGTAGTCGTCCTTGAGCACCGCCAGCGTGTCAGCGGGTATTCGGCCGAGGTAGTCTTGCAGGGTAACCTCCACGCCTTTGCCTTCCACGGGCATCAGGCCTGCGAGGAGTTTGACCCTCTGCAACTCCTCGGTGATGAGCCCGACCTCGGTCGTCTTCTTACCCCGGGCTTGCTGATAGTCGTCAATCTTCGCACGCAGGTCCGTAATCTCATTCCGCAGGAGTTTATTCTTGTCCTTCTCGTCAAGCAGTGCCTGTGCGAGCCCAGAAAAACGCGTGGTGGGGATACCGGAAATGCGTCGAACGCTCCACTGTGTTTTCAGTGCGGCGGCGAGAAGCATACCCAGTATGAGACTTAGTATGGTCACCTGCCAAATCCATCCGCTGCGCTTGGGGTCGAGCGGTGCCATAGCCGAACAGTGCCTCCTGCAAGAGGACATACTCCCACTTCATTGGGGGACGGTAACGGAAGCCGGACCAGGCGCATGCGCCGCGCTGCAAACAATCGCCACCCGAAACCCTTCCGCGAGACGTCACGGGTGTCCAGTGAGAAGTTGCTTCTCGATACGCAGCAGGCTGTCAACGGCAGCATTCGGGACGGCCGACCAACCCAGAGAACCGCGTGGAAGCAGAAAAGGCTATTCCTTGTACTTCAATGCGGGAGCCTCAGGAACAGTCAAATCTATATACGCCCCGCGCTGCCGAAACTCAGGAATCTGCTCAACCACCCGCGCGGCCATGTCGAGCTTGGCAGAAAGCTGCTCTGGCCTTCCCAGCTTGACCTGAAATCCGTCGCGAACATTTAAACACAAATCATTGCTTTGGTCAACGGTTATTTCGGCGACCTGGAAAATCTTTTTTTCGCGCACGAGAAGCAAGCACTTCCTGGCAGTGTTAAACGAGGAAGCCCTTATGGGGCGGCCAAGTACGATATGCCGCGGCACTTTGCACGAGAGAATCGGCACCCCCGCTTTCGGATGCTCGGCGACGCGGAATGGCACCCCCGTAGAGTCAACCTCATACACGGCGCCGGTCGCATTCAGTATGAGATCGGGCGTCCGCTCCACAATACGGACGATCAGTATATCCGGCAGCCTCCGATAGAGCCGTACTTCATTCACAACCGGATTCTCCATCACCCGATCAGCCATAGCGCGTTTGTCTATGCGGAATATGTTCGTGCCTGGCCGCAAGCTGAGTCGCCGCGAAATGTCGTTGGAGGCGACCGTCTCGTTGCCAGTGAACCGTATCCTCTTGATGCTGAACCACGGGGAGGTAAACGCGGCCACTCCAAGTTCGACCAATAGCATCACGAACAGCGCGGAGAGGATAAAGCGTTTCGCGTTGAGGACGTATCGCTTCCGGGCCCTGCGGCGAGCAAAGGATACTGGCTCGGAGCGTCTCTTCATGAGAGTCATTCCTTTTCCAGCGCGTATCCGATAAGGCGGTCGAGAAGCTCAGGGAATTCGATACCGGCGGCCTGGGCTGCGCGCGGAAGCAGGCTGGTCGGCGTCATGCCCGGGATCGTGTTCAATTCGATAACGTAGATATCGTCGCCCCGAACCATCATGTCCGTCCTGGACATGCCTCGGCATCCGAGTGCCTTGTGGCAAGCGAGGCCGAGCTCCTCCGCCCGGCGATACAGATGCTTGGGGATGCGGGCGGGTACGATCTCCTCCGTGGCTCCGGGCGTGTACTTCGAGTAATAGTCATAGAAGCCGCCTTCGGGCACGATCTCGATCAGGGGCAGTATCTGCGGCTCGTCGTTTCCTATAACCGCTGCAGTAATCTCCGTTCCTTCGATGAACTCTTCCAGGAGGACATCATCGTCATAGGAGAAGGCCAGATCAAGGGCGGAAGGAAGATCCGAAGCGGTGCGCACAATGCTCAGTCCTATGGTAGAGCCCTGCTGGTTCGGTTTCACGACGACGGGATAGCCCAGCTCCCGACCGATCCGCCGTGAGAGAGAATGCATATCGAACGGGCGCCGTATGGCTATTCCCTTTGGTATAGGGATGCCCTCGTGCTCCAGCATCTTCCGGGTCATTATCTTATCGAGTGCCAGGGCGCTGGCCAGCACGCCCGACCCGACGTACGGGATCCCAAGCAGTTCGAGCAGGCCCTGTACGGTGCCGTCCTCTCCGAACTTCCCATGCAGAGCTATGATGACCACGTCAGGCTTTGGCTGAGAGCCATCAGGGCGAAGGATGTAGTCGAGCGGCAGCATCTCACCGGAAGCCGCAGACGAACGGCATCTTCCGATTTCGGGCGATCCCATGCCGAAGCGAGCCGCGTCTACCGCCAAGGCGTTGTACTTGTCAGGATTCAGAGCGCCCAGTATCATCCTGCCGGTTGACAGAGATACCTCGCGCTCCTCGGATTTGCCACCCATGAGCACTGCGACATTAAGCCTGCTCAACGCGCTACCACTCCCCTACTAACTGTATCTCGGGCTCCAGGGCTATGCCGAACTCGTCCATCACCCGGCGCTGGAGGATCATCATCAGCTCGTGGACATCCACGGCGGTGGCGAGGCCCGTGTTCTCAATAAAGTTCGCATGTTTGCTCGATACGCGGGCTCCACCAACCTGCATCCCCTTTGCGCCGATGGCCTCCAGAACCTGTCCAGCATATCTACCCGGCGGGTTCTTGAAAACCGACCCGGCGGTTCCCACGCCGACCGGCTGGGTGCGCCTGCGACTAAATAGCAGAGCCTTCACGATGCCGTCCACGTCCGTTGGACCCTCGCGGCGCAGGTTGAAGACCGCCTCCAGGATGATCAGCCCGCTGCCGGGAACCATGCTCCCCCTGTATCTCAACCCCAAGTCGGAGGCGGAGAGCTCGCGCAGCACTCCATCAGCATCCATAGCTGTCACGCTCGCCAGTGTGTCCTTTATGCATCCCGCAGGTGTCCCTGCGTTCATGCAGATAGCGCCGCTCACGCTCCCGGGGATTCCCACCAAACCCTCAAGGCCGCAGAGGCCGCTGCCAAGGGACTTGCGCACGGCTCTGGACAGTCTTGCCGCCCCGCCCGTCCTAAGCTCACAGCCCTTAATACGGACCTTATCGAAACCCGATCCGAGCTGGACAACCAGACCACGGATCCCGCGATCGGCTACCAGCACGTTGGTTCCGGCGCCCAGCACAAAGAAAGGAACAGACTCCGCGTTCGCCCAGCGACGCAGAGCCTGGAGGTCAGGAACACCGCTGGGTACCGCGAAGATATCGGCCGGCCCGCCGATCCTGAACGAAGTATGGAGCGCCATCGGCTCGTCGAACATGAGCAATCCCTGGATTTCGGGAGCGGACCCGCCGAGACAACGAGCGCCCGTGTTCATCGAAGTTCCCACTTCTCCGTATGTCCCTCCCTTGAATACAAGCTAAGTCACCTTCTGGGCCATGTTCAAACGTGCGAGCACCGCTTCCGCCGCCGATCTGATATCGCCGGCGCCCATCACGACGACCAGATCGCCCGGTTTCAGTACGGGAATGAGCTCATCCGCCAGGCGTTCCTCGTCGGCGACAAATCGCGCTCTGCCCGGCACGTCCTGATTAATCAAGCCGGCGATCATTGCCGCGCTCACGCCTGGCATCGGCTTCTCCCTCGCGGCATAGATCTCCGTGAGGAAGACTACATCCGCCTCCCTCAGGCTCTTGGCAAAGTCGCCCGCCAGGAGCTGCGTTCGGCTGTACAAGTGCGGCTGGAACACGGCCACCATGCGCCGTCCCCAGGTTCGTGCAGCGGCGAGCGTCGCCCGAATCTCGGTCGGGTGGTGCGCGTAATCGTCCACCACCATGATTCCGTTGGCAGTCCCCAGCACCTCAAACCGACGGCCGGCTCCGTGGAAGTCGCCCAGCGCGTCACGGATGGACTCAGGATCAGCGCCGAGCTCGCAGCCGACAGCAATCGCAGCCAGCGCATTTTGCACGTTATGCAAGCCCGGGACACGCAGACTGAACATTCCCAGGCTGCGGCCCCGAAGGGCCACCTGGAACGAGGGCTCTGGTGTCGCGGCATCCACATCGCGAGCACGGCAATCCGCATCCTCGCTGAGGCCATAAGTCACGATCCGCCTGCCGATGGCCGGGATGATCTCACGCACGTTCGGGCAGTCAATGCACATCACGGCGCAGCCGTTCGCCTCTATCTGACACAGGAACTTGCGGAAGCTGCTGACGACACCCTCGAGAGAGCCGTGGTAGTCCAGATGATCGCCCTCGATATTCGTCACGACGGCTATTCGCGGCGCGAGCTCGAGGAAAGAGTTGAACGCCTCGCACGCCTCGGCGACGAACAGATCGCTCTGCCCCAGCTTGGCATTGCCGTTCAGAAGCTCCAAGTCGCCGCCGATCAGAACGGTCGGATCCAGCCCGGCGGCCTCCAGGATTGCGGCCAGCATCGCTGTTGTAGTGGTCTTCCCGTGCGTGCCGGCAACCGCAATCCCCACATTACCCGACATCAGACAGCCCAGCATCCTGGCTCTGGACCAGACGGGAATGCCATCAGCCCTTGCCGCGACTAGCTCAGGGTTGTCGTCCGGCACGGCAGCCGAGGCCACTACTAAATCTGCACCGCTCACATGCGCACCGTCGTGACCGGTGAATACAGTGACCCCGAGCGGCGCGAGCCTCTCGGCTGCCGCGTCCGGACGCAGATCGGAGCCGGTGATCCGGTAGCCCATCTGAGCCATAACTATGGCAAGGGCGCTCACTCCCGCACCGCCGATTCCAACCATATGGACTTGTGCGCTTTCAGGTATGTCTGGCTTACGCATATAGTCACCGCGGAATGCGTGATGCGTATTGCGTAATTACGTGATACGCACTACGCGATACGCCCTGCGATAGCTGCTATGTCTCTGGCCGCGTGGGGCTTGCCCAGCCTTCGGCTGGCTTCCGCCATCTTCGCCAGATCTGCCGGCGACTTCAGGAACCGCTCGACGACACCGGTAAGGAGCTCGGGGCTGATCTCCGCGTCGCTTATCACTATGCCCCCACCCTTTCGCGCGACGAACTCGCCGTTATACCTCTGGTGGTCGGCATAAGCATAAGGGTACGGCATAAATATCGCGGGAAGCCCGACCGCCGTTATCTCCGCTACGGTTGACGCTCCGCATCTGCTCACCACGAGGTCGGCTGAGCCGTAAGCCGGCCTCATGTCATCAAAGTAGGCATACACGCGATAGCCGTCCCACCCGGCCGACTCTCTGCGAGCTTCTGCTTCCTCGTAGTTTCGCTCTCCCGCCTGATGGAGCACCTGAACGGGCAGCTCGCTCAACAGCGGAATCGCGTCCGCAATGACATTGTTGAGCCGCTTGGCGCCCTGGCTCCCTCCCAGCACCAGGATCGTGAATCTGCCCGGTTCAAGACCCAGCGCCGTCCGAGCATCCTCCTTGACCGGCAGGCTCAGAAGCTCCAGGCGAATAGGCAGCCCGGTCACGAACGTCTTGCCTGGCGGGAAGTACCGGGTCGAGTCCTCAAACGTCACGCAAATCTTGCAGGCAAACCTGCTCAACCACAGGTTCGTGCGTCCAGGAACGGCGTTCTGCTCGTGGATGATTATTCGCCCTCTTCGCAGGGCCTGCGCCAGCAGCACGGACGCCGATACATAGCCGCCCGTCCCGATCACAACGTCCGGTTTGAACCTGTTCAGCGCTCCCAGAGCCTCGGCAAGACCTCTGGCGAGCGCGGCTGCGGTCAGAACCGTGCCCGGCGAAAAGACCCTCTTAAGCGGCCGGCTGGTCAACCCGCAGAACGGTATCCCCGCTGCTGCGGCCAGCCGTGCTTCCAGGCTGTTCCTACTCCCCAGGTAAAGCAGCTCACAATCCAGCCCGCCGGGACGAGCTGAGCGCAGGGCTTCGACTATACCGATCGCCGGATAGGCGTGGCCTCCGGTGCCGCCCCCCGTTAACACGACTCTCATACTCATAACTCTCGATAGGCCCTGGGTATCTGGAGACCGCGAGCAAGATGCCCACACACAGCAGGTTCATCGCCAGGGATGAACCTCCATAGCTGATGAATGGAAGCGGCACACCAGTAGCAGGGACAGATGATGTAACCACGTACATGTTCAGGAGCGCCTGCCCGCATATCAAAGCGCTGATACCCCCGGCCAGCAGCCTGCCGAAATCGTGCCTCGTGCGGTAAGCCACCGTGAATCCCCGCGCCCCAAAGCAGAGGAAGAGCCCGGCGACTACCAGAGTGCCGATCAAGCCCATCTCCTGCCCCAGCACTGCCAATATGAAGTCCGTGAACTCCGCCGGTAGGTAGAACAGCTTCCCACGGCCCTCGCCCACACCAACGCCAAGTACCCCTCCCGAGCCCAGTGCGATTAGCGACTGACAGACCTGGTAGCCGCTGCCGTGATAGTCCTCAAATGGATCAACGAACGAGAGTATCCTCTCACGCCTGTAGGGTGAGGTCAAAATGAGCGCAGACCCCAGGACGAAGGCAATGGCGAGCACGAGCGCGAGATGACGCTTCCGAGCGCCCGCTATATAAACCATGGCCAATGCCGTGCACGTCAGCACGATCGTCGTGCCCATATCCGGCTGCGCCATAACGAGCGCACCTATTAGCAAGAGTGGAGCCAGCGCCGGCACCAGCCCGTGTTTCCAGTCGCGTATGTCCCGCTTCTTGGCCGACAGCAGGGCAGCCAGATACACAATCAGGCCCAGCTTGGCGAACTCCGACGGCTGGATAGTAATACTCCCCACTCTTATCCACCGCCTGGCTCCATGCACCAGGACGCCGAATCCAGGCACGAAAAGCAGCGCCAGACCGATGATCGAGAGAAGCAGCAGAACCAGCCCCCACCGCCGGAGCTTCCAGTAGCGCACGTACATGGCCAAGAACATCGCTACTATGCCAGCGAGCGCATATACAGCCTGGCGCTTTAGGAAGTAGAAGCTGTCGCCACCGGTGTACTTGACCTGACCGGCACGGCCGTAGCTGGCATCGAACACCATGAACACGCCGATGACGAGAAGCGCGATCGTCAGGCTGAAAAGCCACATATCGGGCAATCTCTTCGTGTTCATTGCTGTACTCCCATTCGGTCCGCCAGCGCAACCACAGCAGCTTTGAAAACCTGGCCGCGGTGTTCGAAATCGCTGAACATATCGAAGCTTGCACAGCCCGGAGACAGAAGAACCGTGTCTCCCGGTTCGGCGTGCTGCCACGCGACTTCCACAGCCTCTTCCATAGAGCGCGCAGAGCTGATGCGGTCGAAACCGGCGCTACGCGCCGCTGCTTCGATCAGGCCGGCATCCTCCCCGATCAGCACCACATGCTTGGCATACCGATTGAACGCCTCGCCGAGGGGCGCGTAATCGCTGCCTTTGCCTTTGCCCCCAGCTATCACGATGGCGGGCCTCCCTATCGCCTCCAGAGAGCGAACCGCCGCAACCACATTGGTACACATCGAATTATTGAGAAACTCCACGCCGCCGATCTGCGTCACCGGCTCCAGCCTGTGTTCCAACGGCTCGAATGCGTCGAGAGCCTCCTGCACGCAGTGTCTGCCTGCTCCGAATGCGATGGCGGCCGCGGCTGCCGCGAGCACATTCTCGAAATTATGCGTGCCGCGCAACTTCATCGCTGCCGTGTCGCACACGAACTGCTCCTCGCCCTGTGCCCTGATCCAGACCTCGCTTCCCCTGGCAAATGTGCCCGCCTCCACTTCCCGCGTGCGGCTGAACTGCCAGACCTGGCTCTTGATGCCGAGGGCAAACGCCATCACGCGGGGATCGTCCGCATTCAGAATGGCGTAGTCCGCTGTCTCCTGATAATCGAATATGCGAGCCTTGGCATGCACGTACTCGTGCAAGCCAGCGTGCCGATCCAGGTGGTCCGCAGAGATGTTGAGAAGCGCCGCCACCCTCGGCCGAAACGTGCTTATCCATTCCAGTTGGAACGAGCTGATCTCTGCGACGATGGCCTCGGAGGCCGACGCACGGAATGCAGCTCTCACGAGGGGCAGGCGGATTTCCGCAGCCACGATGTTTCCAGCCACATATACCTGCCTGCCATCGCATTTCAGGATTTCGCCTATGAGAGCGGCAGTCGTAGTCTTTCCATTTGTCCCGGTGACGGCGATTATAGGCGCGGGAGAGATCCTGTATCCCAGCTCAATCTCAGACATTATGGGTATGCCGCGGTCTCCCGCCATGACCAGGCCCGGGCACGCATCCGGCACACCGGGACTCGTGACAACGATGTCCGCCATGCCGATGCCTTCGTAAGCGGCCGGGCCGACTCTCGTCTCCAGGCCGAGCTCGCGCACCATGTTCAGCGCATCTTGAAGTTCCGCCGCATCCTTGTGGTCGTGCAAGATCACAGTCGCGCCGAGGGAGCTGAGCACCTCAGCCGCCGCGAGGCCGGACCTCCCCATGCCGATGATGTGCGCTCTCTTGCCGTAGAAATCCGTCTGCTTGCTCAATCCCATAATCGCAATACCCCAACCCAGGCAAGCGCCGCGAGTGAAATCAAACCCTGCAGAATCCAAAGCCTGGTTACGATCTTCTGCTCGGCCCAGCCGGAGAGCTCGAAATGGTGGTGGATCGGCGTCATCTTGAACACGCGCCTGCGCGTGGTCTTGAACGATACCACCTGTATCATGACTGAGAGCGCCTCAATTGCGAAGATCGCTCCGACGATGAGAAACAGGAACTCTCTCCTGCCGGCGATTGCGATACCCGCGAGGGCTGCTCCCAGGGCAAGTGAACCTATATCGCCCATGAACACCCTCGCCGGATTGCAGTTGTACCACAGAAAGCCCAGGCATCCTCCTGCGAGCGCCCACGCCAGTATCACCAGACCCAGGTTGGCACCATGCGCGCCGAGCACCAGTGCACCAAGCGTCGAGGCCGCTATGGTAACCAGCCCTGCCACAAGGCCGTCAAGCCCGTCCGCCAGGTTGACCGCATTCGACATGCCGACTACTAGGAGAACCGCGAACGGGTAATAGAGCCACGCGAGATCAATTGTCCTGTCGCCCCATAAAGGTAATACGGTCGGATAGACGGCTCGGTTAGCATTTACCCATAGCACGAAGCCGATTGCTATCAGAAATTGCACGAGCAGCTTCTGCCTGGCTTTCAGGCCGAGTGACTTTCCCCGCAGAGCGATCAGATAGTCGTCCACAAACCCCAGTGCGGCAAATGCCAGCGTCATCAATACGACAGCCCATACCCTGGGATCGGTCATCCGACAAACCGCTACGCCGACGGCAGCCCCGATCAAGATAATGAGGCCGCCCATTGTGGGCGTGCCCTGCTTCTCGCGATGCCGTTCAGGCGCGTCTTCGCTTATCGTCTGACGCAGTTTCAGCCCGGCCAGCACGCGAATCACTCTCGCGCCGACAGCCATGGAAACCACGGCTGCCACCAAGAAGGCCGCAGCAGCGCTAGTCACTCAGCAGCACCCTCACTATCTCCTCCATCTTCATGGCACGCGAACCCTTGACTAGAACGGCATCGCCCTTAGCGAGCTGCCCAGCCAGCTTCTGCGCAGCCTCGGAGCTGTCGGCACAGGACTGGATTCTATCCTCCGGAAACCCGGCGCCTCTCGCACCATCGCCGATCATCTTGCCAAGCGGCCCCACGGTGACCAGCATCTGAACATCGCTGCACGCAAGCGAGCCGCCGATGTCTCTATGGGCCTTCGGGGCATAGCTGCCCAATTCGAGCATGTCGCCAAGCACGGCGATCTTGCGCTTACGCCCAGTGAGCGCATCCAGGGTTTTCAGAGCGGAAAGCATCGAGGCGGGGCTCGCATTATACGCGTCATTCAGGATTATGTAGCCTGCCTTGGATTTGACCAACTCCATCCGCATGGCAGGCGGCGAGAAGCTCTCCAATCCATCGCGGATCGTGCCCAGATCTACGCCCATCCCGACGGCGGCAGCAGCCGCAGCCAGGGCGTTGTAGACGTTGTGATGCCCAAGAACCGGCATCTTAACCGAGACAGCACCGCCTTCAACTAATAGAGCAAAGCTGTAGCGCCCCAGACTCGAGCACTTGATCCTGGCGCCGACCACATCCGCGCCTTTGCACGATCCGAAGCTGACAACCCGACCGCTAAACCGGCGCCTCATGACCTCAAAATAGCCGTCTTCGGCGTTTATCACCGCCAGCCCGTCTGGAGGCAGCTCCTCGAGCAGCTCCGCCTTCGCGTTTGCAATCGCGCCCTGCGAACCTAATCGCTCGATATGCGCAATTCCGATGTTCGTGATGATGCCCACCGACGGCCCCGCAATGGATGCGAGCCGCCGTATCTCCCCCAGGCCGCGCATCGCCATTTCAAGCACGGCCACATCATAACTCCGATCCAATCGGAAAAGCGTGAGTGGAACTCCTATCTCGTTGTTGAAGTTTGCCGCGTTCTTCAGCACCTTCCACTTTCGGGCCAGGATGGATGCCAGCATCTCCTTCGTCGTCGTCTTGCCGACGCTGCCGGTTACTCCTACTATACGCACATCGAACTTGTTTCGGTAGTACCTGGCGAGATCCCCCAGCGCCCACAGCGGGTCGTCCACCTTCACGACAGCCACGGAGCGGTGTGAGGGTGCCGCGCTCTCATCGGAAATCACAACGCCGGCGGCGCCGGCCTCGGCTGCAGCGCCAACGTATCGGTGCCCGTCGGCGCGCGCCCCCTTCAATGCAAAAAAGAGATCGCCCGGCTTAACGGTCCGCGTATCAGTGCTGACCCCCACTACGCACGAGGAAGAGTCTCCCAGCAGGAGTTCTCCCTCCACAGCGGTGACTATCTCATGGACGAACAGCTTCTCCAAGGCGCTATCCACTTCCAGAGCCGCAGAGCAGCTCGCGAACTACTTCACGGTCGTCGAAATGCACTGTTCGGTCTTTGAATATCTGGTAGGTCTCATGCCCTTTGCCCGCGACGAGAACCAGATCGCCTGCTCCGGCGGCGTCGAGCGCGCGCTTGATGGCTTCGAGGCGATCCACGATCGCCTCGACACTCGCTCGTTCGTCCATACCGGCAACGATCTCATTGATGATTGCCTGCGGCTCCTCACTTCGAGGATTATCAGAGGTAACTATGCACAAATCTGCAAGATCGGAGGCTATCTTACCCATGACCGGGCGCTTCATCTTGTCTCTGTCGCCGCCGCAGCCGAACACCAGTATGAGCCGCCCGCGGGTCAGCTCCCTGGCCGATTTCAGGACGTTCTCAAGGCTGTCAGGGCTGTGCGCGTAGTCCACGATGACCGCGAAATCCTGGCCGCAGTCAACGGACTCGAATCTCCCATCCACCGCGCGTATGGACTCCAGGCCGGATTTGATCTGCTCCGCCTCGACCCCGAGTGACAAGGCTGCGCCGATCGCAGCCAGCGAGTTGTAGACGTTGAAGATCCCACCAAGGCTGAGAGCGACGTGAAACTGTCCTGCCGGACAGAGAACGAGGAATGACACGCCCTTCGCATTGACCGATACGTTCGTACCCTGGACATCAGCAGGATTCCGGATCCCGAAGGTGAGTATGTCGCCGTAAGTGGCGCGGCAGACGCGCTCGCTCCTCGGATCGTCCGCATTGATCACCGCAGTGAACGGTTTCTTCGACGCACGGGGATAGCTATCGAATAGCATGAGCTTTGTTTCAAGATAGTCCTCTATCGAGCCGTGGAAATCCAGGTGGTCATGTGTCAGGTTGGTAAACACTCCGACGTCGTACTCGCAGCCGTCTGTTCGGTGCATCGCCAGCGCATGCGACGATACCTCCATGGCAGCCGCAGCTACCCCTTCGGATACCATGCTTGCCAGCAATCCCTGGAGTTCTACAGCCTCTGGGGTAGTACGTTCCAACGGGACGGGCGCACCGCGGATTCGAGCGCCGAGGGTTCCTATGACGCCTGCGCTGAGGCCAGCCTGCCGCAGCACGCCTTCGATGAGATAGGTCGTCGTGGTCTTGCCTTTCGTCCCGGTGACGCCAACGAGCTTCAATCTGCGCGATGGGTAACCGAAAAAGTGATTTGCGAGGATCGGCAGAGCCCGCCGCGTGTCAGGTACAGCGATAAGAGGCACATCCAGGCGGAAGGCTTCGATACGCTTGGGGTCATCAGCCATCACGGCACATGCCCCGGAATGGAGCGCCTCGTCCACAAAGTCGTGGCCATCAAACTGTTGTCCGCGTGTGCTTACAAAAAGCGCCCCCGCGGTGACGCACCTGGAATCATATGCGATCGAGCTTATGTCCGGGTTTCCCGACCCGATCTGGCGCTTTTCTTCCAGCGGTTCGACTAATTCGCTTAGCAACATCGGCCGAGACTCCCTCCGAACGTGGACTATCAGACTACGGACAGGGGATCCAGGGAACCACTCCTACTCGTGCATCCACGTGTGGGCGAATCCACACGCGAATCCCGCAAACCCCTGCCTGAGAATTATAGCATACGAATAACCACCTGTGAATCGTGAGCGCCGAACGCCAAGGAACCGGTCGTGGTTCTCAGCCTCGCATCTCGCCATGGCTGGGAGAGCCTCTCCTGCCCCCTCCCTGGTCGGTTTTCCCCGTCCCTCCGGCTACCGGGGCTGCTTCCGAAGTCGGGTCGTCCGGCGGGACCTTCATGTGCCACATAGCCTTCCTGGCCACGCTTTGGAATACGGGCGCAGCGACCGTCGCTCCCCAGTGAATCCCCTTGGGCTCATCCACCAACACGAAGATCACCACGCGCGGATCGGAGATCGGAAGAAACCCGACGAACGATGCGACAAACTTGCCGGAAGCATACCCACGTCCCGTAGTGCTGGCCTTCTGGGCGCTGCCGGTCTTGCCGGCAACCCTGTACCCATCCACCCTCGCCGTCTTGCCTGTGCCACCGCTGACCACCGCACACAGCATCTCGGAAACCAAGCCGGCCGTTTCCTCAGACACCACGCGCCTGACCGTGTGAGGCCCGAAAACCTTTTCGGGCCTGCCATCGGGAAATCGCATCTCTTTGACGACGTAGGGACGCATCAGCACTCCGCCATTGGCGACGGCGGCATATGCCCTGGCCATCTGCAGCGGAGTCACTGCGATGCCCTGCCCAAAAGCGATATTTGCGAGACGGACGTCCGCCCAGTCCTGCCAGCGGTCGTGCCAGCCGCACACCTCGCCGAGCAGCCCCGAGCCAGGCTTCTCGTAGAGACCGAATGCCTTCTCGTATGCGTAGAGCTTCTCCTTGCCCAGCCTGAGTCCTATGCCTGCCGCGCCCATATTGCACGAGTAGCGAAGCACTTTTGCGACGTTGCAGGCGCCATGCCCGTTCATGAATGGCGGGTGCAGCGAGCACCTGATCGTGCGCCGACCGATGCGCATGCTCCCGCTGCAGTAGAAGGTATCGTCCAAATCAATGGCTTTCTCCTCAAGGGCAGCACATGCGGTCACCGTCTTCAGGGTTGACCCGGGCTCGTAAAGGTCCGTAACTGCGCGGTTTCGACGACTGGCCGGGTCCGATTTGCCCACCTCGTTCGGGTCGAAGGTCGGCATGTTCGCCAGCGCCAGGATCTCGCCCGTTTTCGGATCCATGACAACGGCCGACGCGCCTGCCGCGCTGTATGTGGAAAACGAATCCTCCAGATACGTCTCCAGGGCGCGCTGGATAGTGCTGTCAATCGTGAGCACCAGGTCATCGCCGTGGACTGGCTCGACGCGCTCTCTTCGCGACCCGGGGATGATCTTGCCCCTGGCATCTCTTTCCGCGATGCTGTATCCGTCGGCTCCACGCAGCTCCTTGTTGTAGCTCTTCTCCAGGCCCGCAATACCGCGGCCGTCCACGTCGGTAAACCCGATGATGTGAGACGCCAGGCCGCCACACGGGTAAACGCGCTTCATGGCGCGGAGGACATCTATTCCAGCAAGCTTGGCCTCTTGCACCTCAGCGCCGACTTTGGCATCAATCCCGCGCAGGAGGTAGAAAGGCTTGGCCCGGCTGTCCAGCTTCGCCAGGAGTTCGCCGGTTTCCCAACCTATGAGGGGCGCCAAGCGGGCCGCCGTGGCGGCCTTATCCCTGACCGCAGCCGGACGCACGCCGATGTCGTATGCGTCTACGGTAGTCGCGAGCCTATTGCCGTTCCGATCATAGATAGTGCCGCGCCCGGCAATGAGCTTGGTCCGTGCGACGATCAATTCCTCTGCCTTGGCCTTGAAGTGAGGGGCACGAATAACTTGAATGTAGAATAAGCGGGCTGCAAGCACGAGGTAGGCTATTGCCAGCAGGTAGAACAACTTCTTGGTACGGCGCTGGACGAATTGGTCGTAAGATAGGCGACGCTTCAACGCTCCACCCCGAGATGAGTCATGGCCGCCGCCTGCAGGAGCCGGCTCGCAACCCTACGATGTCATAAGCCCACTCCTCGAACGACGTAATGCGGGGGAGCCCAGGCCACTACCCCGAAGTCTATCTCATATCCTGGCGCTCCACATTCCGCGCTACGCGAGGTTCGCGAATGGACTTCAGATACGCCATCTTGCTTCCCTGGACCATTCCGTTCGCAAGGGCGAATCCCTCGATGTCATCGGGCTTGCGAATAGCATCCAGGTTCAGTCGCAGCGACTCGTTTTCGATACTCACCGCCCTGAGGCAGCCTAGGAGGTCGCTCTTGTGATAACCGTTCTCCGTGGCTCTGGCGTATGCGCCGACGTATACGCTGAGCACGAAGGAGACGGCCACCGCCAATAGGAGCACGCAGGCCATGCGGCTCCGGACCAACATACGGAGAAGGCTCTTCCGCCTGCGCCCTCTGGGTCGGCGATCAATCGGAAGCAGTACCTCATGCCTCCTCTGTGCCAACATCTGCCAGTCACCTCTTCCCCAACCGAAAGTGTAAACCTGTCCATCAAATCTTCTCAGCCGCCCTTAATCTGGCGCTTCTCGCCCTCGGGTTCACGCGGATTTCGTCCTCAGACGGAACCACTGGGCGCTTCGTGAGTATTCTGATTCTTCTCTCAGCTCCGCATGCGCATACCGGAAGGGCGGAAGGGCAGACACACCTTCCGGCTTGCCTTGCAAAGGTTTGCTTGACTATCCTGTCCTCCAGCGAGTGGTAGGATATGACGCACACCCTTCCAGACCGTGGCAGCAGGTGGATCGCGGCGTCCAGACCCGCCTGCAGCGATTCCAACTCACGATTCACAGCGATTCTGAACGCCTGAAACGTCCTGGTCGCCGGATGGATTGTTTCCGTCCTTGCGCCGGCTGGTATCGCCGCCAGGATGACCTCAACGAGTTCTGAGGTTGTCTCTACGGGCCGCCGGGCGCGGCGCTCTACAATGAACTTTGCTATCCGTTTGGCCCACCGCTCCTCGCCGAACTTCCACATGAGCTCAGCGAGCCGGCGCTCAGACAGTGAATTAACCAGCTCTCGCGCGGTGACAGTCTGCGCTGTGTCCATCCGCATATCAAGCGGAGCCTCGTACCTGAAGCTGAATCCCCTCTCGGCCGATTCCAACTGACGAGAGGATACTCCAAGGTCGAACAAGACCCCGTCAGCCGCTTGCAAGCCAAGTCCGGCAGCGATCGCTTCCAGGTCCACAAAATTGCCTTTCTCAAGGATCACATTCTCGGAATAAGGCCCGAGGTATCGGGCCGCAGCACGCAGCGCTTCTTCGTCACGGTCAATCCCGACCAGTCTACCGCCCGGGAGGATGCGCTTCACGATCTCGAGTGCGTGGCCGCCGCCGCCCACAGTGCAGTCGATGAACGTCTGCCCGCTCTGCGGCTGCAGAGAGCTCAACACTTCCGCCACCATCACGGGCTTGTGGAACTCACGCATGGCGAACTCGCGCTATCCGATTCCAAGCTCTCGGGCAGCCTCGCCGATTGACTCGTCGGTCATCGAGGAAGTCACCTCTTCCCATTTGGGCTTGCTCCAGATCTCAATCCGATTGCCCGTCCCCACGATCGTTACTTCCTTGTCAATCGCCGCGTATTCCCTGAGGTTCAGCGGGAGAGCTATCCTGCCTTGCGCATCAGTGGTCCCATCCACCGCGTCGGCGGAGAAAAACCTTTGGAGGCGAACTGCACCCGGATCGAGCATCGGCTGTGCCTTCAGGCGCTCGTCCAGGTTGCGGAACTCCTCTTCCCGGAATACCCAGAGACACCTATGCAGGCCCTTGGTGATCACGAATTTCTCGCCCAAGAGGAGCCGAAACTTCTGAGGAATGATTATTCGGCCCTTATCGTCCAGGTTGTGCGTGAAGCCTCCACGGAACATCCCCCAGCCTCCATCGGGTCGCCCTCCGACACCACTTGCTACCCTACTATACCGGCGCACTAGCAGTTTGTCAATCACTCTGCCATGACAGGCCGAAGAATTTTCCTGGAACTTTTCTGGCGGGGAGTGGCACTTCTGCAATTCCAGGACCGATACTCGCAAGCCCGCTTGCCTAGGAGTAAATAAAGGGATATGTGGGGTCATACTTGGTTGCCAGCAGAGGGTACAACATTCCGCACGCGCGCGTCCAGGAGTGGATGCTAGCGCAAGCAAATTCACAGAATCGCCACTGGTTGGTCGTATCTCAGGGGAGAGGATTGCCGAGCTTACTCCAACGGCGGAATCTCGGAAAGCAGCCTTTGGGGAGAGTAGCACTTCACATGACAGTCTGCAAACAAGACATTCGACCCGCTGACATGACGCGTGTGAGACTCGGATCCGATCGCTCCGGCCTCATATGTGCCGGCGGGCGCATTGGCGTAGGCAACATCCATCATGCCCTCCGGCGTCTGCACAAACGTGAAGCTCGAACAATCAGCCATCATCATTGCGCCGGTTGGTGCGGACAGCACGCTAACCTTGGGGCCGTACCACGTATAGCCGGACCCGCCTCCCGGGCCGCAGTGATATGTCAACTCAAGATTGAGCCCGAAACCGAATGGCATGCCGTTGAACGTGTCAACAGTACCTACCTCCGCAGCCTTGCACCGCATCACTTCCGAGCTTTTCAAGTACCGATACAGCTGGCCGATCCAGACAACGTCCTCTGGGCCGGCGATAGTTCTGGGAGACGTTGCGCCGAAGAATCCCGACAGTTGTGAAAGATCCTGTGCGGGCATCGTCTCTTCCCAGTCCTGCTGGTACAACTGAAGCGCCATGCCGCACTGTCGCAGGTTCGATATGCAGACCGTCTGGCGTGCGACACCCCTGGCGCGGGCAAAAGTCGGGAAAAGCATGCTCGCCAGCACCATGATGATGGACATGACAACCAGAAGCTCTATCAACGTGAAACCGCACCGTTTTGCAGGTGGAGCAGTGCAGCGCAATCCAAAACGGGTCGCCATAGCCCCCATCTCCGAACCAAACTCTGAGCGCATCTTCGGCACGGGCTTGAAAAGCTAACTCCAGCAACAGTGCTGCGCGCTACTCGCTGATTCATATAGTTTGACTGCCATTCACGCGAAAACGTTTCATATCCGAGCGCCAGCACTTTTCAAGACACGGCCACAAATCCCTACTAATGGAAAACGCCTGATGCATTCACGGAAGAAAACCTACCCGGCCTTCGCTGCCTCTAGCGACTCAGTGACGACGGCAAACACCCCCATGCGTCGGAACTTCTGATACCGCTGCTCGACCAGCTTCTTGGGCGAGAGCTTCTCCACCGCGGCGAGGTTGCGCACGATGGCAGCCTTGACGTTCGCCGCCGCAACTTCATAGTTCCTGTGCGCACCGCCCAGCGGCTCAGGGACGATCTCATCTAACACGCCGTACTCAAGACAATGCTGCGCTGTGATCTTCATGGCCTCGGCTGCCTCTGGGGCCCTCTGGGGATCGCGTTGGAACTCGGAGAGGATCGCGGCACAGCCCTCAGGAGGAATCACCGAGTAGATCGCGTGCTCCTGCATGAGGATTCGGTCTCCGACAGCGATGCCCAGGGCGCCGCCGCTTCCTCCTTCTCCCGTCACGGCGACAATCACCGGAACCTTCAGCACCGACATCTCGCGCATATTCCGGGCGATGGCCTCACTTATCCCGCGCTCCTCCGAGCCGAAGTTGCAGTCCGCCGCTGGAGTGTCTACGAAACTGATGATCGGGCGACCGAACTTCTCCGCCATCTTCATCAGGCGGAGGGCTTTCCGGTATCCCTCGGGCTTCGCGCATCCGAAGTTGCGGAACTGCCGCTCTTTCAGGTCGCGGCCCTTTTGCTGGCCGATGACCATAACCGGCTTCCCATCCAGGAAGCCAAACCCGCCGATGATCGCCTTGTCATCTGCGAAGAGCCTATCGCCGTGCAGCTCGACGAAATCGTCGAAAATGGCGCGGACGTAGTCTAACGTATAGGGCCTGTTCGGATGCCTGGCCAGGAGCGTCTTGTCCCACGGAGTAAGGTTGGCGAATATCTCCGCAATAAGCCGATCTCTATGTTCCTCGAGTGCGGCTATCTCTGCACTTCGGTCTACCCCTTCCTGCTCGGAAACCTGCTTCAACTGGGCGATATTGGCATCCAGCTCGGCGATAGGTTTTTCGAAGTCAAGGACGTTAAGCGCCATTACTGCCTCCGCGCGCCGCAATCGAGCAGCTTGATCAGAGTGTCCCTGATCTCCCTGCGGGGAAGTACCATGTCAACCATCCCATGCTCCAACTGCCATTCCGCAAGACGATATCCGGGCGGCTCCTTGAGCACCTGGGCCTGCGCTGCAACCCGCTGGCCTGCAAGGCCGATGAGCGCCCCGGGCTCAGCTATGATAACATCCGCCAACATCGCAAAACTGGCATGAACCCCAGCCATCGTAGGGTCGCCAAAGATCGCGATGTACATCAGCCCAGCCCGGTCGAACTGCGCCGCGGCCGCGCTCGTTTTGGCCATCTGCATCAGCGAGATGATGCCCTCTTGCATGCGCGCGCCACCAGACGTATTCACTATCAGAACGGGCAGCCTCTCATCCATGCCCCGCTCAAACGCACGGGTCACCTTCTCACCGTAGACCGATCCCATGCTGCCGCCGAGAAACCCAAAATCGGCTACCCCAATCACGACAGGCTGACCGCCGATCGCCGCGACCCCTGTGACCATGCCATCGTTCAGACCCGAAGCAGTTTTCCATTTCTCTATCTTCGACTCATATGCGGGAAAATCGAGTGGATTCACGCTGACCAGATCAGTGTCCATCTCAACGAAGCTGTCTTCGTCCACAGTGATCGCCAGGCGCTCGGCAGCCCCCAGCTTGAAGTGATAGCCGCACCTGTTGCAGACTCTTAGGTTCCTCTCAAGCTCTTTGCTGAAGAGTATCTCGCTGCACTTCGAGCACTTGGTCCAAAGCCCGTCCGGCAGGGCGTCGAGCTGTTTTCTGACGGCCTTGTTAGCAGCTTTCGATCTTCTCTTGAACCAGCCACCGGGTGACATTACCCTACCCCATTCTGCCAAACGAGTTCAAAACGTGGATACAGAATACCCGATCCACCTGAAAAAAGCAAGCAGCGGGGCATCGGGCATGGGAGACTTGGCGACCGGGCGAAAGGGAGAATGGGTGAATGGGAGAAGGGGAGAACATTGAACGTTCAACATCCAGTATCCAGCATCAAGCATCCAGTATCTAGAATCACGCGGGACGATCCGCACACGGTACGCGGGCTGCCTTACGAGGCATTGGTTGACATCGGGGAAGCAGGCCACTATAATCGGAAGGGTTTTTCGGGTAATCTGAATCCGGCGGTTCTCTCGCCGGAACAGGTTGAACACAGCCTGATTACTCGTTCAGAAGGGAGAATTGTGAATCATGCTTCACGCATCCGAGGGCGCCCGGCCATTCAGCTACTCGAAGACGGCGGCCTTCTCAGTGCTCGGCGTGTTCGCCTTGGCGGACGGCGCCCGGGCGTCTGAGGCCATCGAGCTTCCGGCCTTTGGCAGCTTCGAGAACTCGATCCTATGGGTGGTCTTCTTCTCCGCCATCGTCGGCATCCTATTCGGGCTGGGATGGCTGCTCAAGGTTCTGAAAGAGAGTCCCGGCTCGGCGGCCATGCAAGAGGTATCCGCGGCGGTCCAGGAAGGCGCGATGGCCTACCTGAAGCGCCAGTTCAAGACGATGATCTGGTTCGTAGCGCTAATCACCATCGGCCTCTATTTCCTGTATAAGCCTATCTACGCGAGGCCGCAGGAAGCCGCGGTGCCGATAGGGGTTTCCATCGCCTTTCTAATGGGCGTATTCGCCTCCTACATTGCCGGCTTCGTAGGCATGTATATGGCCGTGCGCGCGAACGTCCGCACTGCGAATGCGGCGCTTTCCAGCTTCAAGAAGGCACTGGCGATCGCATTCCAGGCGGGCGCTGTATCGGGCATGGCGACCGTCGGCCTGGGACTCCTCGGCGCGACGATCATCTTCTTCATCTTCCAAGAGCAATCCATGAAGGTTCTGATCGGCTTCGGCTTCGGCGGATGTCTGGCAGCTCTTTTCATGAGGATCGGAGGCGGCATTTACACGAAGGCGGCCGACGTCGGCGCTGACCTCGTAGGGAAGATCGAGAAGGGGATCCCCGAGGACGACCCCAGGAACGCGGCGACCATCGCGGACAATGTGGGCGACAACGTGGGCGACTGCGCCGGTATGGCGGCCGATGTATTCGAGAGCTATGAGGTTACGCTGGTGGCAGCGATCATCCTCGGCGCGGCGGCTGCAGGCGCAGTCGGCGCAGGTAATGTGACGAAGCTCATCATGTATCCGCTGCTGGTTCGCGCGGTCGGAGTCATAGCCTCCATAATAGGCGTGTTCATGGTTCGAGGGCGCGACGACAGAGATATAGACCCGATGAAACCGATCAACATCGGCTTCTGGGGATCGGCGATCCTGGCGACGATTGGCTTCAGCGCGGTGAGCTACTGGATGTTCAAGGGCGGCATAGGCCAGTTCAAATGGTGGCAGTTCGCCGGCGCGAACTTCATGGGCATTGTACTAACGCTGGTGATCGGCAGGTTGACCGAGCACTTCACCGATATTGACAAAGGGCCTGTGACTGAGGCCGCATATGCCACCAGAACCGGCCCTGCCACTCTCATTCTGACCGGCTTTGCGAGCGGCCTGGAATCGAGCGTCTGGTCAATAGTGGCGATCGCCGGTGCGATATTCGGATCCTATCTGATATTCGCGGGAAATGCCGCTCTGGCGGCCTATGGAATTGCTCTTTCGGGCCTGGGGCTGCTGACCACGACCGGCTACATCCTGGCGATGGACACCTACGGCCCGATCTCCGACAATGCAAACGGAATCTTCGAGATGTCCGGCGCGCTCAGGGAGCAGGGCGAAGACTCTCCTGCCTCCAGGATCGTCGCGAAGCTCGACGCGGTGGGCAACACAACCAAAGCGCTGACCAAGGGGTTTGCGATCGCGACCGCCGTCATCGCCGCGACGGCACTTTTCCGCTCCTTCATGGCGGACGCCAACCTGCTGGAAATCGGCCTCCACATCGAGTGGACGGAAGTCTTTATCGGATTCCTCATCGGCGGCGCAGTGCCGTTCCTGTTCTGCTCGTTCGCCATCAAAGCGGTGAGCCGCGCTGCCTTCCTGCTGGTAGAGGAGGTGCGGCGGCAGTTCCGCGAGCATCCGGGCATCATGGATTTCAAGGAGAAGCCCGACTACGCCCGATGCGTGGCAATCAGCACCGCGGCCGCTCAGAAGGAACTTCTCGGCCCTGCAATCCTGGCTGTGGCGACTCCAATCCTGGTGACATTCGGACTGGGGTACACGGACCCTATGCGCGGCGCGGCGGCATTGGGAGGCTATCTCGCCGGAGCGATCCTGACCGGCCAGCTCATGGCCGTCCTGCTTGCGAATTCAGGCGGCCTGTGGGACAACGCCAAGAAGAAGATCGAAGCGGGCCTATTCGGCGGAAAGGGCACTGAGTATCACAAGGCCGCTGTGGTAGGCGACACCGTCGGCGATCCGTTCAAGGACACCGCCGGCCCGGCGCTGAACCCGCTGATCAAGGTCATGAACCTGGTCGGCATCCTGGCCGCCCCGATCGCCATTGCTCCGATCGCCCCTGCTGTGAGAACTGCAATAGTGCTGCTAACCGTATTCGCACTTGCCGCGGCAGTCGCATTCAACAAGCGAGGCGGCATCACGGTCCAGGGGGAAGTCGTAGCGGAGGCGCAAACCGCGGTGGAAGACCTGCCGGAGCCCATCGAGAGCAAGTAGGGCTTGGCGCTTCGTCATAGTAGGCATGGCTAGAAACACCGAGGCCGGGGGTCTTGTGATCCCCGGCCCTTTTATGTGCTGGACCCCCATAGTGCAATCCTGTAACGACTTGGAGTTGTACACTCGTTACATCAGAGCAGGAAAAAAGTGCCTTATGGTGAATCATCTATACAAGGGTCACATTAGGGCATGGCTGGTAGCTTGTGTAAGTACAGATGTTTTCTCTAATGTCAGCGCCGATAACGCCGTAGTACCAGTATAGGAGGGGATACTAATGCGACGCAAGGCCGCTACAAAGCCGGACGAGGCGAGCACCACCGCCACAGCCCCCATCGAACCGGGAGGTGTGTTCATAAGCCACGTCCACGAGGACGAGCCTCTTGCCGAGGCTTTTGAATTACTTATCCACAACGTAA
This sequence comes from Armatimonadota bacterium, assembly GCA_035528905.1. Lineage (GTDB taxonomy): Bacteria > Armatimonadota > UBA5829 > DTJY01 > DTJY01 > DATKXU01. Next base: position 88,437 of record DATKXU010000082.1, read on the forward strand.
GCGCTGGTGTAGTCCCCACTTTCAGATCAACCGCAAAACAGTTTGGTGGGGGAATCCAATACGGCGAGGAATGGTTCCGCTGGATATGTGAAAGCGTAAACAAGGCAAAGCACATTGTAGCTCTGCTGACTCCGGCAAGCGTAAGTCGTCCGTGGATTCTATTCGAAGCCGGCCTGGGAAAAGGAAAGTCTGATGGTGTGGTTTTTGGTGTCGGACTTGGAATTTCCCGCGAAGATGCCTATAAGGGGCCTTTTGCTGCGCTTCAAAACTGCGGCGCAGAAGAAAAAGAACTGGTAAAGCTGTGCAAGGAATTAATCGAGGGAACTCAGGCAAAACCACGTGACGAGATGATCAGCAAATGTGTTGCGGAATTTCGCGCTACGGTCGAGGCGCATTTCGCGAACCAGAAATCAGGAAAGAAGGCAAGCGAAGATCCGACCAGCGTTGCGGTCTTTCAAGCGTTGGAAGAAATGAAGCTCATGCTCCGGGATCAAACCCGAATGTTTGAAACGGATATGCCAAGGTTTCCCAGGCGAGACCGCGACATTGAGCGCCTTACTATGGTTGTCTTTGAACACTCCGGATTGCTCGAATCTGAACCAAAACTGCACTTAGCTTTCCTCGCAGGGCTCGCTACTGAACTAGGATACTTCTTCGTAAAGCCGCTTGTCGATTACATAGTAAATTCAAAACAAGCCATCCCAGGGGAACGTCTTGATGGAATGCACTTCTTGCTGCATGATATGTTTATGCGCCTGGAACCCCGCGGCAAGATGGATCACCATTTGCTTAGAACCATTGAGCAGGCGCTTCATACACGCCTCGACCAAAGGCTCAGCTCTAAAAACACCGGTTCGCCAGGGAAGTTCACCCCCTCAACTGCCTTAAGGTCAAGGGTTGCGAAGGCCCGGAGCGACAATCCGTAAGACCGGGAGTTTTGGCTGCCAGGCTGCCAGATGGACATCAGCAGGAAGAAGTTACCTGAGTGGTGAAATGTATGATCCGATCCTGCAGAGGAGGATAACCTCCATGAGCTTGCACATCCACGTTAATCCCGAGCAGATAGCCGACTTTTGCCGTCGCAACCATATCCGCAGGCTAGCTTTCTTTGGGTCGGTTTTGACAGATGAATTTCGCCCGGACAGCGACGTTGATGTTCTGGTGGAATTCGAGCCGAATTACCGCGTCGGTTTGCTGCGCATGGCCGAAATGGAAATAGAACTTTCCCGCATCATCGGGCAGAAAGCAGATATGCGGACCCCCAATGACCTGAGCAGGTACTTCAGAGATGAAGTTGTAGCGAAAGCTGAGGTGCAATATGCTGCCTAAAGACGATGCTATTCGTTTGCGCCATATGCTGGAGGCCGCGCAGGAAGCCGTTGCATTCACCAACAATCGAAACAGACAGGACCTCGACGCTGATCGCATGCTAACTTTTGCGCTTGTTCACGCTATTGAGATAATCGGAGAGGCAGCTTCAAAGGTTAGTGCTGAGGGACGATCAGCTTGTCCACGTTTACCTTGGACAAGTATTATCGGCATGCGAAACCGACTGATTCATGCGTATTTCGATATTGATCTTGACCGCGTCTGGGAAACGGTTACTGATGACTTGCCACCATTGATGGCCAAACTGGAAGCGATCATCTCGAAGAACGATTAGACTTAGGGCAGCCCTCAAAGTCCCGAATCATCCGCATTCTGCCCTAGCAGAATCAATTGTTCCAGCCGTTCCACCAGGCTGCGGATCGGGCGGCCTGCGGTATCGGGCCGGCTGGAAAGCTGCCGATACCTCTCCACTATCTCCCGACGAACCTCCTGCGGCAAGATCGGGACTAGTATTGACTTTATCCGGTCGAAGTTGATTCCACACGGGCCGACGCCGCATTTCTCGCGGTGGATCTGAAGGCGGGCGAACCGCGTTTGCAGGTAGACCGCCAGGTACTCCGGCTCTACATCTCTGACACGCACGAGATTGATGTGCTGGCTGATATTGCACGGCTCGTCCGAGTAGAAGACCGCCGCCCGGCCGATGCACCCTACCCCACTGTTTGCCAGAAGCAGGTCGCCCTTTTGTAGTCGGCTCCGCGCCGGATCATTACGAGAGCCTGGTGGCACAAACCGTTCGGGTGAACGGATATCCACCCCGATCACGAAGCCCTCGCCGGTTGTGACGAGGTTCGCAGGTGTCAGCAGCCGGACGCCGGATTCCGCCAACTCCCGTTTCCCCACCTGGCCGTAAGTCGTGTACTCGATCAATTCGCCCAAAGTGACCGCGTTCGGCAGGCCCCTCAGGAGGCGGAGGTTTTCGGTGTATTTACGGTGATAGTAGGCAGGATCCAATCTGTCGCCTGGGGACAAGATTTCCGCCGGAAAGACCACCCACGGCAGGCATTCGATTTCGGACTTGTCCGCCGGAGCCTTGGCATAGGAGGATTTGGGATTTCGGGTTGCGGATTGACCTACCCCCCTTCCTGCCTCCCCCCGAAGCGGAGGGAGGAGCACCTTCTCCCCTCTCCGCATCGGAGAGGGGCCGGGGGTGAGGTTTGGCTCGTCGGCTGCCGACCACTGTGCAAAATCGGCGAACTGCTCGGCCAGGCGCTCAATTCCAGCCTGCCAGGAGGCACGAGATTCGAGTGCGGCGCTGAATACACGGCCCGGAAGCGCAGGATTCCTCTGGAAAACCAATACACTGGCCTTCGAAGCCGCGCCGGTGCGGTAAAACGTGTGCCGGGGAAGGCTGACAATCGCCCTGATCGCCGCGCGGCTCGAGAGCCATTCACGCACGTAGGAAAGCCGTGCGTTCGCCAGGATTCCGTCAGGCACAACCATCGCGACGTATCCGCCCGGCCTCGCAAGCTGCCAGAAGCGCTCCAGAAAGAGCACCTCGATCCGATACTTGGCGAGATCGGCGGCGTGTTGTCCATCCCGCCATATCGTGAAGTTTTCCCTGATGGCGCGAGCGAGCTGCTCGAAGTCCGGCGACGATCTCAGGCTCAATGTGCCGAATGGAGGATTGCCGACGACCCAGTCGAAAGGAGTATGGGGGTATGGGAGTGTGGGTGGATGGGAGTGTGGGTGGATGTAGTTCTGTCCACATCTCCCAGTACGCATAAGCCGTCGCCGATGAAAAGGTTCGCGCGGCCCAGCAAGCCGTTTTCTTTCCAGGCTGCCGCCATCCGATTGTCTTTCTCGATGCCGAAAAGCCGATCTGGAGAAGTAATGCCGTGCTCCAGGGCATAGGCCAGAAAAGCACCTTCGCCGCACGCAGGGTCAATAATGCGCGGACACCGGGCATTGGAATCGAGGGCTCGGAGCATACGGTAGCACAGTTCGACTACCGGCTCGGGGGTGAAGTACTGGCCGAGCATCCTGGCGCGATCCATGCCCTGATATAGCACAGAAACCCGCGCGTGGTCAACAGCCGACGCGAAGCGTCCTTACAACGCCGCCTTTCAAATCCGTGCGCATCCAGATTGCGTCGCCGGTAAACTCGAAGCCCAGGAATCGCTTGACCCTGCCGACCATCTCCTGCTCGTGGCAGATAACGAAAATGTCCTCGCATTCGGGAAGACGGATGGAAATCGCGGATATCTGTCCGGGGCGGGGTTCCGTTTCGTCTATCGTGCACCTCAGCGGCCGGACTTCCGGAACAACAGTTTTGCCCGCAGGAGACGGATAGAGCACAGTCTCAAAGGCTATCGGCGCTACGCAAGTTCTGGTGAAAACCGCCGTGGGGGCAGGCTCGCGCTCGTTGTACTGGTAGGAAACGAATCCCAGAACAGGCGTCTCCTCCGCCTCAACAATGCGAACTTCCGCGTCATCCGACCTCACCACAGCCAAGTTCGCGGCATCAGGAACGTCGGTTCGAGCGAAACCCCTGCCCGCCGCAACTTTTCCCGGCACGAAATGCCAGAGTTGCTCGAACTTGTGCTCGCCATCGCCCCTCAGGAGATCAATCACAATCCAGTATTCCGGCTTAACGAAGAAGACCTTCCGAATATGGGCCACGGAGGCGTCGTTCTGCGGCCCGAAGCCCTCGTCGTATGCACCTTCGGCATAGTCAAACTCCGCCGACGACACCCACCGATTACCTGGCGCAGGCGCCTTCACGACCCACCTGCTCGGATCGGTTGCTGCGCGGTTCTGGCCCATCCCATCCACGAGGATAAGATTATGCCCGCCCGCCCCATGAAAAGGCGCTCCAACGTGATAAGAGTAGCGCCCGGGATCCACAACAAGCGCCCTGCCATAGGCGCAGACCTCGATATTCAGCTTGTCTTCGTGCTGGTGCCGCTCGCCGAAGGGCCCGGCATCCATCATCAGATACAAATCCTGCGGACCATCGCCGGTTCGCATGCAAGATATCCCGGCGTAGGGGAAGAAGACGGAATCGCGCTCCCGCTCGATTTCCAGCAGAGCCTTGGTCTCCGGCGCCTTGTCCGCGCCGAGCGAGATAGCCGGCTCCACAATCCAGTAAGACGCGCTGCCCAGGTCGGAGTCGTTGATCATCGGCCAGTTTGCGTCGGGCCGCATGATGCCGGCATTGAACTGCATCATCCTCCTCAGCCCATCATAGTACTCTGCTGGAAAATCGAATCCGGGAGCGATCCGTTTCAGGACTATCGGCTGGAGGAAGTTCCAGAGACTGAGGGTATGGTAGGAGGCCGTCAACTCGAACTGAGCGCCGTCCGGGTATACCTGTGCCGCCATTCCCTCGGACAAGCGTCCGATCGCCGCCTCGCGCCACTCCGGGGCATCCCTGAACTCCGGAAAAAGCGCGCCGACGTGCAGAAGGCCGTTGTTCTCCATAAGAGTCCAGTTGCAGGCCGTCGGGAACTTCAGCAGATAATCGGCGTGGTCGGCGAATGACTTCAGCATCAGGATCCGAGCGTCCACGGTGAAGCTGGGCGAGTTTCTGAAGAAATGCCAGGCCATCGGCCACGAGCTGAGCATCCGGATGCCCGCCTCTATCGTGCGCCAGGCCGCGCTGTCGTTCGCACACTCCGCCGGGACAGGGTTGCTGATTACCCAGTCGGCGACGATTTCATTGAAATCCGCGGCGTATTCCTCATCCCCGGTGCGCTGATACTCCTGAGCGAGCGTCTGGAAGAAATAGTGGCGGTTCAGTACCCACGTCCACTCGCGGTCGCCAAACGGATTAGTAGCCCAGGCGATCTTGCCTTCCAGCTGAGCCGTTTTCAGAAGAATGGTGAACTTCCGCGCCAGGATTTCATCGGCTGTTGCATCATCCTGAAACACGAACAGCCTTTGCTCCAACTTATCAGAATACCAACCGGGCTGCCCGCGGGTCCTATAGTACTCGACAAGCAATCCCTTTGCCCGGTTGCAGTTCCCGGACGTCACCGCTGCCTTTACAGCCTCCAGGCCGGGGCGCTCAAGGTCCAGCAGATCAAATACATCCAGCACGGCCCTGCCTCCTTATGCTCTGGCATCTTAGACCTTAAACGCGGCTTGGGAACACACCTCCCTACCAACAAGAAAACGGCCGTTCCCATGGTTCATGAGAACGACCGTGCGAATGAGAATGCGATACCGGGCAGCTTGGCCGCGGTATCCAGGTCTCAGACAGCCTGGTCTACGGGACTAGGACGGGATACTCGGAACGGCTGAATTCAGACGCGGATGCTTGGCTCTCAGGAGGGGCTCCCAATATCTCCCCGATCGAGGGACGCAAGATCGCCACTAGAAAGGAAGACCACCGAAGGCTGCGGTTGCAACAAACACAGGACTCTTCATCAGACTGGTTCAAGGCACCGCACCAGAAGCACTTTTCCACCTGTACTTACTCCTTCCCGTTCTGCGCCAGGGTACGAGGTTAATACCCAAGGCAACAGTCTCCCAAACCTGCCATCTCTGCCCCGGCAGGCCAGGAGTTGTACTTATGCCATCCGTGGGATGACAGAGGCACCTCACATAGAGGGGGCTGCAAGATTCATGCCAGTATTAATGCTGGCATTGAATTTCTAGCAAAAATACCGGGTAGACGTTCATGTACTAGAAAACATTTCAAAGGGGCCGGGGATGGAGTATTGGAGTAGTGGAGTGTTGGAGTAATGCCTTCCCGCGGGTTGTGAGCAGCTAGGAATCGGAGTGCCCAGCCAGGTGGCGATGAATGTCCTCGCGCGAGATTCCCGTGATCTCAAACACCTTTTCTCGGCTCGCGGCACCGGTGACGAGCGTGACATGCGATTTCTTCACGCCCAACTGATCGGCCAGGAACTCAATGCAGGCTTTGTTCGCGGCACCCTCAACGGCCGGAGCGGTGACCTTGACACCAAGCACATCGCCCTGCCAGCCGGTGATCTGATTCCGAGAACTTCGTGGATTTACGCGAACTTTGAGGAGCGTTCTCTGTATGGACATGTCAGCTTCCGACTACTCTGCGATAGACGTCCTCAGCCTCTTCGCTCCCTGACTTCGGCTCGAATCTCTCGAACCGTCCGCTGCTGAGGTAGAGCGTGCCCTCCTGTCCGACTCGCGCGGCCTCATAGGTGGCGGATTCGACTTTGTACTCGCCCTGCCGTCCGTCGAACTGGAAGGTGAGGAGGCGCTCGACGGCAGGCCGAGCCTCCGAGCCTTTTGACGGCAGAATGTTCTCACGCGTCTCGATTACGCGCGCAGAGAACCTCTGGAGGCGACCGGCCCGGTTGCGTTTCCACTCCTGGTAGCCTCTGCGCCATGCGAAAAACAGGAGCATCCAGAGGATGACCGCATATATCACCAGGATTACACCCAACGTCGTCGAGCACATTCCGCTAGCCACCTGTCAGTATCAGAATCAGCACAAAGAGCACGCCGTTGTTCAAGCCATGCGCCACCGCTGACGAGAGCAGCGAGCCCCTCTCATGGAAGAGTGTTGCGAATACGGACCCCAGCACAAAGATGGGCAGGAACTGAACCGGCAGCGGGTGCACCGACGCAAAAACCGCCGCCGAGAGCACAATCCCCGCCGCGACACTCCACTTTGCACGGAAGCTGTTGAACAGCACGCCTCGGAAGAACAGTTCCTCCACAAACGGAGCTATCAGGACAGCGAGAGCGAACAGAATCGCACGGCCGACAAGGGTTTCCGTCTCGGCAAACAGTGGAATCACCGGGTTAGTCGGGCTCTCCACAAATCGGCCCACGAACCGGGATATCACCCCGGCGATAAGCAGAAGCGGAAGCGCCGCCGCGTAGCCACCTATCCCCCAGAGGATGTCGCGGAACGGATTTCGCGTCGTAAAGCCAACAAGGCGCCAAGACCATCCGACGGAGCGCAGTCGGTAGGCGAGATAGAGCAGCGCCAGAAGTCCTGACAGCACGTACACGCACGCGGTGAACAAGGCCTCCGCTGTAGGGCTTGCCTCACCCACTACGGCCATGCGGGCTCCGGCGATTACCCCCGCGGTCATCTGCGTGACGACCGTGACGGCCAGATAGACGACGAATGCCTCAAGCAGAAGCCCTGCCCTCAGTTCCCGGACATAACCGGCTGGTTCCCGGACAGCGGCTTCAGCGCGCTGACCCCCCTTCCGCAGAACATACCATCTGAGGAGCACCACCCCGATGAGGCCAAGCAGCCCCAACAGCGCCAGGAGGCTCAGCAGCGATCCGACGGTCCAGGCTGCGGATCCAGCTGCCGCAAGGCGTGCCTTCTCTGCCGCACCGGGCATCCCTGCGCGCCTGAAGAGATCCGCCAACGCAAGATGCTCGTACCAGCCGAGATCCAGGCTGCGTATTCTCGCTGCGTAGGCACGGACCTGCGCGGGCAGAAGCGTGCGGCGGCTCAAGTATATGTCACGCCACATCGCTGCTTCGCCCTGCAGACCCCGGCGCGTGTGTAAGTCAAGGCGTTCCCTGACGGCGAGCTGCTCGATGGCCGCAGCGCGCTCCGAAGGATACTGAACGATTATAAGCCGGCGTAGGTTCTCCGGGGACGGCTTCTCAGCAACTGCACGCCGGTATAGAGCAATGGCCGATACCCTCTGCGCCTCCTCGAAGGCCTCGATTCGCTGCTCTAGTCCGCGATTCGCCGGCAGGGAGGACATCCACCGCCGGTAGGCATATGACAGCTTCATCGAGACATCGCCTTCGAGCGCCGATTCCTGCATCGCCGGTTCCTCTCCAGCCTGCAGGCTCAGCCGCTCCACTACACCGATGAAGATCAGCAGCGCCGCCACGAGGACGAGAAACAGGACAAACCTGCCCCGTGGGTAACCCGCGGGCGGATAACCTTCATAAGCTTGAGGGCTGCTAGGTTCTTCATCCACCGGCTCTATCCTCATGCTCTATCTCCATAATAGCCGCGGCAGGAATTGAATCACAACTTGCCTGACGATGCCGAGCGCTATGATCGCCAGAACGGGTGAGATATCCAGTCCGCCCGTCTTATGAGGCGGCACAAGGCGGCGGAATGGCTGCAGGACGGGCTCCGTGATCCTTTCCACCCACCTAGTTATTCCCCGGTACCGCCAGGTAACCTCAGGAATCCAGGAAAGAACCGCCCGCACTATGATGAGCGCTATCAGGGCGTTGATCGCCAGGTTCACTATGCCGAATAACATCGCGTCGTATCCTATCTGATATGCCCGCTGCCCTACCTAGCAAAATCCCCCAGTCCTGATGGACGGGGGCATACGTATTGCGTGATGCGCATTGCGTAAGGGACGCCGGGTTTCAAGTTCCAGGTTTCGAGTTTCCGCTGCGGCGCATTGAGAATTCGGCGTTCTCCCCGGTCCACCCATTCCCCAATCGCTGCAGTCTGCCAAATCACCGGTCCTTCTTCGGCTTGCCGAGTTCCGCAGCACGGTTGGCTGCGGCCGTCACCGCCTCTATAGCGGCGGACCGGAACCCGGAGCCTTCGAGGCTCGCGACACCGGCAACGGTAGTGCCACCGGGGGTCATCACGCGGTCGCGGAGTTCCGCAGGATGGGCGCCGGTCTCCAGCACCATTCGGGCCGCACCGGCTACGGTCTGCGCCGCCAACACGAGAGCGGTCTCCCTCGGAAGTCCCATGCGGACTCCGCCGTCAGCCAGCGCCTCTATAAAGATATATACATATGCCGGACCGCTGCCGCTGAGACCCGTCACGGCGTCTAACTTATCCTCGGCGACCTGAACCACTCTGCCGACTGCACCGAATATCTGGGATGCAAGCTCCCTGTGCACTGAAGCAGCGAATTCGCCGGGAGCGATGGCACTTGCTCCCTCGCCTACGAGACACGGGGTATTCGGCATCACTCGGACGACAGGGACATCCGCTCCGAGTTTGCTCTGGATCGAGTCAATTCTAATTCCCGCAGCGATAGATACGAGAAGCTGATGGGGTTTGAGGACGCCGCCGATCTCTGCGAGGACTTCGTGAACTACATGCGGCTTGACGGCGAGGATGATGATATCGGAGGACTGCGCCACGGATGCGTTATCCGCCGTCGCAGTTATACCAAGCTCTCTCCGGCAGAATTCGCGCCTGCGTTCGTCGGGGTCCGACGCGCTGATTTGCGCCGGGCTTACTCCAGCCTTTAGTAAACCGCGCCCGATGGCTTCCGCCATCGTTCCCGCGCCTATGAAGCCGATTCTCTTGTTCTCAAGCAAGGTATTCGCTCGCCTCAGGAACTGCGCTCGAACAGCACGGGGGATACTTTGTGCATATCGTCCGGCAGGTCAATCAAGACGTTGCTCGGCGCGAAGAGATACACGCGGTCGCCGACCTTCTCCACAAAGCCATTTAGCGCATACGTGACCCCGTTAAGAAAATCTATGATCCGCTCGGACATCTCCGGCGTTGTCTTCTCGAGGTTTATTATCTGCTGCCGGCCGTCCTTAAGGCCATCGGCCGCCAACCTTGCATCGTCGAATGACTGTGGCAATCTTACAGACACATGATTCACCCTCGTCGAATGAAGTCTCAACGTTACCGGTCGCTTCCTTGCCTCCCCGACGACCTCCTCGACATCCTCATACTCCTCCTCGAGTTCGCTGATGCCGATCCTTTCCTTGAACCTCGCCCACAGGCTCCTCTGCTCCAGTTCGTCCGTGGACATGTTATTGCCCATCGCACATCCTCCTTCCCGCTATGTGCGCCGCGCCCATCAAACTGAGAAACCGACCAACCACAAAGCCCTAAGAGCCGGGCTGATCGCACTCGCTAACTGGGCCGCTGCTCCCGTGGGCCGAAGATCGCTGTGCCGATCCTCACCATGTTCGACCCTTCTTCGATGGCTACCTCGAAATCCGCCGTCATCCCTATCGAGAGCCACGTCCTGTGCTCTCGCGGCAGCCGATCCCACAGTCCCCGGAGCGTCACAAATGACCGTCGGATAACGGAAGGCTCATCCACGAAGGGAGCCATCCCCATCAGACCCTTGAGCGCTACGCTCTCGATGCCGGCGGCTGCCTCGCAGAACGCAAGCACATCCGCAGGCTGCACGCCGAACCTAGATGCCTCCCCGGAGATGTTGACTTCCACAAGGATCCCGGTATGCTTCCCCAGGGCCAGCGAGCGCCTGCCGATCTCCTCCGCGAGATGGATGCTGTCTACGCTCTGGATTAGATCGAAGATCGGCACTGCATGCCGGACCTTATTGGTCTGCAAGTGGCCGATCATGTGCCACCGGACGGCCCTGCCCATTACACCGTACTTGAGAACGGCATCCTGGACGTAATTCTCCCCGATATCCGTGACGCCTGCCTGGATCGCCTCCTGAATCGCCTGGACATCCACCGTCTTCGTCACAGCTACGAGGGCTATGCGCTCCGGGTCGGTCCCAGCCCGCGCCGCTGCATCGGCTATGCGTCTTCGAACTTCCAGGAGGTTCTCTGCGACCGACATAGCGCCATCCTAGAAACCATCCAGCCACACCCGGCGGCCGGTGACTTCAGCCACAACCACTTCGTCGGCAAGGGCCAACTGCCTCGCACCCGCAGAGATTATAGCACAAAAGGAAGGCATCAACAATAAGAAAAGGACGGACTGACGAACTTATTTTCTCGCGACGAAGAACACGCGGTCGCTGCGCTTGGTCGCCTTTCTGAACGTGTAGGCATGGTAGACGCCGAGGGTCGGCAGCCCGGCGGAGCTCAGCATCTCCACGATTTCTTCCTCATCATACGCGCGCTGGTGGTGCACGACCTCGACCCGCTTTTCTGCGCCGCCACGCCTGTATCTGAAATCCATCTGTATGCGGCAGATTCGAGCCATCGGGTCGTACGAACTGCGCCAGTCATAGATGAGCGAAGATTTGCTGCCGATATTGCTCTGATCGAACAGCCCGATAGCCAGAGCGACGTCCGTGTTCATGTCGAAGACGAGCAGCCCGCCGGGCTCGAGATGCTCCGAAATCCGATAGAACGCCTCTTGAAGCGCCGACGACTCGAGGATGTAGTTCAGGCTGTCGAACAAGGAGAGCACCAGGTCGAACCGGCGGCCCAGGCGCAGTGAAGAGGCATCCTGCACATAGTAGTCCACTGGGAGGCCCACTTCATCAGCCCGACGCCGAGCGAGCGCTATCATTGCAGGGGAGATATCAGCGCCCGCGACACGACGGCCTTCCTCCGCGAGCAGAAGACTCATGCTGCCGGTACCACAACAGAGGTCGAGCACCGTGCCAGGATGGCAGTCGAACCGCTCCAGGATGCGATGCACATAGGCGACCCACGAGCGGTACGGCACTCCCGACATCAGCTCGTCATAAAGAAAAGCAATCTTGTCGAACTGCGAAGCCGGACTGGAGGTTCCTTCCGTGTAGTTGGACGCACGCCCTCTGCTCATGCAGATAGTGTATCATAACGGACCGGATAAATGAACACGCAGGGATAACGCCGGCATGTCCCGGACGGGAGTCGGGACAGTCATTTACTTGGGGCCAATGACCGGCACGCGTTGAATCCGCGGATCTGTGAAGATGTCCGTTCCGTCGCGGCTGGTCGTCGAGAACTCGGAGACTATGGCTCCCTCGGCCCCGGCTTTGAACCAATGCAGAGTGTCCGGCGGCAGCGTATACTGCTCGCCCGGGTTCAGCACTACCTCATGCCAGACTGTGTAGTAGGCTTCATCCCCTGCGGGAGGCTTGGCCGAGGGATTGGGCGTTGCGGAGCCGGGCACGTAGAGGTAGGCCTTGCCCCAGCGGCAGCGGAAGGTCTCTTCCTTCCCCGGCTCGCCTGCCACCGGGGGATGGCGGTGCTCCGGGCAGGTCTGATATGGGAACAGCACCAGCTCTTTGGCGCATACTCGACTTGTGTTCACGTAGACGACGATCTGGAGGCCCGTCCGCTCCAGCTCGTCCAGGCCGAAGTCCGCTACTTCGATACTCTCCACCTCGTCGGGCCGCAGCACGATCCCAGCCCTCGTCAGGTAATTCTCAGCTCTGGCGCGAGCGTTTTCGACCTGCTCTTCGGTAAGCACTGCTACCTCCGCCATCACAATGGTTAACGAGTCGTGCCTCTGCTGGTCACGCGGTCGAGACGTTTGTACTCGAACGAGCCGTGCCCCGCGCGCCAATATAATAGCAGAGCTTACCCACGCTGTCAAACCCGCTGCAGGCCGTCTCGCCGCCGCGAATTCCTCCGCACCCTTAACCGAAGATCACAGATCACTTAGCCGACCCGGACTCTCCCTGCCCGGCCTCTTCTCCCTCAAGCACCAGCCGGCCTGGCGGGCGCACATATCCCCGGCCGGGCTCCTCAGTCGGCCCCACAAGCTGGCTGGACCAGTACTCGTAATACGGCTCGTACATCGGCGCTCCCTCATGGAATTCGGGCGCCAGCGCTATGCGCTCCTCGTGCGTGAGGATTCTCGCCTTATCGTCCACGACTTCGATCTCCTCCACGGGAACGAGCACCCGCTTTCCGCCGTATCCCCCGACCCCACTGAATGTGATCGCAGCCATCTCCACCTGCCGATCGCGCGGGTTCACATAGAGATCGTCCACCGTGCCCACTTCATCGCCCTTCGGGTTGATCACCGGACGCCCGCGGATATCGGGGTAGTGCTCCAGAAACTCCTCCTGATCTTCGAGGTCGCTGAGGCGTTCGAGTATCAAAGGCTCCTGAGTGCCGGGCTCCTCCATTGATGTCTCTGTCATGCGCATCACCCCCGAGCGAATCTGCCATAGGATTTGTTCCCGCTCGGAAAGACGGGCAAACTCGACACTACCGGATATGAATTCGCTGGTGCTGCAGCCGCCTTCCCTACCTTGGCAGGCATTTCCTCCGCCGCATGACACAGGTTCCAGCCAAGGAAATCAGCCCTGTGGCAAAGCAGATCAGCGAGCACGGCTCCGGCACAGGCACGATGGTAGATATGACGCCGACTGCATTGCCGCCGTCCGTCGCTCCGCCCACCAGCATCGAAAAGCTGTTGTCCGATGGGTTGCAGCGCAGAGTAGTGAGCGTGCACTCGCTGGACGCGAAGGCAGTGGCCGCAGTGGATCCGTTCAGCAGGCGATACAGGACCCCACCGCTCGTGAAGAACACGTTTCCAAGGGCATCCATCTCCATGTCGGCTGGCGGATTGACGCTGGCGAGCACCTGGCCATCAGCCTGCGTCAGTGAGCCGCTGCCGATGGCTCCCGCCACCTCGGCTTCGTCGAATCTCAGAATCGAGTCTCCACCAGCCGCGTATGCCGTCTCGTACAGCAAGTTATCCTGCGCATCAAATGCCAGCGGGCCGGAATACCCGCTCAGACCGGTTACAACCTCATCACCAGCACCGTCGAAGAAGAACAATTTCTGCCCGGCCCAACCAGGATTGGCTGAAACAAATGCCTGTCCGAGCGAATTGAACTCAAGGTCGTAGTTGTTACCCAGCGTTCCCATCATTGCCGGATTGCTGCCATCCAGCCCCATGCTCCAGATGGCACCATTGGAGCTCTCTCCGAAGTAGATCGTGCTGTCTCGGACTTTGACAAACGAGCCATAAACCGAGTCTTTGAAGGAGTACAGAGGGGCGCCGACCACTCCAGCCTTCGTTACCTCGACAACATCCTGGCCGATGAACGCGACAAAGTTGCCGCTGGGAAGCCTGTCGAAACCATACACGGACCAGGCATATGGGATCGGAAACACCGTATCCTGGACTGTATAGCCCACAGGTGCATCAACATAGGCAGCATGAGCCTGCCCGACCATGAGCAGCAGGGCGGCACATGCGAGAAGCAACCGACATTTTGTATTCATAGGAATCTCCTTTCCAAAAGAGACATAATCCAGTCGAGCTTGTGTCCAGCGCAGAGAATCAAGACGGATGAGACTATCTCCTCACAGTCACCTCCTATTCCGGCACAACAATCACGTCGGCCTGCTTCCTTACTCGCACAACCGGGGTCAAGTCAGGCTGTCTGTCGCCGACCCCCGTGACTACAACGTACTCGCCTTCGCCCGGCGGCGTTAGCCCGTCACACCGCACCTTCAGCCCCGGATCGGGAAGGGAGCCATCGTTCACGTAGAAGCATGCGGAGCCGACGGCCTTGACGCGCCCACAAGTCGTCACAAGCAGGCCGATATTGCTCAGCCCGGCGCCGCCGACTCTATCCGCCGGCATGCCGAGCACCTTCGGGGGGTCGCCCGACGACACAAAGTACACGGAAGCCTTGTCGAGGAACCGCTCGCCATTGAGCGTGCTCAGAATGCCTATGACATCCACGCGATCGCCTTCCGCTGCCGAATCGCTCGTCTTCACGCGGATTCCGGACGAGCGCTGTTCCTCCTGGACGTACAACTCCCCATCGAAAACGGCGCTGACCACTTTCTGAGAGAGCGAGATCACGCTCCCATCAGGTTGGCTCTTCGCAGGCCCGATGCTCTGACCGCCCGGCAGGGGCGACACGTCCGACACCGCATCAATCTCCGCCGAAATCTCGCCAAGCTCGCCCGCCGAATCTCCCGCGAGGGCATCCGTGATCCGTATGAAGTCGAAATACGGAATTTGGGCATACACATATGGAGCCACCGGCACACCGGGCGAAGTCTGCTTCACCGCGGCCGCTATGTCGAAAGCATCTCCGCCGCCCGAACCTTCATCAATCAATAGGCTCTGTGGATCGCCCGCGTAGCTCTGGCGATCCGGCACTGTGTAAAACTCCTCGGGCGTTTTCCCCGGCGGCAATCCAAGGGTCGGCGTGTACTCGGCATAGTGCCGGAGCACAGTGCGCGAGTCGCCGGTATCGCAATTCGGGGCCGGGGAGCCGACCAGCTCTGACGGGAGCTTGTTCGGCAGCACCAGGAACCACTCGTCGTCCGGGAGGCCGTTTCCGTTCGCGTCCATGCTGATCTCGACGAAGGCGGGCTCCTGCCAGCGATGCCCGGGGTCGCCGCTTACCCAGGTCGGGTTGCCGAATACGATGAAATCCAGGCCGTGCGGGTTCCTTGGATCGTCCCAGACCGGCCGATTGAAGTCGAGCGTGATCCAGCCGTGATCGCCCAGCGTGACGAGGGAGCTGTTATCCGGGGCGGTTGCCGAAATCCCGTATGGCCGCCCGAGCGCCCGCTCACGATCGTTGAATCGCGAGTCATTAACCCACTGCCCCGGCCCTGGCTCATACTCGATCACGCAGTCGGCGAACGGCCACGCGCCAGCCCATGCGTTAACCGCCAAGACGCCAAGCAGACAAAGGAAGAGAGACTGCAGACGGCAGATCCGCCTCAGGCGGAACTGCAGATGATGAGTGACGAGTGAGGAGTGATGAGTGATGGGAGATGGTATTCCTCCCCCCTCTCCCTTGCTCCCGCTCTTCCATTGTGCGCCCGGACCCCTGGATCCCTGGACCCCTGGACCCCTGATTCCCTTAGTCCTTCGACTCCACACTCTCTCATCACCTCAGGTCAAAGAGTTCATTACTGTCCGGGCCGAACCAGCCGATCCTGAACCGCTCATTATCGCCGCCGTACGCACTCCGCGCAGTGAAGGTCATCTCCTCCGACGTCACATGCCCGTCACACCAGGCGACCAGCGTCCTTTCGTTGTGTCGGAAGTGAATTGACGGCGTATAGCGATAAGAAGTGGGCTGGCCGTCCGGACCGAGGATATACGGAGGCTCGCAGAACGAGTACTCGGTAACGTGCTGCTGCGGATAGTCCTGCGCGATGGCGGTGTCTGTGAACATCACCGTCCGGCTCGGATTTCGCACATGGCACACGCGGGCTGCCACGGTGCTGGAGCGCATATCGCTCCAGCCGTACTTCCAGTAGCTTCCGCCTATGTAGTCATCGTTGTACCCGTAACCGCCGCATCCAGCCTCGAACGCATTGGGCGAGTAGGAATCCGAGGCATCCATCGCCGGACATATCTTCAGGCCACTGGATCTGCCCAGGTACTGCCAGAGCGGACCTTTCTCCGGGTCGAACGCCGCACTAGGCGACGGACGCCAGCCGTGCCAGCGCCAGTGACCTCCGCCGGATGCGAAGATATCGCACGCGGCAGGGACAAACCGCCCATCGTAGTCCTGGGAATACATCTGGTTTGCCATCGCGAGCTGCCTCAGGTTCGAAGCGCATTTCGCTTTGTAGCCAGCCCGCCTCGCAGACGCGAGAACCGGGAACAGTATCGAGGCCAGAACTCCAATTATCCCAATGACCACCAGGAGCTCGATGAGGGTGAAGCCGATTGTGGATTGCGGACGCATCCTCCGTAGCTTTAGCGAAGGAGGAGTGCGGATTGCCCAAAGCGGAGGGAGGAGCACCTTCTCCCCTCTCCGCATCGGAGAGAAGCCGGGGCTGAGGTTTGGCTGGTCGGCTGCCGACCAGTGTGCAAAATGAAACCGGGCTCTCGTCTGAGCCCGGAAGCTTTTTTCGACGAGAGCCCGGCATAAGTTACCGATAGCGCGCTTCGCCATCTTTGCCTCCGAAGACGGTCCGATGCTGCGAAGCAGGCAGGTCTTCTGACTTCCGGATCAGCCGATGTCCGGCTCCTTCCCAGAGCATCTTCGCCCCAAATCTGAGAGCTAGCTCCAGTGGTTTCTGCCGAACCCGTACCCGGTTACAGCGGCGGGCCCGTGACGGACTTTCACCGTCTTCCCTCATCACCTCCCGACGCAATCCAGGGAGGCGCCTGCTCGCACGGATATTCAATTATCGAGAAGAGTCTACCACAGCGGAATTGGCCTGTCAAGCATCCTTGCAGACATTTTCAAGCAGCCGGGGAGCCAGCGCCGCTAGAATCCGTGCACTAGAATCCCAGGATGAGCGTAACGTAGTAGTAGAAGAGAGGCGCGGCGAAGAGCAGGCTATCGAAGCGGTCGAGTATTCCCCCATGGCCGGGCAGAATGCTGCCGAAATCCTTTATGCCGAGGTCGCGCTTGATGCCAGATTCGGCAAGGTCGCCAATCAGGCTGGCGACACCGATACCGATCCCCAGGACAGCGGCATTCGCCCAAGGCATCGCCATCGCTCTGCCCATTATCAGGCTCATGAGGATCGAGGATGCGAATCCGGCAAATGTTCCCTCCCAGCTTTTTCCTGGGCTGAGGACTAGCGCGAGGCGATGGCGGCCCCATTTTCGCCCCACGAGGTACGCGCCGGTGTCGGCGGCCCACGCTGCGAAAACGACGAACAGCACCAGCCATGCGCCGCTCGGGACAGGCCAGGGAACCCCCCGCAAGTGGAAGCTGCCCTGTATGCTCCTTATCCCTACCAGATAGCTGAAAAGCCATCCGACGTAGACAGCGCCGAGGAACGTGCTGCCGAGGTTTTTGATCGGAGCGCGGTTCTTGCGAAGAAGCTCGATGGTCAGCGTAGCGATCACGAACACGGTCAGAACTCCAGGGAGGCTGAATCGCTCCGCGTGGAACTGGTGCCTGGCAGCAAAGAGGAAGAGGAAAGCGGAGGCAAGGCCGACCCATTCCTGGGGCTCGGCTCCGGTCTGGCGGACACCTCGATAGAACTCGTGCAGCCCGATGATGGAAATCAGCCCCACCCCCAGGATGAAGGGAAGGCCGTTTTCCACAAATACCAGAATGAGGAGGAGCGGTATGCCGATAAAGCCGCTTACAAATCGCATGACCAACGCGCAGTACCTCCAACAGTGCGTTCCATCCGTCTCAAGCGGCATGGCAGCGGGCACATTATAGCACAGCTCAGCGTTGAAGGCAATGTAGTGCTTGGTCCTCGGTCCGTCGTCCTAGGTGGCTGGCATCCTTCCCTTTACTAGGACGCCTGCTTCTGCTACAATTCGGTCAAGGCGTTCCGGGCGTCGTTACCAAAGAAGCATGGGGCAGCGTTCGGGATTTCCGGATACCGGCTGCCAGGGCGACCGAGCGGAAGGTTTCATCGCCGGCGGCTCAACTTCTGTAGAGGCATACGACATTGCGATATTCACGTCTCTTTGCACCCACACTGAGGGAGATTCCGGCGGATGTGGAAATGACAAGCCACCGCCTGCTGCTGCGCGCCGGGTTCATTCGCCAGACCGCTGCGGGGGTCTACAGCTTCCTGCCGCTCGGCTGGCGCGTTCTGGACAAGGTGTCAGACATCATCCGCGAGGAAATGAACCGCGCCGACGCGCAGGAATTGCTCCTGCCGGCTATCAACCCCCAGGAATTGTGGGCGGAGAGCGGCCGCGAGGCCACGATGCACGACGTACTCATCGGCTTCAAGGACCGTAAGGGCACGCAGTATTATCTCGGCCCTACCCATGAAGAGGTCATCACCGACCTTGTGCGGCACAGTGTACAGTCATATCGCGATCTGCCCCTGAACCTGTACCAGATCCAGATGAAGTTCCGCGATGAGCCCCGTCCGCGCGGCGGATTGGTGCGAGCGCGCGAGTTCCTGATGAAGGACGCTTACTCTTTCCACACGGACGAAGCAAGCCTGGATGCCACGTACATGCAGATGTACGACACGTACGCGGCAATCTTTCGGCGCTGTGGGCTAAATACGATCGCTGTAGACGCAAGCGCCGGCGCTATCGGCGGCAAGGAGACGAAGGAGTTCATGCTCCTGACTGAGTCCGGCGAGGATGCCATCCTCCTATGCCCATCCTGCGGATATGCGGCGAACCAGGAGATCGCCGATTTCCGCATCGTCATCCCGGAGCCGGCGGAAGCCCCAAAACCAAAGGCCAAAGTGGACACGCCGGGAGCGCACACCGTCGAGCAGGTATGCGACTTCCTGCACGCGTTCCCCGAAAGGCTTGTGAAGACGCTGATCTACATGGCCGATGGCAAACCGGTAGCAGCGTTGATCCGAGGCGATCACGAGCTGAACGAGGGACGCTTCCGCGTCCTTCTGGGCGCGGCACAACTGGAGATGGCTGCACCTGAGCAGATACAGGAGGCGACCGGCGGCCCGATGGGATTCAGCGGCCCTGTGGGTCTGAAAGTTCCCATGTACGGAGACGAGGAGCTTCGCGGCATGGTGAACTTCGTCACCGGAGCCAACGAGACGGATGCGCACCTAGTTAATGTCAACTGGTCGGATATCGAAGGCGAGATCGCGTGGGCGCGGCTCAGGCTCGCGGGCGCAGGTGACATCTGCCCGACTTGCGAGACGCCTTTCGAGGAGCACAGGGGCATGGAGCTGGGACACATCTTCAAGCTGCGCTATGCGATTTCCGAGCCGCTGAATGCAACTTTCACCGACGAGGACGGCAGCGAGAAGCTGATCATCATGGGCTGCTACGGCATCGGAGTGAGCCGAATTCCGGCCGGCGTCGCCGAGGCGAGCAACGACGAAAACGGGCTTATCTGGCCGATGAGCATTGCTCCGTTCCAGGTGCATGTCATCGCCGCAAACGTGACGGACGAAGCCCAGCGTGCGCTGGCCGAGCGCGTTTACCAAGACCTCTGCGAGGCGGGCATCGAGGTGCTCTACGACGACCGCGAGGAGCGGGCAGGCGTCAAGTTCAACGACGCCGACCTAATCGGCGTGCCCCTGCAGATCGTCGTGGGTAAGACCGCTGCGGAGGGGAAAGTCGAGATCCGCGACCGCGCGACCAAGACCCCCGAGATCGTCCCCGCTGACGAGGCAGTAGCGAACATCGGCAGGCGAATCAAGCAGCACCTCGAAGCCCGGTAAAGAACGTAACGGAAAACCAACTGCCTGCGCACGACCATCTCCGCTGCTCCGACAGTCGCCTGGCGCGCTGCCTGATCGGAGGCAGGAATAGACTCTCCTCTGTACTCCCCGATGGCTTATCTTGCTTCCCGCCGCGTGTAACCAATCTCCCGCGAATGCCACGATCCCTACACAACAGCAAACCCTTTCCAGCCAACCCTACATTCCGCCCATCTGTAAAAATTACGGGAATTTTCCCCTAAACCGGCTCATTTGGCCCGGAACTTGCAACTACACCCGGTAGGTCAAGCGCTGTGCAAGCAAGTTTCAGAGCTGGCACGGCAATCCTGACCTGCGAAAGGGTGGTAGTTCTGATGTTGTTACGTCGTCTTGTGATCCTATCCTTGTGCCTGCTGTTGCTGTCTGTCGCAGCGGCAGAGGCAGCAAAGGTGCGAATGCCACCAGGCTCGTTCCTGACGAAGCCCGTCGGCAGTCCGAGCGAGCTCGCCAATCTTGTTCAGACGGACAAGGTCGTTGCACAGCGGTTTTCGAAGCACTTTGGCATGGATCCCTCCTCTCTGGCCGAGTACTTCAGGGATAACCTGAAGTTGACCACGCTGGCCAAGTCGGGCCAATACAGAGTGTACTTCATTACGAAAGGCGGAAAAATCACCCTGCATAAGAAGAGGCTGAAGGCCGGTACGAAGATGTTCGTGGCGTGGAACGGCCAGTTGATCCTCGAGGGGAGATGCGGCAACCCGATGACTAAGACCCTGCCGCAGCGACCGAAAGTTTCAGTGGTTCCAGAGCCGCCTCCAACTACCCCGCTAGCTCCGACTGCTGTGGTGGAACCGGTACAGGTTGAAATTCCACCGCTGGCGCCTGAACCCGAGGTGGAAGTTCTGGCTGAGCCTCCGATCGAACTGGTGACAGCTCCGGCAGCGCGATGGCTTCTCCCCGCACTGCTGGGAGCGGGTGCGATCGGCGCACTGGGCGGAGGAGGCGGTGGCGAGCCGGTTCCCGAGCCTACAGGGCTGCTTGTGCTGAGCCTTGGCGGAGCGAGTCTGTTCTTTTACTCCTGCAAGCGGCGGCGCTGAGCATTCAAGCGCTCGCGGGCAAGAGAGACGAAACAAGAACGAGAAGCATGAGAGAGGTATGAGAGTAGCATGAAGAAGTTGTTGGTTTACGCGAGAATTTATCTACTGGTTGGGCTGTTGCTTGCGCTGACCATTCCTGCCCAGGCAGTGTCCTGGAACGCGGCAATAACCCAGGGATTGACTTCCGTGGACGTTCTCTGGGATCCGCCGGCCAGTACGTATACGTGGACGCTGAATAACCTGAGCGGCACGCCCGATTGCCCGTACCCGGACGAGACTGTGCTGGTCTGGTCGCTTCAGCCGTTCAACGTACGTGAGCCGGCTGCAACTACTCCGCCGCCGGGATGGACCTGGGATGATTCCTCCGGCGCATGGCAGTGCTACGAGATAGAAAACGAGCCCGACAAATACTACACACCGCCCGCCATCGAACCGGGTGGCTCGCTGACGTTTATCTACGTCTGCGACCCCAGCGGAAGCATGATCAATCCCTTCCCTCCGGATTACGAGGGCGACCCGATAAACGACATCGGCTTTATCTCACACGTAGCCGCTGTCGTCCCCAGGACGGAGCCGATAGACTACAACCTCCCCTGGGTTCCCGCTGAATCCCAGTATGGAGACACTTGGTACGACCGTTCGGACTACACCACCACTGTCGTCCCTGAACCCGCCAGCGCAACAGCGCTGGGAGCCTTCGGGATACCGCTGGTCTTAGCCTTCCTCAGGCGCAGACGCAGTTAATTGATCGTCGGTGCGCTCCCGTGGGGAGCGCACTGTCTAGCGAAACGGGGCACCTTCCGGCACGCGGTACAAAGCGGTTTCAGAGCCGCGCTACGGGCGGGTACAATCGGACTGAGTATTGTACCGGAAATGTCCGAGACGTGGCGTCCCGCTCCGGAAGACCTCCGGCAGTGAAGCAGGATTGATCCTGTATCACTGCCCGAACACAGGAGGTACGGTGCCATGTTCCGCACAAGATTATCAACAATTGCGCTTACGGCGTCCCTCATCATTTCCCTCGTCGTGCTGCAAGCTGCGGTCCCACTCCCTGTCCACAGCGACGAAGATGCGAGAAAGCATGAGATTGAGATGGGACGGGAGGCTGCAGCCGAGGTCGAGAAGGAAAACAAACTCGTAACCGACCCCCAGATGAACGAGCGAGTTAACACGATAGGCCAAAGGATTGCGGCTGTGGCGAACTCGGAGCCCGTGCCGGCGACCTATGGCAGGCCGGACGTCTACCGATTCGACTACAAGTTCAAGGTCATTGATGACAACAGCGTAAATGCCTTCTCGCTCCCTGGCGGCCTCGTCTACGTGCACACGGGTCTCCTGAACTACGTGCAGTCGGATCATGAGCTGGCAGGCGTACTTGCCCACGAGATCGCCCACGCATCTCACCATCATGTAGCCCAACTGCTGAAGCAGCAGAGCAGACTTGACGCGCAGATGGCGTTTGTCCTGCTGGCAGGCGTGGTGACCGGGGTAGACACGGAGGATCTGGGCAACCTGCTGATCGGCGCGCAGCTCGTGAGAATTGCGAGAGGCAGTCGCTACGGCCAGAAGGCTGAGGCGGACGCAGACGCGACAGCCGTGATCTATGTCGAGAAAGCCGGCTACAACCCGGTGGGAACCCTCACTTTCCTGGAACGGCTCGCCAGCGACTACGCCAACGGGCCGAACCTGGACATGGGCATAATGCAAACACACCCGGCAACCCGCGCCCGCAGCAAGTCCGTCCTGGGTCAGATAAGGTCGCTGGGTCTCCCGGTCAACAGGCGTGCGGTCGCGGACGCGCTGAAGGCCAAGACCGAGCAGGTTACCGTGGAAGGCCAACCGATCACCCAGGTGAAGCTGGGGGACAACGTGCTGTTTGAGCCGGCGCCGATAGACGATGCGGTCACTTCCGAACAGCGGGCGGAGGCCATCGCGACGAAGGTCAACCAGCTTTTGGATTCCGAGCCTCTGCTGCGGGAAGTAGCTCTCAGCTCAGACGGGCGAACGGTGCTCGCCCGCGGCGAGCCGATCATAGTGGTGACGGCCCAGGACAGCAGCCTTTACCAAAAGCCTGTCAGCGAGGTGGCAGCACAAGCCGCGGCCGTATTGAAGCATGCGATCTGGCAGGAAATGATACACAGACTGTAGCGCCCACAGCGATTCGCAAGCAGGTTGGGACATTCTCTCGCTCCCTCGGTCTCCCCATCGCCCATTCTCCCAGTCGCCCCGTCGCCTGCGCGTTTAGGCCTGAGCGACTTGGGGTACACATGCCACCGGCAGGCCAGCAAGCCAACATACCTGCCGGTTTTCCACATTGACAACCCATCTATTGGAGGAATCAGACATGGCCGAGTTTGTAAATCCGTTTTCCGGTGCAGTGCCACGCAAGATGACGCAGAGCGAGCTGGCGCGGGCAATCCTGCTCGACATCGCCGCAGAGCTGGAGGCCGTCCATCTTTACCTGGCCCACATGGACGCCACAGACAATGAAGACGCGAAAAAGGTGCTGTATGACATAGCGCTCGAGGAGTACGTCCACGTTGGGGAGTTCACTAGCG
Organism: Armatimonadota bacterium; assembly: GCA_035528905.1. Taxonomy (GTDB): domain Bacteria; phylum Armatimonadota; class UBA5829; order DTJY01; family DTJY01; genus DATKXU01. Next base: position 112,087 of record DATKXU010000082.1, read on the forward strand.
TCCTATATCGGCTGGACCCAACCGCTGCGACGAAGGCACAGGAGGGCTTTGCGGAAGTGCAGGACTTGCTCGCCGGCCGCGCCCCGGCTGAGGTGACTACGACGACCGAGACTGCGTCCGTAGAGAAACCCCAAACACCGGCGCCCGAGGGCCTCACCGTCGGCAGCCTGATTGGAGCCGAGCAGTAGCAAGAGGAGCAGCGGCCGGCTGCCAGCTGCTACTCCGCCTTCTCAACGGTAATCGCCATGACCTTGATGGCCGGATTATTCGGCAGAGACAGAGATGTCAGCTCGGCTTTGGAATCCACCGAGAGAACGTAGTGGTTCAGGTAGCACGCCTGGCCTCGTTGGTCCGCGTCCGGCGAATGCCGGTGCAGGCAGACGAAAGCAGGATGCTCCCCGTGCTTCGGCGCTTCGTTCCACGCGCTGAACTGAACCGTCGAAGCGGCCTTGCTCCCATTGTACGTCAAAGCAAACTCGCCGGTCGTGTCCTGCGTCGCCAGCGCCAGAACGTGGACAGCCGCATACCGGCCGGGCTTCAGCACGACCGACTGGCCCTTGCAAGATACGGCGTTCTTCGCCCCGTCGGCCTTGGACGGGTACCTGAACGATATCCGCCTCGATGATTCCAGGCCTGCGCCCTGAGCGGATGTCCAGAGCCCGCACGGCCACAACTTGTCAGGAGCAGCAACCGCAGTTACCTGCGGAGGAATAAACTCCGCGGCAAGGCTGAGGCCGGCACCATCCGCATCTCCGTCCGCCCGGTTCGCATCGAAGCTGACCACATCCGAGTCGAACAGTTGCGTCAAGTCCTGCACCGCCAACTTGCCATTTGTGACTTTCACAGGCACGACGAGGATATCGCCGCCGCGCGTATTCGCCGAGGTCGAGACCCATTTGTCTCCGTGGGCGAGATCCCACACCAGGTAGTACTGGCCGTCGTATGGGGGCGGCGTCACAGAGGCTTTCACGATAACCCGCTCGCCCGGACGCACATCCGTCGGCAGCCGCGTCTTTGCGCCATCCCAGATGGCTTCTATCCCATCCAGGTAGTACCAGTGGTATCCGACGCTGAATTCGGCCTTGGTCCAGACATCCGCTCCCGCGTTCTCGATGGTGAGGCTGACCTTGCACTGCCTGCCCGCCGGCATCTCTCCTGGGCTGTCGTTCGCGACAAACCTCGGGCCGTAGTCATCCGCGAGTACCTTCACTGCCTCCTGGCCGAAGCGCACCGGAACGCACTGGCCGTCCGCCTGAACCATTTCCCAGGAGAGGACATAGGTCCACAGATCGTTCTGTGTCCACACGGGAATCGGTGCGCCGTCCTGGCTTGCGACTTTCACAGGCACGGTTAACTCGATCGCCCGGCCAGGCTCCAAGTCCGCCGCCAAATCCGCAGTGCCTGCGCATCCCGGCAGGCTCTCAACCGAATCCTCGGAATCCTTGCTCAGGTGGACGGATGCCTTCCGCCAGCGATAGCCCAGCTTCAGGTCGCCCGCCTTCCAAGTGGCGGCGCCGTCGTTTCTGAGCTTCACACTGACATCGTACGCCCCACCGGACTTCACGAGCGTGGGCAGCGTCGAACCAACCAGGCTGAAGCCAACGGCGGGCGCCGTGCCTATCTTTACCGGCACACACAGGGGCACGTCTCCGCCGTTTGAGAACCACTCATCGCGCGAGCGGACAAGTTCCCATCGAAGCTCGTAGTCACCCTCAGGGAGGGGCTTGCCATCCTGGTCAGCAGATCGAATGCCAATCGTCTTTTCCAGCACATGCCCCGCGAGAACAGTCTCCTGAAGCGGCAGCCGTGCCCCAGAGTCGGCAAACAGAGTACCATCCTTGAACCACCGGCCGGCAAGGAATACGCCTTGCAGTCCGGGATACCATGGCCTTGTGCCAGCATTCTTAACTGCCAGCGTCACCTGATAAAGCGCCCCGGGCGGCATCACAGATGGCGTATTGTGCTTGAGGAACTTCGCATCATACGCCCGCATGCCGTTGAAGCGGAGCATGTTGATCTTGGTCAGGCTGACGTACTGGTTGCCATACTCGCTGCTGGGACAGATGTCGCTTCCCTCGTGAAGCTCATTCCAGCCGTCCACGATCACCCAGTCGGGCGCCTTCTCAATCAGGGCATCCCAGTCTTTCTTGTACGTATCCCCGCCCACTCTGGACCGCATCGGCGTCCCAAGCCGGACAGCCGAATCTTCGTATCCTGCTCCAACTCCGGCAATGCGTATCCAGCCGGTCTCATCGAACTGCAAGCCCAATCCTGCTCCGTAGTTCGAGTATCCATCCATTACAGCCGCCTTGGGCCGGAAGTCCGAATGGCCGATCCAGATGAGCTTGCTCCCGTCGAAATCCTTCGCAAACCGCTCGCCGCAATACTCCACGAAGCCAGCGTCCAGATCGCTGAACCGCGAAGCCGTGTACAAGACCACAATATAGGCCGGCTGTCCGCCCCTCTCCAGGGGAAGTTGAACGGCCGCCCGGAACTCGTCCGGCACCTGGAGGAAGAAATCCTTGATCATGCCGTAAAAGGTCTCCTTGACCTCGGCGTCCTTCAGGTCGGGCGTGCCCCCGTATTGAACCCACATGCCGCTTGTATCGTTGAACATTGCCACAAGAGGGTAGCTCTTGCCCTCGGCTTTCAACTCCTTCAAAGCCTGCACCATGCAATTCAGGCCCTTCGAGGCAAACTGTTTTTTGGTGGCGGCCGCTCCCCAGTATACGGGGATTACCACGTCTATTCCGGCGTTACTGATATTGGTAAGCTGGTCCTTATGCCACTGCATACGGTCGTGTGAGAACCAAGGGCCGACTCCTTCGAGAGGGTGGTCGGTGAGCTCGCTATGTCCATCCATATCGCGCACGTGGCTGAACGGAGCTTCGCGGCGCTCGTCGGCCTGGTACCAGTAGAAGTAGTGGGTCAGCGCGAGCTTCTCGATCATCAATCTCTTCCCTGACACGACACCGGGCGGCTCAGGTTTGGTCACCTGGAAGCGCATATCCCGAATCCACTCACCCGGACCAAGGTTCCCATCAACAAGCGGCGCCCTGCGAGTGACCTTACGGCAGACGATAGCGCTGTCTTGCCGGGCGATTATAGTAGGAGTATCCACGAACTTTACAGTCCCCCACTTTGCGGGGACGTGCACATCCTCCTCGCTTGCCGCCTCGGGCGAGAGGCTGACAAACCCCGTATTCTCACCTCTCATCCGGCAGATCACGTTGAAGCCCATGACCTGTCCCGGCGACGGCGGGCCGCCCATCTCCTTCCACGGCATGGCAAGCTCTACGATGTAGCCGATGTCCCGGTCATACGACCTGTTCACCGTGCCTTGGACTCTTCTGGCGCATTTGAAGGTGAAGATCTTCTTGGGCTTGGGCGATCCGTTCTCGCCGACTACGAAGCTGGAACCGCCTCCTGCACTGACTGACATTTGGAAAGTACTCGGCGTGCGATTAGGCGCACGCTGGTTGTCCGTCTCCAGAAACACCTCAACGCAGTCATCTTCCCACGGGTTCGACATGTGGGTAGTGTTGGTGCTCACCACGTCGGGATCCTGGACCTCGAATGCCGCGTAGAAAAAGGAGTCATCCCATATGGTGTAGCAAGTCACTTTGTCTGCGGCACGAGCAGGCAAGCAGAACATGAGGGCAAGCAGGAGGAATAGACACGTGAATATGCGCAAATTCTGCATCATTGCGACATCCTTTCAAGAGCGGTGGGTAGAAGAATAAAGGAATGGGAGAAAGGCAGTGGGAGAGAAAAAGTTGCAGAGATGTCCCATTCCCCCATTGCGCAAGTCTCCATTTCCAAAATACCTTACGTCAGCGGCTAATCTTTTGCACGAACCTTGCCATGCGCTCCATCGCCTGCTGGATGTTCTGCAGGTTGGTCGCATAGGAGCAGCGGATATATCCCTCACCGCACTTGCCGAACACATTGCCCGGCACGACCGCGACCTTTTCCTCATACAGCAGGCGTTCGGAAAACTCATCCGAGGACAGGCTGGTGCTCTTTATGCAGGGGAACGCGTAGAATGCGCCCTTTGGGTCTAAGCAGTCCAGCCCCATCTTGTTCAGGCTGGCTACAATCAGGCGCCGTCTGCGGTCGTACTGCCGGAGCATTTCCGCCGTATCGCCTTCTCCGTTCTTCAGTGCCTCTATCGCAGCCATCTGGGCGGTGATCGGAGCGCACATGATTATGTACTGATGGATCTTCATCATGGCCTCGATCACCTCGGGGTTGGAAGCCGCATACCCTATGCGCCACCCGGTCATCGCGAAGGCTTTCGAAAAACCATTGAGGTATATCGTTCGCTCATAGGCACCATCCAGGGAAGCAACGCAGGTATGCTCGACGCCGTAGATGAGCTTGTCGTAGATTTCGTCGCTTATGATGTACAGATCGTGGGCTTTAGCGATGTCCACCAGCGCCTGCAAATCGTCCCTGGGCATTATTGCCCCGGTCGGGTTGCTCGGAAAGCTGAGCATGATCGCCCTGGTCTTCGGAGTCACTGCGCGGTCTATCTGCTCGGGCTTAGGGGCAAATCCGGTCTCAGGGCCGGTGCTGACAGACACGGGCACGCCGCCCGCGAACACCACGCAGGGCTGGTACGCGACGAAACAGGGCTCGGGAATGATGACTTCCTCGCCCGGCTCGAGGATCGCCCGCAGAGCGAGGTCTACCGCCTCGCTCACTCCCACGGTTATCAGGATTTGATTCTTCGGATCGTACCTTACACCGTACTTGTCCTCGATGTAGGCCGACAGCGCCTCGCGGAGTTCGAGCAGCCCGTAGTTGGACGTATAGGTGGTGTATCCCTTTTCGAGGGAATAGATGCACGCCTCGCGGATGCGCCAGGGCGTGACGAAGTCCGGCTCTCCCACGCCGAGAGAGATCACGTCCTCCATCTGCGAGACGATATCGAAGAACTTCCGAATGCCGGAAGCCGGAACCGATTTGACTCTGCTTGAAATATGCATCGTTGTCCTACACGGTGCGTGATACATGAAGGAACTGCTGCCCTCGCGCATTACGGACTGCCCTATGGCGTGATGGCGAGGCGCCTGTCGCCCTCCGGAGCCTCGAAGATGACCCCGTCCTCCTTGTATCTCTTCAGCAGGAAGTGTGTATTGGTTGACTGAACGCGGTCAATCGTGGCCAGCTTCTCTGCCACGAAGAACGCTACCTCCTTCATGGACTTGCCGCTGACCTGAACGCGCAAATCGTGCGGACCCGACACAAGATACACCGCCCGAACCTCAGGGAAGCGGTATATGCGCTCGGCCACATCATCGAACCCAACCCCGCGTTCCGGGGAGACTCTGACATCAATGAAGGCAATAACCGGCTCCTCCCCCAGTTTTTCCCAATCTATGACCGTCTTGTAGCGCCGGATGATCCCCTTCCGCTCATATTCCTCAATGGTTGCTTTTACCTCATCCGGTGACTTACCAGTCATGGATGCGATTTCTTCGGCGCTCAGACGGCAGTCTTCCTCCAGGATTCTCAGTATCTCTTCCATACAGATAGTCCTTCCTGCATTGGGGATTTGCAGCTTGACTATAGCATCGAAGGGTCATCATTGTCAACGTCAACCCGGCCAGGATCGGCTCAGCAGGAGCTTCGCCCTCCCGTGGCTGAATTACTTGCCGCCGCGAGTGAGCTGATCGAGGATGACGGCGGCGAGGATGACAAAGCCCTTCGCCACCATCTGGTAGAACGCGGAGACGTCGAGCAGACTCAGCCCGTTGTCCAGAACGCCGATCACCAGGGCGCCGATGAGCGTCCCCAGAACAGTTCCCCTGCCGCCCATCAGGCTTGTGCCGCCGAGGACAACCGCCGCGATGGCGCTCAGCTCGAACATAATCCCCGATTTCGGATCGCCGGAAGCGAGCCGCGTCGCCAGGAGCATTCCGCTCAGCCCGGAGAGCATCCCGCAGAGTGTGTACACCTGAAGCTTCACGCGATTTACACTCACACCAGAGAGCCGCGCCGCCTCTTCGTTCCCGCCGATAGCGTAGACGTGCCTGCCGAAGTTCGTGCGCGAGAGGATGACATAGCCGACCGCTACTATGAGCAGCGCGATCAATACCAGCGACGGGATGTGCAGAAATGGGACATCTGACGCGCCGAGATCGCCAACTTCGGGCGGCAGCGGGCTTACGGGCCTCCCGTCCGTGTAGACGTAGGCCAAGCCTCTGGCAATGGTCATCACCGCGAGGGTGGCTACGAACGGAGCCACGCGAAACCGTGTGACCACCAGACCACTGAATGCGCCACAACCGCTTCCTATCACACCTGCGACCACGGCCGACAGCGGAATCGCCAGCAGCATCGGGAGCTGTGGTATCAGCGGCAGGGAACCAATCGAGAAACCATCCCTCAGGAACGTCATGGAAATGACGCCTGCCAGGGCCAGCACGGATCCCACGGAGAGATCAATGCCTGCCGTAATGATGACAAAGGTGAGTCCGACGGCGAGGATCGTGTTTATGGCTATCTGGCGGGAAACGTTCGCAATGTTCTCGGGCGTGATGAAAACGTGCTTCGGCGTCTTCCAGGTGAAATAGGCGCAGAGCAGCACGAGGAAGATGACGATCCCGTACTGGGATACGTTCCTGAGGACACTGTTCGGCTTACCCACGAACTACTCTCCCCCTGTGGCCAGCGACATGATCTTTTCCTGCGTGGCCTCTTCTCTGTTCAACTCACCGGAGACCCGTCCCTCGTGCATGACCAGGATTCGGTCGCTCATGCCGAGGATCTCCGGGAGCTCGGAGGAGATCATGATGATCGCAACGCCGCTCGCCGCGAGCCTGTTCATCAACTGGTAGATTTCCACCTTCGAGCCCACGTCAATGCCGCGGGTGGGCTCGTCGAAAATCAGTACCTTCGACTGGGTGAAGAGCCACTTCGCCAGGACGACTTTCTGCTGGTTGCCGCCGCTGAGATTCTGCACCTGCTGCTCAACTGACGGAGTCTTGATGGCAAGGTCGTGAATGAACCTCTGTGCGACGCGCCTCTCCTCCCGACGGTTCACGAATCCCACACGAGTGACGGCATCCAAGTTCGCCAGGCTGATGTTCTCGCGGACGACCATGCCGAGGATAAGACCGAGCGCCTTCCGGTCTTCCGCAACAAGTCCTATTCCTCGCCGGATCGCATCCCTGGGCGAGCGAATCTCCACCCGATGGCCGTTGAGCCAGACCTCGCCCGAGTCAATGCGGTCTGCGCCGAATATCGCCCGAGCCAGCTCAGTCCGGCCAGCGCCGACGAGGCCGGCTATTCCCAGAACCTCACCCCGGTGGACCGTGAAACTGATATCCTCGATCACACCCTTGCGGGTGAGATTCTTCACAGTAAGGGCGGGAGCGCTGATCTCGACCGGCTGCTTCTGGTCAGCCGCGGCGGACTCCTTCAACTCGCGCCCAACCATCATGCGGATCATCTCATTGCGGTTAGTGTCTGCGACGGGATTCGTGCCCACGAGGTGTCCGTCCCGAAGGACTGTCACGCGGTCGGCGATCTGGAAGATCTCCTCCAGGCGATGGGAGATGTAGATTATGCTCACGCCTTTCTGCCTAAGCGAGCGAATCAGTTCGAAGAGGCTCTCAAGCTCATGCTCCGTGAGAGTCGCCGACGGCTCATCCATTGCTATGATGGAAGCCTTCCTGGAAGTGGCCTTCGCGACCTCGACCATTTGCTGCTGCGCGATCGACAGGCGGTTCACGGGGGTTCGAACGTTCAGGCGAACGCCGAGCTGGTCAATAACCTTCTGGGCCTCCGCGTACATGACCGGGAAGTTGATAAACCCAGGGATGGTTCCTCTTGGCTCGCGGCCCAGGAAGATATTCTCGGCGGCGTTCAGGTAGGGCACCAAGTTGAACTCCTGGTAGATGATGCTGATGCCGAGATCCATGGCCTTTTGAGGCGAAGTGATATGAACGGGCGCGCCGTCGAGCAGGATTTCGCCGCTGTCCATGGACTGCGCACCGGCGAGTATCTTCATGAGCGTGGACTTGCCTGCGCCGTTTTCGCCGACCAGGGCATGCACCTCGCTCTTCGCGACCTCGAAGCTGACGTTGTCCAGGGCGCGGACACCCGGGTACGTCTTCGTGATGCCCCTCATCTGTAATGCCGGTACGTTCATTCTTCTTTCCTCGTACTCGTGCTTACCAGTCAGTTATCAGCTGTCAGCTAAAAACTGCCCTCACCGACATGACTCCGAACACTCTTGATACCGGATTCACGAGTGAGAGTAGGATTCATAAGTAGGAATCCCCGCGTCTCACTTTGTCTCCGCCTCGAGGGAGGCCTTATCGATTATGCCGACCTCGACGGGCACCTTCTTCGGGACCTGTTCACCGTTAAGGTACTTCACTACCATCTCGATCATCGTCGAGCCGATCTCGCGCGGGTACTGGACTGCATCCGCCTTGAGAGGGGTCCCCTTCAGGATCTCCTCCCTGGCTTCGGGATCGCCGTCATAGCCTACGATGACGACGTCCTTCCTCTTCGACTGCCGAAGTGCTGCGAGCGCCCCGAGAGATGTGCTGTCGTTGATTGCGAAGACGCCGCTTATGTCCGGGTGCGACTGGAGCATGTTCTCCATGACGCTCATGGAGGTCGTCCGCTCGCCGTCTCCCGGCGGCCTGGCCACTATCTTAATGCCTGGGTACTTGGAAATCGCCTCCACAAACCCCTTGGTTCGGTCAACCACGCTCATGACCTTCGGATGGTCAATAATGATGATTTTGCCTTTGCCTTTCAGCAGCTTGGCCATGTACTCGCCGGCGACGCGGCCGCCTTCAACGTTATCCGATGCAACATGGCAGACCACATCCCCGCTGTTCGCGGCGATATCCGCAGTGAAAACGGGAATGCCCGCCTTGTTTGCACGCGTGATAGCCCCGCCGATGGTGTCTGAATCAACCGGGCAGACCACGAGCGCATCCACATGCTGGGTTATGAAGTTCTCGATCTGCGACTGCTGCTTCTCCATCTCAAACTGCGCGGACTGGATGTTGAGCTTGACATTGTGCTCGGCGGCGGTCTCCCTCATCGCAGCTTCCAGCTCCTGGTAGAAGGGATGCTCCTTGGTCAGAAGCGTCACGCCGACCGTGTAAGCCTTCCCGCCACCCTTAGCGCCAAGCTGCTTCTTCCCACACGAAGCTATTCCGACAGCCAGCGCAACACTCATCACCACAACGATTGCATAAAATGATCTCCTCTTCAAATGACTGCCCCCTCTCTATCCGAAATCCTCTACGCCTCCAGAACATGACCGGTTCCGGCCCTACTTCGGCTGCTCCTGACCGGCATCCGCGCCTGGCACCAGAGGAGCCGCCCCTGCGTCCGGCGCGGCCTTCTCTCCACCCTCCGAACCAGGCGGAGGCGGCACCCTGCCCTCCAACCGATCAATGGTTTGCTTTATGAACGGATTGTCCGGGTACTTCTCAAGAAGCTTCTTAAGTATCTCCAGAGCTTTCCCCTTTTCTCCCTTTCTTTCGTAAACCGCTGCCACTCTGAACTGAAGGAACGTGTCATCGGGTTTGGCCTTCACAGCAACCTCATACTCAGCCAGCGCATCGTCGAGTCTATCAATCCCTTCCAGATAGTGGGCAAGGGAGACCCTCGCCGCCGTGTCATCGGGATTCTTCTCAAGCATGCCCCGGAGGAACTTGATGGCCTCGTCGTGCTTTCCGGCATTCCGGTAGACTTCAATCAATGCCTGCTTTGTCGAGTCCGGCTCGGGGTACCTATTGTACAAATCCTCGAAGTAAGGCACCGCGTCCGCGGACTTCTCCAGCCGCTCGTATGATGCAACCAGGGTCGTGATAGCTCCCGCGTTCTTGACATCTTTGTCTATCAAGCTTTTGAGGAAAGCGTGGCCTTCGTCTGCCTTGTTCAGCTTCTCGTACACCTTCATCGCGCTGTCGAGCACAGGCTCGTAGTTCGGCCTGAGCTCCAATGCCTGCCTGTAGAAGGTAAGCGCTTCCTCGTCCTTTCCGTCTCTCGATTTAATAGAAGCGATGGTATAAATGGTCTCGAAATCCTTGGGGTTCCTCTTCAACAGGACGAGATACTCGTCCACTGCCTCCCTGTTACGCCCCTGCCGCTCCAGCGCAAGCGCGAGAGCGCCGCGTACTGCCACGTTAGCGGGGTCCAGGGCCAAGAGCTGGCGGTAAGCCAGGATCGCCTGGTTCGGCTTCCCCATCCTCTCCAGCAAGCCGGGTATGGCCATCAGGGTGAAGATGTCCTTAGGTGCGACTTTCTGATATTCCTTGTAGACGGCCAGGGCATCCTCCAGCTTGCCCTGGCGGATATAGACACCAGCTATGCCGGTGTACGAAGTTGCATCGGTAAGGCTGATGTCCTTGATCTTCTTGTAATAGGAGATAGCTTCGTCGAACTTCTCTTGCCTTTCCAACGCCCTGGCGAGGGCGGCCAATGCCCGCGTATCCTTCGGGCTTAGCTCGACAGCCTTCTTCGCCTCCGCTACAGCCTCGTCCAATTTGTTCTGGCGCTGCAAGAGCGCAGCAATAGCCAGATGCGCCTCCAGCCTCCCCGGTTCCAGTTCGAGATGCTTTCTGTAGGCCGCAATGGCCTCGTCAAGCTTTCCGTCCACCACGTAGACGTCCGCAATCGCATCCCGAGCAGGGTAATCCTTCGGATCGAATTCCAGGATTTTATCGTACTGCGCGATAGCATCGGCTGTCTCGCCCCGCTGCTCCGCCACGAATCCCAATCCCATGTACGCCCTCTTGCTCTTCGGGTTCAGTTCCAATACCTTCTTGTACCAGGTCTCGGCCTCGTCCAACTTCCTTTCATACGTGAGGGTGACCGCCAAGCCGGTCACCGCCGCCTCGTCCTTCGGGTTCAGTTCCGCGGCCTCCCGGAATCGTTTCTCGGCCTCCTGATACTTCAAGAGCATCAGATACAACTGCCCGGAGTTGATATAGGCAGCAAAGTTCTTGGGATTGATCGCAATCGCTTTGTCGTAGGTGGCAGCGGCCTGACTCACGAACCTCAGGTCCGCATACAGCGATCCCAACGCCATGAGATAGTTCTCGTCTCCCGGGGCAAGAGCCACAGCCTTCTTCAGACTCTCGAGGGCCGCGTCGCCGTCCCCCAACCCGGCCTGACAAACGGCCAGCGCAAACCAACCATGAGCATGCTTCGGATCCAGCTTCACGGCGTGTTGGAGTGCGTCCACGGCTTCCTTGTATTTCCCCCGGCTGGCTCGAGCCGAGCCAAGGTTAAACCAGCCCTGAAAGTCCTGCGGATCATATCTGACAACGGCCTGGAATTCCTTTTCGGCCAAGTCGAACTTCTGCTCGAGAGCATTCAGAATCCCCAGCTCCATATGCGCACCCGCAAGCTTGGGATCGTACATGACAGCCTTCTTGAGGCTCGTCCTTGCCTGCTCCTTCCGACCTGTCTGCAGGTAGAGCCGGCCGAGGAGCAAATGGAGCTTTCCATCCTTTGGAGAAATCTTGAGGGCCTGGCCCAGGTAGGTCTCCGCCGCCTTAGGGTCTCCGGTCTGGACGCTCAGCTCAGCCAGATTCACATAGGAGGGAATGTGCTTCGGATCGAGTTGGACCGCCTTCTTGAACTCAGCAATCGCTTGCCTGGACTTTCCTTGCTTTGACAGAGCTACGCCCTGGTCGTAGCGAGCCTTCGCGCTATCCGCGGCCACCGCAGAGACCGCTAGGACTGCAAGCAGGATGAGAGCAGTCCACCGAAAAGAGTGCTTGAGGAGCATTGGTATATCCTTTCAACAGCGTATGGGAGCACCGCCCACGCGCTCACGAGAGCGGCGACTAAATTCTAGGTGATAGCGCATCAAAAGTCAAGGCGCAACAACGCTTCACAAGGGAGAAGAAGTACGGGAGCGTCCATAGAAGCGAAGAGGGACTGCCGCCCGCAGGCGGCAGTCCCTCTTATATGTAGGCAGCGCGCGAAGGTTTGAACCGACACGGGGCAGGGCTTGCATTCCCCAGACTCAGAAGCCTCGCCTCGCCCGCTTTGTAAACCATGCAGCCATGCCCAGCAAGCCAACAGCAACAATCCCACCTCTCCCGGAACCGCGCCGAGCCGATCAAGAGTGAAGTGTTTAACTACATCGCAAGCTGGGCAAACAGACTGTGTGGTAGTCCACGATCCTTGGCAATCAGATAACTGGCGGAGCCGGTGTGCAGGAAGATCGCGAGCCGTGCGGAGTTGGAGCAACCCAACACGCATGGCTCATTTGGCCTACGGGAGGATCTGATCCCAGTCCAGGGCGAACGCTGGCGGCGTGCCTAACACATGCAAGTCGTACGGAGCCAGTTGCTGGCTCAGTGGCGAACGGCTGCGTAACGCGTGGGTAACCTGCCCCGGAGACCGGGACACTCCGATGAAAATCGGAAGTAATCCCGGATGACAACGTCCCGACGCATGTCGGGACGCCCAAAGGCCCCGCGGTAGCCTTGGCGAAGGCGGGGCGCTCCGGGATGGGCCCGCGTCCTATCAGGTAGTTGGCGGGGTAACGGCTCACCAAGCCGACGACGGGTAGCTGGTCTGAGAGGACGGCCAGCCAGACGGGGACTGAGACACGGCCCCGACCCCACCTTCGCGTGAAGCTACGGCGGGGTCAGCAGTGGGGAGTCTTGCGCAATGGGGGAAACCCTGACGCAGCGACGCCGCGTGGGGGAGGACGGTCCCGGTCGTACTGGACCGGGATTGTAAACCCCTGTCGGGTCCGCACGTAGCGGACCAGAGGAAGCACCGACTAACTACGTGCCAGCAGTCGCGGTTCAGACGTAGGGTGCTAGCGTTGGCCAGTATCATTGGGCGTAAAGGGCGTCCAGGCGGGCCGGTCAGTCGAGCGTGAAATCCCCCGGCCCAACCGGGGAATTGCGCTGGATACTACCGGTCTTGAGGGCGGCAGAGGAGAGCGGAATTTCCGGTGTAGCGGTGAAATGCAGTGATATCGGAAGGAACACCAATGGCGAAGGCAGCTCTCTGGGCCGCTCCTGACGCTGAATGCGCGAAAGCCAGGGGAGCGATCCGGATTGGCCCCCGGGTAGTCCTGGCCCTAAACGATGGACACTTGTCCTGGGCGGAGAGTCGTCCGTCCGGGGCGGAGCTTACGCGTTAAGTGTCCCGCCTGTGGAGTACGGCCGCAAGGTTGAAAATCATGGGAACTGGGGACGCCTGCACAAGCGGCGGAGCATGTGGCTTAATTGGACCCTGACCCAAGAACCTTACCAGGGCTGTCCGCGTGCCCGGAGCTCGGCCCGATCTGCTCGGAAACGGCGTCGGTCGCCGGCTCCCATGGCCCGGCGTGCGGACAAGGTGCTGAGTGGCTGTTGTCAGCTCGCGTCGTGAGATGTCCGGTTCACTCCGGAAGCGGGCGAAACCCCCACCCCTTGTCGCCACTCTCTAGCTGCTAGAGAAGCACTCTAGGGGAACCGCCGTCCCGATAGCTATCGGGATTGGAGGAAGGAGGGGATGAAGGCGAGCCCTCACGGCCCGTAAGCCCTGGGCCGCACACATGCTACAGTGGCCCGCACAATCGGCGACCCCGCGAGGGGAAGGTAAACCACAAAGCGGGCCGAGGTTCGGATTGCAGTCTGCAACTCGACTGCATGAAGGTGGAGTCGCTAGTAACCGCCGGTCAGCCATACGGCGGTGAATACGTTCCCAGGCGTCCTTCACATCGCTAACCGCGGACCGTCCGCGCGGGCCCGAGCGAAGTCCCGCCTTCGTCCGTCGGACTACTGCGGGATCAGCCGGGCGCAACCGGCCGGACGTTGGAGCAGCATATTAACCGTACCGGAAGGTGCGGTTGCAACCTCCGTGCAGGACTGTAATCTACACCGCTCCGCCAGAGCTGTCAGCAGTTGGCAGTTTGGTTAGCTGCTGGAGGCTGACTGCCAATGCGCACCTTGACAACTGAATTTCCAGGACGAGTGCCTGCAGTATGCAGACAAGGGCATACGGTGGATGCCCTGGTGGCCAGAGCCGATGAAGGACGCAGCACACTGCGAAAAGCCTCGGGGAGTTGTGAGCAAGCTATGATCCGGGGATTTCCGAATGGGGAAACCTGGCGCGGGTCATGCCGCGTCATCCCGTCCCGATTGAATCGGGATCGGGAGGGGAACCGGGCGAACTGAACCATCTCAGTAACCCGAGGAGAAGAAAGAAATCTCGATTCCCTGAGTAGCGGCGAGCGAAACGGGAACAGCCTAAATCCCGCCGTAGTCCTGTCCGCCGCAGCCTATGGCAAAGGCGGATCGGCACGAAGGCGGGAGGTCGCGGGGCGGCGCACGTCCCGATACATCGGGATAGGAAGTTACCAATCTGCCTCTTAGCAGAAGAGACTTGGAACGGTCCGCCATAGAGAGTGACAGCCTCGTATGCGAAAAGAGGCAGACTTCCAGCGCCCCACCCCAAGTAACGCGGGACACGAGGAACCCTGCGTGAATCCGCCCCGACCACGGGGTAAGGCTAAATACTCCTGGCGACCGATAGCGAACCAGTACCGTGAGGGAAAGGTGAAAAGAACCCCGTCAAGGGAAGTGAAATAGAACCTGAAACCGTGTGCCTACAGACAGTGGGAGTCCCGCCGATGGCGGGATGACCGCGTGCATCTGGGATAATGAGCCGGCGAGTTACTGTCAGTGGCAAGGTTAATCCCGAACCTCGGGAGGAGCCGCAGCGAAAGCGAGTCTGAAAAGGGCGCATTTCAGCAGCTAACAGCCAACTGCTAACGGCTGGCTGCTGAGCATAGTCACCGGCAGTAGACCCGAGACCGGGCGAGCTACCCATGGACAGGGCGAAGGCCCGAACCCGTTGGTGCTGCAATACCATGGGATGAGCTGTGGGTAGAGGTGAAATGCCAATCGAGCCCGGAGCTAGCTGGTTCTCCGCGAAATGCATTTAGGTGCAGCCTCGGGTGTTCGGCTGCGGCGGTAGAGCTACCGGATGGGCTAGGGCCGACGCCTCGGCCTCGAACTCAACCGAACTCCGAATGTTGCAGCCGTAACCCGGGAGTGGGGCTGTGGGGTTTGCGACTCCGCAGCCGAGAGGGGAACAACCCAGACCGCCAGCTAAGGTCCCCAAGCGCGGGCTAAGTGTTTGCAAAGGCGTGGGCCGGCAGCGACGACCGGAATGTTGGCTTAAGAGCAGCCATCATCCAAGGAGTGGGTAATACCTCACCAGTGGAGCCGACCTGCACCGAAGATTAACGGGGCTCAAGCCCGCCACCGAAGCTGTGGTTCTAGATGCTGGATACTAGATGCTCGATGCTGGATAGGTTTGGTTAGCAGTGCACATCAATCGCAAGCCAACCAATTGAATATCCAGTATCCAGAATCCGGTATCAAGTATCCAGAAGGTAGCGGAGCGTTCTCTGCGGGTCGAAGCTCGGGCGGAAGCCCGGGTGGACTGCAGAGAAGTGCGAATGCCGGCACGAGTAGCGTCAATCTCGGTGAGAATCCGAGACGCCGAAAGCCTAAGGTCTCCGAAGCAATGTTCGTCAGCTTCGGGTTAGCCGACCCTAAGCCGAGGCCCCGCCGCGGTGGGGCGTAGGTGATGGATGGTCCGGTTGATATTCCGGCGCCACCGGGGACTTCACATTTCGGATTGCGGATTTGAAATCCGCACTCTGCGATCCGAAATTGATTTGCCTCCGAGGGGACGCGGGTAAGCCGAGTCGGGGCACGCTTGGACCTGCACCCGGCAAGGCCCAACCGCCAAGAAAAGCCTCGGAGGGAGTCACCCCCGGTGACCGTACCGCAAACCGACACTGGTAGGTGAGGATAAAGATCCTCAGGCGTTCGGGAGAACCCTCGTCAAGGAACTTGGCAAACTGGCCCCGTAACTTCGGGAGAAGGGGTGCCCGGTCCGCTGTAGTCCCGAGCTAGTCGAGGGACGAAGGCGGACACGGGCCGCAGCGAAGAGGTCTGGGCGACTGTCTACTAAAAACACAGGTGCCTGCCAAGGAGAAATCCGATGTATAGGTGCCGATACCTGCCCAGTGCCGGAGTACTAAGGAATCCTGTCCCGAGAGGGGCGGGAAACCGAACAACCGGTAAACGGCGGTACGCGCCCCTAAACAAGGCGCGGACCCAAAAGTAGCGAAGTTCCTGATCCGCCAAAGACGGACATGCCGAACGGTGTAACGACCCAGACGCTGTCTCGACGAGGGACCCGGTGAAACTGAAGTGTCTGTTAGTATGCAGGCTACCCGCGGCAGGACGGAAAGTCCCCGGGAGCTTTACTGCACCCTGCTATTGGGCGTGCGTTCCCTGTGTCAAGAATAGGTGGGAGCCTTCCGATTCCGGATTTTCCCGCCTTTGGCGGGATCCCGCCCACTAGGCGGGACGGAGTGCGGATTTCGGATTCTGGAATGTCCGATTGTTTCGTGCTTCGAATTTCGGATTTGGCATCCGTGGGATACCACCCGCAGGATGGCGTTTGTCCTAACCCCGGCTAGCAAACCGGGGGACAGTGGCAGGCGGGCAGTTTCGCTTGGTCGGCGCCCTCCCAAAAGATAACGGAGGGATCCAAAGGTCTCCTCGGCACGGTCGGAAATCGTGCGTCGAGCGTAAGGGTATACAGGGGGCCTGACTGTGTGAGCCGCAGCTCGAGCAGAGACGAAAGTCGGGCCTAATGACGTGGTGCTACTGCGTGGAAGGGGCATCGCGGCAACGGATAAAAGTTCCCCGGGAGAGCAGGACCAATCTCCCCCGATAGGCCACATTGGCGGGGAGGCTTGGCGCCTCGTTACCGGCTCATCGCATCCTGGGGCTGGAGAAGGTCCCAAGGGTTGGGTTAGTAGCCCATTAAAGCGGTTCGTGAGCTAGAATTAGATCATCGCAAGATAGTTCAAGTCCTATCCGCCGCGGGCGTTGGAGACTTGAGAGGAGCTGCCCCTACTACGAAAGGAACGGGGTGGGCCGACCTCTGGCGTACCAGTTGTCCCGCCAGGGGCATCGCTGGGTAGCTACGTTGGTTCGCGATAAGCGCTGAAAGCATCTAAGCGCGAAGCGCACCTCGAGATAAGGTCTCCTTGCAGCACGAGATATAAGGAAGCGTTTCAAGCTCCAGGTTACAAGTTCCAAGTTCGGCATATCTGCCAACCCAAAACCTGGAACCTGAAACATGAAACCCGAAACTTGTGCAAGGCCCCGGGCAGATTACCCGGTGATAGGCCGGAGGTGTAAGTGCAGCAATGCATTCAGCTTACCGGTACTAATAGGCCGAACGCATGCGCAGGCACTCGTCCCGGAGCATTGACTCCAAGGCGGGCGGTGTGTCTCCGATACAGCGCCCGCCTTGTCGCGTATGGCGCGTTTGACACGCCGCGGCTCCCAGTCGTATAATCTGGACAGAGAGGTATACCCACCCTCTCGAACTATTCCTGGGGAGGGAGTCGTGAAAAGATCACTCAGTACGTATGCGCTCATCATGGTGCTTGTGGCTGCCGCCGTATCCCAGGCCCTTGCACAGTATGAGGAGGATAAACCCAGCAAAATCTCAATCAGGATCGGCCTCTATCGCCCGTCTGGCTCAGCGCTCCGCGATGAGGGAGGTTCGACGTGGAAAACTTTCGGCGCCAGCTACAACTTGAGGCTTGACGAGATGGGAAAGCCGGACACGTGCGCTTCGGTCGAGCATGGAGCCGACAAAGAAGATCGGTTTGCAGCGTATACGACAGCCATGAGTCTTATGAAGGTTTGGCACAAGAAGACTGCGAGCCCCCGGGGACCCTATTTCGGCGCGGGTGCCGGCGTTTATCTCCTCAAGGCAGAAAACTTGGTCGAGAGACCTTGGCCGGACCCCCCCTGCTGGGAGAAGCAGTCTGGCAGCAAGCTCGGCTTCTCGGTGCTGGGTGGATACAACCTCAGCGAGAACTGGTTCGCCGAACTCCGGTATTTCAACATGGGCAAGCTTGGACCGGACCTGAACTTCAGCGGGATCGCAGTCTACATAGGCACAGGGCAGGTGTTCTAGCAGGCAATAGTATATCGGAGTAAAGGGTCGAAAGCAGCCCCAGTGCTCCATCACTCCAGTGGGCTTCGTTACCCGCTTCAAAGGTGATTGGTCTCAGAACTTCTCGTTTCGCACCAGGTCGGTCGGCGGCCGCCTCGGCGTCCTGCGCGGCTCCTCAGCGGGGTATCCGACTGGGAGGATGGCGATTGGCGTTACGTGCTGCGGTGACTCTATCGCCGCTGCCACTGCATCGGGATCGAAGGCGCCTATCCACACCGTAGCCAACCCCAGCGCAGTCGCCGCAAGCTGACAATACGCAGCGGCGATCGTCGCATCCTGCACAGCATACAACTCAGCACCGCGCCTCCCATACTTGCTTGCCGACAGAAGACGATCCGCGCAGAATACCAGCGCCATCGGCGCCTCCGTCACCGCAGACTGGCCGTATGCTGCACGTGCCAGGGCTTCCTTAGTCGAGGTGCTGCGGACAACGATAACCTCATAACCCTGCAGATCGCCCGCAGACGGCGCTAAGTTCACCGCTTCCACCAGCGTGTTCAGCTTCTCCTCCTCCAACTCCCGCGGCTGGTAACTCCGAACAGAATGCCTGTTTCGAACCGTGTCGAAGAACTCCATTCCGCCCTCCTTACCTTGCGCTGAGACCAGACCGCAGCATAGGTAAGGGCCTATACAACATCAATTCGCCGTGCCCTCATGCAGTGGTCCGCGCCGGGCTTCAGACCTCGGATTTCTGACCCCGGGCAGTTAGCCTGCCAGACGCAGCGCAAGCATCGCGAGAGTTCGCACGCCTACGCCAGTGGCGCCGCACGCGAGGTAGCCGTCGCCCGCCGCGCCATCCTCCTTAGATGTAAAGCCGGTGCCCGCTATATCCATGTGCACCCACGGGACGTCGCCGACGAACTCCTGGAGGAATAGCCCTCCGGTGAGTGCGCCCCCGTATTTGGATCCAACGTTCTTCAGATCGGCGATCGGGCTCTTCAACTGCTCTCTGTACGGAGGCGGCATAGGCAGATGCCAGACCTGCTCCCCCGCGAATCGGGCTGCTTCCGTCAGCTTGTCTATCAGCTCTTGGTTATTACCCATAATTCCCGTGATGTCATTGCCCAGGGCAACCACGCATGAGCCGGTGAGCGTAGCAATATCCACTAAATAGTTCGCCCCCTGGCGCAGTGCATATGTCATGGCATCCGCGAGCATCATTCGCCCCTCGGCATCAGTGGTGATTATCTCAACTGTTTTCCCACTCAGGCACTTTATCACATCTCCCGGCTTATAAGCCGAGCCGCCGGGCATGTTCTCCGATGCTGGTATCAGGCCCAAAACGTTGATATCCGGCTTGAGTTCCGCCACGGCTCGTAGGGCCTGGATGACAGCGGCACCGCCCACCATGTCGTACTTCATGAGGTGCAAATCCGCGTCGGGTTTGATCGAGATGCCGCCGCTGTCGAATGTTAAGCCTTTTCCGACAAACGCGATAATGGGCTTGCCGTCGCCCGCAGTGTAGCGAAGGATAATCAATCTCGGCGGCTGAGCGCTCCCTTGGGCCACACTGAGAAGCCCGTTCATGCCCAGCTCGGCCATGCGCTTCTCGTCAAGCTCTTCGAACGCCAGCCCGAACCGATCGGCCGTCTCACGAGCACGCTGGGATAGGATGGACGGAGTCATCCTGTTCGGCGGCTCGTTGCCCAGCGTCCGCGCATCGTTGGTAGCGTCGGCCAGAATGCGCCCTTCTCGCGAGCCGTCCTCGATATCGGCGATCTTGGCGCTGTCCCGCTCAACAATCGTGAAGGTCTCGATCTCGCCGGGCTCCCGCTCGGTTTTGCAAATATCCCCCTCGTACAGGCCCAGGATAGTGCCTTCCACGACCGCGCGTGCGGCATCCTTAGCGGTAAGGCCGCCGATCCCTGCGCCGTGGACTATGGATGTGATCTTCCGGGTGCCCTTCTTTCTGAGGAACCGGGCCGCTGCGCCGGCAACTTTCCGAACAGCCCCCAGGTCAAACTCACCGCTCTTTCCGAGGCCGATCACCAGAACACGCTTCGGCGCAATCCTCCCGTATGTGTGGAGAAGCGCAGTCTCCATCAGCTTGCCGGTTGCCTCCTTGCTCCGGATCAGCTCGGTGATCATGCCGTCGAGGGCTCGGTCTACCGCGCCTGTTGCGCCGCCCGGCGATGTCACACCCTCGAACAGATTCACGATCAGGGCATCGCTCTCGACCTCTATGATTGATCCTTGTATGACGCGAATGTCCACTGCGTTCTCCTTTCATGCACGGGGTTTTCGCTTTGGCTGGCTCAGCCTCAAGACCAGCATCTCCAGGTTCAATCTGGGCGAGCTTCCTCTCTCACCCAGGCCCTTCGTTACCAACTCGCGGGCCAGCACTTGCTTCAAACATTTCCTGAGCTCATCAATACTAAACAGGTCTGCCTGTTCGAAGACCTTTCTCCGCTGCCAATCCACCATGTAGAGAGGATTATGCTCCTGAGTCAGCATGGCTTGAAGCTCCTCGGGCACCGAGCCAGGGTTCCGCACTCGCTGCGTTCTCAGGAACTTTGCCTGGTACAACAGCCGGAAATGCCTTCCCAGCAGCGCCAGAATCCTGGGCACCTCGTCATCCGGCTTAGCGCTGGCCGAAAACGTCTCGTCCAGCAGCCTCACTGCCAGATCGGCGCGCCGGGCGGCAATAGCATCAATCAAGGGAAACACCCTGTCGTCCAGCGATCTGCACACGACTTCGCTCACATCGGCCGCCCGTATTGTATCCCGGTCCGCTGTATAGACCGCGAGCTTCTCAACCTCCCTCTCTATTACCGCAGGATTCGCCTCGACCGAGCGCACTAGAGCCATCAGCGCGGAGGGCTCGATCTTCTTGCCGTGTCTCCTCACGGCATCCTGAGCAAGCCTGCGGAGGCCCTCCGATTTCAACTTGCCGAAACTCACGACCTTCCCGTGGGCCTTGACAGCCGCGACCAGCTCAGGACGGAGTCCCTTCTTGCGCTTCTGCTGATCTGCGTCCTCCTGAATCAGGCTTTTCTCTCTCCGCGTCCGGCTCGATTTCCGTCTGCTGGAGCTCTCTTCACTAGCGAGCAGGATCAAGCGACTCCGACTCGGCAGGTTCGGGATGAAGCCAGCGATTCTGGCCTGATCCTCGGCGCTGAGGCGGTCAACTCGATCAACAATCACGACCTTCTTCATGGAGCCGACGGGAGCTGTAGCCACGGATCCGATGATCCGCTCCGCAGCCGCTGAGATTCCGTCGAACTTCTCCAGATCGAACACGCCGAAATCAGCGTCCAAGGCCTGCGTGACCAGCTCGTGAAGCGCGGCCTCTCTGCGCGGATCAACTTCCCCCTGGAACAAGTGGACGTCCCTGGCATCGTCTGATTTTGTCTTTGCCATGCTCTTGATTCCCACGCCCGGGTGCTACTGGGGCAGTAGCTTTTGCTTCTTTGCGGCTTTCAGATATCGGAGCAGAGTTTCCGCTTCGCCCGCCACTCTGGTAGTCGCATCGCTGGACGGCTCGCGGCCCGAATACCTGCACTCAACAAAACTAGCCGTCAGAGAGCGCACAATCGCCGACAAGTGCCCCAAAGAGGACCCAAACACGCCTTCCAACTCCGCCGCATACTCCAGAGGCGTAGACACAGGACTTCTCGGATACCCAAAGCGGGATAGAAGTGCGCACATTCTATGGTAGTACTCAGCCACTCCGGCGCCAAGTGCTGCCGGCTTCATCGCCGACCGGCGCCTCGTCCGTATGCGAGCCGCTAACTCTGCCTCTAAGAGATATAGGACGAGCAGCAGGATTAATCCTCCCACCACCATGCTCGGTCTATGGGCACGAAGCGCTCTATTGACACCCGCCCAGAATCTACAGATACGAAACGCCAAGCCCGTGTTCTGAGCCGAAGGCGTGGGATCAAATGCAATCCAGCCATGGCCTGGGAAATAGACCTCCGCCCATGCATGGCTGTCCTTTGCGCGGACGCGGAAAGCTTTCTCAGCAGGGTCGAATTCGCCGGTATCAAAGCCTGTGACCCATCGCGCAGGAATACCTACGAAACGGCACATGATGACCATAGCGCTGGCAGAGACGTCGCAGTATCCCCTCCGCGACTTTAGTAAGAAATGACAGACAACGTCCTCATTGCCGGGTACGGCGGGCGCGTTCGCATCGTATCTGTAATTGGCCTGCAGGTATCTCTGTATAGCGACAGCCCTGTCGTAGGCGTTGGTTCGCCCCGCCGTGATCTCCCTCACAAGCCTCTCCACCGGCCAGCAGGATTGGGGAACGTCAAGATACGCTTCCCTGACGGACGGCGGGTAATTGTCCGGGGCTGCTCTGAGCTGCTCGGGCGTTGCAGAACTGACAAGCGACTGTACCTCGTAGGACATCCCCCAGCCGTAATACTCGTTCAGCCGGAGTCCACCCCCGGACCCGAGAAGCGGCCCCTGCGCGGCCAGCCGGACGGTCTTAGGCTCGGCTGCCCCGAATACTATATTGGACCGGCCGACCACTATGTGAAAGAACACCTGATCCACACATTCCACAGCCCGAGGCATCTCGGCTGGCTTGCGGAGGACCTCGAAGGTATTCGGCCTGTACGATGGAGACAGCGGCAGAGGCACGGCGAAGCCATGCTGTGCATCTGATTCCACTGCGTGGATGAGCAATTCTTCCTCTCGCTCCGGACCGTTGAGCCAGCCACGCCCCGTAAATCTGTTGAATGTCTGACTCCGCCACAGCAGAGGCCTGTCGCATCTAACCATCATCACCTGCTCTTCGCCTAGAGACACCGGGCCTGCTGCCACCGGTACGAAATCCTCGTCTCCAAACTGCTGGATGACTCTCGGCGCACCATGGGCCAGCAATCGGGACGACATTATCCTATCGAAATGCGGGTAGGCCAGCTCGGAAAACGCAATCCCCACCGCGATTGCAGTAAGAGTAACGCCCAGTGCCAGCCCAGCCTGCCGTCTCACGCCCTCGGGGTGAAATCTCAGCGACTCGCCACGGCCAGCACTCGGTCTCGAATCAGACAGCGCATTCTGTTGTATCAAGACAAAACATGCCAGGACTAGGAGGACCACAAAGTAAATCAGCATTTCCACGCCCCGCCCCAGAGTCGCTGCCAGACTGATAAGACTCAGGGATGGCACACACATGAATAGCACCGCTTTGTCCGTCACGAGGGTGAAACTGTGGATTACCATGAGCCAGACAAGCATGCAAGCCAGGGCCAGATCAGCGGAGCCGTATACCCTCGCGGGCAGGAGTACGTATCTGAAGGCCGGCATGACGAAGTTAGCAACGAGCACAGAGACCAGGAGTATTAGAGACAGTATCTGCAGGGAATACTTCCTGAGCGTGCCTGCTCTCACTCGCCAGCTTGTAGCAAATCCCACGGCGGTGAGCGCCGACATAAGCAGGGCTACAGTGCTGTCCCCCATGATGATGCCCAGCGCTATGATTCCCACGAAGCTCACGCCCAGGCCGGCGATATAGAGCGGGATGCGAGGCCGCATGTCTTCCTGAAGAGATTGACTAGTTCCCATAGCGATGCGCAACGTGACACTCCCCGGTGTCGGGCGAGCACCTAACTATAGTGACTGAGGCGCGTGAAGCCGCAAGGCGCCTGGCCATCTGCTCGGTCTTTCCCGACAGCCCGTCGGACAGAGTGAATAGGACAAGCTGCAACCTCGCCCCTCTTGGAAGGAGCAAGTCCGCACACTGCGGCAGGCCCTCGTCTATAGATGAAGCAAGACATACGATATCCGAACCGTGCGTGATCGAGTCGAGCTTCTGAAGCAGCACGCTCGAAAGCGTCTCTTCCTGGTCCGCCTCTACCCTCGCCAAAGCGTCTAGAATAACGTATAGATGGCCTCGTCCCCGACCGGGCGTAGCGGCGGGACCTACAAGCCCTGCACACGCGAGCCTGGCCAAGCTGCCGATTGCCAATGCCTGCTCAGCTACTCCGGCTGCAATCTTCACAGCACATTCAAGCGAGGTGAACCTGCCGGTTCCGATCTCGGAGCCTCGCTTCAAATCTATGGCAATCAGAGTATCCTCAGCGCGGCTGTGCTCGAATTCGATCACATTCAGCCGCCCATGCCTGGCTGTGGAGCGCCAGTGGACCCTTCTAAGCTCGTCCCCTGCCTGATACTCCCGAACACCGTGGAACTCGATGCCGCTGCCCTTTGCACCCGCTCCTTCGAACTGATGCTCGCCTAAGCCGCCTGCGGCCCAGATGTAAAGCTCCGGTATCTGCAGTGCACGCGGCAATACGATTAACGGCGAGGTCAAAGGGTAGCCGCAACTGAATCGGCAGAACCCAAGCGGGTCGCTGGCAGTAAGGCGAAGCGGGCCAAGCGTGTATTTGCCTCTCTTCAACGCCGTTGCGCTGTAGGAGGCCACAATCTCGCCGGGGGCCGTCTCGGTCACACGTGAATGAACATCATCCCTTACGACCCACTGAGGGAGCTGGTCGTCCATCTCGATCGCACCGAGAAGCCTGCTCTTGCCCTCCAAGCGAAGGCGCACAGGCACAGGTTCGCCCTCGTGGGCATACTCGGGGCACTCCCTGCTGCATTTCAACCCTCCAACAGCGATCCTGCCCAGGACGTAGGATACCACCGGCACCGAAATGAGAGCGGCAGCCATGAGGGAGAACTCAGCGGAGTGCAAACACACGGACACGATGGTCATGAACACCGCGGCCAGCGCCACGGCAAACAACTTGATCGGAGACATAAGAGGACCTCCCTTACCCAGCGGCCAAGCGTCAGTACGCTCAGACTGCTCCGGCTTCCCACCTGGAACGCATCCCGATGATAGGAGCTCCTCAGAATCAGGCTTTGGAAAGCCCTCCTGCAACTGGAAACAGGACTTTTGGGATAGACCTCTCCAGTACCCGGCGTCAGGCCGCTAGCACGGAACCGCTATGTTCGAGATGACTTCTTCGATAACGTCTGATGCAACGATGTTTCGGACGCGCGCCTCAGGCTTCAGCACCAAACGGTGAGCCAGCACGGGCGCCGCCAGTGTCTTTACATCGTCGGGGAGCACGAAGCCTCGCCCGGAAAGAGCCGCCAGCCCTCGAGCGGCGCGTGACAGGCTGAGCGACCCCCTTGGGCTAGCACCCAGCGAAACCATCGGATGAACACGCGTAGCCGACGCAATCTCCACAATATAATCCCGCAGAGACGGCTCAAGGTACACGTCCTTTACCGCACGCTGCAGCTCGAGCACTTCATCTGAAGACAGGATAGTGCTAACGTTGACTAAGGGATGTTCTACGGCCTGGCTTTGCAGGACTTGAGACTCCTCGGCCTTGCCCGGATAGCCGACCGAGAGACGCATCATGAAGCGGTCCAGTTGGGCTTCAGGCAGAGGGTAGGTTCCGTGATACTCCACGCTGTTCTCGGTTGCTATGACAAAGAACGGAACCGGAAGAGGATAGGTTGTGCCGTCAACCGTCACCTGCCGCTCTTCCATGCACTCCAGCAGACTCGACTGCGTCTTCGGTGTCGAACGGTTGATCTCGTCGGCCAGCACGAATTGCGCGAATATGGGGCCGCGGCGGAACTCAAACTCCGCCGTTTTTTGATTGAAGACCGATGTCCCTGTGATATCGGCAGGCAGCAGGTCCGGCGTAAACTGTATTCGCTTGAAGGTGCAGCCAAGGGTCCTCGCCAGCGCCTTCGCCAAAGTGGTTTTCCCCACCCCAGGCACATCCTCCACCAAGATGTGTCCGTTGCACATGACGGATGTCAGCACCAGAGCGATAGTATTCCGCTTGCCGATAATCACAGTCTCGACTTCATCTATTGCCCGGTTGATTCTACGCTGTACTTCTTCAAGGTCCACCGACGTTGCTTCTGCCAATTTGCTTCCCCCATAGCACTTTATCACCCTTGAGCGTAACATGTCAATTGCGGGGGCCGGCCTCGGAAGCGTCCTGATCCGGGTAATGCCCCACTTGTAATGACTTCGCGCGGGCACTGGCTGTTCCGATAAGAAGGAATAGGTGATCGGACGCGCGAATCCTACGAGTGGCGATCAACACGGACGCCTTCCGGGCGGTGAGCCGCACGTGACAGCGGGCGTATCAATCGAACGCGCTGCCGACCAATCCCTGGACAGGGTGCCCGATGGAGGTCACCCGGTAGAGGTGAACGCCGGTGAAGGACCTGCACTGGGAGTTATCCACTCTTTACGAGATTAGCCACCTTCTTTCCGGGAATCCCGATCTGCCGGACCTTGTAGACACAATAGCGAAGGCCGCGACGGCATTTGGGAACGCCGACGCGAGCTGGCTCGCGGTCTGCGACGAAGCAAACGGCAAGCCTGAGCATGCCGCCAGCCACAGGCTGTCCCCGGAATCCATCGGCGACCTTTCCGATAACGTTCAGGACTGGCTGCCTTTCTCCGTGGCCGCGGCCGGCGAACCCGCTGTACTGACAGATCTCGGCAAGAACGCCGTTCTGCAGCGGATCGCTGCGAGGGAATCGCTTTCGGCGGCCGCCGTGGTCCCCGTCACCTACAACGAGAGGTTGACAGGTGTCCTCGCCGTCTTCTGGGGTCCTGCAAGCCGGCGAATCTCCGATCATATCGAACCCGTATGCCTGCTTGCGAACCAGGTTGGGCCTGCAATCGCAAACGCCCGCCTGCTGAGCGAAGCCAGGCGCCGTGCCGAAGCCGTACATGCCATCTTCAATATCACGCAGATGATCGGGGCGTCGCCGCTGATGAGCTTCGCCCTCAATGTGATCATGGACGAAGCAAACCGCCTTTTCGGAACGGACCAAAGCACTATCCGCCTGATTGATTCCAATACCCGAGAACTCGTTGTCCGTGCATCGCGCGGCTTTAGCAAACAGACGCTGAGGCGCATCAGGCTCAAGGTCGGCCAGGGGGGCGTCGGATGGGTCGCCAAACACGGCAAGCCGTTGATCTTGAACGATGCCGCGTCGGACCCTCGCTTCTCGTATTACCCAGAAGACGCAGAACGCGTGTCGTCGCTGATGAGCGCCCCGCTGATCGTCCAAGGGAGGACTATAGGGGTTCTTTCCATGTCCAGCATAGAGCCGAAATGTTTCACCGAGGAAGATGAGAGCCTACTGATGACGCTGGCGGGCGAGGCTGCTATCGCGATCGAAAACGCCAGGCTCTACGAGCAAATCAGAAAGCGCCTCTCCGAGCAGAAAGTGCTTTACCGCTTGGCGCAGCAGCTCGCATCAACCGTGGACGTCCCATCCGCGCTGCAGCTCATCGTCAATCATCTCAGCACATCTTTTCGGGCCAAGCTCGGCTCACTGCGCCTGCTGAACGACGAGGGCACGATGCTGCAAATAGGCGCGGTCTACAGCGCAAGCGATGAATACATCAAACTCGCCATCGAGAACGAGCAGATGAGCCTGGACCCGGGCACTTTGGGAGGACGGAGCCCGGCGGCTTTCGCCATCAGGGAGAGGCGGATTTGCGCCGTTTCCAATATCTTCAAGGATCGGAGGTTCGCCGCGTGGCGTGAGAATGCAAGAGCAGAGGGCTACACATCGCTGGTGTGCGTTCCTTTGATTCCAACAGAGACGCCCATTGGCGTCCTCAGCCTGTACTTCCGCGACGCGCGGCGCCTCCAGCCCGCAGAATACGAGCTCCTGCAAACGGCCGGGCGCACAGCAGCCATAGCGTTGCAGAGGGCCATGCTGGACGAGCGCCTGCTCAAGGAAGAAGTCACCAGGCGTGCATTGGAGGAAGTCAGCCACCTGAAAACGGAGTTTGTATCGCAGGTTTCTCACGAGCTGCGGACGCCGCTCACAGCCATTCAAGGCTATGTGAAACTGATACTCGCTGGACACACCGGCGAGCTGAATTCGCTGCAAGAAGAGTTTCTGGGTACAGTCGATCGGAACACGGACAGGCTGGTCGCTCTCGTTAACGATCTGCTGGACATCTCGCGGATAGAAGCCGGGAAGATGGACCTCGTCTTCGAATCGCTGGACCTGGCTGGTGCCATCGACCGTGAGATAGAAGCGTTGAAGGCTCAAGCTGAAGTGAAGGAGATAACGATACTTGTGGACATCGAGGAAGCCACACCTCGCGTCAGAGCCGACCCGCACAGGCTGGGCCAGATAATTGACAATCTGGTCAGCAACGCAATCAAGTACAGCCCGGGGCGTTCCACCGTGAAGATCACAGCCAATCCCGTGGGGAACAATGTTCTCGTAAAGGTAATTGACTGCGGCATCGGCATAGAACCCGAGGAGCGGGGCAAGGTTTTCCAGAGATTCTACCGCGCCAAGAACGATCTCGTCAGATCAACTTGGGGCACGGGTTTGGGGCTTGCAATCACCCGCTATCTGGTTGAGATGCACGGAGGAAAGATCTGGGTGGAGAGCGAAAAGGGCCAGGGAAGTACGTTCAGCTTCAGTATAGCCGCTGTTCCAGACGCTGGCAGCTAGTAGATAGGCTCCAGCCTGCAAAGGCGGCGCATTCTATCCTCTAACAACTTATGAACTAGCGACCCGCTGGGGGTGACGCCATATGGTCAAGATACTGGTCGTTGACGACGAAGAGGACGTTATCCGGTTGCTCGAATTTCGCCTGGCAAAAGAGGGGTTTGAGGTTATCTCCTGCGCCGATGGGCCTGCAGCACTCACCCTAGCAGACCAGGAGAAGCCCGACCTAGTCATACTAGACATCATGATGCCCTTAATGGACGGGATGGAAGTGCTGAGGCAGATACGATCTCGAAGGGCGACGTCGCGCATCCCCGTCATCATGCTCACGGCAAGGACAGCCAGCACGGCGGTGGATGAAGCTAGACAGCTCTGGGTATCCGACTACATGATGAAGCCCTTTGATCCCGAGAAGCTGGTATTGAAGGTGAAGAAGGCGCTGAAGATACCAGTGGAATAGCAGAGGCGAGCAGCCGGCCTGCGGACTGCAAGGCAGCGCCAGAAGTGCGCATGCTTCCAAGCGTACCAGGTTGGAGCACAGGAATGACCCGACCGGAAACTATCAGTTTCGAACTCGAGCGGTACCAATCCGACTTACAATCATTTGAAAACGAGCTAGTAGCACAGCTACCGGGCCTTCTGATCACCCAGTTCCCTGCCCTCGCGCGTGAATCCCCTTACCAGGGAGCTGACGGAGTTGTTCTACGGTTCGACTTCATTGACGACTGGTACTCTGTGCTTGCGTTCCTGGACGCAGACAAGCAGCCCACAGGCCGTTACCGCATCTCGATACAAACGCCCCTCAGGAACGACGGCAGGAAGTGGCACGGGAACGACCTGATACTCGGAGTGGAGGTACTTCCGGACGGAAGTTACTCGCTGACGGGCGAAGAGGCTTTCTGCACCGCAGTAGAGGAAGGGTGGATGAGAGTCTATGCGGCTGCAAACGCACGCGAGGCCCTGCGCAAGCTGTGCATAATGTTGGACGAAGGCTGCCTGCCCCAAGAGGTCATGGACGCAGTTTGCGGATAAACAGGAATTTCTGACAGGTAGCACTACGCCGAAAACACCCGATATTGTTGATGTAGCGCTTCTGATACCAGTAGCGAGGCGCAGCCAACAGGGGGTCGTCGCGTGGAGAAGAACCTGTCGCTCAACTATGACGAAGCCGCGGCACTATTGGAGATGTCGCTGTTCGGCTGCCTCGACAAGCAAGGTCCAGAAGTAGAGAGCGCTCTCAGGAAGCTCGGCGATCTGTGTAGAGAATTGTCGGCAGAAGACCGCGAGATAGACAGGATGCCTGTGTCTCAGGAATTCAAGTCCACGTGTGCCCTGTAGGCTGGCTTCCCAGCCACTTTTCGGAAAGCGGAAGACTGGAGCCCCAGCCTGAGAGGTTCGAAGTCGGAGAACCTCTCAGACCGGGGCTCAAATTGTTCAACATTATGTGATTTGCGACGCTGCGCGTTCAACTTTTGGTAAAACTGGTAAAATTACCTATAGCAAGCCGAGGATCGGAGTGTTAGAATAAGAGTACCGCGCATGGACAGGCGGTAGACTCGCTAGCCTCCCTCAGGCAATTGAGCAAACACTCCCGATGGGAGTATGCACGGCCGGATGCCACATCAGTCTACCACCTGTCCTTTCATTTTTCCCCTATGAGGCCAATTCCCAAGGATAGACTGCACAAAGGGGTCCAGGGATCCAGGGGCAGTCCTCTTGCTTTCGCTCATGAATCCGCGTGTGCGTGAATCCACACGCTAGTGGCACGAAGCCCGGCCTGACTTCGGCGAGCCCCCTTCGGTCCGAGCACTCAGAGGCGAGGACAGCCGAGCCACGGCGCGTGCCTTGCATTGCCCGCGAATTCATTCGCACGGGTCTCAAACATCCAACATCCATCCAGGATCCAAAATCCCCTTTCCACGCGAATGGCTGATGCCTTATAATAGGGACGGCCATGAGCAAGATTCTCGAAGACTTGAATCCCGCCCAGAGAGAGGCGGTTCAGCACATAGACGGACCCCTCCTGATCTTCGCCGGCGCCGGGAGCGGCAAAACCCGGGCGCTGACCTACCGTATCGCCTACCTGATCGGCCACCACAGCGTGGATCCGCGGAAGATTCTCGCAGTCACCTTCACGAACAAGGCCGCCAGGGAGATGAAAGAGCGCATCGAGGGACTGGTCGGAAGCCGCATGCTCGCCCAAATGTGGGTCGGGACGTTCCACGCCACCTGCGCCCGGATACTGCGCGAGAACGGCGATAAGATCAGCCTTGAAAGGGAGTTCGTCATCTACGACCAAGACGACGAGCTCAAACTGATTCGCGAGTGCCTGGAAGACCTGAACCTGGACGAGCGCGACAACAGTGCGGCGCAGATCCTTTCCAAAATCAGCCAGGCGAAAGAGCAGCTTGTCCTGCCTGAAGACTACTCGAAAGGCGCTCTCGGCACATACGACAAGCTGGTAGACCGGGTCTATCCCCTCTACCAGAAGAAGCTTCGCGCTAACCAGGCGCTTGATTTCGACGACCTGATCCTCTACGCGGTTCGCCTCCTTATGGAGCGCGAGGACGTCCGCGATCACTACCAGCGGAAGTTCGAGTACATTCTCGTAGATGAGTATCAGGATATCAACCATGCCCAGTTCGAGTTCGTCAGGCTCCTGGCGGACAGGCACAAGAATATCTGCGTGGTCGGGGACGACGACCAGTCAATTTACTCGTGGCGCGGGGCGGACGTAGACATCATCCTGTCGTTCCAGAGGCACTATCCAGGGGCGAAAGTCGTCACGCTGGAACAGAATTACCGATCCACCAGGAATATCCTCGATGCCGCCTTCCATGTGATCAGCCGGAACGAGCGCCGTGCGCCGAAGCAGCTCTGGACCGACCGTGAGGAGGGCGCGCTGCTCCAAAAGATCGAGGCTGTGGACGAACGCGACGAGGCTGTCAGAGTCGTGAACCGCATACGCGACGAGGTAGTCGCAGGCAGACGGGAGTATTCGGATTTCGTGATCCTCTACCGCACCAACGCACAGTCCCGCGTGCTCGAAGAGGCCCTGATGAATTACCGTGTCCCGTACAAAGTCATCGGGGGTGTGCGGTTCTACGAGCGCAAGGAAATCAGGGATCTTATAGCCTACCTGCGCCTGGCGTTCAACCTGCGCGACAGCGTGAGCCTCAAGCGGATAATGAACGTGCCGCCGCGCGGCATCGGCCCCGTCGCGCTGGAGCGGATAGACCAGTTCGCAACGAGCGAGGGCGTCACCCTATTCGAAGCGATGCAGCGCGCCGAGGAGCTCGACATCCAACCTAAGCAAAAGAAAGCACTCACCGCACTGGCGAAGTTGATCGAGTTTGCACACGACAAGCGTGAAGAGTTCACGGTCGGCAGACTTCTCACTGAAGTCGTGGAGAACATGGGCTACATCGCCGAATTGAGACGCCAGGGAACGAGAGAGGCCGATTCGCGGGCGGAGAACGTCCAAGAGCTCTTCACGGTCGTCGAGGAGTTCGAACGAACGAGCGAAGACAAGTCGCTCCGGGCCTTCCTGGAACAGGTCGCGCTGGTCACGGATATAGACAGCTACGACGAGCACAAGCCGACGGTGACCCTGATGACCCTTCACTCCGCGAAGGGGCTGGAGTTCCCTGTGGTATTCATGGTCGGCATGGAAGAAGACATATTCCCACACATTCGCTCGATGTCGAGCCAAGAGGAACTCGAAGAGGAGTGGAGGCTCTGCTATGTGGGCATGACTCGCGCGAAGGATGAACTATACCTCAGCCATGCGCACGCCCGCACGCTTTTCGGAAACACGAAGCGGCAGGTAGTATCGCGCTTCGTGCGCGAGATACCGGCGGAGATTTTCCAAGTGCCGAAGCGCGCCGTCCCCGCGGCAAAGGCTCCGACGGCCTCGACGCTCTGGACCGACTCCGGAGCGGCAAGGCAGGCCCCGGTAGATTCCTTTCGCCCCAGCGACCGGGTGAAACACAACGTATTCGGCCTCGGCATAGTCGAAACAGTTGAGAGGTTCGGCAACGACGCGCAGGTTACAGTAGCCTTCGAGGAAGTTGGCCGGAAGAAGCTGATGCTCTCCTTCGCCGGCCTTGAGAAGGTGGATGTGTGGTAGTGCTCGCCACGGCGGCACGGGGACACGGAAACCGGAAGAATGGGAGTGTGGGGGAATGGGAGACGGGGAGAATAAAGAACGTCGAGCGTCGAATGCCTAACCCGGAACCCGAAACTTGCAGCCTGAAACCTCGACTACGTTGTGCATCAGTTAAGGAGCAACCGTGATAGCTGTCGTTGACTACAAGGCCGGGAATCTGACGAGCGTTCAACTGGCTCTGGAGTCCATCGGCGTTCCATGCGAGATCACCAGCGACCCGAAGCGGATATGTGCGGCGGAGCGGGTGATCTTTCCCGGCGTCGGTGCAGCCGGGGAGGCCATGAGGAACCTGCGGGGATTGAAACTCATCGAACCCCTGCAAGCGGTGGTGTCTCAGGGCGTGCCTTTTCTCGGCATATGCCTGGGCACGCAGGTGATCTTCGAGTTTTCGGAGGAAGACGGCGGCGTGCAGTGCATGGGCTTCGTGCCGGGAAAAGTCAAACGATTCACGCCGCCGGATCCTACGTGCAAGATTCCACATATCGGGTGGAATACCGTGGATTTCAAGGCCAGCCATCCGCTCTTCGCTGGAATCGAGGACGGAAGCGAGTTCTACTTCGTCCACAGCTACTATCCTGCACCGATGGATTCCGCTCACATCATGGGCGGGACGGAATACGCTGGCGTCCGATTCGCATCGGCCGTTGGAAAAGGCGGCCTATTCGCCGTGCAGTTTCATCCGGAGCGCTCGGGAAGAATCGGCCTGAGATTGCTGGAAAA
Organism: Armatimonadota bacterium; assembly: GCA_035528905.1. Taxonomy (GTDB): domain Bacteria; phylum Armatimonadota; class UBA5829; order DTJY01; family DTJY01; genus DATKXU01. The sequence goes on from DATKXU010000082.1 coordinate 145,448, forward strand.
CTTCTCCCGGTGGGACGGAACATGCTGACCAAAAGAATCATCCCGTGCCTGGACGTGAGGGACAAGAAGGTCACCAAGGGGGTCAGGTTCCAGGACAACATTGACCTGGGCGACCCTGTAGAAATGGCCGTGGCATACAGCGAAGGTGGGTGCGACGAGCTGGTCTTCTACGACATCACCGCGTCCGCAGAGCATCGCTCGATTGATATCGAGATGGTCCGCGAGGTAGCGAGGGCCGTCCACATTCCGTTCGCTGTTGGCGGCGGAATCGAGACCCTCGAAGATATGTACCGGGTGCTCCTGGCAGGCGCCGAGAAGATATCGGTCAACACCCTGGCGGTAGAGAACCCCTCCATAATCACACAGGGAGCAAAGGCATTCGGCTCGCAGTGCATCGTCCTGGGAATGGATCCGGTCCGAACCGATGATCGTGCCCGTTTCCCGAGCGGCTGCGAGATCACGATACGGGGCTTCAGGGAGCGCACCGGCCTGGACGCGCTCGAATGGGCTAAGCGGGCGGAAGACTCGGGCGTTGGCGAGATAGTTCTCAATTCCGTGGATGCAGACGGCACTCGCGGGGGATTCGAGCTGAACCTCACCCGCCTGATCTCCACGAATGTCCATATTCCGGTTGTGGCATCAGGAGGGGCCGGAACTCCTCAGCACTTGATTGATGTATTCCGTGACGGGAAGGCCGACGCCGCAATCATCGCCAGCATGGTTCACACCGGCGAATACACGATAGCGCAGATCAAGGAAGAACTCGCAAGGGCCGGCATCCCCGTCAGACGCAAGTGGTAGCTCCCATGTTGAGCGAGGCGCTGTCACGCATGCCCTATCCGCTGCCCAGCGTGACGTCGTCAACGTACTCCACCGTCACGTCCTCTGCAGAAAGGATTTCGTGCAGGCGCGGAGCAAGCGCAATCATGCCGGGGCGCTCAGTGCGGAAATGCGTGGCGTCTATCACGTTCAACCCCAGGGCCTTCGCAAGCAAGAATTGATGGTGGTTCACGTCCCCAGTCACATACACATCCACGCCTTTGGAATGGGCGAGCTCGATTCTGCTGCCAGCGCCGCCGCCGAGAAGTGCGACTGTCTCAACCGAGGCATCGGGATCGCCTGAGACCCTGAGGTCTTCGACTTCCAGCACATCCCGCACCATTTCGCAGAGGCCGTCGAAGGTCATCGGCGTCCGGAGCCTGCCATATCTGCCGAGGCCGAACTCCTCCCCCTTGTTCCACAACGGATAGACGTCATACGCCACTTCCTCGTAAGGATGGGCTGCCACCATCGCTGAGATTGTATCATGCAGGCTGCCTTCGGGCACCAGGACTTCCAGGCGAAACTCCGGCGTCCTTTCGAGCTCGCCTATCTTGCCCACGTATGGCTCAGCGCCCGGCATCGGCTCGAACGTTCCCGTGCCCGGCGACTGGAAAGAGCAGTGAGTGTAGTTCCCAATGACGCCCGCGCCGGCTTCGGCAAGCGCATCGCGCACGGCGTCTACCGCTTCCGCCGGAACGAAGGTCACGAGCTTGAACATCTTGCCCGCATACGTCGGCTCCAGGACTTTGGTATCAACGACGCCGAGGCGCTCCGCGAGGACATCGTTGATCCCGCCCTTAGCTGCGTCGTAGTTCGTGTGCATGACGTACAGCGCTGTGCCGGCATTCACGAGCCTGTACACGAGCGATTGCGGGTATACATCAAGCCGGACGCTCCGCAGGGGAGCGTACTTGACGTCTATGACCGGATGATGGGCCACCAGGAGATCAGCGGATGTCCGGACTGCCTCGCTGATGACGGCCGGAGTGACATCCACCGTCACGATGACCCGCCGGACCTCCTGATCGGGGTCTCCGACCTGGAGTCCGATCGCATCATCAGGCTCCGCATACTCCGGCGGCGCAATCTCTTCCAGAATGCGGATGATATCGCTTAGCTTCATACACACCTCCGGTCTATGATCTACGGTCCACAGTCTATGGTCTTCCCTGTATGCTTTATCCGAAGAGCGGAGCCATTCTAGCGCCTTCCATCCAGTCGGTCAACGGTCCATACGCCGGATAAGTGGTAAATTTTTGCAGAATATACCCTGAAACATGTTGACCAAACCCTTGGAACCGGGTATTATATAACTAGGTTATGCAATAAACGCATTATCCGACTGTGGGGGCTTAACGATGAACCAGACCGAGACTATAAGTCAAACAGAACGCGTATCAGACATTTTTGCCAGGATCATGGCCAAGCTATTGACGGCTGGTTTTCCCGTAGGCCCTGCCGACGAGATCACAGTGGCACAGTTCCAGGCGCTCAGGCACATCGCGCAACATGGGACGTGCAGCATAGGAAGCCTCGCGAAAGGTCTCTCGGTGAGCCAGCCGGCTGCAACGATGCTAGTAAGCCGCATGGCAAGGCGCGGACTTGCAGAGCGCCGGCCGGGACAGCGCGACCGGCGGCAGGCCGAGGTCTCGCTCACCCGCTGCGCTGAGGATCTGCTGGGCCGGATCGAGACGGAGCGGACGCAGCGCCTCGCCGGAATTCTATCGCAGATGCCGCCGGAGGAGCGGACGCGGCTTGTTGAATCGCTCGAGCGCTTTATCGAAGCGGCACTGAAGCTGGATGGCGAGGTGGACGAGATCTGCCTGCGGTGCGGCAGCGAGCACCAGCCTGATTGCATAGTGAACCAGGCACACCTGGAGCTCGTCGGTACAGATATCGAGCGTACATGAGAGGTCGGCACAAACGTCGAACTTCCAACCTGGAACTTGAAACCTGAGACCTGAAACCTGAAACCATCACATCCCAGATTGGGGGAAGCAAGATGAACAAACTGATCTACCTCGACCACGCAGCGACGACTCCGGTTCATCCGGAGGCCCTCGAGGCGATGATGCCATACCTGACAACGCAGTTCGGAAACCCGTCCACGCTCTACGCGTTTGGGAGTAATGCGCGCCAGGCTGTTGAGGACGCACGCGCCAAGGTCGCAGCTCTCATTGGGGCGGAGCCGAGCGAAATCTACTTCACCAGCGGCGCGACTGAAGCCGACAACTGGGCGATCGTCGGAGCCGCACTGGCACACGAGTCAAAGGGTCGGCACACCATCACAAGCGCAGTCGAACACCATGCGGTGCTCGGAACCTGCGAGTTCCTGAAGAAGCACGGATACCAACTCACTGTTGTGCCCGTGGACGCCGACGGGATCGTCAACCCGCAGGACGTTCTAAGCGCGATAACGGACCGGACGGTCCTAATCAGCGTCATGCACGCGAACAACGAGATTGGGGTCATAGAGCCTATCGCGGAAATAGGCGCGATTGCCAGGGAGAAAGGCATCCTTTTCCACACAGATGCCACCCAGTCCATCGGCAAGATTCCCGTTGACGTGAACGAGCTGAATGTTGATATGCTGTCCCTGTCCAGCCACAAGATTTACGGGCCGAAGGGCGTCGGCGCGCTCTACGTCCGAAAGGGCGTGAGGATTCTCCCCTACATGCACGGCGGCGGCCAGGAGAGCAAGAAACGCGCCGGAACCCACAACGTCCCTGGTATTGTCGGACTGGGAAAGGCAGCGGAAATCGCCCAGGCGACGGCATCGGCGGAAGCTGCGCGCCTGACGGCCCTACGCGACAGGCTGATTGATGGAATCCTCACCAGGATTCCAGACTGTCGGCTGAACGGCCACAGGACGAAGCGCCTCCCGAACAACGTGAACGTGAGCATAGAAGGAGTCGAGGGCGAATCCATGATCCTCCAGCTCGATGCGGCAGGGATTTGCGTCTCGAGCGGCTCTGCATGCACATCCGGCGACTTGTCCGCTTCGCACGTCCTCCTCGCCCTCGGACTTCCGCATGAGCTGGCGCACGGCTCGCTCAGGCTGACGCTCGGCCGCGAGAACACTGATGCGGAGGT
>DATKXU010000083.1:0-80454 GCA_035528905.1 Armatimonadota bacterium
GGCGCAGGACCCGACCGATGAGTTGCTTTGCAAACAAGGCCAGCTGCGATCGGGTCATCTTCGCCGTATTCGATTCGTTCAACAAGCGTTGGGAGCTGAAACCAATTCGCCATTTTACACAAAAGGGTTGACACTACCCGCTTTGTATACGATCAAGAGCTGGACGGCTGCAGGCATGGCGCTGTATAATGTCGAGGTAGGCTCCGGTTGGGAGTCTACCTCGAATCTGTGTACGGAGACGCGAATGGGAAGACTGTTCTGGGTTGCTATCCTCGCTGTGTTCGTCGCCGGCTGTTCAGGCGGCCTCATACGCCCACGAGTTGAGAAGGGCATACGGAACGCGCTGCCCGATTACATTGGACCCGCAAGGGAATACAAAGTACGGGCCGACGGCTCCACCAGCGCAATGATGCGCGGACTGATCGAGCACCTTCACATCGAAGGCATGGATCTACAGCTCGAACCGAAGCTTCTTGTGTCTCGCATCTCGGTTGATATGGACGAGGTCAGATACCATCCCAGAACGCGCGAGATAAAGAGTGTGCGCGAAACCACTTTCGAAGCAACCCTGTCAGAGGTGGCCGTGAACGCCTATATCGAGAAAAACCGCCAAGGCGAGTCTGACCTACGCGTGAAGCTCGAGCCGGACAAGGTCACGGTCGAGTTCATTCCAAGAGTGGCGGGGGTCAACGTGCTCGTCTCGGTGACCGGCAGGCCAGTCATCGCCGGCGGAGACAAAGTGAACTTCGTCGCGGACAGCGCCTCGGCGGCTCACCTACCTGTACCAGCCTACGTTGTGAACAAGATGCTGGAGAGGGCAAACCCGATTCTTGATATGTCGTTGATGCGATTCCCCGTGAGCCTGGAAGACATTGCGGTGAAGAAGAACGCCGTAATCGTTAAGGGCCGGGCGCAGTTCAAGCCGGCATCTCCCGGGAGCTAATCTGCAAATCGTGCGCGGTCGCGCTTTCCACCCCGGACTGCAAGCATCTTGAATAATCCAGGCTAGAGCTCCTCGTCAGCCGCTTCCTCGCCTCCGGCCTCGATCTCCTCAAGTACCTCATCGAAATCGGCGAGGTCTTCGCCCATCTCCTTGCCCATGCGCTTCATCCAGCTATGAAGCTGCTTCGGGTCCTCGACATCGCCTACTCTCGCTGGATCGGCAAGGCTGTCAATCATGTCGTCTTCGGATCGCAAACGGGCGAAGCGCGAGATCAGCCTGCGGACCTTTGTGCCTCCACAATTCGGGCATCTCTCTTCCTGCGGCTCGGCGACTACCCCGATGAGCAGGCTGAATCGTTTCCTACAATCCATGCATCTATAGTCAAACAGCGGCATGTTTCTCCTACCCGCCATGCGAATGCGTGAGCGGCAAGTCCGCCCTTCGACAAGCTCAGGGCAGGCAATCCGCAATCCCAAATGTGTTAGGGGATCCACCCCTTGCTCTTCATGCCGTTCACGGCCTTGATGACCCGCCCCTCATCAGTGACCGGCTGAGTCAGCTTGAGGATTCGCCACCGCTCGATAAGCTCCGTCTGCTTGCCAGGCTCCAGCTGCACCAGCGGCCCCAGGATCTCCATTTCAACGTACCCAAGTCTGGCATCGCTCGTAAACACCTCTGCCGAGCACCCGCCATCCGGATACTGCGCCTTCTCCATCGGGCCGAACAGCTTCACATAGGCCAGATCGTTCTTGAACCAGATCATCCAGGGGCCGTCCGTGTCGGAGCCGATTTTGCCCACCTCGCCCAGGTAGTTCGTTATGCACAGGCCATCCCGCACATTGAACTGCCTGCTGTTCCTCGACTCCGCCATGATGTAGGAAATGCCGTCTGGGAAGCGGCTGTCCGACTTGACAGGGAATGCGACAAAGCACGGCGTCCTCACCTGCGTGACGTCCCACACGCTGTAAGTAACAGACTTCCCGCCGATGTCGTGCATCCGCTGCGTGAGCAGGACTTCGCCTGATTCGTTCAGTACGATCTCCTTCGTGAAGACCACGCCCGTTGACAAACTCGGGCAGCCGATGACCTTCAGCACCGGAAGACCTTTCGGATTCTGGAGGACCTCTACGTTTGCCTTGCCGAAGTCCAGCATCGGGTCCGGAGGCCAGCCCCATGAATCCTGCGGAGCCACCCACGTCTTGTAGCCTCCGTAGTTGTGCCACTCTTTCGTGATCGGGTAGATACGACCGTATTCCTCGCGGTTCTCCCAGATCACATTTCGACCATCCAGGGAGTACTCCATTATGCGCCCGCCGATCTCAGGCACGACGACCAGACTGTACAGCCCAGCCGTAAGTCGGTAGGAATCAACCCAACCGCTGTAGGTGATGCGCTGGACCGTTACCTTCGCCTCTGCATGCGCGCACAGTGCCATGATTCCCACAGCGGTCAACAGAACTAGCGAGATTCTCCATCGTTTCATCGGTGCGCTCCCCAGTGCGAGAGATCCGATACACTATTCTATCTCGGGCGGTCCAAGACCTGCCGGGGACCTTGGGCCGCACACGAGCACCACGCGTTCACACTGAGCAGGGATTGTAGAGTTCGAAGGTACACAGCGTGTAGCAGAGCAGCTAGCGGAATAGAGCTATCCCGACTTCCAACAGCATTCGGCTCAGGCGGTAGACAGGAAGGCCCACGACGTTGAAGTAGTCGCCCGCAATGCGCTCAACGAGCACGCTGCCACGCTCCTGGATGCCATAGGCGCCAGCCTTGTCCAGCGGCTCGCCCGTCGCGACGTACGCATCTATGACTTCATCGCTCAGCTCGCCGAAGCGGACCTCAGTGCACACACAGTCGCGCTCGCTGCGGATGGTTTCGCCAGCCGTCCGCTGCATGACGCACAATCCGGTGAACACGTAGTGCGACCGCCCGGACAGCAGCCTCAGCATGCGGCGAGCGTCTTCGGCATCCACCGGCTTACCGAGAATCGAGCTGTCTACAACCACCACGGTGTCTGCGCCGATTACCACGCCATCATGGATTCGAGACGCAATGTCGGCAGCCTTCCCGGTCGCCGATTCGACGACGTGCTCTTCTGGAGGCCACTGACACACCATGGACTCATCGAATTCGCTCATCACCACGCGGAAATCTAATCCCAGCAGACGTAGCAGTTCCTCACGTCGGGGCGAGGCGGAAGCGAGGATTACCTCAGGCATTCATCGGGCCTCTGCGTCATGAAATGATGTCCACGTGCCCGGAGCAGTACGCACACTTCCGGCCGTCAAGGTGGCTCGCAGCGATCGAGTAGCCGGTCCGCTCTATGACGGGCTTCCCACAGGTCGGGCAGTTCGTATCAGCCGCTCCAGCAATGTGAATATTCCCCACATACACGTATTTCAGCTTCTGCAGCGCCGCGCTGCGCGCGTTCATAAGCTTCTCCGCCGGCGTCGGCGGAGCGGTCATCTTGTACTCCGGGTGGTATCTGGAGAAATGCAGGGGGATCCGAGGATCGAGCTCGGCCACCCAATCAATCAGTCTTTGGATCTGGTCTGGGCGGTCGTTGCTGCCCGGGATCAGTAGATTTGTGATCTCGACGTGGCAGCCCGACTCATGTGCGATTTCAACCGTGCGCAAGACCGGCGCCAGCTTCCCACTGCTCAAGCTGCGATAGAACTCTTCGTCCATGGACTTGACATCTATGTTCATCGCATCAATAAGGGCCAGCAGCTCGCGCAAAGGCCCCTCATTGATCTCGCCGTTCGTGACTAGAACGTTCTTCAAGCCTGCTTTGCGCACGGCTGAGGCGGCGTCAAGGAGGTACTCATACCAGACCAGCGGTTCATTGTACGTGTAAGCCACGCCAACGTTGCCCGGCACGGACGACGCGCGCTGCGCGGCTTCTTCCGGCGACACGTAGCGTGTCGGGGACGATGATTGAGAGATTTGCCAATTCTGGCAGAATCGGCACGCAAGGTTGCAGCCGAGCGAGCCCAAGGATAGAATCTGCGAGCCTGGGTAGAAGTGGAAAAGTGGTTTCTTTTCTATCGGGTCGAGATGGATCGACGAGCATTGGCCGTACGTCGTCAGGTACAGCTTCGCCTCGACGTTGAGGCGCGTCCGGCAGAATCCCGCCCTACTCGGCGCAATGGTGCAGGATTGAGGGCACAGGAGACACCGGACCGATTCGCCGACCCTCTCGTAGTACCGGCATTCTATTCCGCTTGTCTCAGCCGCCATGACGTGTCACTTGGAAGCGATAGAGTGATACTGGCTCCCCGTCGCGGATGCCTGCCTTCCGCATCGCGATACCCACTTGTTCCTCGATCATGTCAACGCCATCGAGATCCGGAAGAAGAAGTCCCCGCTTGACGCCGCTCTCTACAATAACCCCATAGAGCTTGGGATCCAGCTCGGACAGACTGCTCACGGGCTCCGCCGCGCTCAGCACGTCAACCGTGTACCCGAGGTGCTCAAGTTCGTCTTCCGCTACGGGTTCGAAACGCGGGTCTGAGATGGCTGCGCTGATCGCGTTCTGGACGACCTCCGCCGCAAGGCTCGGCTGCGTCGCCTCAATCGTACCGATGCAGCCCCGAAGTTGCCCGTGCTTCTTTATGCAGATGAACGCGCCCCGGCCCACCTGCAGCTCGCTCGGCAGAGGTGAAGGAATCGCCGTCACCCGGCCAAAGCGTACAAATTCCTCTACCGCCTGCCTCGCCAGAGCCACAAGCAGGTCGCCTTCAATTCCCTTCACCATTGTCATGCCTCCGGTCACGTTGATCTTTTCCCCAAACCGGGGCTCTTTCCCTTGTAGCAGCCGGGCGACGTTCGCGCGGTGTCTGAATATAACGAAGGCCGCGGCAATCACTGCGAATAGCTTGTAAACAGGCGGCAGACCGAAGACGAACATAAGCACAGGGATACTCGCCGATGCTACCACGGAGGCCGCGGACACATATCTCGACAGAAGAACGACCAGCAGCCAGATTCCAAATCCGATGCCCGCGACGCGAGGATCCAGCCCTACGACGACGCCCAGGCTGGTTGCGACACCCTTGCCGCCTCTGAAACGCAGGAAGATTGACAGGCTGTGCCCAAGTACCGCCAGCATGCCGCATGCCACGGCCATCCAGGCGACCTCGTGGAAGAGCTGCCTGGCGAGCGCGACCGGCATCAGCCCCTTCAGAACGTCCGCGCCGAACACGACTGCAGCGGGCCCCGGCCCAAGTGCCCTCAAGACGTTAGTCGCGCCGATATTGCCGCTGCCGTACTTCCGGATGTCAACGCCTCGCCAAGCCTTGCAGATCATCAGGCCGAACGGTACACTGCCCAGAATGTAACTGCCGATCAGCACTGCTGCTTCCATATGGCAAGCCCCCTGTCAGCCGCCGGACCGGCGGCGCTCCTTGCTCTCGGCCTTCCTGGCATGGATGCGAATCGGCGTGCCTTCGTAGGGGTAATGCTTTCTGAGCTGGTTTTCCAGGTAACGCTGATATGAGAAGTGAAGCAGGCCCGGGTCGTTCGTAAACAGCACAACCGTGGGAGGCTTCACCGCCGGCATGGTCGCGTAATAGACCTTGAATCGCTTACCTTTCTGCGTAAGAGGGTGACTATCCACTGCCTCCTCGACAATCCGGTTGATCTCGCCGGTCGGCATGCGCATAGCATGGCTCTGCGCAGCAAGAATGGCCGAGTCAAGCACCTCACGGATTCCCTGTGCGTGAATCGCCGACGCGAACACGATCGGCGCATAGCTCAGGAATGGGGTTTCCTTGCGAATAGACTCTGCGAAACTACGCATCGAGACGCCCTTGTCCTTCGCAAGGTCCCATTTGTTAGCCACCATGACCAGGGCTTTTCCCGCCTCGTGCGAGAAGCCCCCTACCCGCTTATCCCCGTCCATGATCCCTTCCGACGAGTCTATCAGCAGGAGGGCAACATCAGCCCTCTCTATCGCCCGAACCGCTCGCAGTACTGAGTAATATTCAACAGAGCCTCGGATTTTTCCTGCACGGCGGATCCCAGCCGTATCTATTAGCACTATCCTTTGCCCATCGTGCTCGAAGTAGGTATCTATCGCGTCCCTCGTCGTACCGGGCATCTCACTGACTATCGCGCGTTCCTCCTGAACAATCGCGTTCAACATCGAGGATTTCCCAACGTTCGGACGGCCCACGATGGCTATCTTGATCGCGTCTTCAGGGTACGCCTCCTCTTTGCCGGCGGGCGGGAAGCTCTCGACTATCTTGTCGAGCAGCTCAGCCACGCCATATCCCTGGATAGACGAGATCGGGTAAATCTCTCCCAGACCCAGCGAATAGAAGTCCACCGCATCGCGCTCCTGCTTCTGGTTCTCCACTTTGTTCACCGCAACCAGCACGGGCTTCCGCGCCCGGCGGAGGTGATCGGCCACTTCCAGGTCCGCAGGCGTCACTCCTTCCGTCACGTCAACCAGGAGGACGATGACATCAGCTTCAGCCATTGCGATCTCCGCCTGCGCACGAACCTGAACCGTGATCGGATCCTTCTCATTCAATACCATTCCACCGGTGTCTATCAGGAGGAAATCGCGGCCTATCCATTCGGCCTCTGCATAAAGCCTGTCACGCGTGACGCCTGCAGTCTCCTCGACAATCGCTATTCGCTTCCCGACCAGCCGATTGAAGAGAGTGGACTTTCCCACATTCGGCCGGCCGACGATCGCTACGATAGGGTTTGGCAACGCTGTCCCTCCTGCGCTCGCGTTCCCATGCAGGAAACTGCACGTGTCCCGGTTTCGCTTCGCCCCGCAAGGCTTTCCAATACCGCCTTTGGAGACGGTGGAACTACGTTGATTGTACCACTCACCCTCGCCTGCAACTCCGAGACAGTCATATCGTCCAAGAATCTGTCATTGTTCAGCGCAATTGCGGGTACCAAGACTTCCTCCTGTTCCCGCACGTCGCACAGCGCCCCCGCAATGTCACAGCCAGCTAGGAGGCCCGCGACGGTAACGGTTTCGCCCAAAAACTTATTCTCGACTATACACGTTCTCGCGCTCACACGGTCGAATCCATTCAGGAGGTCAGCGAGCTGCTGAACGACCGGGCTTGCGAGCATCCCTGTCACCAGAACATACCGTCCAGCTCTGATATGCCTTCCCGCGGCACCGCGACCAAGCTGCCGCAGCTCATCTAAGAATATCCGACATATGCCGATCCCGTCTTCCAGCTGTGGAAATTCCTCGTAGGCAGCAGCCGACGGGAAGCTGCCGCCCGCCAAGAGGTAGAACTCGTCCGACGCGAAGACGAATCGTGTTCCCAGGCTGCGCTTGAGCCGTTTCTGCCACCTCGCGCAGGAATCGAGCACCTCGCGGGCAAGCTCCTTCCCCACCGGCTCAAGCGCTGGAAGTCCCTCGCGGTGCTTCGTGAGGCCCACGGGAACGAGCGCGATGGATGCCACCGACGGATGCAGCAAGGCGAGATCGCGAACAGTGCGCTCCAGGTGATCCCCGTCGTTCACCCCGGGACATAGGACAACCTGCGCGTGCATCCTAATCCGGGCGTTCGCCAGCGCTCGAAGCTGCTCCATTACCCGGCCCGCAGCGTCGTTCCGCAGAATGCGCACGCGCAGATCAGGCTCAGTCGCGTGCACAGAGATGTACAGAGGACTCATTCTCTGCTCGCAGATGCGCTCCATATCCCCATCGCTTAGATTCGTGAGCGTGACGTAATTGCCATGCGCGAATGAGAGCCTGTAGTCGTCGTCCTTGACATACAGCGATTCCCTGAGGCCCCTGGGCATTTGATCGTAGAAGCAGAAAATGCAGTTGTTACCACACGCGAGGAGTCCGTCGAACAGCTCCTCTTCAAACTCCAGGCCCAGGTCCTCCTCCGCCTTCTTGAAGATGTGGTATTCGCAATTCTGCGCGCCGCGTCGCACTGTCAGGACAAGCTGTTCCTCCGCAGTGCGGAAGCGGTAGTCGAGGATGTCACGCACCGGCCGCGAGTTGATGGACAGCAGCTCGTCTCCCGGCCGCACGCCGGATTGGAACGCAGGGCTGCCCTCGATGACTCTTGAGATTCTGCCGCAGACTGCCTTTGCCATATTCAGGCGCCAACCCACCTAGACCGCCGCAGGGATTTCCTTGACTTTCCGGATCACTTCCTTGATGATCCAATCCGGAGTGGAAGCCCCTGCAGTCAGGCCTGCCTTCTTCGCGCGGGCGAACCAGTCCGCATCAATCTCATCGGCAACTTCCACGTGATAAGTAGAGACCCCGGTTTCGGCACAGATTTCCGCAAGACGTCTTGTATTCGCGCTGTTCCGGCCGCCCACGACGAGCATCACGTCTACGCCCTGCGCGACGGCTAAAGCCGCTTTCTGACGTTGGACTGTCGCGCTGCAAATCGTGTTGTACGCCCTGACCTCGTAGGCGCATTCGCAAGCCGCCGCCACGAGCTGCTGGTACCGCTCCAGGGACTGGGTTGTCTGAGCAAGAATGCCGACCCGCCGCTTCAGCGGAGACTTCTTCAGGTCCTCCGCGCAAGAGACAGCAACGGCATCGTTTCCCGCCCGGCTGATTATGCCCTGGACCTCCGTGTGGCCCTCGTCGCCCAGGATGACAACCTGGTAGCCCTGCCTGACAAGGCTCTCGGCCAGACGATGCACCTTCCTGACAAAGGGACACGTAACATCAACGATCTCCAGGCCCAGCTTTTGCGCCTGGGCCATTACACGCGCCGGCGCCCCGTGCGTCGGCATGACGACAAGCGAGCCGGCCGGGACCTCGCTGAGGTCGGCAACGCTCTCTATGCCCTCAACCTCTAGCTTCTGTATCACTTGGGGGTTATGGATAAGCGGCCCCAGAGTGAACATGCGCCGGCAGCTTGTCTTCGCCGACTTAGCTACCGTATCCAGAGCCCGCTTTACACCATAGCAAAACCCGGATGACTCCGCGACTATAACTTCCAAGAACCTACTCCTCGACTCCCGATACACACAAAATGCCAGCCTCCTGGAAATCTGATCGAGGCTGGCACTTCCTATGTCCTGCGGCATCAGGCACGGCTTACGTGCCTTTCTTCTCCGTCAGCTTCAGCAGGCCGTATTCCACACTGTCAACCAGAGCGCGCCAGCTTGCTTCGATGATGTTGGTAGATACACCCACGGTGCTCCACAATGACGTGCCATCCGTGGACTCTACGATCGCCCGCACACCCGCTGCGGTCCCTTCCTTCGGATTGAGGACGCGAACCTTGAAATCAGTCAGCTTGATATGCTTTAGCTCCGGATAGAAGTTCTCCAGGGCCTTCCTAAGCGCATTGTCCAACGCGTGAACCGGCCCGTCGCCCTCGGCAACGGTGAGCATCTCCTCGCCATTCGCAGCAACTCTCAGAGTCGCCTCGGTGATGGGTTCAGGATCCGTGCCCCGCTGCTCCACTATGACGCGGAAGCTCTTCAGATCGAACAGTTTGCGATACGAGCCGACCGATTTTCGAAGCAGCAGCTCGAACGATGCCTCTGCGCCCTCGAAAGAGAAACCGCGGTTCTCAAGCTCCGTAATGCGCTGGAGCACCTCGCGCGTCTCCGGCGATTTCTTCGTCAAATCCACGCCGTATCTTTGCGCTTTGTGGACGATGCTGCTCGCGCCTGCTAGCTCCGAGATGAGCACGCGCCGGGTGTTACCGACTTCCTCCGGCCTGATGTGCTCATACGTCATCGGCTGCTTCATCATGGCGTCCACATGCACGCCTGCTTTGTGCGCAAACGCACTTCGCCCGACGAATGGTTGGCGATCATTGGGAACTACGTTTCCTATCTCATCCACGAAGCTCGACAAGCTCGTCAGCTCTACGAGAGATTCCGGCGGCACGCAGGACTTCCCCAGCTTCAACTGCAGAATCGGGATAACCGAGCACAGATTCGCATTGCCGCACCGCTCGCCGTACCCATTGATAGTGCCCTGAACGTGGACCGCGCCTCTCTCTACCGCTGCGATGGAGTTCGCAACCGCCATCTCGGAATCGTTGTGTGCGTGGATGCCAAGGGGAACGTCTACCTCACCCCTGGCCGCATCCGTGGCAATGACTATGTCGGACGGGACGCAGCCCCCGTTTGTGTCGCACAGAACGATGCAATCCGAACCTGCAGCCGCGGCTGCCTTCAACGTCTTCAGCGCATAGCCCGGGTCGGCCTTGAAGCCGTCGAAAAAGTGCTCGGCATCGAAGATCACCTCTTTACCGTGCTTCTTCAGGAGCTGGATGGAGTCGTAGATCATCTCGACGTTCTCTTCCAGCGTCACCCGGAGAGCATCCGTGACATGCAAGTCCCATGACTTGCCGAAGACAGCGACAACTGGCGTGCCGCTCTCGATCAGCGCCTGCAGGTTGGAATCATCCTCCGCCCGGACATTGCCCCGCCTGGTGCTGCCGAATGCAACTATCTTCGCATGTGCCATCGGGAGCGACCGGACTTTCTGGAAGAACTCGACGTCCTTAGGGTTCGAGCCAGGCCATCCGCCTTCGATGTAGTCAATCCCGGCCTCGTCCAACCTCTGGGCTACCTTCAGCTTATCCTCGACCGAGAACGAGATGCCCTCGCCCTGCGCTCCATCGCGCAGTGTGGTATCGTAGATCCATATCTTCGACATATCCTGTCCCCTCTGTCGCCTGCTCGACATCATCCCTCACGGCAGGGCGCGCCGAGGCCCCGCTCGACTTTCTCGCGGGCGTAGGCGACCAGGCCGCCCGCAGCGATAAGTCTCTGCATGAACTCCGGAAACGGCATCGCCCGGAACGACTTGCCGGTAGTCAAGTTCATGATTTCCCCCGACGCCGTGTCAACTTCGACTTCGTCGCCCGCACTGATCCCATCCACCGCCTGTGCGCATTGGAGAATCGGCAGGCCGATGTTGATCGCGTTCCGGTAGAATATTCGAGCGAAAGTCTTCGCAATCACACACGATATGCCCGACGCTTTGATGGCTATCGGCGCATGCTCCCTCGACGACCCGCATCCGAAGTTCTCCCCGGCGACGATGATATCGCCCGGCCGGACTTTCTTCACGAAATCGGCGTCAATGTCCTCCATGCAGTGCGATGCCAGCTCTGCAGGATCCGAGGTGTTCAAGTACCTCGCCGGTATGATCACGTCGGTATCCACGTTGCCGCCGTATTTGTGAACTTTCCCCTTCATTCTCATCTTCGCTCAACTTCCGTGCTTTCGAGCTCGTCCGGGCCGCCTATTCTGCCAAGGACGGCGGATGCCGCAGCCACCGCCGGGCCTGCCAGGTAGACCTCGGACTTCGGATGGCCCATGCGGCCCACAAAGTTGCGGTTGGTGGTTGCGATTGCGCGCTCTCCCTCTGCGAGACAGCCCATGTGCCCACCCAGACACGGCCCGCAAGTCGGCGTGCTTACCGCGCCTCCAGCCTCGACAAAGATTCCGAGCAGCCCCTCTTTCAGCGCCTGGAGGTAAATCTCCTGTGTCGCCGGAAAGACGATCAACCGCACGTTCGGATGTACTTTGCGCCCCCTAAGAATCTGCGCAGCGATTCTCAAGTCCTCAATGCGCCCGTTCGTGCATGAGCCGATCACAGATTGATCAACCGCCACAACCCCTACCTGGCTGAGCGGCCTGGCGTTCTCCGGCAGGTGTGGGAAAGACACCTGCGGCTCGATCTGCGAGCAGTCGAACTCGACAACCTGTTTGTATTTCGCATCCGGATCGCTCTTGTAGAGCTTGAAGTCCCTTTTCGCGCGCGGCCGCACATACTCTAGGGTGATCTCATCTGCTGCGATAATGCCGTTCTTCCCGCCTGCCTCGATCGCCATATTGCACATCGTAAACCGATCAGCCATCGGCAGGCGGTCTATCACCTCGCCGGCAAACTCCATCGAGCAGTAGAGCGCGCCGTCCACTCCGATCCTGCCGATCGTGTAGAGAATCAGGTCCTTGCCGCCGACCCACTTGTTCAGCTGGCCGTGATAGACAAACTTAATCGTTTCGGGGACGCGGAACCAGCACTCACCAAGGGCCATTGCCGCCGCCAGGTCGGTGCTGCCCACGCCGGTCGAGAACGCTCCCAGAGCGCCATAGGTGCAAGTGTGCGAGTCCGCTCCGATCACCGCATCTCCGGGCAGTACCAGCCCCTGGTCCGGCAGAAGCGTGTGCTCGATCCCGGCACGGCCGACCTCGAAGAAATGAGCGATGCCGTATTTGCGGGCGAACTCCCGCATCTCCTTGACCTGCTGTGCAGACTCGATGTCCTTGGCCGGGGTTGAGTGATCCGGCACAAGGGCAATCTTGTGCGGGTCGAACACGCATCCCGCCCCGATTCGCTCAAACTCCCTGATAGCAATCGGTGCGGTGATGTCATTCCCCAGAACCAAATCAAGCTTTGCGGTGATCAGCTCGCCGGTATCCACGCCCTTCCTGCCGCAGTGAGCCGCCAGAATCTTTTCGGTAATCGTCTGACCCATAGATTGCCTATTTCCTCTTCGAATGATAGTAGACCAGTTTGTTGATGGCCTGGATGTATGCCTTTGCGCTCGCCTCCACGATGTCGAGGCTTGCGCCCCTGCCGATGTAAACGTTCTTGTCGTCGCCGATCTTCACCATAACCTCGCCGAGGGCGTCCGTGCCGCCGGTCACCGATTTCACAGTGTAGTCTATCAGGCGGTGGGGAATCCCAACGATCTTGTCTATGGTCTTGTACACGGCATCCACGGAGCCAACGCCCATCCCGCAGTCTACAAGCTCACCATCCGCCGTGGAGATTCCCAGCGTGGCGGTTGGCACGCCTTCCAGGCTCGTCATAACCGTCATGTACTTGAGCTGGTAGGTCTCTGGGATCGTGTGGAACTCGTCCGCTATGATCGCCTCGAGGTCTTCGTCGAAGATTTCCTTCTTCTTATCCGCGACCTCCTTGAATCTGGCGAAAGCCTTCTGAAGCTCCTCGCGCGTGAGCTCATACCCCAGCTCGCCGAGGCGTCTCTCGAATGCGTGCCGGCCGGAGCGCCTTCCGAGAACCAGCTTACTGCCCGACAGGCCGATGGACTGAGCATCCATGATCTCGTATGTTGTGCGCTCCTGCAGGACGCCGTGTTGATGGATTCCAGCCTCGTGCGCGAAGGCGTTGCTCCCGACTACCGCCTTGTTCGGCTGAACAACGAAGCCGGTGAAGTCGCTCACAAGCCTGCTGGCCCGGTAGATCTCCTTGGTGTTGATGCCCGTCGTGACGCCGAATATATCTTCGCGCGTTTTCAGCGTCATGACGAGTTCTTCAAGAGCGGCATTACCCGCTCGCTCGCCGACGCCGTTGACGGTGCACTCTATCTGATCGGCTCCAGCAAGCACCGCCGCGAGAGAGTTCGCCACCGCCAGACCGAGGTCGTTGTGGCAGTGCACGCTGAGCACAGCCTTGCCAATATTCGGCACTCTTGATCTCAAAGTGCTGATAATCTGAGCGAACTCGTGCGGAATCGCGTAGCCGACCGTGTCCGGGATATTCACTGTGGCAGCGCCGGCGTCAATCACCGCCTCGACGACCCGGCAGAGGTAATCTATGTCGGTCCTGGAGGCATCCTCAGCCGAGAACTCCACATCGTCGCAGTAGGATTTCGCACGCTTCACGGCTGCGACCGCGAGGTCGAGCACTTCCTCCCTTGATTTTCTGAGCTTGTGCTCCAGGTGGATATCCGACGTCGCAATAAACGTATGGATCCGGGGCTTAGTCGAATGCTGAAGCGCCTCCCAGGCAGAGTCAATGTCCTGCTCGGTCGCGCGGCAAAGTCCCGCAATAGTCGGACCCTTGATCTTCTGCGCGATGGCCTTCACCGCCTCGAAGTCCCCAGGCGACGAATACGGAAAGCCGGCTTCGATTATGTCCACTTTGAGGCGTGCGAGCTGCTTGGCGACCTCCAGCTTTTCCTCGAGGTTCATGCTGGCGCCGGGCGCCTGCTCGCCATCGCGCAGGGTTGTGTCAAAGATTATGATACGTCGTGTCATATCGTTTGCCCCCTTTCGGGCAGAAATCGTGATAAGTGATGAGTGAAAGAATCACTCCTCACTTCTTCAGATAAGGCATCATCTCGCGCAGGCGCGCGCCGATCTCTTCAATCAGGTGTTCCTTCGCCATCCGGCGGCAGGCACTAAAGGTGGGGCGATTCGCAACGTTCTCGAGAATCCACTCCCTGGCAAACTCGCCCTTCTGAATCTCGTCGAGAATCTGCCACATCTCTTCGCGGGTCTCGTCCGTGATTATCCTTGGCCCGCGCGTATAATCGCCATACTCCGCGGTATTGCTGATCGAGTACCTCATCCAGCCAATGCCGCCTTCGTACATCAAGTCCACGATGAGCTTGAGCTCGTGCAAGCACTCGAAGTAGGCGATCTCCGGCTGGTAGCCGGCCTCGACGAGCGTCTCGAAGCCGGCCAGCACGAGCGCGGTCGCGCCGCCGCAGAGCACAGCCTGCTCGCCAAAAAGGTCTGTCTCAGTCTCCTCCTTGAAGGTGGTTTCCAGAACCCCCACTCTGGTCGCGCCAATGCCCTTCGCATATGCCAGAGCAGTCTCCTTCGCCTTTCCGGTGAAGTCCTGCTGAACGGCGATCAGCGACGGCACGCCGCCGCCTTCGGTGTACACGCGCCGCACAAGGTGGCCCGGCCCTTTCGGCGCCACCATGATGACATCGGCATTCGCCGGCGGGGTTATCTGGCCGAAATGGATGTTGAACCCATGCGAGAACAGGAGGGTCTTGCCCTCGGACAGGTTCTTCTCCACCTCGCTCTTGTAGACTCTCGGCTGAACCTCGTCCTCGGTCAGGATCTGGATAATACTGCCCTGAGCGGACGCCTCCGAGGCGGACACAGGCTTGAAACCATCCTTAACGGCCTTGTCCCAGTTGGGCGTCCCCGGCAGATCGCTCACGACCACATCAACGCCGCTGTCGCGAAGGTTCTGTGCCTGAGCGTGTCCCTGGCTTCCATACCCGACAATGGCGACCTTTCGCCCCTTCAGCACATCAAGACTCGCATCCTGGTCGTAGTATACCTTTGCCACCGCAATCCTCCTGTTGTCGTTTTGCGGAACACAGAGGAGCACAGAAAGGGAAAGCATTGCACTTCCAACGCCGACTGCACCTCGACGTTCGACGTTGGAGGTTCTTCTGTGCTTCTGTGTTCTCTCCGGAACCTTCTATGGTGTCCTAGCGCCGCGCATCATGGCGATGCGGCCTGTGCGCACAAGCTCCCGTATGCCATAGGGTTCGAGGAGCTTCATCATCGCATCCACTTTGTCCACGCTGCCGGTAACCTCTATGGTGAACGTCCTGTCGCTGATGTCAATGATCTTCGCGCGGAAGACGTCCACTATCTGCATGATCTCGGCCCTCGCCGACGGCTCGGCGTTCACCTTGATCATCGCAAGCTCCCTGTGCACGATCGGCATCCCCTGGTAATCAATGACCTTGATCACGTCAACCAGCTTGTTGAGCTGCTTCGTGATCTGCTCCAGGATAGTGTCATCGCCCTCGACGACTATAGTCATCCGGGAGACGGTCGGATCTTCCGTGATGCTGACCGCGAGCGATTCTATATTGAATCCCCGGCGAGCGAAGAGGCTCGACACGCGGGCCAGGACGCCCGGCTTGTTCTCAACCAATGCTGTAATAGTGTGCTGCACAGTTTGTTCCTCCTCTACAGACGACTATTTGGGCCGATGAACCATCATCTCCTCGATGCTCTGACCGGCAGGGATCATCGGGAAGACGTTCTCCTCGCGCTCGATGCGGAAGTCTATGAGAACCGGCTTGTCTTTGTACTCCAGTGACTTCCTCAGGGCATCGGCCACCTGGTCCTTCTTCTCAACACGCATTCCAATCGCGCCGTAAGCCTCCGCCAACTTTACGAAGTCCGGCTGCGCTGAGATGTCCACGCCCGAATACCGCCGATTCCAGAACAGCTCCTGCCACTGTCTGACCATGCCCAGATACCGGTTGTTCATAATGGCAACCTTCACGGGCACTTTGTGCATCACGGCGGTCATCACTTCTTGTATGTTCATCTGAATGCTGCCGTCCCCATCAATCACGAACACGGTTTTGTCAGGCCGCCCGATCTGGGCGCCTATGCCGGCAGGCAGGCCATACCCCATGGTGCCAAGCCCACCTGAAGACAGGAACTGCCGCGGATACTGGCACTTGTAGAACTGAGCGGCCCACATCTGATGCTGGCCGACGCCCGTCGCAACTATGGCATCGCCGCCTGTGATCTCCCAAATCTGCTCTATCACATATTGAGGATAGAGCGCGGCGTCCGACCCGTATTGAAGCGGGTACTCCTTCCGCCACCGCATGATCTGCTCGTTCCACTCGGTTTCCTCTCGAGGCTCCACGTGCCCCAGGAGCTGCCGAAGGATCGTCTTGCAGTCGCCCACGATCGGAATGTCCACGTGGACCGTCTTGCCGATCTCAGCCGGATCAATGTCTATGTGGATCACCTTGGCCTTCTTCGCAAAGGCATCCAGCTTGCCGGTAACGCGGTCGTCGAACCGCGCGCCTACCGCAATCAGCAAATCACAGTGAGCGACGGCGTAGTTCGCATATCCCGTCCCATGCATCCCCAGCATCCCCAGCGAATGCGGGTGCGTCTCCGGAATCGCGCCCTTCCCCAGCAGCGTGGTCGCAACCAATATGTGAGTCCGCTCCGAGAGCTCGATCAGCTCCGGACTTGCTCCAGACGTGATGACGCCGCCGCCCACGTAGAGCACCGGCCTCTCAGCCGCCGCAATGGCCTTCGCCGCCTTCTTGATCTGAAGCGGATGGCCCGTGGTCGTCGGTCTATACGACGGAATCTCCACGTTCTTGACAGGCTTGTAATCCAACTGTCCGAGCGACACGTCCATCGGAATGTCAATCAGAACGGGACCGGGTCTCCCCGTCCTGGCGATGTGGAATGCCTCGGCGACTACTTCAGGCACGTCCTTGCTATTCTTGAGCAGGAAGTTGTGCTTCGTTATAGGCATAGTGATGCCCGTTATGTCAGCCTCCTGGAAAGCGTCCTTGCCCAGCACCGTCGTCCTGACCTGCCCGGTGATGGCCACTATCGGGATGGAGTCCATGTGGGCAGTGGCGATTCCAGTAACGAGATTAGTCGCACCGGGGCCGGATGTCGCCAGGCAGACGCCGACCTTGCCCGTGACGCGAGCATACCCGTCCGCCGCGTGAGCTGCCCCTTGCTCGTGGCGCACCAGTATGTGCCTGATTGCCTTGCAATCATACAGGCAGTCGTAGATCGGCAGGACGACCCCTCCCGGGAATCCGAAGATTACCTCCACGCCTTCCTGCTTCAACGATTCGATCAGCGCCTGTGCCCCTGTCAGCTTCAAAGTATTGCCTCCCATCACTTCACGATCGCGCCCGTACCGGCCGAGGTCACGCACCTGGCATAACGCGCCAGGTAGCCCGACTTGACTCTCGGCTCGCGCGCTGTCCAGGCCTTCCGCCTGGCCGCCAGCTCTGCCTCAGAAAGCCGAACATTTATCTGCTTTCCGAGTATGTCTATTTCAATGATGTCTCCGTCCCTTATCAGGGCGATGTTTCCGCCTTCCGCAGCCTCGGGCGAAACGTGCCCGAGGCAGCACCCTCTCGACGCGCCTGAGAACCTACCATCCGTGATGAGGGCGATGTCCTTCTCCATGCCCATCCCGACAACGCTCGCAGTCGGGAAGAGCATTTCACGCATCCCCGGGCCGCCCTTCGGCCCCTCGTAACGGATCACAACAACCAAGCCCTTCTGCACTCTTCCGCCCAGGATCGCGGCGGTCGCCTCGTCCTCAGAGTCAAAGACCCTGGCCGGGCCGGAAAACCTGAGGACTTCCTCGGCAACGGCGGACTGCTTCACAACCGCGCCGCCCTGAGCGATGTTGCCCCTCAGGATCACCAGCCCGCCCTGAGCATGATACGGACTCTCCACACTGCGGATTACGTCCGGCCGCAGGATTTCCCGCCCCGCGATGTTTTCCCTCACCGCGCGCCCGGTCACCGTGACCGCATCCGCGTAAGGCAGCAGATTGTGTTTGAGCAACTCGTTCATCACGGCCGGAATCCCGCCTGCCCGATCCAAATCCTGCATATGGTGGCTTCCGCCCGGACTCAGGTTGCACAGATGCGGCGTCCTCTCACTTACTTCGTTGAACTTGTCAAGATTCAGCTCGATGCCTGCCTCGTATGCGATGGCTGGGACATGGAGCACCGTGTTCGTCGAGCAGCCGAGAGCCATATCCACCGCAAGTGCGTTCTCGAACGCCCCCAGCGTCATTATATCGCGCGGCGTGACGCCCTTGTCCAGAAGGTCCATCGCAGCCATGCCGGCCTGCTTCGCCAGTCGGATGCGCGCAGCCGTTACCGCTGGAACCGTGCCGTTGCCGGGCAGGCCCATCCCCAGCGCCTCCGTCAGACAGTTCATGGAGTTCGCAGTAAACATCCCCGCGCACGAGCCGCATCCAGGACAAGCGCACTCCTCGATCTCGGCCAGCTCTTCCTCGGTCATGCTGCCGCCAGCGACTGCGCCGACTGCCTCAAACACCTGAGTGAGCGAAATGTCGCGGCCTCGATACAGCCCCGCCATCATCGGGCCGCCGCTGACGACAACGGCGGGGATATTGATCCGCGCCGCCGCCATCAGCATCCCAGGAATGATCTTATCGCAGTTCGGGACGAGCACCAGCGCGTCGAACATGTGCGCCACAGCCATGGACTCGACCGAATCGGCGATCAACTCGCGGCTGGCGAGCGAGTACTTCATGCCCTCATGCCCCATGGCTATTCCATCACAGATGCCGATGACGCCGAACTCGACCGGGGTGCCGCCAGCCATGCGAATGCCGGCCTTGACGGCCTCTGCAATCTTGTCCAGATGGATGTGGCCGGGAATGATCTCGTTCGCCGAGTTCGCCACCCCGACGAGGGGCCTCGCCAGCTCCTCATCGGTGAACCCCATCGCCTTGAACAGCGCTCTATGCGGCGCGCGCTCGATGCCCTTCTTTACTGCGTCGCTCCTCATCTGCTCAGCACCTCAACTACAAAAATAACCTCTCATCCTGAAGGGACGAGAGGCAGTGCTCACGCGGTACCACCCTGATTTGATCCGCCTTCGCCAAGGCTTCGGCGGATCCGCTCTGGGCGAGATAACGGTCGCCACCCGGGAAAGCCTACTCGTCCCACAGTGTTCGGACTTTCAACCTCCGGCTCCGAGGTGAGATTCAGCGGAAGCCCGCGCTGCCTCACAGCAACCGACAGCTCTCTGGAACGGCCCCATTCCGCCTACTAGCCTCTTCACAGCCTCTGCGAAAAAGGATGTTGGTGTATGATAACACAAAGCAAATCGCGGAGTCAAGTTTTCAGTAGGAGAAAAACCCAAACTGTCCACTGGAGCGCATCTCGCACTTCACCCAAGCGTCTCGTCATGGTTTTCGACGGAGACAGGCAGGGCGGTGCACCAATCCTTGCCGGCTTTCACATCAACCTTGAGCGGCGCCTTGAGGTCGAATGCGCCTTCCATCGCCTGCCTGACGATCTGCACCGCGCGGTTTACCTCGGATTCGGGAACATCGAATACCAACTCGTCGTGAACCTGCAGGACGAGCTCAGCGCGCAGGCCGGCGTGCTTCAGCCGCTCGTGCACTCGGATCATCGCAATCTTCACAATATCTGCAGCCGTCCCCTGTATAGGCATGTTCACTGCGGCTCGCTCGGCAAACTCCCGATAGTTTCGGTTTGGACTGTTCAGCTCCGGAATATACCGCCTTCGCCCCAAAAGGCTCTCAACATAGCCGGCCAGACGCGCTCTGGACAGGGTCTCGGCCGCGTACAACTTCACGCCCGGATACTCCTGGAAGTAACTCTCGATATAGCGCTTCGCCACGGCAGTCGGTATGTTCAACTCACGCGACAATCCGTAGTCGCTCATGCCATAGATCACGGCGAAGTTGACCGTCTTCGCCTGCCGCCGCATTTCGGGCGTAACCTCACCAGTGGACACCGAGAAGAGTTTCATTGCCGTTCGCGTATGGATATCCTCTTCGTCGCGGAAGGCGCGCAGCAGCTCGGGATCCCCGCTCACGTGCGCCAGAATGCGAAGCTCGATCTGCGAGTAGTCCGCGGCCACCAGCAGGTTACCGGGCGACGCGACGAATGCCTTCCTGATCTCCCTGCCGATCTCGGTCTTTATCGGGATGTTCTGCAGGTTCGGCTCGCTGCTCGACAGCCGGCCGGTCGCAGTGACCGCCTGGTTCAACGACGTATGCACTCGCCCTGTCCGTGGGCTGATCAGCTTCGGAAGCGCATTCACATACGTTGATTTCAGCTTTGTAAGCTCGCGGTACTCCAGTATCTTCGTGACGATCTCGTGCGCGGGCGCCAGGGCCGCCAGCGTCTCAGCATCCGTTGAATAGCCTGTCTTCGTCTTCTTCTCCGCCGGCAGACCGAGCTTGTCGAATAGGATGGTCTGAAGCTGCTTCGGCGAGCCGATGTTGAATTCCGTGCCAGCATGGCGGTGTATCTCGCGCTCGACCGCTCGGATCCGCTCCTCAAAGAGCACCGAGAGATGCTGAAGCCAGTCGGTGTCCAAAGCCACACCTGCCAGCTCGATCTCAGCGAGAACGCGAACCAGCGGCATTTCAATGTCGGCCATGAGACGGCCCAGGCCATCCTCAGCCAGCCTTGCGCCGAGAATCGGGACGAGCCGGCCTATCGCGTCAACCTCCGCGGCAAGCACCTCCTCCAGGGCGACTTTGCCCTGGGCCGTCGCATCCCGCGCCGGTATCTCGATAAGCGCGTAGTCAGAAGCGATGTCCGCCAACTCCTGGGCGCTTCTGGACGCGTTGAGGAGATAGGCAGCGAGCAGGACATCGAACGCCGGGCCTCGTATCTCGATTCCAGAGCTCTTCGCAAGCTCGTACTCGTATTTGAGGTTGTATCCGTATTTCTCGACGGCCTCGGATTCCAGAATCGGGCGGAGGTCTTCCAAGCGAATGCCCGTATCTTCGCCGAACGCCATGTAGTACGCCTTGCCGGACGGCACAGACACCGCCATGCCCAATGGCTCCGCATCCACTCCACGCAGCGAGGTCCCATGAATGCGGATGGCAACGCTGCCGGAACCGCGGACGTCTGTAAGAAGCGCGTCAAGTTGTGCGGGCCTGCGGATGACCAGGGCCTGCGTAAGAGCTTCGGCCTCCACACTGGCAAACAGCCCCCGCTGCCCTGTCTCCTCGGGCAGTTTCTTAATCAGAGATCGGAATTCCAGGCGCTTGAATATGTCCCGGAGGCGCGCGTAATCCGGCTTTCTGAACCCGCAGTTCGACAGGTCTATGTCCACGGGCACATCGGTGACAATGGTTGCCAGCCGCTTCGAAAGCCTGGCCTTGTCGGAAGATTCAACGAGGGTATTCTGGAGCTTGGATTCCTTCAAATCCTCCGCGTGGTAAAGCAGGTTTTCCAGGCTGCCGTACTCCTTGATCAGCCTCGCTGCGGTCTTGTCGCCGATGCCGGGAACGCCCGGAATGTTGTCGGATGGGTCACCCTTGAGGCCTTTGTAATCGGGGAGCTGAGCGGGTCTAACGTCATAGCGCCGCTCGACCGCATCCTCATCGTACACGACGGTCTCGGACACGCCCTTCACCGTGGTCATGACCCTCACCTTCGGGTCCACGAGCTGCAGAGCATCCAGGTCGCCGGTTACGATCGTCACGTCATAGTCCTCCGCCTCAGCCTTCCTGGCCAACGTGCCGACTACGTCATCGGCTTCGAACCCGGCCACCTCAAGCCGCGCGATGTTGAATGCGTCTATCATTTCCCGAGCAATCGGCTGCTGTGAGACCAGCTCGTCGGGCGCCGGCTTCCGGTGGGCCTTGTATTCCTCGAACTCCTCATGGCGGAAGGTCTTTGCAGGGGCATCAAATGCAACGAGCAGAATATCCGGCTTCTCCTCCTGGATCAGGCGGAGGAGCATCATCGTGAACCCGTAGACGGCATTAGTGGGCTGGTTCTCCAGCGTCGAGAAATGCGGCATGGCGAAGAACGCCCGGTATAGGAGGCTGTTGCCGTCTATTAGAATTGCCTTACCTTTGCGGCTCATAAATCGTTAGCCCATCTGCTTTCTATTCCCACCGCCCTGCGTCAACATACAGCAGTCTCTCCGCAAGGTCGCCCAGTGCCCCGCTCCGCTTCGGCCACTCCGCAAGCTTGGACTCCGGGCCGCCGAAGAGGAGGTCCAGCAAACCGGGGTACCTTTCATATTCCACGACCGAGAATTCGCCCCTTATGCCTGCCTCCCGCGCAGCGTGCCTCAGAGCGTCTTCCAGACCGCCTGTTCGATCCACGAGCCTGAGCCTGACGGCCTGTTTCCCGGTGTAGACACGTCCATCGGCCAACTTCACCACATACTGTCTCGGGAGCTTCCGGCCAATACTTACGTCAGAGACAAACTGGTCGAACACGTCATCTATGAGCGTCTGCAGTATCTTCCGCTCCTCGGGCGTCATAGCGCGGGACATCGAACCTATATCTTTGAGCTTGCCGCTCTTTATGGTATTCATCCCTATGCCGAACCTGCCGAGGAGTTCGTGGATATCGGCGGTTTCCATAATGACGCCGATGCTGCCCGTCAGGGTGGCGGGGTCTGCATAGATCCGGTCTGCCGCGCTGGCGATGTAGTAGCCGCCTGACGCTGCAACATCGCCCATGGAAACGGTCACCTTCTTGCCGTCCCTGCGCACACGCATGACTTCCCGGTAAATCTCCTGCGAGCCGGCTGCGCTCCCACCACGGCTGTTGATACGTAAGACCAGCGATTTCACCGAACGATCTTTGCGAAACCTTTCCAGGAGCTTAACAATCCTTTCAGCTCCCGCCGTCCCATCGCCCAGCACCCCGACCGAGCCGCGCCCGGAAGTAATCACCCCCTCTACGCGGATCAGGGCCACGTCGCCGCCCGTTATCGGACGTACTCGAGCTACCACAACAGCCACACTTATGGCGGCAACGATGATGAACAGCACGACTAATGCGACCACGAGGATGACTATTACGGTCGTTCTTCGGTTCATGCTGACTCGCCTCCCACGTTGACAGACCGGGCAGTTTGGGTTATAATTTCCACTGTGCCGAAGTGGCGGAATTGGCAGACGCGCCGGTCTCAAAAACCGGTGAGGGCGACCTCATGTCGGTTCGATCCCGACCTTCGGCACCATGCCCGATGCCCCTCGACTTCCCAAGAACTGCTACTAGACAGATAAGCCAATGTCTGATTCTAGCACCGCGTGCGTGCAGTGTCAAACGAAGTCAGCACTGGATTCCGCCGGACTTCCCATAGACAGCCTGCCTGCAGACCGGGTATAATGCGCAGGTACGTGTGGCCAGCAGGAGCACCAGACGATGGAAAGCAATCTCAAGCCGACCGCCTACCACGGCACTGTGTATGCCAAGACGAGCCGACTCCGAATGCCCTTCATGTACGTGATGGCGCTCCTCGCGATCTTCTACGCGCCGGAGAGGCTCTTCTTACCCGGAGTAGCGGTAATCGCCCTCGGCGCAGGCATGCGTCTCTGGGCGGCAGGCCATGTCGTCAAAAGGCACAAGCTGTCCAGGGGCGGGCCGTATGCCCGGACACGGAATCCGCTTTACCTGGGAAGCTTGCTTTGGGGCATTGGGACCTTTGTCCTCATACACACGTGGGGGCTGCTGCTTGTCTTCCTCGGCGGCTTCATTGTGTTCTACGGAGCAGCAATCCGGTCCGAGGAGGACTACCTGTTCGAGCGGTTCGGCGAGGAATTCGTGCTTTACAAGAAGACTGTTCCCACGCTGATCCCGCGGTTCAAGCCCGCAGCTTCGGTTTCAGAATCAACCTTCTCCTGGAACAGCATCCTGCGAAACAACGAGCACAAGGCGTTGGCTTGGTCCACTGCGGCGGCTCTGCTGATTTTCGTGCGGGCTTACCTTCGCTGATCCGGTCAAGGCCGTACAGGCTATATGCTTCTGAGGAACTTGTTCTCCTCGTCCACCAGAATCATCTTCGGAGTGATTTCTTCGTCCGTCAGGACGAATGCCACGATGATCACCTTGTCGCCCGGCTTGCAGAGACAAGCGGCAGCGCCGTTGACACAGATCACGCCGGACCGTTTTGCGCCAGGAATCGCGTAGGTTTCAAACCGGTTGCCATTGTCTAGGTTCCAGACGTGAACCAGCTCGCCCTTCTTGATGCCTGATCGCTCCATCAGGTCCAGATCAATGGTGATGCTGCCCACATACTGCGGGTTCGATTCGGTGACTGTAGCCCTATGTATCTTGCTCTTGCAGATGTTGACTAGCTGCATACTTCTCGCCTTCCGCCGCTCTGTGGTCAACCACGGATGGTTTCGCACGGCCTCATTATACCATATCGCCGGCGTCGCTCCATTCTCAGCTGGGGGATTGACATACCAGCACATGCAAGCCCATAGAGACACCGAGCGTCTCCGCCGCGCTGTCCCCGTTGACGGCAACCTCGAGTACACCCACGCTTCCAAACAGGGCGACCGCATGTCCGGGCGGAACGTCGCCATACGTCCGGCTGATCCCTCGAATCTCCACCGAGCCGAAGTGAACCGTGAGGTTGTCGCCCGCCTGCTTCTTCCGCCAGCGTTCAAACTCCTGTCGCGTTATGTTGGTCAGCAGATTGCCAAAGCGGTCCACATAGACAACCTCGCCCTGGAGAGCGCGGTCGCTTATCACAAGCTCAGGAATAGGAAACCTGCTCAAGTCCTTTACAGCCGGGCCAAATGCGTCCAGAGGCACGCCCTTTGACAGATGCGCAGCGACGGGTGCGAACACATCCCGGCCGTGGAAGGTATCGCTTACCTCCGGGAGGAAGAACTCCGCATTCTCAAGCCTCACCGCGCGCTCGATCCTGCGGCTCTTGAGGACCCAGCTCAAGATGCCATTGTCCGGGCCGACGAATATCCGTCCGTCAATCTCAGCAGCCACTCCTTGCCGCTGGGTGCCCACGCTTGGGTCCACAACGACGGTAAATATCGTCCCCTCGGGCATGTAGGGGAACGCCATCGCAAGCGCGAAACCGGCCGCCCGGATATCTCCAGGGTCCAACTCGTGGCACAGATCCACGACGGTCGCCGATGGGTTGATACGCATGATAACGCCCTTCATAATGCCGACAAAGGGATCGCGCAGCCCAAAGTCCGTCAGCAACGCTATCGGCCCAAGCCCCATATCAGTACTCGATCCCCTTCCGTGCCTGGACTCCCTGCTCGCACGGATGCTTGACAGCTATCGTCTCCGTAACCAGATCAGCCGCGCCCACAAGCCAATCGGGGGCGTACCTCCCGGTCAGAACGATCTCCGTAGCATCGGGACGCCCGCCGAGCAGGTCCAGCATCTCATCCCGGCTCACGAAACCATAGTGCAGAACCACGTTGATCTCGTCCAGCACGACCATGTCCCACTCGCCGGAGAGGATCAAGTTCCTCGCCGTCTCAAAGTTCCGTCTGCTGTCATCCCTCAATTCAGCGGATTCATGCTGATCCACACAGGGATCATAGGGCCTGGTTTCGCCAAAGACAGCAAGGTTCGGTCCGAGGCGCTCTGCAGCAACGCGCTCTCCAGTGGTCCGCGGCTTGAGGAACTCCACAACGGCGACCCTCCATCCATGACCGACAGCCCTTAGAGCCTGGCCCCATGCCGCGGTAGTCTTGCCCTTGGCGCCGCCTGTGTATACCTGGATTAGCCCAGGACGCTTCCGCTCTTCTTCCTCCGCCAAGTCATGCCCCCTCAGCCGGATTACAAGTAGCCTTCCATACGAGACTTCTCGAGCTTGTCCACTATCTTCTTGACGTCCTGGGTGCGGTCCTTGTGGCAAATGAGCAGGGCGTCATCTGTATCAACCACCACCAGATCCTCGATTCCAATGGTCGCTACAACCCTGCCGCCTGTCCCCAGGATCAAGCAGTTCTTCGTATCCACACCTATATGCGTCGCCTTCACTGCGTTGCCGTCACCATCCTTCGGCATGACGTCGCAGACGGTCCTCCAGCTCCCGATGTCATTCCAATCGAACTCTCCGCGTATCACGAGGATATCGTCCAGCTTCTCCATGATGCCGTAGTCCACGGAGATTCTCTGCATCTGCTCATATTCGCGATCCGCGATCTCGTCCTCGTATGAGGTGCCGAGCGACTCCCGTATCCGCATGAGCCTGGAGTGCGTATCCGGCAGATGCCTTTCGAACAACCCCAGCAGCGTCGGAATACTCCACACAAACATGCCGCTGTTCCAGAGAAACTTCTTCGACTGAAGATACCGCCGCGCTCTCTCACGGTTCGGCTTCTCGACGAACCGCCGAACACGGTGCACCCTGAGGCCGTCAACAACGTCGAACATATCGCCCATCTCTATGTAGCCGTAGCCCGTCTCAGGCTCGGTAGGTTCGATCCCTATGGTGACGACGCGGCCTGCATCCGCCAGCTTCTCGGCAGCCCGCACAACCCTGCCGAACTCATGTTCTGA
This sequence comes from Armatimonadota bacterium, assembly GCA_035528905.1. Classification (GTDB taxonomy): domain Bacteria; phylum Armatimonadota; class UBA5829; order DTJY01; family DTJY01; genus DATKXU01. The sequence continues at coordinate 26,485 of DATKXU010000083.1, forward strand.
ACTGATGAAGTGGTCCGCCGCGAAGACTCCCATTACAGCGTCGGGCTCAATCTGGCTGAGATAAACCGCCGCGAGACCGACGCAGGCCGCCGTGTCGCGCCTGTATGGGTCAACAAAGATGTGATCTGCCATTTCCGGCATCATAGCTTCGATCAAGCGGGCATGGTGCGAGTTTGTTACGATGAAGACCCTGTCGCGCCCGGCGATCCTCTGCAGCCGCTCCGTCATTTCCTGGACAAGCGGCTTGTCGCCTGCCAGGGCGTGCATCTGCTTTGGGTACTGCTCCCTCGATTTCGGCCACAGGCGCGTACCGCCGCCGCCGGCCATTATCACAGCAAACATGGATTCCGCTGGCCTCCCTTATCCACGAGGCAAGAGATCGCTCGTCCTAGTGAATACCCGCCTTTGCGCTTGTTTATTCGTAGACACGATGCCAAGTTGTCCATTTGCCCTTCGCCCACTATGCTGGTCTCCGCGCTCGGCAGGCTACATTGTATCATGCCTGGCTACGCGATACAACCGGCAGGAGCCGACAGAAAGGGGCACAATTGTGTTCGGAGAGTTGGTATAGTTCCGACAACGGGAGCACAAAGGAGTAAGACCCCTCAGAATGGAGCTCTAGCAAGGCAACACCTGCAGCCAATTTGCTCATCGGGGTTGTAGACGCCGACGAGGCAGTGATTCCGCATGCAGTCCGCTGCCATCACCGCGGCGTGCCACCGGAGCCAGGAGGCGTGCCGGCCTGCGGCCGCTGCTCGCCCGCCGGCCCGACTGCCTTCCTCCCATAACTGGTACCCGGTGGAGCCTTTGTATCGGACTCCCCGTTCACCAAGGTGAACAAGTTGAGCAAACCGGTGATTTCCAGGACTCTGTGGATTCGGGGGTTCCGGCACGACACCACCATTTGCGCACCGCTCTCTCTCGCCCTAACCCATACGCCCACGAGCGCTGATAAACCTGCACTGTCTACATACTCCAGCGCATCGAGATCAACGATTATCTTCTTGGCGCCAGCAACCCATGTCTTCGAAACGGCAGCCAGGCGATCGCTCGTATACGAATCGAGGTCGCCTGTCAATCTAAGCACCCGCGCTCCGGCGATCTCGCTGACCCCTATATCCAGAACTTCCCTGTTCATAAAGCCTCCCCTCTTCCCAGCACCTGGGCCGGAGCAACTACGCGCTACTTGATAACGTAACTCACCGTCACCGAGGCATTCACGGTAACCTCTCCCGGGAGTATGGGTGTAGGCGCAGCACCTTCCCCTCCTGCGGCTCGGAAAAGCATTGGCGGCCGTACCACGCCAACGCCGCCCTGCTGGACAGTTTGCACTCTGACCAGCACTACGCTGAGCGCCTTCGCTATGGTCCGCGCATTCGCGCAAGCATTCGCAACCGCCTGCTGAAGAGCCGCCTGCCTGGCTGCGGCCTCATCCTCCAGAACGAAGCTCACACTCTCCACCCGGTTCGCACCCCGCTCTACGGAATCGTCTATTATCCTCGGCACCAGGTCGAACTTCTCCGTCCGGACACTGACGATGTTCACGACTCTGTAACCCACAATCGGGGGCTCGCCTCTAGACTCCCGATCCTCGAATCGCCTCACCGGGTATATCTGGAATACGGACGTCTGGATTGCGCCGTCAGGGATGCCGAGCGCTTTGATGGCGTCCACGACCTTTCCGGCGCGAGCGGCATTCTCCTGCCGAGCCTGCGCAGCCGTGATCGCCTCAGTTTCCACACCGAGCCGGACTTCCACCAGGTCAGGGCGGACTCTCACCTCTGATTCTCCGAACGCCGTCAGAAGGCGGAGCTGATTTCCGCGGTCTGCCTGCGCCCCCGCTGGTCCGCCTCCCAGAAAAACAAACCCGAAAACAGCGCCTATCGCCAGAAGCACCACTGGCGATAGCTTACCCCTCCGTGTACCGCGGTGGCAATTCATAACTGTGCCCTCCCCTTCACGCGTATGGATGCTCCCCTGTGCTTCACGTACTTTTTCTGAACACGTTGTACCCGGAATACTGTGGGCAGAAACTGAACAGCTTGAATAGCGCTCTCGCGCAGGATGAGGCTGAGGTAGTCTGCAAAGGAAGCCCGGAGCAGCCCACATGCCACTCCGGGCTTCCGAACCCAGGCTCAGGTTCACCCCGGCCGGGTTCCAAGAATATCCACCCTTGAGGAACGGCGCGCGACGGTAAGCTTGTGTTAGTTACCCATCACGAAGGGGGTTTAAACCTGTCGGACGGGTTACTCGCCCTCCGGCTCGACGTGCGTCAAGATGGTGACGTTGTCCAGTTCGGCGCGTATCCTATCCTCGACTTCTTCCGCCAGGTTATGCGCCTCGGTCAAGCTCATTGCCTTGGGCACGATGAGGTGCACGTCCACGTGCCTCTGCCCACCGGATTTGCGCGTCCTGAGCTTATGGTAGCCCAGCACCCTGGTATCAGAGCCTATGAGGGCTACGATCCGTTCGACCTCGTCAGGAGGTAACTGGAGGTCCAGCAGGGGCCCCAGAGCGGTACGGGACAGTCCGAAGCCAATCCAGGCTATCCACAGAGCAACGCCAAGCCCCAGGATCCGGTCTATCAAGACGACGCCAGTCAGCTGAACGGCCAGGAGCCCTGCGAGAACGCCTATCGAAGTGTAGACATCCAGGCGCAAGTGTTGTCCATCCGCCTCCAGAGCGATTGAATCGGTCTCTCTGGCGACCTTGAACAGCCTTGCCGATACGAACCAGTTCGCCAAAGCCGAGAGGAGCATCACTCCCATGCCTATGCCCAGATGTTCCACGCCGGCGCCGTGGAGAATCCTCGCGATTGCCTCGTACCCTATGTACGCCGCTGCTGCAAGGATCAACAGCGCCTCAACAGTGCCGGATATGTTCTCGAATTTCCCGTGGCCAAAAGCGTGAGCCTCATCCGGTGGCTGATCCGCGACACGAACGGCAACATATGCAACTAGCGCTGCCGCCAGGTCAACAGCAGAATGTATAGCTTCCGCCAGGACACTCACTGAACCGGTGAAGAGTCCAACCGCTCCCTTGGTCACAATGAGCAGTGTGTTCGAGACGACCGATATGAGGGCTGCCGCAGCCTTAACGCCTGGATTCACCATAATCCTCACAAACAAAAGAACCTGCGGGTTGACTAGGTTAGTCCCGCAGGTTCGGCCTGCTGCTTTGAACAAGCCCGGCACCATTCAGTCCGCCGTGGCGGACTCAATCGCCTGATCTAATCCCTGGCAGATTCTGTGCGCGCCTTACAAGGCCACTTGGGTGCTATTCTAACCAGTTTGCCAAATGTTGTCAAGCACAGACAAGATTCAGGCTGCTTGTGGAAAGAGCTCGCTCACGGATGAATCGCTGTGGACGCGGGCTATGGCGCCGGCGATCAACCCGGCAACCGAAACCACGTCCATCGTGCTGATCCGCTTCTCCGGACCCACGGGCACCGTATTCGTGACGACAACCTTCGCGATCGCGGGATTCGAAAGGTGCTCGAGGGCCCTCCCCACCAGGACGGGATGCGTCACCGCAACGTACACCTGCGGCATCGCTCCCTCCCGCAAGAGTGCCTCGACGCTCCGGGCGATGGTGCTGCCGGTAGTGATCATGTCGTCAATTATTATAGGCCGCTTGCCGCGTACCTCCCCAACAACGTGTGCCACCGCGGTCTGCTCAGGGCCGGTACGCCGCTTGTGGATTATGACAAGAGGAAGACGCAGCCGGTTCGCATACTGGGTGGCCATCTCGACCCGTCCGGCATCGGGAGCGACAACCACCCCATCACGCAATTCCAAGCTGCGAAGGCAGTCGCCAAGGATACCTACCGCAGTAAGATGATCCACGGGTATGTCGAAGAATCCCTGAATCTGCGGAGAGTGCAGATCAATTGTCAACACGCGGTTCGCGCCGGCAACCGAGAGCATATCCGCCACCATGCGAGCGGTGATAGGCTCTCGCCCGGCGGTTTTCTTGTCCTGCCGCGCGTACCCATAATATGGAATCACCGCCGTTATGCGCCCAGCCGAGGCACGATACAAGGCATCGAGGATTATCAGCAGTTCCGCAAAGTTCTCGTTCACGGGAGGGCACGTCGGCTGAATCACGAATACATCCTTCCCGCGAACGCTCGCCCCGATGCTCACGCGGACCTCACCATCCGGGAAGCGCGACACGTTCAGCGATCCCAAGGGCAGGCCAATGAGGCCGGCAACCTCTCGCGCGAGCTCAGGGTGCGCGGTTCCCGACAGTATCTCCATCTCGCCACGGAAGCACAAAGACACGCTCACTCGCCGATCTCCAGTTCGCTCCGCATTAATCTACCCACCGTTTGAGATCAGAGAAACTCTCCGGAGAAGACGACGGGTGGTAGACCGTAGACAGGAAGGGGTGCTTCGGATCTGCGGTCTTCCGTGGGGAAAGGCCGAGAATGCTCGGAGCAGAGGAAACAACCGTGTCGCTGGTTCTACTGGGCGGCATGCCTTATCGCAAGAGGTCTTTCACGGCCGATTCCGCATTCAAACGCGCGAGGGCCTCAGGAGTGCCGACATCCGACCAGAAGCCTTCCACAGGCATCCAACGGACATCTCGCCCCGAGGATATTAGGTTCTGCACGGCCGAGGTAAACTCGATCTCATCTCTGAGCGACAGACCGCACTCGCGGAGGGCAGCAGGAACTTCCTTCGTGCATACGAAGAGGCCAGCCTGGTTCCAGTGAGTGCGCGCTCTGCCTGCACGCGGCTTTTCCTCGATGTCAGCTATCCTGTCCTCATCCACGTATACTGCCGCGCCGGTGCTTGGATCGTCGAGCCAGTTGAGGCCGCTCAGCAGGTCGCACGGACGGGCTGAGTACACCGCCTGGATTCGACGGTAGTTCTCCGGATCCATCAGTACGTCACCCCACACGAGCATGAACAGCTCTTCTCCCACGAGGGCTTCGGCCGCAAGCACGGCACTTCCGGTCCCATCAGGACCCGCCTGCCATACATACTCCAACTTCATGCCCAGTTCCGATCCGCTGCCATACGCCTCCTTGATCTTGTCACCAAGGTGTCGGACCACGATAATCGCCTCCAGGATGCCAGCCCAGCGCAGGCCCCTGAGGATGTACTCCAGCAGCCGCGTGCCTTGGATGGGAATCAGCGGCTTGGGTGTCTCCGCAGTAAGCGGCATCAGACGCTTTCCACGACCAGCAGCGGCGATCACCGCCCTCATGACTCTGCACCCTCCACGCGTGCGCCCTCGTCAATGCTCACCTTGTACGCCTTCCCACCGACCCGTACAAGCGCCTCAGCCACGGCATCCTCTCTCCCCGGCGCATAGGCGAACATGCATCCGCCGCCGCCTGACCCGTTGATCTTCGCGCCGAGAGCGCCGACAGCCAGAGCCGCCTCCACCATGCGGTCAATCTTCCTCGTGGAAACACCGATACCGCCCCGCAATTGCTCGTGCTGCCGGGTCAAGAGATCGCCGAGCCTCGCAGGCTCTACGCCTTCGCGGAACAGCCGCATCGCCTCGACGGTCAAATCTCGGTTCACCAAGTTTGCGCGCACCTTCCTCGCCATAGGCTCGGGAACACGATCCAAAAGGGAATCCACCGCTTCGATAGGCGTCGAGTGCAGGTCAAAGCCGGGACAGAACTCGGACAGGACACGAAGCCCCTCCTGCACGTCAGTCTTAGAGTCTGAAAGCACTCCCAGGGTCTCCTTGTTCTCGAGTGAGTCGCCGAGTACGAAGCCGTCGAGATGCAGCGGAAGACGCTCCGCCCGAAAAGGCGGCCGGCAGTCCACATATACCATGCCACCCAGCGCAGAGGCGAAGTGGTCCATCATTCCGCCGGGCTCGCCGAACTCCACGACCTCCGCCTGATGCGCCAGACGAGCAATGTCGTCCGCCGAGTAAGCACCCGCGTCGCCCGATGCCTCGAGCAGGAACTTCATCCACGCCACTATCAGCGCTGACGAGCTCGATACCCCGGCATTGATGGGGATATCGCCGTGTATCCTGCAGTCGTACCCCGGCCAAAGGTCCCAATCTCTCCGGCGGAGAACGTTGATCCCCGCCCGCAGGTAATCCCGGCTTCGCGTGTAAACGATGGGCTTGGAAAGGTCAATCTGATCAGCCGTCCCGACATCGGGCATCTCGAGCTTGAGCAGCGAGTCCGAACGGCGGACGCCCTCGATGTATATCCTGAGGTCAATCGCCGCCGCTACAACAGGGAGGCCGAGGAAATCCTGGTGCTCACCGAAGAGGCAAATGCGCCCCGGCGCGGAAACCGTCAACTCTCTCATGCTACTTGCTCTCCTCAGTGAACACGAGCTTCCCAAATCTGATGGGCGTATGGAACGAACCATAGGTCGGCGACCAGCACAAATGCTCGGCGTCAGGGCCGGTACGATTCACAGCCCGATTGCGGCAGAAGTTAGCATGCCATGTCTGACCCGCAGGAGATGAGACGTTAAGAGCCGAGAACGGCAGGGCCAGCTCCGCAGTCCATGCATCCTGCTCTCTCCCCGAGGCCGCCTGCCAATCCGGGTTGAACGCGGCGTCAGTGGCATGCGCATCGTACATCGTGCCGCACGCGTTTGCAGCAAACTCGTAGTAGTCCTTCGATCGCGCCTGTACGTCAAGGAAGACCTCAAGCGAGTCTTCATAGAACACCGGATCGTCGCGCGCGATGACATCCGCTTTGATCCTGTCCAGATCGCGCTCGCGGCAGCGATACGCGATGTACAGGTTTCCACCATCATAGGCAAGGTACACCTCGGTCGGCTGCGAAGCGCCGGCGCCGAGACTTGTGTAGTCGAGAGTGACCTTCCCCGCTTCCCGCCAGACGGGATCGTCGAGCTTGCCATCAATCACCGGAGCCGAAGCCACCAGGGGCACCTCAACATCCGGAATGGGTATCAACCTTCCAGGTATGAAAATCGGCGGAGGACTCGGAGGCACGTAAGGGGTTTTTCGGGCGAGATATGATGCGTATGCCAACAAGGTTCTTGCCATTGCGAGCCTCGCATCTGCCGCAGACAGATCATCCGGAGACGCCCCGTGCTTCAATCCATCCCGCGCGGAACAAATAAGCCGTCTCGCGCCCTCGACCGGTGATCGGAACGAAGCGAGAGCCTTCCTCCTGAATGGCCCCCTCCCGAGAGCGTTCATCCGGTTGGCGTCTAAGTACGCACTTGAAAACAGCGCGACACCGCCTGCCGACTCATCCCTGGCCACGCGAATTTGCTCCAGCATCGCTTCTGTCCCGGACTGCCCGTGCAGCCCGATCCCGGGCACCAGCAGAGCGCGGTCGGCGAGCACGCTTCTTGCCTGAGTGACGGCCTTTCGGAAGTATGCAACATCGGAGGTGTAGTCCATCGGCGCAAGATAATCAACCCACTTGTTCGCGGCCCAGTGTTCCCAGTTCTGCAGGTAACACAGCCTGGCCTGGTCGGGAAGCGAGCCGACCGCCGCCGAAATCTTCGCATTAGGACGCACCTTCTTCACAGCAGCACTGACATCCGCGACGAAGGTGTCTATCAGGCTCTCACGCCAGAGATGCCAGTCCAGCACAGGCTTCGTGAAGGGCTCGATTACCAGCGGATCAGTCACATACTTGGCTCGGAACTTGCTCCGGCAGCTTTCGTTGTAGCAGTAGTCGGCGCTGGGAAAGCGAATGTAATCCAGTTGAATCCCATCAACCGGGTACTTCTTGACCAGCTCCACAATTGCAGTCGAAAGTAGTCGCCGCACCTCAGGAAGCGAGGGACACAACCAGCAGCCCTGATCGTCTTCAAGCGTGCGCCCGTCCTTTCCGACGGCGACCCATTCCGGGTGATCCCCCAGGATACCCCCTTTATCCTCGGCATTCCCCGCACGGAAGACCCAGACCCACGGATGCACCTCGATGCCGTGCTTGTGAGCCTCATCAATCACGACGCCCAGCATATCCACATCGCCCCAAAGGTTCTGCTGCTTGAGACACGAGCTCCGATATGCCGAGTACCCGTTGTAGATAGCCTCGGGCTGCACCACATTGATCCCGGCTTTTGCGTAACGGCGAATGAGATCGCGGATGCCCTGCTCCGTCTTTGGGATGCTGCGCCTGTCCATCCAGACAATCCGAATCTCCACAGGCCAGGAGGACCACTGCTTCGGAAGAAGGTCTGCGGCACCTGCACGCGCGACAAGCATTAGCATTAAGGGGATACACAGGAGGCTGAAGCGAATACCTCTCATCAATCGTCTCCTATGTGCGGCATGCGATCCTCGTCCCGGGTGAATCCGCACCAATATAGCATTGCCTGGAAGAGGCTGTCAAACGCCAGGAGGTGAGGTGCATCCCAGGGGGCTGGATATCGCGGAATAATGCTCGACACGGGCTACGTCTTCAGATGTGGCTCGATCAAAGGCCAGGTGCGCTCGATCAACACGCACATCAGCCGGGCAGCGTAAGGCGCAATTTCCGGGTCTGGAAAATCGCCGCTGTAGGGCAGGCGGAACCTTGCTTCCGCCCATCTGCGGCCCCAGGGCACGAGTTCGAACTGCAGGCCGATGTCCTTCGTGATAGCAGGCACATGCGGTCGAACCACTTCCAGCCATTGGAGGCTCTCCTGCCGGTCGTCAAACTCGAAATGCAGGGCGGTATCCAGACGCTTCTCTCTCCTCCTGACAATCCACTCATAGTGGATATCGGCTGAGCCGAACCGCACGCACATGTACACGCCGGATGCTCTACCGGACGACCTGAAGCGGGCGTCCAGCCTGTTAAACTCATCTGCCGCCCAGCGCCAGAATCTTGCGCGCGCGGCCTTGCCGCTCTGCTTGTCGCTGGGCGCCGCCTGCTCTCGCGAGACACCGATCGTGTAGTCGGGCGCCTCATGCGTCGGGATAATAGTTCTGGGTACGAGAACGACCTGAGAGAAGTCCGTCGTGCAGTAAGGCGTCAGTTCAACGCAGGAGATATCCATTCCGAAGCCGCGCAGCCACAGCACGCAGTTTGTCAATTCCTTGTCCTCAATCGAGCCGGCGGCCAGTATGATTCTAGGATGGCCGCGCAGCTCCGGCAGTTCCTCTGAATGCAGGAATTCAAGGATCCTCGCCGATGCTTCGTCCTCTGTACTGCCCTCGAATCTGGCTAGTGCAGCGACCACGTCATCAATCGTCATGGCGGAACACAGTGCGGCATAGCGGATCGCCTGCTGATCTGCCAAGGATCGGTCGGCATCCAGCTTTAGCTCGACAACTACGAGGTGCGCATCGGCATCGAGCGCGAGGATGTCCAGACGGCGATTGCTTTTGTCGAAGCCGCTGAACTCGGAAGAGACAACCAGCAGAGGCTCGCCGAGCAGGCCGGGGTCATTCGCAACCCAGCGCTGGAGATCATCTCGCTCCGTGATTCCAATGTCGCGAAACGAAACCGGTCCTGCTTTGACAGGTTCGTGCGTATTGGGGTCAACGACATAGATCTGATTGGCCATGGTCTTCGCTTACACCTCCTGTGTTCCGCGAAGTGGTCAATACTGCTGGTTTACACTCCATGCTACCTGATCCAGGTACGCCAGTCCGGGCCGATGTCGCCGCGGAGCCGATATCGCTCCATCAGTCTGGCACAGTCGCAAGGCGGCTCTGACGACAGAACTCGGGCTGGTAGCAAGGCGATGATATCAGGAAAAAGTTCCACAGCGTCCTGCACAGTTTCTTTTTCCTTTTCATCGAGCAGGCCCTCGAACAGGACACCAGGCGTGAACGGCCTGTCCGCTATGCCCTCTGCGTAGTTCGTGATATAGCAGATGGCAGCATAGCACATCTCAAGCTCCTTGGCGAGGAAAACTTCCGGGGCAAGCGTCATACCCACCATATCGCCGCCAAGCAGTCTATACTTGCGAACCTCGGCCGGAGTTTCGAGCCTCGGCCCTTCGGTGCAGACGTAGACTCCCCCGGAGCGGCATGCCACACCGATCTTGCTCATTACATCGGCTATTGCACTTCTCAGCGACGGGCAGAAGACGGGGTTCTGCCGCACAAAGCCCCAGCCGGTACCTTCGAAGAAGCTGGAGGCCCGCGCCTTCGTTTCGTCAATGAGATCATCCGGGATGACAAATTGACCGATGGCAAGCGCCTCGTCAACGGCTCCCGGGCCGGACCATGAGACAATGCGGCCGGTTCCCATCTCCTTGAGCGCCCAGATATTCGCCCGATAGTTGACCCATGGCGCGGCAGACCAGTAGCCCTCTTCCCCATGGCGAGACATGAAAAGGATGTCATGTCCCCCCACGTGCAGCTTATGGATCGGCTGAGATTCGCCAAACGGGGTCTTGATCGGAGGAATTCGCTCCCCCGAAAGCTCCCCCGACCTGATGAAGGAATATGCCTGGCTACCTCCGATGACGGCAAGTTGATTGGTCAATGCTCTTCGCGCCTCCGTGGCGAATCCACCACGTATTCCAGCACGCGGTAGCAGGTGTCCCGGCGGCACGGTGTATATCCTGCTTCGGTAATCGCCTGCCGGAGCTCCTCCTCGCTCATGTGGAAGCTCACACCCGCCGCAGCTACGACGTTCTCCTCGATCATCGTGCTCCCCAGGTCGTTTGCACCGAAATACAGCGCGACTTGGCCGATCTTAGCGCCTTGCGTAACCCACGATGCCTGGATATTCCTGAAATTGTCCAGTACCAGCCTGGAAATCGCAAGCGTGCGCAGGTAGTCATAGCCGCCGACTGCCTCACCGCCGAGCTTGGTATTCGCAGGCTGGAAAGTCCACGGGATGAACGCGGTAAAGCCGCCCGTGCGTTCCTGCAGCTCGCGAATCCTGATAAGGTGTTCGACCCGGTCGGCGAAGCTCTCAATATGCCCGAACATCATCGTAGCCGTAGTGGGAACTCCGAGGCGGTGCGCGGTCTCCATAACGTCGAGCCACTCCTGCGTCGTGCATTTCGACGGGCTGAGGCCGCTCCTGCAAGCGTCGGTGAGGATCTCCGCGCCGCCCCCCGGTATCGAATCGAGTCCCGCGGCCTTCAGGCGGGCTATCGCGTCCCCGATAGTCAGCCCGGAAACCCGGGCGACGTGCACAATCTCCGGCGGGGAGAAGGAGTGCACGTGCACCTTGAAACGCTCCCTGATGCCGCGAACCATCCGCTCGTAGTAGGAGATGTCGAGATCGGGATGCAGGCCGCCCTGCATGAGGATTTGGGTCGCTCCCAGCCCGACAGCTTCCGCTATCTTCTCATGGATTTCCTCGCTCGAAAGCAGGTACGCCTCCGGGGAATCAGCAGCGCGGTAGAAAGCGCAAAACCTGCACTTCGACACGCAGATATTCGTGTAGTTGATGTTGCGGTCCACGACATACGTGCGGAACGGCTCCGGATGGAGACGACGGCATACCGCGTCAGCGGCGAGACCGAGCTCCGGCAACTCCACACCCTCAAAGAGACGAACGGCCTCCTCGGCGGAGATGCGCGCGCCTTCGACGGCCTTGCTAAGAATCCGACCTGCAGCGTTCATTCTCGATTGCACCTGCCAGCAAGCGGCGTGTACAGCTCGACCTCGTGGTCGCTCTCTAACAGCCCATATCCGCGGCCTCTCTCCCGAAACACCGCCAGCGCTTCCATGTGGCGATCTGTCAGTTCGTAGTCCATGATCTCGCTGAGGTATCGGAGGCATGCATCCACCGGTAATCCCAGCCTCACGGCCTCTACCCTACTGATCTCGTCCAGCGATTGAAGCCCGCGCGACTTCGACCTGCCGAGAATGTCCGGCAGACCAGGCGCCGCCACATCGGGATTCACAGCCCAGACTGCGAAGACGAACGGCAAGCCGGTCAGCATGTGCCATTCCTCGCCCAGGTCCAGCGCCGGCCAGCGTCCCACCGGCGCCCGCATAGTCGTATCACCGATGACAACTGCCGCATCGCATGCCTCCAGCATGTCCGGCAGCGAAGGCGGCATGGGCACGAACTCCGGCAGCAGTTCGTACCGCTCCCTCAGGATAATCCTCGCCAGAAGAACCGATGTCAGCGAGCTGGTGTCCAGAGCCACTCTGCGGATGGATTCCACGCTCCCCTTGTAGAAGACCTTCACACTCTCCGATCGGCCGACGCACGAGATGCTGATATTCGGAACGATTTGCAGGCGCGGATTAGCAAAGCACGCGACCGATGACACCAGCCCCGCCGCAATCTCGCGCCTGTCGAGCATGGAGGCGAGGCGAGAAGGCACCGCAGAGACAACCTCGACCTCAGGTTCGTCCTTCAGCCCCCAGATGAGCGGCTTGCCATTTAGATAGGGAACCGCGCCGATTCTTATCGCTTTACCTCGTTGTACAGGGTATCCCGTTCCACGGGCACCGCGCCCGTCTCGCGGATCAGGCGCGTGATCTCGGAAACGCTCAATCCCTCCGGGGTGTCCGCGCCTGCTGAATGCGTTATTCTCTCCTCGACCACCGTGCCGTCGAGATCATCCGCTCCAAAGTGGAGCGCGACCTGCGCCAGCTTCGGCCCGAGCATGATCCAGAAAGCCTTGATGTGCGGGAAATTGTCGAGCATGAGCCTTGCGACCGCGATCGTCTTCAAATCGTCCACGCCCGAAGTCCGCCTGCGCCCGTTCAGCGATCCGAGGCAAGTGCCCATGGGATGATATGCGAGCGGGACAAACGCCAGGAATCCGCCCGTCTCGTCCTGAAGCTCGCGCAGCCGGATGAGATGGTCAACCTTCTCCTCAGACGTCTCCACGTGACCATAGAGCATGGTGGCGTTGCTTCGAATGCCAAGCTCGTGCGCGGCACGCATCACGTTTAGCCAACCTTCTGCCGAGAGCTTCTCGGGGCAAAGCTGCTCGCGCACCCGCCGGGAAAAGACTTCAGCGCCACCACCAGGCAGGGAACCGAGTCCCGCGCTCCGCAGTCGTGCAAGCGTATCCCGAACCGTCAAGCCTGACATGCTCGCTAAGTGATCCACCTCGACCGCCGTGAACGCCTGAAGGTGAACGGCAGGCATACGTCTCTTCAGCGCAGACAGCATTTCCAGATAATAGTCAAGCGGCCGATCGGGATGCAGGCCGCCGACGATGTGCAGCTCCGTAAACTCCAAGCCGCGGCGAGCCGTCTCAGCCTTCTCCACAATCTCGTCTACGCTCAGCGTGTACGCGCCCGGCTCGCCCTCGCTCCTCGAAAACGCGCAGAAGCGGCACCTGTTCTTGCAGACGTTCGTATAGTTAATGTGGCGGTTGACGATGTAGTAGGTCCGCCCACCATTCAGGCATCTTCGCACGAGATTAGCCGCCCAACCGACCGACATCAAGCTGTTCGAGTGGAACAACCGAACCCCGTCCTCGAAAGCGAGGCGTTCGCGCCGCTCCACTTTCTCAACCAGATCCCCGACGTCGGATTTGACAGCCAGTTCCCTCAAATCAAAGCCCTTCTCAGGACAAGGTCCACCAACGCGAAAACGAAGTACCCAAAGCTCACCAAGCCGTTCGTGTTGAAGAATGCAACGTTTGCCTTGCTGAAATCGTCCGGCTTCACCAGGCTTTGCTCGTATGCCAACAGCACCGCCGCAAACGCCACTCCGGCGTAATACACCGCTCCCGTTCCCAGGGCGATTCCGAACAGTACGAGCAGCAGAACGCAGAACGCGTGGAACAGCCGCGATACCGCAAGTCCTTTCTTCGGCCCCAATGCGCTGGGAATGGAGAAAAGCCCGAGGCGGGCATCGAATTCCAAGTCCTGAAGCGCGTATATGATGTCGAAGCCCGCCGTCCAGAACACGACTGCAGCCGACAGAATAATCGGGGCCAGGTCAATGCGCCCGGTAACGGCAATCCAGGCGCCGGTTGGAGCAATACCCAGCGCGAGACCCAATACGAGGTGCGAAAGCGTCGTAAAGCGCTTCGTGTACGAGTAACCGAAGATGATGAGCAAGGCAACCGGCGAGAGAGCAAAAGCCAGCGGGTTCAGCATCCACGCCGCGAAGACGAATATCCCCGAGGCAGCCACAGTAAAGGCCCAGACCTCACTCAGGCTGAGGATGCCCCTCGGGAGCGCACGACTCGCGGTCCTCGGGTTCAACGTGTCGTACTCTGCATCAACTATTCGGTTGAAAGCCATGGCCGCGCTTCTCGCGCCGACCATCGCGACGAGGATCCACCCAAGCACCCTGAGACTCGGCAGCCCGCCCGCGACCACTGCGCTCGTAAGTGCGAATGGGAGCGCGAACACAGTATGCTCAAACTTGATCATCTCGAGCATGACAGCGATCTTGGACAGGGCTCTCGAAGCCACGGCTATCACTTCTCGGTGCTCCCCCACTCCGGCAGCATGGTCTGCGTTAGCCCAAGCTGCTGCATCGTTCGGGAGACGACGAAGCACACCATATCTTCCACCGTTTTCGGCTTACTGTAGAACGCCGGCGCGGCTGGCAGAATAGTCGCTCCTGCTTCCGCAAGGCTGGTAAGGCTTCGCAGGTGGATCAGGCTCAGCGGCGTCTCTCTGATAACCAGTATCAGCGGCCTGCGCTCCTTCAGACAGACATCGGCCGCGCGGGTGACCAGGTCGTTCGATATGCCCGCCGCTATCCGCCCGGCAGTGCCCATGGAGCACGGAATGATCACCATCCCCTGGTGCTGGAAGGAACCGCTCGCCGGGGGAGCAGTCAAATCGTGCGCCGACAATACCTCCACCTTCTCAGAATACTTGCCAAGCAAGGACAGTGCGTCCACCTTGTCGGACGGAAAATCTATGCCCAGCTCCGCCCGGATCACGGTGGCGGCGTTCTCGGTAACTATGAGGCAAATCCGGTCATAGTGCTCCAGCACCGCCTCGAGGAACCGCACGGCGTAGATGCTCCCGCTGGCTCCAGTTATCGCCACGACTAACCTGCGCTCGACCCTTTTCACTTGAACCTTCTATAACCCCAATTCAGCCCAGATTTCGTCTATCTTCCTCGCCACTTCGGGGCTCATTCGTATCTCGTCAGGCCACGCACGGTCGAACCCCTCGCCGCGGAGCTTCTTGGTGGCGTCAATCCCCATCTTGCTGCCGAACCCGGGCAGTCGCGAGGCATGATCCAGTACATCCACGGGCCCCTGCACGAACTCCACGTCTCTCTGAGGATCAATGTTGTTCCCAACGCGCCAGAGCACCTCGCGGAGGTCCTGGACGTTCACATTCTCATCCACGACAACGATGATCTTCGTGAACATCGTCTGGCCCAATCCCCACAGAGCGTGCATTACCTTGCGCGCCTGGCCGGGATAGCGCTTCTTGATTGACACAATGGCGAGGTTGTGAAAGACTCCTTCCACAGGCAGGTTCATATCCACGATCTCCGGAAGCTGCAGCTTGACGAGCGGCAAGAAAATGCGCTCGGTTGCCTTTGCCATAAAGCAGTCTTCCATCGGCGGGCGACCAACGACGGTAGCCGGGTAGATGGGCGATTTCCTGCGAGTGATGCACGTAACATGGAAGACCGGGAACTCGTCAGGCAGGGAGTAGTATCCAGTGTGGTCGCCGAACGGACCTTCCAGCCGCCGCTCATGCGGATCCACGTAGCCTTCAATGACGACATCCGCATCGGCCGGCACCTGCAGATCAACCGTCTTGCAGCGAGCCATCTCGACCGCAGTCTTCCGCAGGAACCCGGCCAAGATCATTTCATCGAAATCCTCGGGAAGCGGCGCCGATGCGGCGTAAGTCAGTGCCGGATCCCCTCCCAAAGCAACCGCCAGCTCCATGCGCCGGCCCAGCCGCTCGTACTCCGCATAGTGGCGCGCGCCGACTTTCTGGGGATGCCAGTGCATGCCTGTCGTCCGCTCGTCATAGACGTGCATGCGGTACATACCTACATTCCGCACGCCGGTGTGCGGATCCTTCGAGAACACCATCGGCAGCGTGATGAATCGGCCTCCGTCACCGGGCCAGCAGTGGAGAATAGGCAGTTCATCAAGCGACGCGTCCTCCGTCCGCACGACTTCCTGGCACGCAGCGGACTTCACCGTCTTGGGCATATAGGAAGCGAGCCGTTCGTATTTCGGAAGCAGGCGGAGCTTTCCAACGATCCCCTCAGGCACTTCAATCCTGAGCAGATCGGCGATTTCTGCACCGATCTCCTCGACGCTTCGGACACCGAGTGCCAATGCCATGCGCGCCTCCGAACCGAGCGCGTTGATTAGAACGGGTATGTCATAACCAGCGGGCTTCTCGAAGAGGAGCGCAGGCCCCCCAGCCTTCATCACCCGGTCCGCGACCTCCGTTATCTCAAGGATCGGGCTGACAGGCGTGGAGATCCGCTTCAATTCTCCGCAAGTGTCCAATGTTTTGATGAAATCTTGTGAATTCTTATACGCCATCGGAAGCCTGACTGCTGCAACAGTTCGCTACAGTCTAGCACCGGCTGACGACTCATGTCAACGTTTACGGCCAACCCACTGGAGATGGATTGGCCGCATACGCCTCACATTTTCCCACTTAACGCGCTCACTTCGCTTGATCAAGGATTAAACGAACATCCTCCTCAAGTCCCGCGATTTCGGCTTTCGAAGACAGCACACCGATTTCCAGGCGGTATTCGCGACTCTCTCCCGGACTCAAGAACTGTAGAGTGCCAAGCTCGCGCTCCTTCGGCCTCCCCTCGACCCAGCAGTTGCCCGGCTCCAACCCGACGACGTAAGTGCCTTCGCCCGTCATCTTCCACTCCGAGAACTTCGGGAGTTCGCGCTTCGGATACTTCACGTACATCCCGAAGCCCTCACCGCTATTGAGGTCGGGGTTGACCAACGCCGCCGTGACAGTGCCATCGGCAGCCTCGGCCATATCCAGATAGTACACGCGCTCGCGAAATCCAGCAGCCGGCGCGGGAAAGCTCGCATACAGCTCTTTCTCCATCTCAGCGTCCGCATCTCGCGGCCTGCTGCTCTTCACGGGAGCAATGAGCCTGCTCCCCTCATCAATCACTGGAAAACCGATGTTCATATGGTAGAGGATCATATGCTCCGTCTCCTGGTAGCCCAGGTTCGTCACCCTATCGCAAATCCAGATCCTCGGCTCCCCAAGCCGCGCGGTTATGCAGCGCTGAAGCTCCACATTCTCGCCGAAGACCGCCGTTTCCCGGACCCTGCCGCAAGCCCAGATGATGTACTCGTCGTCCTGCCATGCGGCGTCCGCAGACACATGGGATGCCGGCAGATTCGACACACGGCCGTGGAGTCCCAACGCCTTCGCCTTGTCCACGCTCGGAGCTCCTGCATAGGTCAGCCCGCATGTGACCAGCAGACCTCCATAGAAGCTCCTCAGCCACCCGAAGCCGGGCTCTTCGTACAACGCAGGCGAGACGTCACCCGTCGAGGAACGCCAGGCGAGCGGTTGCCCCTTATAGGCAGCCGTGGATATGTCGAGGCCCCGGTCAACCAGAACGCTGAAATCAAGCCCTGAGCCTGTTCGGAAGTCAACCGCCCTGACGCCGTGCTCGACACCGTCCGCAAGGGTACAGAGGCGCACCCCTGCGATTTGAGAGATGTCCCCCACCCTAGCGAGCAGCTCCTTCTTCGAATAGTCCTTACCGTACAGCTTTGGCATGCCCGTCTGTCCTCCGAGCTTTATTCCGCAGTGCAGCTTGCCGCACACACGGCACTGTTCGCGCTCGCAGGCGTCATGTCCTGCTCCAGGCACGGAAAAGGCCGCCCTTATGTTCGTCTCCAGGCGGCCACAATGTACATCGGGTCCCAGACGCTTGTTCCAAGTTTCAAGTTCCAGGTTTCAGGTTGGAAGACTGAACGCAGAACGCCGGATGTGCCTATTTCGAGACCACGGATATCCTGTCCGAGCCGACTACTCTCTCGCCGCTGCTGAGCAATCCGGACAACCATACCATCGTATCGCTTGGGCCGATCCCGGCTTCACTGCAGGAGAAGTGGAGCAGTAAGTCAACCAGGCCGTCCGAGTTGACATCCTCCCAGTGACCCCTGTCGTGAACCTCAGGCGCTTTCTCCGGGCCGAATACCACGGTTGTGGGATCAATGTTCCGGGCGTCGAAGGTCGGCGTGCTCAGGACGGCTACGGCAGGCCAAGCTTGGCGCGGATGTATTTGTCAATGGCGTGCGCTGCCTTCCTTCCGGCGCCCATGGCGGTGATGACAGTCGCGGCACCGGTCACGGCGTCGCCGCCCGCGTAGATTCCGGGGATGGAGGTCGCCCCCGTCTCCTCATCAACAACTATACCGCCCCACTTGGTCGTGACTAGGTCTGGCTCGCTCTGCCGGACAACGGGGTTGGGGCTCTGGCCAATCGCGACCACGGCCGTGTCAACCTCCATGATGTACTCCGAACCCTCGATCGGGATGGGTCGTCTGCGGCCCGACTCATCGGGCTCGCCAAGTTCCATGCGGATGCATTCCATCGCCTTCAGAAAGCCGCTCTCATCTCCAATGAAACGCACAGGCACAGTCAGGAGCTGCAACTTGACTCCTTCTGCCTCAGCGTTTTCTATCTCCTCTGCCCGCGCGGGCATCTCAGCGCGCGACCTGCGATAGACGATGGTCACTTCCTCCGCGCCCAGCCGCAGAGAGCATCTCGCAGCATCCATAGCAACGTTGCCGCCGCCGATCACCGCAACTCGCCGGCCGACCTTAACAGGAGTGGGATACTGCGGATACTTGTAGGCCTTCATGAGGTTCACACGGGTTAAGAACTCGTTCGCAGAGTATACGCCGTTTAAGTTCTC
This sequence comes from Armatimonadota bacterium, assembly GCA_035528905.1. Lineage (GTDB taxonomy): Bacteria > Armatimonadota > UBA5829 > DTJY01 > DTJY01 > DATKXU01. The sequence continues at coordinate 45,181 of DATKXU010000083.1, forward strand.
GCCTGGTATACCCATGAACTCCGGAAGACCTGCGCCCGTGCCGATGAATACTGCGCTGTAGCCGCTTTCAAGAAGCTCGCGAAGCGTATGGAGCTTGCCGATGATGATGTTCGTCTCGATCCTGACGCCGAGGGACTTTACGTATTCGATCTCACGGCTCAGGATAGCCCTCGGCAGGCGAAACTCAGGAATCCCGTAGACCAGAACGCCTCCGGAGTCGTGGAGAGCCTCGAAGATTGTGACGTCGTATCCCATGGAAGCCAGCTCGCCGGCGGCCGTCAATCCGGCCGGTCCCGACCCGACAACCGCGACCTTTGCGATTCTGTCCTTCGGCGGGGTGTTACCCACACCAGACGACGACGCCGGCCCCGAGTGAGCCGCTTCCCAGTCCGCCGCGAAACGCTCGAGCCGTCCTATCGCAATCGGTTCACCCCGCTTTGCCAAGACGCACACTTGCTCGCACTGGTCCTCCTGGGGGCACACTCGTCCGCATATTGCGGGCAGCGCGTTCGTCTTCTTGATCTCGGCGGCCGCCTCTGCGAACTTTCCCTCAGCGATGAGGCGCACGAACTCGGGGATATCTATCTCAACCGGACAGCCCGCCACACACGGCTTGTTCTTGCACTGAAGGCACCGCTTCGCCTCTCTGACCGCCTCCTGAACACTATATCCAAGAGCCACCTCTTCGAAGTTCTTTCTTCTGACTTCCGGGTCCTGGCGCGGCATCGGCTCCCGGCGCGCTATCTGCTTGCTCACGAAAGGCAACCTCCAGAATTCGCCTCATGGAACCGAGCGAGCGTTTCCTTTTCTTCCGCAAGGTACATGTTCTTCCGAGCCACCAGTTCGCCCCAGTCCACCTGGTGAGCGTCGAAATCGGGACCGTCTACGCACGTAAAACGCGGCTTCCCGCCCACAGTTACGCGGCACGAGCCGCACATTCCGGTGCCGTCCACCATTATGGCATCCAGGCTCACCACGGTCTTCAAGCGGTGCGGTCTGGTCTGCTCAGCAATGGCCCTCATCATCAGCACAGGCCCGATAGCGTATACGAGATCAATCTTCCGGCCGTCCGCCATCAAATCGCGCAGCACGTCGCTCACGAGGCCCTTCCGCCCATAGCTGCCGTCATCCGTAGTGATGTACAGCTCATCGCTGGATGAGCGCATCTCGTTCTCGAGGATCAGCAGCGACTTGTCCCGGGCGCCGATGATCGAGATCACAGTGTTCCCAGCCTCCTTCATCGCTCCGGCGATCGGCCTGAGCTCAGCCACGCCGATGCCCCCGCCTATGCAAACCACTGTGCCAAACCGCTCTGTTCTCGTGGGGTTTCCGAGCGGGCCGACCACGTCGCGGATGGCATCGCCGGCATGCGCCAGCGCCAGCTCGTGAGTAGACCTGCCGACATGCTGAAAGATGAGGGTGATCGTCCCAGCCTCGCGATTCCAGTCAGACAGCGTTAGTGGAATGCGCTCAGAATCCTCCCTCAGGCGAACAATCACGAACTGGCCCGCTCGGGCCTTCGCAGCGATTGCCGGGGCCTCGACCTCAAGCAGCGTAATAACATCGGCCAATTGCCGTGTGCGAACTATTGTGTACAACCTCAGCGCCCCCGTATTCCCTATTCCTTATCGCGCTCCGCCTGCACCCCTCGTCCTCTGCTGTTTCTCCGCCGAGAGCGCTAGTACTTATCGAGAACCTCGCGCGCCCTATCGGCATCGGCTACCGGAACCAGGATCTCGCCCCAGGCGCCATCAGCCACGACAAAAAGACCATCAAACCACGAACTGTGATACCGGCGCACGACCGCCGGAACGCCGGCGTCTTCGAGCACCGCCCTGACTATATTCGCGGTAGCTTCATCAATGGCCCTGTACACCGCAACAAAGTCGTCTGGCATACTCTCGCTCCCTTCAGCTGAACCTTGACCATTCTTGCCCTGGCCTCCGCGACTAACTCCCCTCTTGCGTTCCGGGCCTCGGCCATGCACTCGAGCGCTCGGCGCTCCTCGGATGTAATCCACCCGCTGATAACGAGTTCCTCTCCCCTGGGTGCGGGCTTGCGGAGCCTGATCCGCATATCGGCGGTGACCGCCCGGATCCCCTTGGCGTAGACCAACCGCGCCATCACCTCGTCGAGCACGGTAGCCAGGATACCTCCATGAGTGATGCCCGTAAATCCCTGGTGCTCGGCACGAGGCGTAAACCGCGTAACGTACTTCTCATCTTCAAAGCAGAAACTCAGCTTCAGACCGATGGGATTCTTAGGCCCGCACGCAAAGCACATTCCATCGTCAGACAAATCCAATTACGCACCTCTCGATGCAAGAACCCTCTCTCGCCAGGGACAAGCAGGTAAGAGCACGCACACATCGCAGGCCGGGTTCCTGGCTTTGCATACCCGTCGCCCGTGTGTGACCAGATTGATATGGAGAGAGTACATCAGCTCACCCGGTATCATCTCCTGAAGGACATGATGAGCTGCTTCCACACTGCTGTGTGAACTGATCAGCCCAAGCCGCTGAGCAACCCTGTAAACATGCGTGTCCACGGGGAAGACCGGCCTGCAAAGAGAGAACATCAGAACGCAGGACGCAGTCTTGACGCCTACGCCCTCGAATTGCATTAGGAATGCGCGTGCATCGTCATCAGGCATATCAGTCAGAAAATCGAGACCCAATTTTCCCCGCTGGGCGCGTATCTCGCCGAGCAACTTCTTGATCCTGCGGGCCTTGATAATCCCAAGGCCGCCGACGCGGACAGCTTCCTCAATCTCGCTGACATCCGCGCTGCCAACTTCATCCCACGACTGGAATCTCGTGCACAGGTTGGCGAATGCCCTGCTGGAGTTTGCGGACGTCGTATTCTGCGAGAGTATGGTCAGAACTAGCTCGTCGAGCGGTCCGCGCCGAGGCTTACATTCGCGGCGCCCATAGGCACGCTCGAGGAGCGCGCAAATCCGTCGAATACTCTTCATCTGCAGGACCCTGATATTGAAGCTGATTATAGCATAGAGCGAACGCCCGCGGCAACCAACCCACTCCTCCGAGCAACCTGGCGGCCAAGGTACGCCCGACCCTGGGAATGTAGAATTGCCTCACTACCGGTAAAAATGCCTGTTGACAAGGCATTCTCGTGCCGATATACTGAGTGCGTGGGGGGATGACCCGGCGTTGTCCCCCGAGAAGTCTTAGGCAGCAAGGAGGAGTACTCAACAGTATAATGTCGTTTGACATCGGGAGTACCGTCGAAGGAACGATAGTCAAGCTAGCGGACTACGGTGCGATCGTCAGACTTCAGGGCGGCAATACCGGTCTGATCCATATCTCCGAGATAGCCGATACATTTGTTCGTGACGTCAAGGATTACTTCAAGGAGCACGACCGTGTGAGAGTAAAGGTGCTCAGCGTTAACAACAAAGGGCGCTACGAGCTCTCAACCAAACAGGTCGAGCAACCTGTCATCGAGTCTAGCCCACCCCGCGAACCGCGAAAGGCGGTCGAACGCCTCCCGGAAGAGGTAAACCTGGGCCCAGAGGAGTTTGGAAGCCGCGCGCGTCATAGGTCGCCTGTCAACTTCGAAGAGCGCCTGACCCAATTCATGAAGGACAGCCAGGAACGCTTACTCGACCTGAAGCGGAACATAGAGGCCAAGCGCGGCACAAAGAGACGCTGAGGTCAGACCCGCCAGGCACGATTCTACCCCCATTGCGCGATCCGGTATTGATCCAGACGAGTACAACTGTCGCATGATTGCGCATACGATTCAGCCGTTCACGTCCCTCCGATGCTCTTGTCCGGAGCATGCCGCTCCAGCATCATCCCAAACAGCACCCAGCGGCCCAGCATGCATTGCGCCCTTCGCACCGCCAAAATTCCATCGAAAATGAAGAGAAGTCCGCCGGGCAGAAACCAAACCGCATACCGCTGACGTCTAATATATATGGAGGATCACCTCCAGGAGAGGATGTGCCTTCTGCGGCATCCCGGCCGCTGAAAGCGAAAGGAGAGATGGCAGGTGCGTACCCGAAGAAGAGCGTGCTTCATAGCTGTCGCAGCCTTTGCAGCAGTCTTGCTGTTGGCATTTACGGTCGTTCCCAGCCAACGCGCATATGCGAAGGGGACTAAGCGGTCATCCGACCGTTCTCGTGGCTCTGGCCAACAGAAGGCCGAAACGAAAAGATCTCAGTCTCCTCCGCCAAGCTCAACTGGCAAGGAGAGGCCGCGCGTGGTCTCGCCGGGAGTGCGGGGCGCTCCCTACTCCAGTCACCTGGGCGGGGAATCGCGCGTCTCACGGTGGGACACAGAGCGGCGCCAGGCTCCCATCTCAGCAGAACCGAGAGGCCTCTACCGCAAGGATTACGAGGACATCGGACGGATATGGAAAGAGCGCCAGGAGCGGCGTGACACCTCCTCGCACGGCTGGTATGGAGAATACAGGCCACAGGACAACCACGCGCAGATAAAGGTCGTCTACCGGTTCCCCGGCACATACCGATACTACTGCTACGACTACCGACCCGGCTTCGCCCACCCGTCCATCTACTGCTACTATTCCGGCCTCTTCCCGCCGTACATACAGGCGTGCAGGACTATCTCTATCACGCCGCGCCGCCATGTTTTCCACTTATACGTTGACCTGCCGCTCGTAATCATTGAGCCGGGTTACTGGGATGGCAAATGCGGCTACTACTCCTACTATCCATGCGACTCGCAGTATCGCTCCCTATCCACTGCACTCCGCGACATCCAGCGAGCTTGGGAACTTGGCGACGTTAACCTATTGATGAGGCACGTCCGCCGAGAATCCACAATTGACGTTTTTCTCCGAGGCGAATATGCGTACTCGGTTGACTGGCCGGACTACCGCGACATGACGCTGGACGCGATGAGCGCCATCAGGACAACCAGCTTCACGTACTACCGCATCCGCAGGCCCAGTGACTGTGAGGCAGTCGCGTATGGGAAGCATGTCTACTTCGACGACCGCGATTCCCGCTTGGGCGGGTACCCGTATTTCGGCAGCGGCGCGATGAAGACCGTTTATGTAGACTACACGCTGCAGCGATACGGCAGCGACTGGTTCATCACGGAAGTCGGCGTTTCGCCCTGATGCCGGGGCTTCCAGTCGGCCCAAGGCATCCGGGGCGCACCTCAGTCGGGCCGGACTTGCCTTTCATATCGCAACAACGCCGTCTTGACCGGCATGAAGGAGTACCTTCGGATGGAGAGACGTAGATTCTACGCTGGGTTGCGCATCACTGTCCTTGCAATGGTTGTCGCGTTCACCGCCGGTGCCTTATTGACTATAGATCTGCCTCTTGCGCCGCCGGCTCTGGCCAAGGGCGTTGCTAGACCGAAGACGGAGGACGGTTCATCCTCCAAGAAGGACGAGCCCAAGAAGTCCGAGCCCAAGGAAGAATCGAAGCCCGCACAGCGCCGAGAGGAGCGGCAGCCGTCGGAGGGCAGCGGCAGCGCAATCGGGCGTCGTGAGGAACGCCGGACGGACGTGTCCCAGGAGCAGGAGAAGCCGTATTACTACCGCCGCGACGAAGGAACACCAGATGTGCGCGGCCAGGTGGAGAAGCGCGAAGAACGCCGCGATCCGGACTACCGATTCCGCAAGCATTACATTGATCGGTTCTTCCATCCCTATGACTATGAGTTCCATTCCTGTTACCCGCGCTACGATTCCGGCGTGGTGATAATCATCAGGCAGGATACCTGGGACAGCAGCCGCCACCGCTGGCGCAGATCATATGAATACAGCCACCCACTACCCGGTTCTCTGGAAGAGGCTCTCGTGGATATCGAGGCAACTTGGTGGGAGAAGGATCCCGAGTTCCTCATGTGGCATGTGGACCACTTAGGCGACGTGGACATGTACTGCGAGGGCAAGTACTCCCATACACTGACGCCCCGGCAAATCTACAAGCTCACTGCGGAGGCGCTCGAGCGCACGGAGACGACGGAGTTCCGCTTCACGTCTGTAGACCACCACGGTTTCAGCGCCCGGGCAGAGGCACGCCACGAATACATAGGCCCGGATGGCCACGTGCGCGTAGCATACGTGACCTACTACCTCGAGAAGGTCAGGAACCGCTGGATAATTGACAGGATCAACATCCGCGAGCCCAAATACGGCCTGGCTCGCTGCTTCATCGCCACGGCTGCGTACGGAACGCCGATGCAGGAAGAAGTGCTGGTCCTGCGCGAGTTTAGAGAGCGATACCTGCTCACGAGTATACCCGGGAGAGCGATCGTGGCGACGTACTACGCGGTCAGTCCGCCAATCGCTAGGGCAATCGAGAAGAGCGAAATCGCGAAAGCAGCAGTGCGTGGAATGTTGAAACCGGCGGTTCAGCTTTGCAAGCTGGTCGTGCTCAGTGAGGCCAGGTAGCGGACGGGCCTTGACAGCGCAGGATCCTGCTTTGCGGCGTATTTTGTGATCACGACGGTGATCGCCTCGGGCCCCCTGACGACCTCGACCCGGTCCACAAGATGGCCAATGCGCTCAAGAATGGCATCGTGCTGGCTATCGCCGGAACAGGCCGCACCGGAATCCGAATAGGGATCCGTCACCTCCACGGTCATATGCGAATCATCGGCGCCGAGCTTCACGGACACGCTTCCATCGCTGGAACTATCGGCCGTTCTCAGACATGCCTCGTTGACGGCATTCTCCGTTTCCTCGATCTCTTTACGGCTCATGCCTAGCCCGGCGCCAATGCATGAGACGATCCTGCGCAAGCGCGCCAGGTGTGAGTCGCATTTCTTAATTTGGACCTCGGTGAACATTTAGCTGCCCCTGTCCGTGTCTTTCGTTCGCGGGTGGAATTCGGCGCCTTGCGCTTTTCGCATCAGCGGAGATACCTGCCCAACTCCAAGAAGGGAGACCCGCGCCGGCATAGGTCTCCAGATGCCCAGCCGCGGCCTACTAAGCAATCGGCATCGGCCCAATTTAGCATACGTGGCAAAGGGTGTCAATGAAATCCACAGGGTCGGAACTGTTATTTTTTGGCCACAAATTTGGCCGGCGCAGAGCCGCCCGGCCGTGCGGAAACCAGAGGGCCATTCGGGGATAACCAGCAGCCCCAAAGACTCGCCTGGGTATAGCTTGAATTCAAAAATGTCAGAGTGAATTCCCCGGTGTGCTTGTCACTGTGACGTAGTGTTGATGGACACCTTGTCCATCCTTGCGCGAAGGCCCGCTACGAACTCATTGGTTCGCTTAATCGAGTCCCCCGCGCCATCGCCGGTGATCTCGCGAAGTTCATCGGCGTACTTGTCTGCACATGCCAGGTCATCCGCAATAGCCATCTCAGCCCACGCGCGGTAGATCGGATCACCCGATACCTCGTAGGCGCGTACGCTGAAGATGGCATCCAAATGTGCGCGCCATGTTCGTACTACGGCTTCTTCGCGTCTGAAGTATGTCATCAGCTCTCCATAATCCGAGGCTGCCAGCACCGGGCGTGCCTGCTCGATTTCCTGAATGGATTTCTTGCACAGCGCCAATGCTTCGTCTTTCTCGCGCTGTATCTGCCTCAGCGTTGCGAAGTCGGGCGACATCAGCTGCTTTTCGATCTCGGCCCACTTCGGGTCGGGATCCCACTTGGCCGTACTTCGTCCGGTCACATGACCTATTGCATAATCGTATGAGGTGACCCGACTATGATCCGTCACCCAGAAGCTCAGCGCCAGGAAGGTCTTGTTAACGATGTCGAATGTCCTCTTGAGAGCCGGAACGACGTAGGGCACAGCTTTCTTCCCATAGCGCTGGGATACGTACTCCTCAAGCAGGCAATTCGGGTCACGCGAGGGGTCCTGCATGAGCTTGCTGAGAACGTAAACGTCCGCCCAGTTCGGCGTATCGAGCGCGTGGTTGCCATAGCGCTCAATGCGGGCGACTGCGCCGACGATCCCCTTGGACACATCATAATCCAGACGGCGCTTCATGTACTCCACATCAATGTAAGGGATTTCTCCCTGACCCAGGAACTCGTGACCGCAGTCGAACTCGACTATCTGCGGGCGACCTCCAACGTTCCCAATGAGAGGGTTGTGCGGGTAGAACGGCTGCCAATCGTGCGGCTGGCACTTCGACATTACCACAAAGTCACTCTTGGCCTGAGCGAAACCGTCCCTGATAAACTGGAGTTCCGAAGGCTGGTGGCAGAAACTCCTTACTACTAACTGCTTGCCCCTGGACTTGCAAACGCCGGCCAGTGTATCAATAAGCTTACCGACCCTTTGCGAAGGTGTGAGCTTGCTCGTCATGGTCTCATGATAGACCGACGCCTGCGTCTCAGCCATAGTCAGCACAATCCCATCCAGGTCCGGGCAGAGATCGAAGAACTTGTTGTACTTGTCAGTCAGCCAGGCCCAAAGCCCAGGGTCGTCCACGTTGATTCTGCCATCGGGTGAGAAGTCCTTGGGCACACCCGATAGCTCATGTGTCCATACTGAGACCCTGATGCGGTTCTTGTGCGCATACTTGCAGATGGCATTGATATCTGCAGTCCGCTTCTCGTCGTCAAGCACGTGCTCGGCGCTCATTATTATGTTGTGCGAGAGCTGGATTTCATTTATGCCATACTCGTGCGCAAGGCCGATAACCCGCACGATATGCGGCATGTTGTAATCCTGGAGCTGCCAGACTCGCTTGGGCAGCGGCCGTCCGGCGCAGGCCGTGCCGGCGGTGCAGAGAAGAACAACCAGAACAGCGAGACGTCTCATTCCCCATTAACCCCCATATTCGTTCAATTGGCGGCCCAGAGCGAACCGCCAATCTAGTTTAACCCCTCCCACTTGTGCCTGTCAAGGATGCGATGCTCATTCAGCCACGGCTTGGGGCACAAATTCCAGGCTGTAAAGCCCGGATGCTGGCATCACGAGGCTGGAACTCGAGGCGCTGGTGGAGCTATCCACGCCACGCCGTTCTGCAGCACCTTCCTAGCTCTGAACGATGGCTTCGCTCGGGCACACCGCCTCGCAAGCGCCGCAATCTGTGCACACGTCAGTATCTATGACATATTTCGGGTCGCCCTCCGAGATGGCTTCAAACGCGCATTCGTTGACACATGACCCGCACATAGTACACTCATCCGTAATCTTATATGCCATTGGCACGCACCCCTTTCTAACGGCAGCACCGTACTGAATCAAGCCCGGAACTCAAGATCGCTTCCTGCCGGCCGCCAAAGTAGGATTATTCGGAGAATCGCAGAACTCCTTTAGATGGGGAGGAAATCCGGGCGAAATTCGGCGGCACTTGCACGAGCGCAGATTCCCGCCGACGCGGCAAAGCCATTGCTAGGCAGCACAGTGAGCTATTTAGTTTAGGAGCAGCCGTGCGCGGGTAGACCAATCTTGATCTCAGCCCAAGCGCCAGCGGCAAAGAACGTCCTCGCGGGCGCTCGCATTCAGGAGGGGACAATACTATGACCGTACACGACGAAGCCTTGGCGGCCAGAGCCAAGACTGCATTGGCAATGGACAGAAGGACCAGCGGCCTTCCGATCAACGTCAGAGCCTCCAACGGTGAGGTATTTCTCAAAGGTAAAGTAGATGCCCTCGAGCAGATAGAGGTTGCGCAGTTCATATTGAGCGGCATTCCCGGCGTTCGGCATGTTGACGTCCAGGAACTGCAGGTGAAGGAGAGAAGCGAATGAGCGAGTATGGCCACTTCTCGGAGGACGGGAAAGAGTACATAGTAACCCGGCCCGACACGCCGCGGCCCTGGATCAATTACCTCTCAAACGAGAAGTTTTGTTCGCTTTGCTCCCACACAGGCGGCGGCTATTCATTCTACGAGACATCCGGCTACAACAGAATAACCAGAGAATACCCGTCATTCGTCGTCTTGCAAGACAGACCCGGCCGCTTTGTATACCTCCGCGATGCCGAAACCGGCGACTACTGGAGCATCAACTGGCAGCCCGTTACCAGGCCGGAGACGGTCTGGGAATCCCGTCACGGCATGGGATATACGCGCGTTTTTTCCAAGTATAGCGACATCGAAGGCCGTATCACCTATTTCGTACCGCGAAAAGATGACATGGAAGTCTGGATGGTACAGGTGAAGAACGCTGGCGACCGCCCCCGCAAGATCACATCCTTCTCGTACGTCGAGTGGTCGCTGGCCAACTATGCGTTCAACCTGACTGAGGCAGCCTTCGCCCAACTCTTCAACGAGGCCACTTTCGAGAACGATATACTGTTTGTGACGACACGGTTCTGGAACGTCGCTCCTGCCGGCGGGGGAAACTCCAACTTGCGATGGGACAAATACGCATTCTTTACGTCAAACTTGCACGCCCCCGCCTTTGATTCCCTGGAGGAAGAGTTCATAGGACGATACAGAAGCTGGCAGAACCCCGTGGCGGTCGAACGAGGCCGGTGTTCGAACAGCATAGGCAATGGACGCGACATGGCCGGCGTCCTGCAGCACGATTTGGAACTGGCCCCCGGAGAAGAAAAGCGATTCATCATCCTTCTGGGAGTCGTATACCGCAAAGAAGACGCATACATGGTGAGGGAGCACTACGACCAATGGGAGGAGGCCGAGCACGCACTCAGCGAGGTCAGACGCTACTGGGACGACTACCTATCCCGCACTGCATGCCATACTCCAGACCCGAATTTCTGCCTGTCCTTCAATATCTGGAACAAGTATCAGGGCTGGGTAACATCCAGGTGGTCGCGGATGGACTCTTATTACATAGGCGGCGCATCAATAATCGGGTTCAGAGATAGCTGGCAGGACATGCTCGGCGTCTTACCGAACGACGTTGACTGGGCACGCCGCCGGATTCTCTATCTACTGGAACATCAGTTCCCTGACGGCAGCACGCTCCACAACTGGGATCCGTTGACCAACATCGGCGTGAAGACCGGGCACAGCGATGACCCGCTGTGGCTGGTGATGGGCATCATTGCATACATTAGGGAATCAGGACACCTGGCGTTCCTGGACGAGCCCGCGCCCTATTATGACGGCGGAGCGGAAACCGTGCGCCAGCACTTGATTCACGCACTGGACTACTCTCTGTCCAGAACGAGCCCGCGGCGCATACCACTGATCGAGGCTGGGGACTGGAATGACGCCCTCGATCAAGTGGGCCGACAGGGACGCGGCGAGAGCACGATGGTCGCCGAGCACCTCGTCTGGATGCTGCGCGAGGCAGCGGATCTGCTTCGCCGGACCACCCGCGAAGACCTGGCAGACAAGTACGAACAAGCAAGGGAAGAGATAATCGCCGCGACCAACAAGTACATGTGGGATGGCGAGTGGTACGCCCGCGGTACACGGGACGACGGACAGCTCTTCGGCAGCGCTAAGAACGAGGAGGGTAAGATATTCCTGAACCCGCAGACATGGGCCGTGATCAGCGGACTCGCTCCTGACGGCCGCGCAGAGACTTGCATGGACTCAGTGGAAAAGCACTTGGATACCAAGTATGGCCCTGCGCTTTTCATGCCCGCGTACTCCGAGCCAAACCCCAAGATTGGGATCATCACGCGATTTGCACCGGGGACTAAGGAAAACGGTGCGATCTTCAACCATCCCGTCTGCTGGGCCATAATGGCGGAATGCATGCTGGGCAGAGGCGATAAAGCGTATGATATCTGGCGGCGATCCTCCTTCATTACTCGCAGCGAGCAGCCCGAGGTATACAAGGCAGAGCCATACGTGTATGCCGAGTTCGTGCACGGACCCGATTCCGCCACTTTCGGTCTGGGAGAGTTCACTTGGATGACCGGCACCGCACCATGGATGTGGAAGGTCTCGCTCGAATGGATTCTTGGCGTGAGGCCGGAGCTGGACGGCCTCCTGATAGACCCGTGCATCCCGAGCGCATGGGACGGGTTCACGGTCAAGCGCCGCTTCAGGAACGCCGTGTACCAGATCGCCGTCGAAAATCCGGAGCATGTCTGCAAAGGCGTGAAGACAGTAACCGTGGACGGCCAGGAACATCCCGGCAATCTGATACCCCCGTTCAAAGATGGCAGGACCCATGAGGTCCACGCTGTCATGGGAGCGGGTTAGCAGGCTTTCGATTTGAGGTGGGAGCTCTATGTTCAAAGACTACGAAGACCTCGCAAGGCAGATGGAGTTCGAGATGCAGAGATGTTCGGCGGAGGCGATGCGCCGCCTCCTCGAGCTCCCGGGCAATGCGCAAGAGTTCTGGCTGCCGAGAGCGGACGTATACGAGACCGTAGACGAACTCGTGGTAAGGGTGGAAGTCGCAGGCGTACAGAGGGAATCGCTGAGCGTATCTCTGTCTGCGGATCGCCGGGTGTTGAGCATCCGCGGCACTCGAACCGAAAGGCATGTGGACGACAGGAAGAAGATTCTCTATTACCAACTTGAGGTGTATTTCGGCTCGTTCGAGAGGGATATCCTGCTGCCGCGCGACATCCCGGTGGATGCCGACAGAATCAGCGCAACGTACAGGGAAGGCTTCCTCGTCGTCACGCTGCCGAAGCTGGATCAGGCCCAGATCACCAGGACGATCCCGATCAGCGACTATGAGGAGGAAGCGTCCGAGTAGCGCCCATCTATGGGGTATGGCGCATCCGTACCGGCGACCGCCGCGCACTGCGTACCCACCCGGGCGGCAGGCTGAGCAACCACGCCGCATGTGGATGCGGCGTAGTCCGGCAACGGATCAAACCGAGCATTCACGACCTCTGAACAAGTGGCACACGGATTGAACAAAAGAGCATCCGACATGGACGATAAAGCCGACGAGACCATAGTGAGTATACTTGAAACAGCTCGCGATCAGAACAAGCTGGTTATTCCCGACGAGCTGAGTTTGCTTCCGCTGCGCGAGACCGCGTTGTTCCCAATGGTAGTCAGCCCTCTTACCGCCGGCAGGGAGAGCTCCATAAAGCTGATTGACGACGCGGTTACATCGGGGAATCGCGTGATCGCGGTCGCCACCATGCGCAATCCTGAGGCGGAGCGCCCCACCCTGAACGACATCTACCCCGTCGGCACAGCGGTAGTGATTCACACGATGATGCGCCTTCCCGACGTTATCCGGCTCATCGTGCAGGGCGTCCAGAGGATACGCATCAAAGAGGCCACTCAGACCGAGCCTTATCTCAAGATCAAGGTTGAAGTACTCCCTGAGAAGATCGAGTACACTCCAGAGGAGTCCACAGAAATAGAGGCACTTCGGCGGAACGTCGGCGGCCTTTTCCAAAAGGTGGTTGCCCTCTCGCCAAGCATCCCCGACGAGCTGCAGGCCATGCCGACCACCATCACCCAGCCTAGTCTGCTGGCGGACTCCATAGCCTCGAACCTGCCGCTGCCGACCGCTGAAAAGCAGCAACTGCTGGAGATCGTTGACATTCGGGAGCGGCTCAGGCGCCTGACGGCTATCCTCTCGCATGAGGTCGAAGTCCTCGAGCTCGGAAGCCGCATACAGTCGCAAGTCCAGAAAGAGATGACCAAGACGCAGCGCGAGTACTACCTGCGCGAGCAGCTTAAGGCTATACAGCGCGAGCTCGGAGAGGCCGATGAGCGCACGCTGGAAGTCCAGGAGCTGAAAGAGAAGATCGAGGCCGCTAAGATGCCGGAGGAAGCTGACAAGGTAGCAACACGGGAGCTGGATCGGCTTCAGCGGATGCCGCCAGCGGCGCCCGAATACTCCGTATCGCGAAACTATATTGACTGGCTGGTCGCCCTGCCGTGGAGCATAAGCACGGAGGACAACCTCGAAGTTCCTCATGTGAAGCGCATCCTGGATGAGGACCATTACGGCCTCGAAAAGGTAAAGGAGCGGATTCTGGAGTACCTCTCGGTCAGGAAGTTCAAGGCCAGCGCCGAGGTACGCCAGCCAATCCTATGCTTCGTAGGCCCGCCCGGCGTCGGCAAGACCTCCCTCGGAATGTCCATCGCCCGCGCGCTCGGCCGCAAGTTCGTTCGGCTCTCGCTGGGAGGCATTCGCGACGAGGCCGAGATACGCGGGCACAGGCGAACCTACGTCGGCGCGCTTCCCGGGCAGATAATCCAGGGCATCCGGCGCACCGGCTCCAACAACCCGGTCTTCATGATGGATGAGGTGGACAAGGTAGGCGTTGACTTCAGGGGCGACCCGTCCGCTGCACTGCTGGAGGTGCTGGATCCGGAACAAAACTGCGCATTCCGCGACCACTATATCGAGGTTCCATTCGACCTCTCCAAAACGCTGTTCATCACGACTGCGAACATCCTGGATCTCATTCTTCCGCCGCTGAAGGACAGGATGGAAATCCTCGAGCTTGCCGGCTACACGGAGGAAGAGAAGCTGATGATCGCCAAGCGCCACCTGGTGCCGAAGCAGTTGGCAGAGCACGGCCTGAAGCTCAAAGAGAATATCGTGCTTGCGGACGATGCGCTTCGGATGTTGATAAGGGGCTACACGAGAGAAGCCGGGGTCAGGAACCTGGAGCGGGAGATTGCCGCTATCTGCCGGAAGGTGACGCGCCAGTTCGCAGAAGGCAGAACCGAGCCGGTACACGTGCAGCCGGACACGCTGACGGACTACCTGGGAGCGCCGCGGTTTCAATTCGAGGAGGTGCTTCAGCGAACCCGCGTGCCCGGAGTCGCCACCGCGCTGGCATGGACACCCGTGGGCGGAGACGTCATGTTCGTGGAAGCAACCCGAATGCCGGGAAGACGCGAGTTGATGCTCACAGGCATGCTGGGCGACGTAATGAAAGAATCCGCTCAGGCTGCGTTGTCCTACGTTAGATCTCACGCTGCCGATCTCAAAGTAGATCCACAGGTGTTTGCCCGCAGCGACATTCACCTGCACGTGCCTGCCGGGGCCATTCCGAAGGACGGGCCATCCGCCGGGATTACGATCGCAACCGCCCTCGCGTCTCTGATGACGGGGCGACCGGTTCGCCCAGAAGTTGCGATGTCCGGGGAGATAACCCTGACCGGCCGGGTACTACCAGTCGGCGGGATCAAAGAAAAGGTGCTTGCAGCTCGGAGAGCGGGAATAAAGACTGTGATCCTCCCAGCCGAGAACAAGAAGGACGTGGATGAGGACGTACCCGAGCAGGTTCGAAAGGAACTTGATCTTGAGTTCGTTCAGAGTGTTGATGAGGTATTCAAGACGGCACTCGAACCTCAGAGCGCAGAGGAGGAAGCTGTCGAATAGAGTCCGGGATGCTCGGGCTAATCCGGCGGGAGCCGCGGACACTTCACGAATATCATCGGCAACTCTTCAGAGGGCAGAGCATATGTTCTGCCCTCAGTTGCTTGTGGGGTCTCTGCCCAGGGGAGCAATTGAATGAACCGCACAAGCGACGAAGCCATCACAGGCGACGTCGTCGCCGCACTTGCAGCCAGCCCTCGCGTTCGCGCGACGGAAGTTCGGGTGCACACGGACAGAGGCTGGGTTCGTCTCGAAGGAGTCGTTGGCACCCTGGCGGAAAGAAATGCCGCAGAGGAAATCGCCGCACGCATACCCGGAGTTCTGTCCGTCGAGAACGACTTGGTGGTAAGCTCGGACGGGACTATCTCAGACCTCGAGATCGAAGAAGAGGCAGCCAACCGGCTTGCAAAAGAGAATCTGGTCAATGTCGGAGTTAGAGCAGAGGCGGGGACCGCATTCCTCATGGGAGTCGTTACGAGCTTAGCGGCCAAGGAACAGGCTGTCGCCGCAGCAAGCACCGTGAGGGGAGTACGGGATGTGATCAGCGAGCTGGAGATCGCTGCAGGAGAGCCGGTAGACGATGTCACCCTCGCCAACGACGTAGCCGAGGCGTTATCCGACGACGCCCGCATAGATGTTATGAACCTCGAAGTACAGGCGAGTGACGGTTCTCTCCTGCTCACCGGAGAGGTTACCCACAGCCGACAGCTGGAAATCGCAACGCAGGTTGCCGAATCCGTGCCTGGGGTGAATTATGTAGAGAACCGCATGAAGGTGCGCAAAGTAGGCTTCTGAAGCCCCGCGTTCATAGCCTTTCCCCACAGCGTTTTGAAAAGCGCGAAAAGCGGAAAGTAGAAGTCGAGCTCCTTGTCCACGCGCTCGATCGCTGTGGAACTCTGAGGAGAATGAGGTAGAGAAGATGCCAAACGGATACAACGTATGTCCAACGTGCGGCTGTGCATCCACGGGCCCTTGGCAAGGCGGGCAAACATCGCCTTGGCAGGGCAGGCAAATGGGGCCTCCACAGGCCGGACCTATGTGGGCAGGCCCCGCCTGGGGCTGGGCTCCCGGCATGGCGATGGGCCCCGCCTATGGAGCCGGCTACGGTGCCGGACCTGGCTGGGGCTACGGACCCAGCTACGCGCCAGCCTACTACGGCGGCCTCCCAACTGACTCCGAAATCGAGGAGATGATCTACGACGCGATTGACGCAGACCCGCTCATCCCATTCGACGCAAACGTAGACGTCAGCGTAGAGGCGGGCACGGTCTATCTCCGAGGCGAAGTCCCCAGCAAGAGGATGAAGCATGCCGCTGGGGACGATGCCTGGTGGATAGCGGGCGTAGTTGACGTGCACAACGAGATCAAGGTCACGGCGCGAAAGCGTGTTACACAAGAAGGCGCCGCGGCTTAGACTCAACCCTGCACAGACAGTCTGACAATGGAGCGGGTTCCCGCCCGCTCCATTGTCGTCAGTCACGTGGTATCCTGGTCTCGCGATGCCTCGGCTGGGGGCAGCACGGCTTTCAGCCGGCCCTCAATGGCGTCGAGAAGCGCCCCGGCTTCCAGCTTGACCGTGCGCCCTGCCATCCATGCGGAGACAAGCTGAATCGCCAGATCGGCCACAACCAGCGCTTGGAGCTTGTCCGCGTAATCTGTGACCACATAATAATGATCGCCGATACCCCGCGCGAGATCAATGGATCTCTGCCCGGAAAAGCCGCTGCACCCGCTGTTGGAACGGCCCAGCATATGCAGGATTAGATGTTCGATCAAGTGAGGCACAGTCGTGCCCTTCTCGATCTCTTCCCTGAAACCGTGCCGAGTGCTACCGGCGCCACAGACGTGCGCATACGCGTCGTCCGTCTGCGGTAATATTCCGGGCAGCGCCGCTTCCATTTTCTTTGCCAGGCGACAAATACCGGTCGTATGCAGCTCCGATTCGTTCTCGATCTTGAGAACGAGGATCATCCGTCCCCTGCGGCGATTGGTCTCACCATCACGGGTCTGCGTGGAGCCTTCCTCAAAGATGGTTCTCAGAACTTTCAGTGTATGCTCTCCCTTACAATGCATCAGCCGTCGTCGGCTGTCTATATCTATTATAACATGGGCGTCGTCAGTCGGCCACTCCGGTTGTCCGAAACAGCACGCCGGGTGCAACCTCCTCTTTCGAGGATGCGCAGGCTCCAAGTCCACAATTTGCATCTGTTGTCAAGCGCCCGAAGCATATGATATACTCTCATAGCCCTGGAGGCTCGAACGACACGCTCGTCGTGTACCAGGCACTTGCGCAGGAAAACGGATTGAGCTACACTAATATGGACAGCGTGGCAAGCGCAACGTCCGGGTCCAGAACGACGCTGGGGGCTTACTATCGCGAGAAAGGGCTGTTGAAAAGTGGTCATCGTTCAGAAATACGGCGGTAGTTCGGTGGCGACAACCGAGAAGATATGCAATGTGGCCAAGCGAATCAAGAGGGCCGCACAGGACAGCCAGGTTGTGGTCACCGTATCAGCCATGGGAGACACAACGGACGAGCTGATCGCCATGGCGAAAGCCATCAGCACGCTGCCTGACGAGCGAGAGCTCGACAAGCTTCTAGCGACCGGCGAGCAGGCTAGTAGTGCGCTACTGACGATGGCTTTGCACGAACTAGGCGTGCCTTCCATCTCGCTGACAGGCGGACAGGCAGGCATAATAACAGAGAAGGTCCCGGGCAAGGCAAGAATACTGAAGCTTGACCCTCAGAGGATACAAAACGAGCTCGCCGAAGGAAAGGTTGTCGTAGTGGCGGGCTTCCAAGGAATCACCGACGACGCAACCTGGGCGGATATCACTACACTGGGCAGGGGAGGATCGGACACGACCGCGGTAGCCCTTGCCGCAGCGCTCCGGGCCGAAAGATGCGAAATATACACGGATGTGGACGGAGTCTTCACTGCGGACCCCAGGGTCGTGCTCAACGCGCGAAAGCTGAACCGCATCTCCTACGAAGAAATGCTCGAGCTCGCCGAGCAAGGTGCGCGTGTCATGCACTCCAGGGCAGTTGAATTAGGCGAGCTATACGGAGTTGACATACTCGTCGCTCACAGCGTTAGAGAGGTTCCGGGAACACTCATTACAAGGGAGGATCGCAACATGGAAGCGCTGAATCCCGTCCGCGGGATCGCCCATGAAACAGACATTGCGAAGATAACCGTCGTTGCGGTGCCCGACCGCCCGGGGATCGCGTACCAGATATTCCACGCGCTGGCAGAGGCCAACATCAGCGTAGACATCATCGTCCAGAACGTAAGCCTTCAGGGTGTCACGGACCTGTCGTTCACGGTCAACCTGGCCGACCTGGCGAAGGCGCAGAAGGCGCTCGAACCCGTTGCCCGCAACATCGGCGCGAAGGAGATGACGAGCTCTGTGGACCTGGCGAAGGTATCAATCGTCGGCACAGGCATCCGCAGCCACCCCGGCTACGCTGACAGTATGTTCGGAGCTCTCGCCAGAGAAGGAATCAACATCGTATCAATCACGACGAGCGAGATTCGCATTACTTGTCTCATAGACAAGGCCGACGTCCAGAGGGCAGTCCAGGCTCTGCATGCCGCCTTCGAGCTGGAGAAGCCTGAGGGAGAGGTCAAGGGCGTTATCGCGTAGTTCAGCCTTCGAACAGCGCACAGCGAGCGACTTCGGAAGTGGCGAGGCTCATCCCCTGCTTTTGTGCGCCTACGCGCAGGATTTACCCGACTCCACCAAGACTTACAGTTGCAAAACCGCATTACAACTGCTATAATGCTCAAACGCTGTGCCTGCAGCGGCACCGGGATTCTGCGGGTCGAAATGCTTGGGTTTGCATAGGTCCCGGTGGTCCTTCCTGCTCCGAGCTTCGACTCGGAGCCGACTAGCCCGAGGGGAGGTGAAAGAATGGTCCGTCCGTACGAAGCTCTATACATTGTCCACCCTGACCTCTCAGACGAGGAAATAGAAGCCATCATAGAAAAGTACAAGCAAGTGGTTGCGGAACAGGGCGGCGAGGTCGAGAGCACGAACCGCTGGGAGAAGCGCCGCCTGGCCTATGACGTCAAAGGCCAAAGGGAAGGCATCTACGTGCTCATGACTTTCAAGAGCGAAGCGAAGGCAGCAGCGGAATTGACCCGGCTGCTCAAAATAGGCGATAACGTGCTGCGCCACATAATTGTCCGCTTGGACGAGGAATAGGTACTGGGCTGTACGAGTATTCGGAGGCAGATAAGCAGCAGTGAGCCCTGTATACGGCCTGTAAGTGAGGAGGAAGATAGCATGTTAAACCGCGTGGTCCTTATCGGAAGACTCGCCAATGACCCTGAGTTGAAGTACACACCAAGCGGCATACCGGTGACCACATTCACACTTGCCGTCAATCGCATACCGAACGCCCAGGGCGAACGCGAGGCGGATTTCATCCCCATTGTGGCCTGGCGACAATCAGCCGAATTCGCTGCAAACTATCTGACGAAAGGGCGCTTGGTCGCTGTCGAGGGAAAGCTGCAGATACGATCATGGGTCGCTCAAGACGGTTCACGTCGCAAGACGGCTGAGGTAGTCGCGGACAACCTGAGGTCGCTCGACAAGCCGAAGGAGCAAGTCCAGCCTGCTGCCGAAGAACCAACTGCCGAAGAACCAGCTGCCGAAGAGCCAGCTGCCAAGGCGACCACCGAGGTCTCAGGGGACGAATTCGAAGATCCATTTGCCGATGAGTAGTCTGCACGAGGATGGCTGCTCAGCAAGCCGGAATTCTGACATGCCCTCAAGGAGGTTATTCATAATATGGTACGTAAGCCCATGAGGTTTAGGAGAACCCGACGCAGGGTCTGTGCCTTTTGCGTGGATAAAGTCGAGTCTATAGATTACAAGAACGCAGCTAAGTTGCGGAAGTACGTCTCGGACAGGGGAAAGATCCTTGCGAGAAGAACAACGGGCACATGCGCGTCGCACCAGCGGATTCTGACGCACGCCATCAAGAGAGCGAGGGAGATTGCTCTGCTCCCGTTCACTGCTGAATAGCAGCGGGCGAGCCGCGAGGAGTATCAAGAACGGCGTGAGCCGAATTCCGGCCCGCGCCGTTTCTACTTATGGCCCCTCCGGGCTGGTTCGCAGCCGAAGCTGACCACAGGCGGCGGAGACAGCATGGCCTCGCTCTACACGCTGGGTCACCGCTATCCCGGCGCACTCCAACACCGACCGAAACGCGCCTATACGCGCCTGAGAAGGCCGGCTGAGCGGCAGCCCCTGGACGGCGTTGTAAGGGATAAGGTTCACATTGCAGAGAATCCCACGCAGCACAGCCACAAGCTCGTGCGCCAGGTGCAGAGAGTCGTTAAGCCCGCGGATCAGCAAGTACTCGAACGTTATCCGGCGGCGGGTATAGTCGGCATATTGCCTACACGCGGCCAGCAGTTCTTCTAATGGATAGCGCTCAGCGATCGGGACGATCTGTCGGCGCAGTTGGTCGTTCGGCGCGTGAAGCGATACAGCAAGCGCGATCTGGAGCTTCTCTGCTGCAAGCTTCTCGATCCTCGGTGTGATGCCGACGGTCGAGACTGCGATGTGCCGCATCGCAATGCCGACTTCGCAATTGAGGATTCGGATACTTCTCACGACGGGGTCATAGTTCAGCAGCGGCTCTCCCATGCCCATGTAGACCACATGGCTCACACGGCGCGCGCTCTGCTGCCGAACCGTAAGCGCCTGGTCAATTATCTCGCCCGCCGTGAGGTTGCGCACCAACCCGTCCATGCCGGTGGCGCAGAACGTGCATCCGGCCGCGCACCCGACCTGCGTGGATACGCAGACAGAAACCCGGCTCTCGTACGGCAGCAGGACCGTCTCGATCCGCTGAGCATCCTCTAGCTCCAAGAGGAACTTCGACGTGCCATCCGGCAAGTCGCTGGTCGCCGCCACACGTGAGCGGTACAGCGCGCCCTCCTGACTCAATCGGGCGCGAAAGCTCGCCGGCAGATCGAGCATTTCCTCCATGCCGGCGGCATTCCGCTTGTATAACCACGACGCGAGCTGGCGGCCTCGGAACTTCCGCTCGCCGAGAGATTCGGCCAGCGCTTCCAGGTCAGCAATGGTCATGCCCAGCAGATATGCGGCTTGTCTCTGCGCTCCCATGTCTCTATCCGGAATACGAATACCATGCGGCCGGACAAAAAGCAAGTGCGAGGTTCGAACCTCGCACTTGAATCACGCAAACCTGGGGTTGCAAACCGCGTTCTAACTGCGCAAGATCACGCAGCCTTGAGTTCGGCGCCGACGCCGCCGGCGTCTCCATTCACCGCATCCGCTTCGAAGAAGACCCTGCGTTGAACTTCCTCCACAGTTGTAATCCCTGCCATGACCTTGCTCGCAGCGTCCTGACGCATAGTTGCCATTCCGGCCTCGATGGCCGCCTGCCTGAGCTCGTTCGCGGATGCTTTTGCCAAAGCCAGGCGACTGATGTTCTCGTTCATAGCCATTATCTCAAGTACGGTTGTACGGCCCTTGTACCCCGCATTGCCGCACTCTTGGCACCCGACGGCCCGATACAGGGTAACTTTCTCTTCCAGGGCGAGACCAAGCAGAATCTTCGTTCGATTGTCCGGCTCGTAAGGCTCCTTGCAGGCCGGGCACAGCACGCGTACAAGTCGCTGCGCCTGAACGCCCACGATCGCCGAGCTTACCAAGAACGGCTCGACATCCATATCGAGCAGCCGGGTGACGGAGCTCGGAGAATCATTGCAGTGAAGCGTGCTCAGGACAAGGTGCCCCGTCAATGCGGCCCGGAACGCGATATCCGCAGTTTCCGTATCTCGGATTTCGCCCACCAGCACAATGTCGGGGTCCTGCCTCAATATCGTCCTGAGCTGGTTTGCGAACGTAAGCCCGATCTTCTCGTGTACGTTCGTCTGGTTGATTCCCTCAAGCTCGTACTCGACCGGGTCCTCGACAGTCATTATGTTGATGCGCTCCGATTTCAGCACGTTCAGTGCGGCGTACAAGGTAGTGGTCTTCCCACTCCCGGTTGGTCCCGTGACAAGAATAATCCCGTAAGGTTGCGTCAAGAGCCTCTCGAAGCTCCTGAGGTCCCTTTCTGAAAAGCCAAGGCTGTCCAGCGGGATCAGGCCAAGAGATCTGTCGAGAATGCGGAGCACTACGCGTTCGCCGTGAATGGTAGGGTTGGTGGATACGCGGAGGTCAACGCTCTTGTCGTCTATGCGGATGGTGGCTCGTCCATCCTGGGGCAGCCGTCGCTCGGAAATATCCAGCTCCGTCATGATTTTGATGCGCGACGCTATCGCTGCGTGCAATGACCTCGGTATGTTTTTCACAAGATGGAGCTCGCCGTCAATCCTGAAACGAACGTCAACGCCGTTTCGCCTTGGCTCGATATGGATGTCGCTCGCCTTCCTGCGCACCGCCTGGGTAAGCAGCAGGTTCACCATCCTAACAACGGGAGCACGGTGGCTCTGCCGTTTCACCTCGTCAATGTTCTCGAAATCGTCCGTTGACTCCACTGGCGCCAGCTCGACATCCGAAGCGGCCTGCTGCAAGACACTCTGGAGATCGGTAGACTTGTAGTTCCCGCACTGCCGATCAATGCATTCGGCGATTCGCCATTCCGTCGCCAGCGCAGGCTCGACACGGCACTTCGTCTCAAACTGAACCAGGTCTATGGCCTCTACATCCAGCGGGTTCGCCATGGCGACGGTCACCTTGTTCCCCGCCTTCTTCACGGGCAAGACCTTGTAGGTGCGAGCAACGGATTCGGAGATCAATCCTACTACTTCGGGGTCTAACTCTTGTTCCTGGAGATTGACGTAGCCGACATCAAGCTGGATAGCTCTTGCCTCGGTAACCTGCTCTTCCGTGGCAAGGTTCAGCGCAATCAATGCCTCACCCAGTTTCACGTGACTGCGCCGCTGCTCCTCGAGCGCAGCATCGAGCTGGCTCTTCGTAATGACGTTATTCGCCATGAGGATCTGGCCTAAAGGTTTGTTGTACAGCTCATCCATTTGGCAGTTCCTATCCCAACTGAGAGTCAAACACTAGTTCCGCCGCGGCTGCGCAGCGTCGAGAAATCATGTGTCCCCACGATGGGTTAGTTTGTCAATCGACTCGCTCACTTGCTGGGCGGCTTCGGCAGTCTGCTTCGCGTCACATCGGATGGTGATTCTCAGTACCGAACCTTCTCCTGCGCCTTCGGGGAGGAGGTCTTTCGCGACAACGAGGGTCCACTGCTCATGCTCGCCAACAAGCACAACAGCCTTATCCCCCTCGATGCGGTCCACGAATCCGCGCAATTCTTTCTTTGCTGTCATCGCTCTGTCGCCACCTGCACCGCCCTGCCATCCGTGGTGAACACTATGTTGCCGTTGTGGTCCGTCCTGTAGACTGCGGCTCCGCAGGCATTCAGCCGTCTCAGAACTGCGCGGCCCGGATGCCCGTACTGGTTTTCCGCTCCTACCGAGATCACCGCGTATTGCGGCCATACCACCTGGAGAAACTCGTTCGACGTGCTCTCCTGGCTTCCGTGATGCGCCACCTTCAGGATCGTGCTCTGCAGCTCCCGCCGGGCAGCCAGAATCCTGTCTTCCGCTTCAGACTGGATGTCCCCTGGAAGCAGCAGGCTCACGTCGCCATACGTCGCACGTACGACAACGGATCCGTTGTTCAGGGCTGCCTCCCCGCTCGGAACATAGTCATCCGCGGGCCAGATAATATCGAGACTGACGCTCTTGCTCACTTGCGGGCGCTGGTATGCGCTTCCCCGACGGTAGTCAATCCTTCGGGCCTGGAAGCTGGATAAGACCTCCTTATACGTCTGGCTGCCGTGCGGATAGCCAGCATCTATTACCTGCGATACCCCGAATCGCTCGAGCACTCGCGGCAGGCCGCCGATATGATCCATATGCGGGTGCGTGATCACCAGCAGATCAATTCGGTCAACACCATGCCGGTCCAGATAGCGCACGACGTCCTCAGCGCTGTCCCTATCGCCTGCGTCTATCAGTACATTACGCCCGTCCGGGGTCTGAAGAAGAATGCAGTCCCCCTGGCCCACGTCCAAGAAATGGACCTCTAAGCGACCATCAGGCGGACTAGAGCCTCTGTGTTCCGGGCCCAGCGCAACCAGGGCTGCGATGCAGACCGGCAGTAGGGCTACTACAATTATAGGCAGAATCTTCCGCATAGTTTACCTTACATGCTGACTCAGCATAGCGGAATGGCGGAGAGAAACCCCCGGTCTCCCGGAAGGCCCAGGAACTGCCGTCCTGCAAAGTTCGAGGTTAGAGGTCTGACTGGGGGGTCCCCGCGGGCACGATACACTTCCACGGGCTCGATCTGGTTTCCTGCATGGAGCGAGATGAAAAGAAAAGGCGCTGCCAGTCCATGGCAGTGCCTTCAAACGCGCGCAGATATGTTTCTTACTGTCAGCCCAACATGGACTGCCCTATTCGCGATATGCTCGGCCGTAGGCCAGTCTGCACACGGTCATTCCACGCCCGCAGCGGACTGAGTATCTCAAGCTCACCGCAGGCAGCTTCTTTACTCAGAATGACGTGCTTGATGCAAGCTAGGCTGCGGAGCCGAGATCGTACTTCGTCACGAACTCCTGGTTCGTGAGATCGTGCAAGTCCTTGTGCAACTGCTCTGCGTACAGGCTCACGGTCTGGGAATCAGAAGAAGTGGCCTTGACGATAGACTTCCCAGCCTTCTTCTTGTTCCTCAATATCACTACGTAGTACGGCCTGAACACCTGTCCACAGGACTGACGGTCCACCTCCCAGCAGTTAGCTGCCGCTTCCACCATATCCCTAGACATCGCGTACCCCACCTTTCTGTCCCTACAACGCCAATAGGGCATACCAGCCGCATCCTCGCGGCGCGTTCGATGATTCTATAGAGTGCTCACGCAGGATGCGCAGTACCGAGCCACGCCAATCCACAACACACGGACGTAAACCGAGTACACGTAGACTCCCTGAGATGTGCGTGGCATATCGTCCCTACACTCTTATCTTGCCATAATCCGCACTCCACGACGACCGGTAGAATTACCTGAACTGACAAACCCGTAGGGAGCTCAATATGACGCTCGGCTGCCAAGCGGCTCGCGCTGATGAGTTGAGTCACCTATGCCATAATTCTAAAGAGCCACTAAGCCCCGCCAATCGGGGAGGATTTGCATGGAGAACCGTGGAAAAGCACCTCTGGCGCAGGTTCTCTCGTCACCGTCTGGGTCCGCGGACGTTCAAGGCGGTATCCGGCCGGGTATGGTAATCGAGAGAATCAAGGACGCGATCGCCTGGGCTGTTGGCAGGTTCAACATGGGCAATCTGAAGAAGACACTAAAAGCGGGCATAGTCGCAGGAGTCTGCGGCCTGGGACTATGTGCGCTTGCGAAGAAGCTGAATCTGCCCTCGCGCATCGCAGAGCTCGCGCACTCCGTCGAGGCCGTGCCGTTTCCGGGCACAAGGCTTTACTCGTTCCTGGCTGCCAAGCAGCTCAGGCCCATGTACGCTGTGATAGCTGAAGAGATCGCATCGGGGGAGCAGTTCGAACGGATACTCGATCTAGGCACCGGCCCCGGTTACCTGCCTGTGGAAATCGCCCTTCGAAACCCTGCCGCCCGCGTCTCGGGAATAGACGAATCCCGCGACATGGTACAGATTGCGAACGCCAATGCACACGCGTCCCGGGTCACAAGGTCGGTCGAGTTCTCGATGGGTGATCCGACTGACCTTCCATTTCCGGGCAGGTATTTCGATCTCGCTGTGAGCGTGAATGTACTGCACCATTGGAAGGAGCCGCTTGCGATATTCGAGGAAGTATTTCACGTGCTTGTGCCTGGCGGCCAATTCTGGATCTACGACTACCGCAGGGACGTACCACAGGAGGCTTGGGAATCCCTCCGAGGCAAACTATCGCTCGTGTTGAGAACCGTGCTCCTCTTCGGACCGGTAGCCTCCTCCCGAGCCGCTTACACGAAGGACGACTTGCTGAAGATGGCGGAGCAGACGCACTTTGAAGGCCCTAAAGTCGAAGAGGTAACCCTGCCACTGTTCGGGCACCCGATGCCGGCCTTCAACTTGCTCAAACTGCGCAAGCCGGAGCAGAACGAGGACTTGGAAGCAACCGCCAGCTAGCACGGCTATAACCCTACACGGCACCAACCGCCCGCAGCCAGCTTCATGCCGACTCAGCTTGTCTGGCTATAACTCGCCGATGATCTTGTGACACTGTGGAATTACACGCACCTTGTGGAGATAAGACGCGCACTGCGCCTGCCATCCCAGAAGTTGTGCGCCAGATGGGGGGAGAATCGCGCGCAACCGAGTGACCGGCTGCAGAACAAGCGGTATCGCGGGATCAACGGCCTGAACCATTCTTGCCGCGTCAAGAAGCTCATCGTTCGAAGTAGAACACGTTACGACCACCTTGACATACACATCCGCCGATACCGCTCTGCGCAGGAACAGCTCGTGCTGAGCCATGAGATTCGGGCCTTTCGCCGCGCTCGGAAGCTTCACATCCATACTCACTATGTCCACGAATGAAATGACCTCGGCCAGCGCATCCGGGAGACTCCCGTTTGTTTCGAGCAGCACAGTGAAGCCCTTTTTCTTCAATCCCTGAGCTATGCCCCTCGCGAACTCTGCCTGCACCAATGGCTCGCCGCCGGTCAGCGCGACACAGCGATGTATTCTCGGGGAAGTCTCCAGACGCTCGACATAGGCCAGGACATCCCGAGCGCTGAGGGGATTCTGCACGGACAAGAAATCGCGAGCGCCGGTAGTCTGTTCGACTCGGCCTACATTTGCCGCGGTGCGAGCACTCGGCGTATCGCAAAAAGCGCAGTCCAGGTTGCAGCCGGCGAATCTGACGAATATCTGGCGTTCGCCAACCAGCAGACCCTCTCCTTGAATGCCGGAGAAGATCTCACATATACAGCCGGTCACCGACATCTCTTGCTTACTGAGCGACTCAGGCATTGGTCAATCTTCGCAGGCGCCCGTCTGGACACCCTCCCAGTAGCTGGCTGAGCACGTGGGCGTTTCCCAAACAGTGACCTTGCTAACCCCCGTACCCAAGAGCGCCCGCATTCTCTCGAAAACCAATCTTGCTATACATTCGGCCGTGGGGTTTTGCTCACGGAACTCGGGGAGCTCGTTTAGATAGCGGTGGTCCAGATAGGAGATGATCTCGGCCAACGCCGCCTTGAGGCACTTGAAATCCATGAGCATGCCAGTGCGGGACAGCTCCGCCCCGCAGTAGGAAACCTGCACGCGATACGTGTGACCGTGGAGGCTCTCGCAGGGCCCGTTGTAGTCCCTCAGGTTGTGAGCCGAATCGAATTGGGACTCTGCTGTTAGCTCGTACATGGAACGCCCTCTCCAATGGCGAATTGAGGTGCCTACGCAGGGCGGAACTCGACCTTGGTTCTCCCGCGCACTTCAATGGCGAAAGTCACAGTGCCACTCCTGTCGGCAGAGACCGGCTTGCCCCCATCGGCAGTGCAAACAGTGTAGGGGCCGGAGTCTGCAAGAGATCCAAGCAGGAATTCTAGCTCGCCTCGCCCTTCCAGCTCGAAGTCATAGCCATCCTGGCCCACTCTCCTGACTTTCACATTCGCCGAGCCGGACTTAGCCGAGACAAGGACGGGGACTGTGGTCGCCTCCAAGGCGACGCCCGTAGACCGAACGACCTCGGAACCAGCCCGTACCCGATTAACCAGCCCTTCAAACAGCCTGGGGCTGGCAATCTGCATGCGGCCGGGCTTCTCAGCCTTTACGACGACCTCACCGTTCTCCGCGCGGATGGACTCGATTGCCGAGTCGCAGCTTGCCTGCGTGACCAGGTAATCGTGCACTATGCCGTTCCTCTGCCGGATCAGCAAAACGAAGTCGAAACCGTCTTCGCCGGCGACGACCTGGTACCAGTCGTTGCCTTTCACCTGCTGCTCAACGAAGTTCCATCGAATAACTTTCTCCCACAGCATCGGCGCGTTGTAGTGGCGCATTCCTTTTACGATGAGCGGGAGATAATCATTGCCGCCGGACACCCGGAACTCCGCGTATCCGTCTCGGGCCTCGATCTCTGCGGGAAAATCGGCGAGTTTGGTGCCATGCAGAGCCTCTGCCGTCGGCCCGTTCGAGCCGTAGTAAGTGCGCTCGCGGTTAGGAGGCCGCCAATCGTGCCAGTCGTGTCCATAGGGCATCAGGATAACGTCGGCCTCCAGGTAATCCCCCGGAAGGAGCTTCCCGTCCGGCGAACAGATCGTGAGGAACTGCTCGGCCACGCCGTTCGCATATCCCATTGCGGAAGTCCCCAGACGCTCCAGGACCTTGCCGCCGATCGTGCCTTGATAACTAAGCACGACGAACGAGTTGTTGCCCTTCGGGGAGGCGTACAAGCACATGAACGGACGATCCTTCCCAAGTGGAACGCCTTCGAGAATCCAGGAATCGTCGTGCTTCAGGTCCACCTCCTTCGGCTGATTGTCCTCGGCCAGATAGGCTATCTTCTGATACTTGTTTTTCGTGATGGAGGTATTGGCGTTGAGGAAGCGCAGGCTGTGCCGCGCATCGCCCTGGATCTCGACGGGTTTCAGAACATCGTACCGAATATGGACGAAGCTTCGGGTCTCATCAAGCTGAGGGATCTCCATGACCCTCACCGAAGCCTTTACCTTATCGTCGTCGGACATGTAGTTCATCGTAAACTTAGCGAGGTTCGGCGAGATGTACTCGAATTCGGTATTCAGGTAGCGCAGGTTGTGCCACTCGCCGTCGTAGTACTGGAGGAAGCCGATCAGGGCGACGTGATGGAATTCCGGCTGCTCAAGCCACATGATACCGCTCAGACCCCGGAAATCCGCGATAGTATAGCCCGCGCCCGTCCGCGTGAACTTGGTAAACGGCACGTAGCACGTCGTCTCCGTAGCGCCCGTCGAAAGGTGGTAATAGTGCTGGAAAAACCGAATTGAGGACACCTGTTTCAGCGGGTGGTTGCCCCAGTTCTGGACCAGATGGTAGGATCTGAGGTCGAGCGCCTGGTTGGAACCGAGCGACATCGGGAAATAGGACTCGCTGTACGCCGTGTCGTCGGACTCCTCACGCTCCCCATCAAAATTCTTGCACGCCTGAACAGGGAGCGGAAGTGGGAAACCATGCCTATCGGTCACTACAGCGGCTTCGATCATCCCCTCTCCGGGAGTATAGTGCTTGACGTAGATGCGCCGCTTCAAATCATCATTCCTGACCTTGAAGGAAACTGTCAGATATTGATTCGGGCTGACCCAGAAGCGTTCAAACCCGTAGTTCGCCAGCGCTGGCATCGTGCGAAGGACATAGTGGCCGCGCACAGCATCGTAAGCCTCGACAGCCCCACCCGATGTAGCCAGAAACTGCTGTCCACCCAGCGGAGACACCTCGGCCTGCACGCGCTCTTGCAAACCCTGGGCCGTATCCCCGTGGGCAGGCAACACGGCAAACCACGCGGACTTCCTCTCGCCCTTCTTCAAGCTTCCCCCCGGTATATTGGCGGTTATCCTCGCCTCCTCCCCTTGCGCGAGCGTCACCCCCGCAGGCGCAATTGCGGCGAAGGCAGGCGCCCCGGAAGCATTGTTGAAGACACGCCACTGGAACCCGTTCTTACTGGCCGCCGCTCCTCCGCGCAGACCGGCTGCGAGAGGAATATCGAGCGCCGCAGAGTCTGCCGACACATCTTCCGTTGCCCACATGGTCGCCTGAACGTGAAACTTCTCCGGGTAGCAGTAGAACACCAGCTCTCCCTTGCCGGGAAACTCCTTTCCGTCAGCCGTGGACATGCGGATGTCCAGTATATGCACCTCATAGTAGTAAGGCCCATGCCGCCAGATATTCGGCCTCGCCCCCCTCGAAGCCAGGCCTGACGTATAGACAGACTGACCGGCTTCCACGCGCATTACTCCCTCGCGGATGGCGTCTTCCCCGTCCAGGACAATTGCCGTGATCTTCGGCTGAGGGAGAAAGACGGATATCCGGTAGTATGAAGCCTCGATGGTCAGGGTTGTCCGATCCCGGTCTTCAAAATGGGCATCAACGAACAGCTCCCTCTGCTTGTCCGAAATGCCGAGGGATGAAAGCTCGGTGCTTGCTGTAGATCCGCTTCCGACGAGCGCTAATAGAATCAGAGAGACTAGCCTGTACATTCGGCCCTCCACTGCCTGAGACTTTTACCATTATAGAACGTGCAGTCATTCAGGGCAAGCGATGGGAAGGGACGCCTGCCCGACCACACTGTCCCGGCAAGTGTGAACCTACTCCTCGGTGGGAATACTGAATTGCGCAGCAAGGACTTTTTGGGGAAGCACTCGGATGGATGAGAAGACACGCGAACTCATTTCCGTCGGCGCGGCTTACGCAGCCAATTGCCACGCCTGCCTGGCCTACCATATCAGGCAGGCTGCCCAGGTTGGGCTCAGCGAAGACGAACTGAAAGAAGCGATCGGAGTCGCACAAAAGATCAGGGAAGCGTCCGCCCGCCGCGCGGACAGCATCGTCGGACGTCTAGTAGGTCCGCCTGGCCGGTCGGGCAGAGGTGAATGATCGGGCAGATATCGTGTTTCGGTTTCTTGGCAGTGCAAATCTCGCGCCCGAGCGCGACGAGCATATGGCTGAAAAGCGTCCAGTCCTCACGCGGCACGATCTCTATCAGGTCCTGCTCGACTTTCTCGGCCTGCTTCTTTTCGGCGTATCTTGGATCGGTCAGGCGCAACCGCCCGGAGATGCGAAGAACGTGCGTATCAACGATGACGGCCGGCTTGCCGAACGCGCTGCCCAGCACGACGTTCGCCGTCTTCCTGCCAACTCCCCGAAGCTCCGTGAGCTCCTCCATGTCATCCGGCAGTTTGCCACCATAGTCGCTCACTATGTCCTGTGATGCCTGTATGATTGCTTTCGCCTTCTGACGAAAGAAGCCCGTGGGGCGTATGTCGGCTTCGAGTTCGCCCGGGTCTGCATTGGCGAAGTCCGAAGGCTCCGGATACTTCTTGAACAAGGTCTTTGTGACCTCGTTTACCTTGGCATCGGTGCACTGGGCAGCCAGGATGGTGGCGATAAGGAGCTGGAATGGCGTTGAGAAGTTCAAGCTCGTTTTGGCGCCGGGATACCTCTGCGTGAGTATTCGGATGATTTCCCTGACGCGCTCCCTCTCATCATGACGCATGAGAATCTACCTCTGCCAGGCTAGTATCACCAGGAGTATATCCTATGCCCCGATACATGTCAAAAGCCCTGGAGCGGGCTGGGTTTAAACGCCCGACGGCCTGTGCGCCTTGCGCGATGCGAGGTTCTGGGTTGCCGCTGAAAGTTCTCCCAGCGCCGTACGCAATCCATGCCGCGGAAGCCTCAATTTTCGCTCGTAGAATGCCGATAATTTGAATACCTGCCCGCGAATCTGCCCGATCCCAGGACGTTTGCCGGGCTGTTCGATCCCATGAACCGCTGAGAGGAGAATGTTTCATGCAAGCTGTTGTCCTCGCTGGTGGGAAGGGGACTCGTCTATACCCCCTTACCTGCGATACGCCCAAGCCGATGCTAAGGCTGTTCAACAAACCAGTACTCGAACATACGATAGAATTACTCAAACGCCACGACATCAGTGACATAATGATCACTCTAGCGTACAAGGCTGAACAGATCATTGACTACTTCGGCAGCGGCTCCAAATGGGGAGTGAACATCCAATACTCCCTCGAAGAGGCGCCGCAGGGCACAGCAGGCGGCTTGCGCAGAATTCAGCCACTATTGCGCGATACGTTCATCGTTGTTTCGGGCGATGCCGTAACGGATCTGGATCTGAGAGCTGCACACGACTTTCACAAGAAGAGATCGGCCATTGCAACGATGCTCGTCTACGAATCTGAGAAGCCGTCGCACTTCGGGATCGTCGAGTCCACCGATGACGGCAAAATTCAGCGGTTCCTTGAGAAGCCAAGAGCTCGCGAGGCATTCACCAACACGATAAACACCGGAATCTACATCCTCGAACCCGAGGTTCTCAGCTATATCCCATACGATGCGGTGTACGATTTCAGCAGGAACGTCTTCCCGAGCCTCCTGCAAAACCAGGAGCCGTTCTACTCTTACCGGGCCGATGGATACTGGTGTGATATCGGCAGTCTAGGCCAGTACCGAAACGTCCATTTCGACGCGCTTACCGGCAAGGTAAAGCTCAATCTGCCGGCATCACGAATCGCCGACGGCATGTGGATCGGCGAGGACACAGATATCCACCCATCAGTAACAGTCAGGGCACCATTCTATGTAGGCAACAAAGCCCACATCCGCCGAAACTCCGCCCTAGGCAGGTTTGCCGTAATCGGGGATATGAGCTTTGTAGATGAAGACGCGCAGATCACCCACAGCGTCGTAGGGCCCTGCGCGTCGGTCGGCAGAGCAACACAAGTCTACGGGTCCGTGCTTGGCGCAGGCTTCAGATTGGCAGACGGCAAGAACCTTGACGACGAGGTCGTCGTACACGACGGCTCAAGCATTGAACTTAGAGCCGAGATCACCCCCGAGCTTCTCAGTCAACTTGCCGGCGACGAGCACATGTTCACCTGGTCGGGCTTGGAGTTGGCCCGGCTTGCCAGGGACGTCATTTCGATACAACCGATGGCAGCATAGGGAAAACCGCCGTCCGTCAGTATTGCCAAACATGCACAGAGGGCCGGTCACGTTGCGACCGGCCCTCTGTGCACAGTCCATCCACACGTACCCTACCGCACCTTCTTCCAGCACTCCAGGTGCGTCTCCATGCACTTCTGAACGTCTTCGTCCGACTCGACCGCCTGGCCCTGCTCACACTCGTATCGGAGCAGCTCCATATCGGGGAAAGGCGACTTCCCACGCTGCTCCACCTTGTACCGCGCTCGCAAGTGCCTGCAGCCGCCTCGAACAGGTCTCAACTCCGTTTGTCCTGCCAACTTCCCTCTCCTTCCATGAACAGCCATGCCGCTCTATAAGATCAGAACCTGATGCCCAGCCTGGCTTCCGCTTGGTACTCCCTCTGATCTCCGAGCGCCGCCCTGTCTTCCTCGCACGTCATCCTGCCACCCAGGTAGAGATCGAGCCTCGATCCAATCCTGTGAGTATATCCTAGCGTGTAGATCTCAGTTCCCAGAGCGGACGCCTCCCTGTATTCGCTCGCACTGTACTTCGTTGAAAGTAGGGAGTCCGACGAGAGCCAGTAGTCAACTCCCAGCTCGATGCCTTCACTGCGCCTCCCTGCTAAGTACTCATGCCGAAGAGTATAGGCACTCTTCAGCTTCAGCCTGCCGAGATCGGAATCAAGCCCGATGCTCTGGCTATTCAGACGCTCCACGACCCCCTTCTTGTCCTCCGGGTTCGATGCGTACGCGCCTGTAAGTCTTAGCAAGCGCCCAGTGTCGAGCAGCAGCGCCAGATTCAGACTGTCCAAGTCATCTTCCTTCAGTGCCTCTCTCGCCTTGTACGCCCCGGAAACCTCGACAGACTCAGCCGGCTTCGTAGAGGCGCTGACCTCCGTCACGCGAGATAGGACGGCGCCATTCGACTCCGTCTCTTTGATGCCGCCGCCCAGCTTCGTATGGCTAAGAGGAGAGACCTCAACGCGCGCTTCTCTGCTAATCTCGCGGCTTCCCGGCGTCTCTTTCTGCCCAAGAGCACCGAACAGCTTGACCGATGCAACGGGCGAAGTCTCCAGCCGCAGCCCGCGGAACTCCTCAGGACCTCCAACTTCCGATT
This sequence comes from Armatimonadota bacterium, assembly GCA_035528905.1. Lineage (GTDB taxonomy): Bacteria > Armatimonadota > UBA5829 > DTJY01 > DTJY01 > DATKXU01. The sequence continues at coordinate 79,119 of DATKXU010000083.1, forward strand.
CGGTGTCAGTCCAGGCCAATTCGACCCTCGCGTTTCTCAAAGCGGTGGTCGAAAGCCTCAACATACGCGACGATTCGTCCCCCGACCGCTCGACATCCTTGTGCGCAACGTCCATCCGGAGGTCAAGTGATCGGCCCGGCTTGGCCACTAGGCTGATGGACTCAGCGTCGGTTTCTCCCGCCCTGTCCGAGCTTGACCGGTCCACGGCAGCGCTGACCGTCAAGCCCCTCGAAGGTGCGGCAGTGATGCCGAGGCCCAAGTTCGACTCCTTGCCAGCCGCCGTTGTAACCGCCTCATGCGTGGCGACTGCCGATAGATTCGATCCGGCCTTGTGCTCAAGCTGCAACTTGTCCGTCCTGACCGTCTGGTCCACAGCGCCCGGCCTTTGCTTCTCTGTCTCTGTGCGAGAAAGAGTCACCTTCGGCCCACTGTCACCAGCGAATGTCAGGCTGTGCCCGACTACGGTGTCCATCTTCCCTTGTCCATCGCCAAGCGAGACCTCCGAACGCTTAACGGCGGTGGACACGCTCAGCTCGCTGTTCAGCTTGAGCACCGCTGCGATGTTAAAGGCATCCAGGCCCCTCTGGAGCTTGTAGTCCTGAGCGCCCACAAACTGCTCTCCAACATGCACATAGGAGGTACTGAGCTGGACGGCATCACTCTTCGCGGAGCCGCCGAGCTGCAGCGCCGAACGGTCGCCGAATGAGCCGCCATCCAGGCCGTTCCCGCCCGCCATTTCGGGGCTGTATAGCAACATCGAGCTCAGACTCCCCGTCTTGGAACCGGCTGCGCCGGCCAGACCGTATACAGCCACGTCGGAGCTCGATCCCACATTCGCATCAGCCTGCTTGTATAGGCCTAGAAATCGAAGGTCCGTGTTCTCCTTCTTCACCAGATCGAGTGTCAGGGGAAAGGCGACTGCCTTCCCGTTTTGCACCGCCTTTGTTGGATCGTAACTGTATTCTACCCGGGCTACACGCTGGCTCGAAAGGCGCTCCGCAAATGCGATGAGCCCGGACGCGTAGTCTATGTCATAATCGAGGACACGAAGCATGGGGCGATTGTCAACCAGGACCCGCTCGCTGTACCTGTCTATGGGCTTCCACGACAGCGCATAAGGGCCCCTGGTATTGGCGCCGAAGATGATATCATACGCAACAGTCGAGGAGACTAACGCGCCAGTAGCCAGCGAGGTCGCCGAGCCCGTGCCGGAGGCGTGCTGTGCCGATTCCTGTGCCCAGACACCGGATGCAGACACACTCAGTATGTAGACTAGCGCCGACACGCGTGTAAACGTCTTAACGCGCCACATGCTGAAATGCTCCCCTTCTCACAA
>DATKXU010000084.1:0-24344 GCA_035528905.1 Armatimonadota bacterium
TCCGGTTTTTGTAGTTCTAAGAACCCAGTCTTAGAATGTCATCCAGTGCTCTTCAATTGCCATGAAGGCGTCGGGCTGCTTCAGGAAGTCGTGGGTATCCTGAATTATCTCGAAGTGCTTTATCTCTTCATCCGAGAGAAATCGGTAAAGCTTTCGGGCAGTATCATCAGTGGCCTGCTCGGCGGCCGCCAGGTAGAAGTCATGTCCCCAGCGCTCCATATCCATGGCGATTGCATAGACCTCGAGGCGAGGACGCCCCTTGGCGGCCGTTTCTGCAAACTCAGGTTGAAACCGCGCGAATATGCCCTTTATCTCCTGCTTCGCCTGATTCATGGTGATGGGGCGGCTGAGAATCGCCGGATCAAAGGCCCCGGACAGCGCAAGAGATCCAGCAAAAGCCTTTATTGCCTCCATGTGCTTCACCTCCTGGCCGGCCAGGAAATCAAAGGTCGCCTTCGTTAAAGGGTCTTCTGCCTTGTCTTTGGCATCGCACAGAATCCTGTAAGCCTCTTCCTCAAAGCGAAGAGCCGCCTCTACTACTCCCTTAGGATCGTCTGGGATTGCCACCATGCTTCACTCCTCCTCGTTTCCAGCGATGTTTTGTCTACCCCTGAGCCGATGCCAAGCCGCGGTCAGGTGGCAGAGCAGACCAAGCCCCTAGGTCCGTCGTGTCCGATGTGCAAGCCATCTATTCGCTGCATCTTGACAACTTCCTCCAACTTCTTGAACTTGGTCGGCGAAAGCCATGCAAGGGTGTGTGCCACTGCTTCCGTAATCGTGGACTTATCTGCATCGTTTATTGGCTCAGAACGAAGGTGCTGAACCTGCCAAAGCCCGTACGCTTTGATATCTTCCTTCGGTGAGTCTTTGCCGAGCCAGTCGTCCGACGGTCTGCACTCCCGGCATTGCGCAACCGTTCCGATAAGGCAACTCAAACGGTGCTGGAACAGGCGGAGGTGCTGTGTGTGGACTGGGCGAGTTGAAGAAAGGCAGGCCGCTCATCAAGTGCATCTGGCTGCCGGACGACAGAATTATCGGAGGGAAACCGGTTCACGAGTGGGCAAGGCATTGCCTGATCGAACTGGCGACTAAGGGAGCCACCTTAGACGACTTGCGGGATTTCTGTAACGCCAATGGGGTACCTGCACCTCGCCAGCAATACTGGGGATCGACAACCTGGAACAGTCTTCTGCATCCGAATTCGCTGCTTCAGTATGCAGGATATGGAGTATGGAACGTCCGTGGGAAGAAGCAGCGCTGGAATCCGCCTTTAGAGTGGGTTATTGTTCCGAATGCTCAGCCTGCGCTCATTTCGGAGGCAGAGGCCAGGTTGATCATTGAGAATCGAGGGGGAATCAGGAAGAAGTTTTTCCATACGTCCAACCGGGCCGTGAGTTCAAGATACTTGCTTAGCGGCGGGTTGTTTACTTGCGGACGATGCTGCGGGAATATGGTGGGTTTCGAGCGGACGAAAGAGGGGCGATATTACGTCTGCAATAGTGTTCCCAACCGAAGGGGACTTGGCTGTGGGCATGGGGTATATGTCCGGCAAGGCGATATTGAGCGAGAAGTATTCATGGGGCTGAGTGACTTGCTAGACACCTGTACGGATCGCAATGGTTTCGTTCGGCACGTAAACTCAGAGTTGAAGCAAATCTGGGAGAGATCCCATGGGTATGACCCGGACGCTTCTCAGAAGCTCCAGGAAGTGGAAGCCAAGATTGGCAATATACGGAAGTCCATTGAGGATGGGCTGGCGGACACGACCTGGGCGAACAGCCGCTTGCGGGAACTCTCAGCCGAACGGTATGGGCTGATTTTGGCGAGTCAGGCGTTGGGCCAGCCTCCTCAGATGGACCTCGACACGGCGATGGCTTACCGGCGTGATATGGAGAGGTTGGTTGCACAGGGCACGAACGGGGAAAAGAAGAGGCTGTTGACGGCTTGGATAGAACAAATAAAACTGGCTCCGGAAGCTCTCGAAGTCGAAATCCAATACAAGGTACCCGAAGCCATTGGTGCATTGAGTGGGAGCGGGGGCGCGTTTCGCAGCTATTCACGACGCGCTGGCTATGTGGCTGATCAGGCGGTATCGGCTGGCGAGGAATGGGAGGCATTGGACGTGGAAGGGTTTAGGGTCGATATCTGCTGTCCCTTGACCCATGAGCGGCGGCCTATCCAGCGCTTGCGTACCGGATATGCCAGCGGAGCTTCTTGGAGGACACGTCGCGGTCGTGCTCTTGCACACCGGGCATGATTCAGAAGTACCTGCTGCCTCCTCCAGCTGCGTACATCATACCGCGTCAGGTGTTATCCGGCCCATGCTCCCGAGGATCTTGATGCTGCTATGGTACTCACTTAGAGATTTCACCGCAGCAAGCTGCCCTCGCGCCGCTCTTATGCTTTCCGCAGCGGCAGCGGCGGCGGCAGCCGTCGTCACATACGGAACCTTGTATCTGATCGCAGCCTTTCGGATGTAACTGTCGTCATAGAAGCTTTCCTTACCCCGTGGCGTGTTGATCAGCAGTCCAACCTCGCCACTATGCAAAGCGTCAACCATGTTCGGACTTCCTTCAAGCAGTTTCCTGATAGTTGCGGCATGAATCCCGTGCTCCGCTAGGAATTGCGCCGTACCCGATGTAGCGACGATCCTGAACCCCATATCAACCAGCTTCTTCACCGTCGCGAGAATGTTTTCTTTATCCCGGTCAGCCACCGTCACCAACACTGTTCCCTCGCTCGGAAGAGCGAACCCGACAGCCGTCTGCGCCTTGTAGAAGGCCAGGCCGAATGAATCCGCGATGCCCAGCGCCTCTCCAGTAGAGTGCATCTCAGGCCCGAGCCTTGGATCAACTTCTCTAAACATATGGAAGGGGAATACCGCCTCTTTCACTCCGTAGTGGCGATACTCGCGCGGACGTAGATCCAAGTCGCGCAGTTTGGTTCCCAATATCACCTGCGTGGCGATTTTTGCCATGGGCACGCCCGTGACTTTGGACACGATAGGCACGGTTCGAGAACCCCGCGGATTGGCCTCCAGTACGAACACCTTGTCGTCGGCAATGGCGTACTGCATGTTCATCAACCCGATTACCTTCAATTCAACGGCAATCCGCCTCGTATACTCGGCAATAGTATCCACGTGCTTCTGAGGAATAGTGACCGGTGGAATCACGCACGCGCTGTCCCCTGAATGGACGCCGGCCAGCTCAATGTGCTCCATTATTGACGGAACGAAAGCCTCCTCGCCATCCGAGATGGCATCGGCTTCCGCTTCGATTGCATCTTCCAGGAACTTGTCTATAAGAATAGGGTGGGCGGGAGAAATCTCCACCGCTGCGCCGACGTATTTGATCAGCATTTCCTCATCATAGATAACTTCCATGCCTCGACCGCCGAGCACGTAGGACGGGCGCACCATCAGGGGATAACCTATTCTCCCGGCGATCTCCAGAGCTCCCTCAAGCGAGTTGGCTGTCCCGTGTTCAGGCTGGGGTATATTCAGTTCATTCATCGTCTCCGCGAACCGCTCGCGATCTTCGGCGAGGTCTATGCTCTGCTGAGAGGTGCCTAAGATGTTTACGCCCGCTGCCGACAGGTCTGATGCCAGGTTGAGAGGAGTCTGGCCGCCGAATTGCACGATCACGCCTTCCGGCTGCTCGACGTCCACCACATTCAGCACATCTTCCAGCGTCAGCGGCTCGAAGTATAGCTTGTCGGATGTATCGAAGTCCGTGCTGACGGTCTCCGGGTTGTTGTTGATAATGATTGATTCGTAGCCCGCCTCGCGAAGCGCCCAAACCGAATGCACGCTGCAGTAGTCAAACTCTATGCCCTGCCCGATGCGAATCGGTCCGGAGCCGAGGACGATTGCTTTCTTCCGAGACGCAGAGCAGGAATCCGCAGCGGGCGTAAAGCCTTCCGCCTCGTCCTCGTCTTCGTAAGAGGAATAGAAGTACGGCGTCTGGGCCTCGAATTCCGCGGCGCAGGTGTCCACCATCTTGTAAGTGGGCATGATGCCGAGCGACTTCCGAAGCTCTCGAACTTGCCCCTCGCTGACGCCGATCAGTTCCGCGATCAGCCTGTCCGGGAAACCGAGCCTCTTCGCGTCTCGAAGCAATTCCACAGGAGGAGATTCGAACGTGCTGTGTGGCACTGGGGCGCAAACGAGTTGCCGCAATTCGGGCGCGGCATCCTTGACCTCCGACTCCATAGCAACGATCCGCTCAATCCCTCGAATGAACCAGGCATCTATGTCGGAGAGCTCCGCAATCTCGTCCATGCTGACGCCCTTCCGAAGCGCTTCCGCAATTGCAAAAAGCCGCTCGTCGTTCGGAACGGCGATCTTCTCCCTCAGGTCTGTCATGCTCCACTTGCTTGCCTTCTTGTGGTCGAGGCTGTATGCGCCCGCCTCCATCGAGCGGACCGCTTTCATCAGCGCGGCTTCGAAACTTCGGTCTATAGCCATCACCTCGCCGGTGGACTTCATTTGTGTTCCTATGGTGCGATCAGACCCGACAAACTTATCGAAGGGCCATCTGGGGATCTTGACGACACAGTAATCGAGAGCCGGCTCAAAGCAAGCCAGGGTTTTCTTCGTTACAGCGTTTGGAATCTCGTCGAGGGTGAGCCCGACTGCAATCTTAACGGATACGCGCGCAATGGGATACCCAGTGGCCTTCGACGCGAGCGCCGATGACCTGCTGACTCTCGGGTTTACCTCGATGACATAGTATTCGAAGCTGTTCGGATCCAGGGCCAGTTGAACATTGCACCCGCCTTCGATCCCCAGGGCGCGAATGATCTTCAGGGATGCGCTCCGAAGCAACTGATACTCTTTGTCAGACAGCGTCTGGCTCGGCGCGACGACGATGGAATCGCCGGTGTGTACTCCCATCGGGTCGAGGTTCTCCATGTTGCAGACGACGATGCAGTTGTCCGCGCCGTCACGCATCACCTCGTACTCTATTTCCTTCCAGCCGAGAAGGCACTGTTCGACGAGAACCTGGTGGCGCATGGAAAGATTCATACCCCGGCTGCAGATGTCCGTGAGTTCCGCCACATTATGGGCAATCCCGCCGCCTGTGCCGCCCAGCGTGTATGCCGGCCGCACAATCAGAGGATACGAGGCTGTCTTGGCGATTTCATGAAGCTGCTCCTCGGACTCGATGATCCAGCTTTCGGGCACCGGCTCGCCGATCTCCCTCATGAGCCGCCTGAAAAGCTCACGGTCCTCGGCCTCTTGTATCGCCTTGAGAGGTGTCCCGAGCATTTCGACACCGTATTCGTTCAGGATTCCTCTTGTGGCTAGCTCCGCGGCCAGATTGAGGCCGGTCTGGCCGCCCAGCGTCGGAAGCAGGCCGTCGGGACGTTCCTTCGCTACGATCTTCGAGGCGAACTCAAAGGTCAGGGGCTCAACGTAGACTGTATCGGCGGTTTCCGTGTCGGTCATGATCGTCGCCGGGTTGGAGTTAATCAATGCGACTTCTATGCCTTCCTCGCGGAGTGCCTTGCATGCCTGGGTGCCCGCATAGTCGAACTCAGCCGCCTGCCCGATTACGATCGGCCCGCTGCCGATAACCATAACCTTCTTGATGTCGCTTCGTCGTGGCATCTCGCTCCGACCGTCCTTCTTGGATTGCTTTAGTGCATCCGCGCACAGACTTTGAGCGAGTCCACGCCGACCGCAAAGTCCTGGTTTTCGAAACTATAGGTGCTGCGTCATTGCATGCCGCCGGCCTCTGTCTCGGCTAAATTCGCATTGACTCCAGAAACCGACTGAACAGGTACGAGCTATCCCGCGGGCCTGGCGAAGCCTCCGGGTGGTACTGGATTGAGAAAATCGGCAGCTCCTTATGGCAAAGCCCCTCAACCGTCCCGTCATTCAGATTGATCTGTGATACCTCGGCACCCGATCCCTTCAAGCCGTCGGGATCCACCGCATAGCCGTGGTTTTGGGATGTGATGTATACCCGCCCCGTGAAAAGGTCTTTCACAGGATGGTTGCCTCCGCGGTGGCCGAACTTCAGCTTGAACGTGCTGCTGCCGAACGCGCGCCCGAGGAGTTGGTGCCCCAGGCAGATTCCCATGATAGGCTTCCTGCCGATCAGGACCTTCACCGTATCGAGTACGTAATCGAGCAAAGCTGGATCGCCGGGACCTGGCGATATGACTACGCCATCCGGGTTCTGATCCAGAATTCCCTCAGCAGACGCATCGCAAGGGTATACAGTCACCCGGCATCCGAGGTCGGCCAGGCTGCGCATGATGTTGTACTTTACCCCGAGATCAATGAGCGCAAGGTTGTACTTACACTCGGTGGAGTCAAGTCCGCTTTGCCATACGTAGGGCGCCCGCGTTGAGACCCGCTTCACGAAGTCTATGTTGCCATAATCCGGAGACTGGGCAATCTTCTGGAGCAGCTCGGCCGGCGTCGCCTTGGACGATATCGCACCCATCATAACGCCCCGAGCGCGCAAGTGCTTTGTAAGGGCGCGCGTGTCCACACCCTGGATGCCGACCACACGATGGCCGCGGAGGAAGTCGCCCAGCGTCCCGGTTGACCGCCAGTTGTTCGGCTTCTCGCATAGCTGTTTGACAATGAAACCTGCCGCCTGAACGCGCTTCGATTCAAAGTCTTCGGCTGCCACCCCATAATTCCCGATCAAAGGATAAGTCAGCGCGAGAAGCTGGCCGGCGAAGGAGGGGTCGGTGAGCATCTCCTGGTAGCCGGTCATGCAAGTACTGAACACGGCTTCACCCACCGCCGTTCCTTCCGCGCCGATGGACGTTCCTGTGTAGACAATGCCGTCTTCGAGTACCAGGATTGCTTTCTTCAAACGACTGCTCCATACATCAGCTTGGGCCGTCCGCCCCATTTAACAAAAAGGCTCTTCCAACTCCGCTGAGTCGAAAGAGCCTTTTACTCGGCAAAACATGCGATAAGCGCTCCCGTCTGCAGCGGGCTGCGCATCTTTGCACCCTGTGAGCGCTTCGTCGCACGCGGTTGTCACATCTTTGTAGGTTGCCTTCAGGATACTCGGTTCGCCGATTTTTGTCAAGCGAAAGTTGCCCTCTAAACAGTTCACGTTCCTTGATAGTAATGTCATGCTGAGTCGCGAGAATCTGGACGAGGCATCTCATTCGCAGCGTGGGAGATTCTTCGCTACCACTCAGAATGACAAAGGTTGGTTTTCTACTATCGACAATCGTGAATTACAAATAGGAAAAATTGCTTGACAAACCACGCCACACGTGGTAATATTCAATTACTAGCTTAGGCGATCCCGTTCCAAGGCTGGATCGGCGATCGCATTCCACTGCGGGATATGCACATTGCTGTGGACGTTGAAGTACCGAGACAGTACTTCCGCGTCCATTTTGTTTTTGGGGACGCATAGTCAGGTATAAGCATCATCCGCAGCAGGATGACGGCGGACGGAACATGGGCGTTCATCACGGAGGCCAAGAAGTGCCTCAAGGTGGACGCCCTTTTTGTCTTTCTGGAGCAGTTCGGCCATGAGAAGAATTCTTGTGAAAGAGGACGTGTGCATCGGGTGCAGGCTGTGTGAGGTGTATTGCATACTCCAGCACTCACAAACGCGCGACATTCTAAAGGCGTTTATGCGCGAGAAGCCAAAGCCGATGGCGAGGATCATCGTGGAAGAAGAGGGCTCACTCTCCTTCGGTACGCAATGTGTCAACTGCGATGAGCCCGCATGCGTGTATGCCTGCCTTACTGGGGCTATGCAGAGAAGCCAGGATGGTCTGATCCAAGTGGATGAGGAGAGGTGCATTGGCTGCTGGACTTGCGTTGCCGTCTGCCCGCACGGAGCGATTCAGAGATCGAAGGGTCGAAGTCCCACTGCCGTGAAGTGCGATATGTGCTTCGGCGCGGATGTGCCTGCCTGTGTAGCCAATTGCCCGAACGAGGCCCTTGTGCTTGAGGGGGATGAAGCGGCATGAAAAGATTCGACTACTTAATGATTGGGAATTCTGCTGCTGCTATCGGAGCGGTGGAGGCCGTCCGCGAAGCGGGGGCAGACGGTTCGATCGGCATCGTATCGAACGAGCCCTACCATGTGTATTCGCGCCCCAGGATCTCCGAACGCATTACCCGTCACGCGCCCGTGAAGTCGCTGTCGTATCGGCCGCCCGACTTCTACCGAAAGCATGCGGTCACGCCAATTCTCGGTGTTGCTGCTGTTGAGATAGCCCTGAAGCAGAAAACCGTTCGTCTTGAAAACGGGCGGGAATTAGGATATGGAAAGCTTCTGCTTGCAACTGGCGCGAGACCGACGCATCTCCCGATTCCGGGGATTGACCTGGATGGCGTTCACTACTTCACCACTCTCCACCAAGCCGACGGGCTGGCGCGGGACCTCGCGAATATCCGACACGCCGTCGTAATCGGGGCCGGGCCGATCGGGATTCAGGCAGCCGAGACGCTGACAAGAACGGGGGTCAAGGTCACTGTTGTGGAGGCGCTCGATCGCATCCTTGCCCTCGCCGTTGACGAGCATGCGTCATCGCTCGTGCGGAAGCTGTTCCAGAAGCACGGCGTATCCATTCTCACATCCTCTCGCGTCCAGGAGATTCACGGCAGCGCCGCCGGCAGGGCGTGCGGCGTCACATTGGTGGACGGCACGCGGATGGACTGCGAGGCTGTGATTGTGGCCGCAGGAGTCTCACCCAGAACCGATCTCGCCGAGTCGGTCGGCATACGGGTCAAGGCCGGGATCGTAGTGGACAGCTCGATGCAGACGAGCGAGCCGGATGTGTACGCGGCGGGCGACGTTGCTGAAACGCTTGACCTGCTAACAGGCCAGAAACGGTTGATGCCCATTTGGCCTAATGCCTATATGCAGGGGCGCACAGCCGGGCTTGCGATGGCCCGCCTTAGGGGGGTTTCATATCCGGGGAGCATTTCCATTAACGCGACCCATTTCTTCGAGTTCCCAGTGATCTCGGCGGGATGCATTGACCCCTCGGATGGCTGCACCGAGCTCGTTGATCTGAACAAGCGCACAGGCTACTATCGTCGGATCGTTCTGAAACAGAACGTACCGGTCGGCATCGTCATGGCGGGTGATGCTGTGGATCGGGCCGGTCTCGTCGTGGACCTCATCAAGAACAAGGTTGATGCAAGCGCATTTCTCGACAAGCTCGCCAGGCCGGACTTCAACAACGCGCACTTGCCTCCGGAACTGAGGGAAACGAAGCGGGGAGGGAAAACACATGAAGGACATTAGCCGAATCAATAACCCCTACAACGACGACAAGCTTATCGGTTGCTGCTCGATCTTCGGCATGATGAGCGTAGAGGGGCGGACATTCTCCGGGTCTGACATCATGACCGCTATCGCCAGCATGCACGATCGAGGAAACGGGCTCGGTGGTGGATTCGCGGTGTACGGGCTTTACCCGGAGTACGCCGATCACTACGCGATGCACATCATGTTCATGCACTCGGCGGCGCGCCGGCAAGTGGAGGATTTCCTGAGGGACGGTTTCGTGATAGCGAAATCCGAGCGCGTTCCCACACGGCCCGTGGAGACAGTAACGGATCCGCCGGACATCTGGCGCTACTTCGTGAACGTCAAGCCCTCAAAATCAGAGGCGACGGGCGAAGACGACTACATCGTGCGCCAGGTGATGGAGATCAACACCGTTATGGACGGAGCCTATGTGTTCTCGAGCGGCAAGAATCTGGGTGTCTTCAAGGGCGTTGGCTTTCCCGAGGACATCGGCAGGTTCTTCTGCTTGGAGGACTACGAGGGATATCTCTGGACCGCCCATGGACGCTTTCCGACAAACTCCCAGGCCTGGTGGGGCGGAGCACATCCGTTCAGCATCCTGGACTGGACGGTGGTACATAACGGAGAAATCTCCTCCTACGGCATCAACCGGCGGTATCTAGAGATGTTCGGCTACACGTGCACCATGCACACCGATACCGAGGTCATCGCCTACGCCGTTGATTTGCTGATGCGCAGGCATTCCCTCCCTGCAGAACTGTTGGCAAGAGTGTTCTCGCCGCCGATGTGGAACATGCTGCAATACATGGATCCAGACGATGGCGAGCTGTGCAAGACGCTCAGACAGGTCTACGGAAGCCTGCTGATGAACGGCCCGTTCACGGTCGTAATCGCCCACAGGAACGAGATGGTCGGCCTGACGGACAGGGTTCGTCTCCGTCCGTTGGTTGCAGGCGTGAAGGACGACATGCTTTATCTCTCGTCGGAGGAATCCGCGATCAGGCTGATATGCCCGGACCTAAGAGAGTGTTGGAGCCCAATAGGCGGTGAACCGGTTATAGGCCGCTTGGGCGAACCGCTGGCGCCGAGCGGTAGGCTGGCTGCGGCGTAGACGGAGCCATCGGTTCGCAGAATCGAGTATTGGCATGAAAACATACGTCTTACCGGAATTTGAGGTCATACGCGACCAGGAAAGATGCATACGCTGCAGAGTCTGCGAGCGGCAGTGCGCATGGAAGGTCCACGTCTACGACGGGGAAGACGATGTTCTGCGGCAGTGCGAGGAGAACTGCGTCGGCTGCCAGCGCTGCGCCGTCTTCTGCCCGGTGAATGCTCTGGCCATCCGCCCGTACCAGGGCTGCTACCGACAGAATGCGAATTGGACGGACGACCGGATCAGGGACCTGATCAAGCAGTCGGAAGCAGGCGGCGTGATGCTCGTCGGAATGGGCTGCGACAAGCCGCACAGAATCTACTGGGACCATCTTCTGCTCAACGCGAGCCAGGTCACGAACCCGTCCATTGATCCGCTGCGCGAGCCGATGGAGCTCACAACCTATCTCGGCGCGAAGCCGGAGAGAGTCAAACTCAAAGACGGTGATCTTGCCACTAAGCTTGCGCCGCAGGTGCGCATAGATATACCGATTCTGTTTTCAGCGATATCCTACGGAGCGATCAGCTATCAGGCTCAGGAAGCCCTGATGCGTGCGGCCGCCGAGCTCGGGACGATGTGCAATACCGGAGAGGGCGGCTGGCCGGTCTCGCTCCGCAAATACGCTGACAATACCATCGTCCAGTGCGCGTCCGGGCGATTCGGCGTGGACCGGGAGTATCTCAACCTCGCCAAGATCGTCGAGATAAAGATCGGACAAGGTGCCAAGCCCGGAATCGGCGGGCACCTCCCAGGCGAGAAGGTTACGGAAGCCGTCTCCCAGACCAGGATGATCCCGGAGGGAACGGATGCTTTGTCACCGGCGCCGCATCACGACATATATTCGATCGAGGACCTGGCGCAGCTCGTCCACGCGTTGAAAGAAGCGACGGACTACAAGAAGCCGATTTCCGTGAAGATCGCCGCCGTTCACAACAGCGCTGCGATCGCAAGCGGAATGGTGAGAGCCGGGGCGGACATAATCGCAATTGACGGTATTCGGGGAGGCACGGGGGCTGCCCCGAAGATCATAAGGGACAACGTCGGCATTCCCATAGAGCTCGCGCTGGCTTCTGTAGATGACAGGTTGCGTCAGGAGAGAATCAGAAACCGCTGTTCAATCATCGCCGCAGGCGGTTTTCGGAACAGCGGCGACATCGTTAAGGCAATCGCTCTGGGCGCCGACGCCGTATACATCGGGACGCCGGCGCTTATGGCAATGGGATGCACATTGTGCCAGAAGTGCTACACGGGCATCTGCAACTGGGGTATATGCACGCAGGATCCTTACTTGAGCAAGCGGGTCAACCCTGAAATCGCAGCTCGAAGACTGGTCAATCTTCTCCTGGGATGGAGCCTTGAGATAAAAGAAATGCTCGGCGGTCTTGGAGTGAATGCGATTGAAAGCCTGAGAGGAAACCGTCTTCATCTGAGAGGCATCGCACTTCAGGAGTGGGAGCTTGAAGTCCTCGGCGTGAGAGGGGCGGGAAGCTAGATTGTCACGAATGAACGCACGCGGAGACACGGACACCGGGAAAATCACGATTGACGCCATGGGAATGCGCGACAGGGATATGAACCTGCTCCTTCGCTCCAAGGTGTCCGAGGGAGCTTCCAGGATAAAGCTGGTGAACGTGTTCGGCCAGCGATATATCGCGACGAATCTAAGCGGCCAGGTCGAGATCGAGATCAAGGGCACTCCCGGCAACGACCTGGGCGCATTCATGGATGGACCAGGCATCATCGTCCGCGGAAATGCTCAAGATGGGTGCGGCAATACCATGAACTCCGGCACGATCGTAGTTCACGGCCGAGCCGGGGATATAGTCGGGCTGTCGATGCGCGGCGGATCGATGTTTATCCGCGATGACATCGGCTATCGCGGTGCCATACACATGAAGGCGTATGGGGAGAAACAGCCTCTGCTGGTAGTCGGCGGAACAGCGGATGACTTTTTCGGAGAGTACATGGCCGGCGGGACGGCTGTTCTCCTCGGGCTTACCGGCAGGCCGCACCGCATGTGCTTCGTCGGCGCGGGAATGCACGGTGGAGTGATCTACATCAGGGGGGAGGTCCAGCCTCATCAGCTTGGCGCCGGGGTAGCCATTCTGCAGCCCGACGCCCAGGACATGGCGACCATAGCTGAGGTAGTGACCGCCTATGTGCGGCATTTCGGCCTACCGGCGAGCGACATAATGTCAACGCGGTTTATTAAGTTGTCGCCCGTCTCGACGAGACCTTACGGCACGCTGTACACTTACTGACCGTGCTCCTGCTTCTGCAGGAATCCATCCGGCAGTCCGGTACGCCGGATACAGGAGAAGAAGCATGAAAGACAACGACTACGTACTGAAGATGGCCAAGGAACGGAACGTCAGGTTCATCCGACTTTGGTTCACTGACATCCTCGGTTTCCTGAAAAGCTTTGCGATAACGCCGAGCGAGCTCGAGAAGGCCCTAAACGACGGAATGGGCTTCGATGGCTCGTCTATCGAGGGATTCGCTCGCATTGACGAAAGCGACATGATCGCCATGCCGGACACCAACACGTTCCAGCTTCTTCCGTGGCGGTCGAAGGCGGATGGAGCGGTGGCGAGGGTGTTCTGCGATATCACGCATCCCGACGGTACGCCTTACGACGGCGACCCCCGGTGGGTGTTGAAGACTACCCTCAAACGGACTGCGGACAAGGGTCTCACCTTCTATGTCGGACCGGAGCTCGAGTACTTCTACTTCAAATCCAGCAAGGGCGCTCCTGAAGGGCTGGACGAGGGCGGCTACTTTGATCTGACGCCGCTCGATTCTGCGAGCGACCTGCGCCGAGATACCGTCATGCTGCTCGAAGAGATGGGGATTGAGGTCGAATACAGCCATCACGAAGTCGCCCCCAGCCAGCATGAGATAGACCTTAGATACACAGACGCATTGACCATGGCTGATAACGTGATGACTTACCGTCTGGTGGTCAAAGAGATTGCTATGAAGTACGGCGTATACGCCACCTTCATGCCCAAGCCTCTCTACGGCCAGAATGGGAGTGGAATGCATACTCATCAGTCGCTGTTCAAGAACTCGCGGAACACATTCTTCGATGCGAAGGATAAGCACCACCTTTCGAAAACCGCCAGGTCGTACATAGCAGGACTCCTGAAACATGCGCCGGAGATAACTCTGGTAACGAACCAGTGGGTGAATTCCTATAAGCGCCTGGTGCCTGGATACGAAGCGCCCGCATATGTGTCTTGGGCGCTCCGAAATAGGTCTGATCTCATTCGCATACCTGCCTATAAGCCCGGCCGAGAAGAAGCAACCAGGGTGGAGTACAGATCACCTGATCCGGCGTGCAATCCGTACCTTGCATTCGCCGTAATGCTCTCGGCGGGCCTCGAAGGAATTGAAAAAGGCTATCCGCTACCCGATCCTGTCGAGCGCAACGTTTATGAGATGACCGATGAAGAGAGATGTGAAGCGGGCGTCACGACGCTTCCCGAAAACCTCCATGAAGCAATCCTTGTGGCGGAGAGCAGCGATCTGCTCAAGAGGACTCTGGGCGACCACGTGTTTGCAAAGCTTATCGAGAACAAGAAGGCTGAATGGAACAGGTTTAAAGCTCAGATTACGCAGTTCGAGCTTGACGAGTATCTTCCAATTCTGTGAGCCGGCACGTTGTACCCGTTCGGCCAGCCGTGACATGGGAACGGTTTGGGTTCTCGCCAACGACGTTAGGTGAATACCATGCGTGGGATTCTGCTCATAACTGAAGATGCACGCACGCTGACTCCGATACAGAGCGCCCTCATCCGCGAGGGATACCGCGTGGCGGTGAGTTCGCCGGACGAGGACTCGCTCCTCGACGCCGTCGGCAAACTGACCCCGGAGATCCTGATCGTTGACTCGCGCTCCAGCCGGCAAGTCATCACAGATTCTCGTCGTCTGCTCGGAGTCGAATGCAGTCTCAAGGAACTGCTCGTCGTAGCACTGCTCACAAGGGAGCAAGCGATTGAGACCGACTGGGCGGGTATTGACGATTTTGTTTTGGAACCCTGCAGCGATAATGAGCTGCTGTCCCGCCTGCGACTGTTGATCTGGCGGAAGAGGAATATCAGCAGCGATCAGGTTGTGAAGATCGGCGACCTGCTGATTGACATGCTGAACTACAATATCTCGGTCAGCGGCGTGCCCGTGGAGCTCACATTCAAGGAGTACGAGCTGCTGAAGTTCCTTGCAACACACCGAGGCAGGGTGTTTACCCGAGAGGCGCTCCTGAACCACGTCTGGGGCTACGACTACTACGGAGGCACGAGGACCGTGGACGTTCACATCCGCCGCGTCCGAGCGAAGCTCTCTCCTGCCTGCGATGGCCTGATCGAGACCGTCAGGAACGTCGGGTACAGGTTCGCTGCGTAGGCTTTGCGCGGCGGTCTACCTCTGCTGAAGGAGGCGATGGAACCGTCATGCACATTTAACCTCTAGGAAACACACCCGAAACATGAGCCTGCTAGCATGTGATGGTAGGACCCAAACGAAAGGAGCCAGAGTCATGGAACAAGTCACTCTACCCCGGATAGCACAGGACATTTGCGTCTGGATTGCAGACCAGGTGCGTGATGCGAATGCAGACGGCATGGTCGTAGGCATGAGTGGAGGCGTTGACTCGTCTCTGGTCGCAGTCTTATCGCACCTGGCGCTCGATGGACGAGCGTTGGGCTTCATTCTCCCCTGCCACAGTTCTGACCTTTCGGAACAGCACGCGATGATGGTCGCCGACAAGTTCGGCATAAAGACGGCCAAGCTCGATCTGTCGTCTCATTTCGACTCGCTCGCAGAATGTCTCCCCAAAGGAGGCCGTGTGGCGAAAGGCAACCTGAAGGCAAGGCTTCGCATGGCGATCCTCTACTATCACTCGAACGTCATGAATTACCTTGTCGCGGGCACCAGCAACCGCTCGGAACTCTTGACGGGTTACTTCACTAAGCATGGAGACGGCGCGGCGGATATACTGCCCATCGCAGGACTATTGAAGACCCAGGTGTGGGAATTAGCCAGTGACCTGGGATTACCTCAGGAGATCATCGCCAAGTCTCCGTCCGGCGACCTCTGGCCGGGGCAAACCGACGAGGGCGAACTCCGCATCTCGTATGCGGAGCTGGACAAGGCAATCCGGACCCTCGATCTCGGCGGCCAACCTAGAGCAGGCACCAAACTCGCAAAGGTGGCAGATCTGATCCATCGTACTAAACACAAGAGGATCACCCCTCGTCCTTTCCGCAGAGAGACGATCATCCCCGATGAGCAGTTTATAGCAGAATAGAAAGGAGAGATTTCGGATGACCATGAAGGAAAAGGTTCTGAAAGAGGCAGCGGATAAGGGCGTCGAGTTCATCCGCTTATGGTTCACAGACGTGCTGGGCCAGCTCAAAAGCTTCGCCATAACTGTTGACGAGCTGGAAGGAGCACTCGACGAAGGCATGGGGTTCGATGGATCGTCCATCACCGGCTATCAGGACATCCAGGAGAGCGACATGATCGCCATGCCGGACCCAAGCACTTTCTGCATACTGCCGTGGCGTCCCGAGGAGAACGCGGTTGCCCGCATGTTCTGCGACATCCTTCAGCCCGACGGCAGCCCATATGAGGGTGACCCCCGATACATCTTGCGAAGAGCTGTCAAGGCTGCGGCCGACAAGGGTTACACCATGTATGTTGGGCCCGAACTTGAATACTTCTACTTCAAGGATTCCGACTCAACTCAGATACTCGACCATGGCGGTTACTTCGACCTGACACCTCTCGACGTTGCGACAGAGCTTCGCCGGGAGACCATACTGACCATGAAGCAGATGGGCACTCCGGTCGAATACAGCCACCACGAGGTTGCGCCGAGCCAGCATGAGATAGACCTCAGATATGCAGACGCACTCACGATGGCCGATACGGCAATGACCTACCGCCTGGTGGTCAAGGAGATTGCTCAGAAGCAGGGCGTGTATGCCACGTTCATGCCCAAGCCAATCTTCGGCCAGAATGGGAGCGGCATGCACACTCACCAGTCTCTCTTCAAGAACGGCCGGAACGCGTTCTTCGACGCAAACGACAAGTACTACTTGTCTGACGAAGGGAAGTCCTACATTGCCGGTCTACTCAGGCACTCCAAGGAGACCTGCTGCATCCTGGCACAGTGGGTAAACTCCTACAAGAGGCTCGTTCCCGGCTATGAGGCTCCGGTCTATATTGCCTGGTCCCAGCGGAACAGGTCGGCCCTTGTCCGGGTCCCACTGTACAAGCCGGGCAAGGAAAACGCTACCAGGGCTGAATTGCGAAACCCGGATCCGGCGTGCAACCCGTATCTGGCGTTTGCCGTGATGCTGATGGCCGGATTGAAAGGCATCGAAGAGAAATACGAGCTCCCCGAACCGATGGAGAAGAACCTCTACCACCTTACCGAGTCAGAGCGGAAGGAACTTGGAATCGAGAGCCTCCCGGCCAGCCTGGGAGAGGCGTTGGCGGTCACCGAGGGAAGCGAGTTGGTCCGCCAGACGCTGGGCGACCATACTTTCGAGAGGTTCATCCAGGTGAAGAAGTGGGAGTGGGACGAGTTCAGGATTCAGGTAACGGAGTACGAGTTGAGCAAGTACCTCCCGATACTCTAATGCCTGGACGCGGCGGAGAAGGCCCGCTGCTTTGGGTCCAGTGGCGGGCCTGCCGCGCCTGTGTCTTATCGTGGGAAAAGCGTGAGTGTTAGCCGGGTGAAGGCAGGCCTAGTGCGGGTGCTCGGCAATGGCCTGCCGGAGCGTGTTCTCTGCTGTATAGCCATCCAGCTTCGAGCCGTCTCTTTCAGTTACATAGAAAGCGTCGTGCGCGCGCGTTCCGCAGGTGCTTATGCGCGCGCTGTGAACGTTCCAGCCCAGAGACGATATCGCGCTCGTCAACCGGTACAGGAGGCCGGGCTGATCTTTCGCTTCCACCTCGATCACACTGTGATCGTCGGACAAATGGCTCATGACTCTCAGAGCGACGAGCTCTATCTCGCCGCCTGGCTTCCTGCCGTGCCGCGCCCACAAGGCATTGACACTCGACTTGCCGGTGAGCACCCTCTCAAGCTCGGTTCTAGCCTGAACTCCCTTCATCTGCGACAGTGTTCGGCCCTCGAAATCCACGTAGAGCAGGTCAATTGCAGTACGATCGCTGGAATTGCGAGTGAACACCTGTGCGGCGTGAATATTGACACCCAGGACCGCCAGTACCCCGGTAATTCTTGCCAGCAAGCCAGGCGACTCGTCGGGCGTACATACAGTGATCTCGGTGAACTGCCCGGTAGAATCTTCTCTGAGGCGCACCACTGGCTTGGCCGCTCGCGCCTGGCGTACGTAATAGATGTGGGATGCCAGGTCATCCAGCGGGGTGTTTAGCAGATAGCTTGCCGGCATCACGCGGCAGTGCTCGTCCACCTCCGCTTGCGGCAGGTCTGCTAAGGATAGTTCCCTCGCCAGGCGTCCCCGGTGCCTCTCCAAGTCCACATGCGCCGGGCCGGATCCCCTCAAAGCCGCGCTTGTGCGGTGGTATAATTCTCGCAGAAAGCGCATCTGCACCTCGCCCCAAGTGGCCTGGCCTACCGAGCGAAGGTCTGCCACTGTGAGCAGGTACAGGATGTCCAATAACTCAGCAGAACCTACTAGCGCTGCTAGGTCCTGAATTGTACGCTTTTGGCTCAGATCGCGCAGCCGGGCGACTTCGGACATTGTGAGGTGGTTGCGCACCAGGAATTCAAGTTTCGCCGCCGACTCGGGCCTTAGACCGAGCCGCAGAGCAATTGTAGAGGCGACGGAAGCCCCGGCATCGGCGTGCTGCCCTGACTTGCTGCGCTTACCTACATCATGCAACAGCGCCGCGAGAAATAGCAGCTCCGGCTCTCCGGTGTTTGTCCAAACCTCTGCCAGCTCTCCGTCCGCACCGCCCGCGAAAGACCCCAATCGCCGTGCCACTTCCAGCGAGTGCGCTCCGACGGTGAGTTTGTGAGCCGCATCGCCGGCAATCTGATACGTCAAACGACCGAACTCCGGGATCAGCCACTGCAGCACACCGACACGGGCCATAACCTGCAGAGCCTCTCCGGCCGCGGGTCGCGACAGTATGTGAAGGAATGCGCGTGAGGCCGGCTGCGATGGAGGGCCTTTCGCACGCTGCAAGTTCTCGATATACGCCCGCACGAGATCTGCTGTCTCCCAGCCGACCTTGAGTCGCAAAGCCATTGCGTGCTCGAACATGCGGATCCCCGCCTCCGGGTCTCTGGCAAAGAGACCTCGATCCAGCACCCTCAGCTCACCGGATTGCGCGACCATTCCAGGCTCGATCTCCAAGGGCTGCTCGCAGCATGCGGCGGCGACCTTGTCGTAGACATGAGCTACCCGTTCGGCGTGCCGATAGTACGCGCGCATCATTGCCGGGCCGGATGGCGGGAATCCTGCCATCGTCGTAATCTGCTCCTGGCGATCCGCCGAAAGTACCTCGTTCGCCCGGCCGCAGGCGATGTGCAGCGCGTTGCGAACCCCTGCCAGGAACTCCCCGGCGTCGTGCACCCACTCGACCTCCTGATCCGAGACTATGCCGCGCGCTCTCAGCGTATGCCAGACATCCTCACGCGGAGCATCAAAGGCTATCTGTGCGATCCACCGCGCGGTCTGGAGGTCGCGCAGCCCGCCCATGCCCTCCTTGACGTTCGGCTCCGCCATGTAGGGCAAGAAGCCCCACCGCTCGGCCGCCAGGCGGCGCTGCTCGATGTGCCCCAGCACAAATCCGGCAGGCGTAATGGCGTCTCGGACGGCCGCATGGAATCGGTGGAATAGCGAGATACTGCCGGCAGCGCATCTCGCATCCAATAGGGCGGTCTGGACTTCCAGGGGAAGGTCTCGCAGGTCGTTCAACTCTCGATAGGCGTAGCCGACTTTCAAGCCTGCGGCGTTCAGAAGCGCGTCCATGAGCAGACGATAGGCGCGCTTGACCAACAGGTCAATCTGAGGGTCGTCCCCGTCTGAAACGACGAATGCAACGTCTATGTCGGAAAACGGCGACAGTTCACACCGGCCATAGCCGCCGGTTGCCACGAGGCACACGCCTTCCAAGGCGTCTCTTCTCAGATCGCCGATCTCGCCGGTCGCGTCCCGGACGGCGAGTTCAAAGACGCGACTGAGCGCAGCATCAATGAGGCTGCTGTACGCGTGCATCCATTTGACGCCGCCGAGGGAGCGGCGTGCAGCCAAACGACCGCGTCCGTCGAGTATGAACGCTCCCAACTCCGAAGGTAGGGAGCACATGCCAATGCTCTTGACACTCATACTCCCTCACATGAGCGCCGTATCGCCGCGCTCTCCGGTCCGAATGCGAACAGTCTCTTCGACTCTGATCAGGAATATCTTGCCGTCGCCGATCTCGCCGGTAGCGGCAGAGGCGACTATCGCCTCCACGACCGCGTCCGCGAGTGAGTCTGGGACGACCGTTTCCAGCTTGATCTTGTCGAGCAGATTCACTATGTACTCCTGACCACGGTAATACTGAGTACGGCCGCGTTGCTTACCGGCGCCCATGACATGCATCACCGTCATCCCTTTCACGCCGATCTCGTCCAGGGCAGCCTTCACGTCGTCCAGCTTATCGGGCCGGATAACCGCTTCCACCTTTGTCATTTCTAGTCCTCCCACTTGAATCACAGTGCATAGCCGATTTCGCCATGCTCGCTGAGGTCCAGACCGGATTCTTCCTCCTCGTGCGAAACACGCAGGGGCGAGAACAGGCCCGTGATCTTCAGCAGAACCGTAGTCATGACGAACGAGTAGACATATACGGCAAGCACGGCGACCAGTTGCACCAGGAGCAGTCTGCCGCTTCCGTGGAATAGACCGTTGCCGCCTGCGGCGTTGATAGCAGTCGTGGCAAAGAGGCCGGTCGCAATCGCACCCCAAGTGCCGCCCACGCCGTGAACCCCTACTACGTCGAGGGAATCGTCATACCCGAGTCTGTCCTTCATGATGATGGCGAAGTAGCACAATCCGCTGACCACGGCGCCGATTGCGATGGCAGCCAATGGTCCCACAAACCCGGACGCCGGGGTAATCGCCACCAGGCCGGCCACCGCGCCGCTGGCTGCGCCCAGGGCCGTCGGCTTCCCACGATGCCACCACTCTACGAAGAGCCAGGAGAGCGCGGCCGCTGCGGCAGCCGTGTTCGTAGCCACGAATGCGCTGGTTGCCAGGCCGTTGGCGCCAAGCGCGCTCCCCGCGTTAAACCCGAACCAGCCGAACCAAAGGAGCGCCGCCCCGGTTATGGTCATGGTCAAGTTGTGCGGTTTCATGTCCTCCTTCCCATACCCGCGGCGCTTCCCCGCGACCAGAGCGCAGGACAATGCGGCCACGCCCGAACATATGTGGACAACCGTGCCGCCGGCGAAATCCAGCACGCCCAGATTTCGCAGCCAGCCGTTCGGCGCCCAGACCCAGTGACACACAGGGTCGTAAACGACGGTAGCCCAGAGCAGCATGAAGATGAAAAACGACTTGAACCGCATCCTCTCGGCGAACGCCCCGGTGATTAGAGCGGGGGTTATAATCGCAAACATCGCCTGGAATATCATGAATGCCTGATGCGGTATGGTCGCTGAATAGTCGGGGTTCGGCGTTAACCCCACATGGCGCAGACCAATCCAATCCAGGCTTCCGATCAGATGCCATCTATCCGGCCCGAATGCCAGGCTGTATCCAAACAGCACCCATTGCACGCCTACGATGCCGACTATGATGAAGCTCTGCAGGATGGTCCCCAGTACGTTCTTCCGCCGGACCATTCCGCCGTAGAACAGACCCAGTCCCGGCGTCATGAGCATTACGAGCGCAGTGCAGACCAGAACCCAGGCCGTATCCCCAGGGTCCACGGCCCCAGTGGCCGCGCGCGCAGACGTGCTCGTGAGTGCCAACGCACCTGTACCAATCAGCATGCAGAATCCCGGTCTTCGTGCGAATCCCATCGGAACATCCTCCTGCTTGCTTCATTGTGCCTCCATTATCGGGGCTGCATGTTTCCGTACGGTTTCGGGGGTATTAAATGCTTGTAAATCCGAGGGACTTTCTGGAAGCGCGAGGAACGGCGGCTGTGGCGGACGGCAGGCAAGTTGTCCGGCAAACGCTCTGTATCTGGAGCGCGAGACGAAGGCGATTCCAGAGCTTGTAAGCGGCATTCCGATGGAACTGATTTGTCTCTCTCCCAGCGGGCCAGGTTACCTGGATGGATTCCCAAGTACGGGTACAGCAGGTTGCGGCACTCCCGGAGCTTCTGAAGCATGGGACAGCGAAGGAGTGCCGGGAGTTGATTCGGTGCTTCGTGGACAGCATCGAGCTGCGCCCTTCGGCTGATGGGGCCCACAAACAAACAGAGCCGGTCGCCCATGAAATCACCATCAATTTCAAGGCGATGCCGGCTTTGTTTGTTAAAGGCTTGGGAGCGGGGGAGCGCTTTGTCAGATTGCACCAATCGTGCTGGCATCATTCCTTGTGAGAAGATATCGTCTGGCGAAGAACGGGAGGCATGGGGCTGCAATTGTTCGCTACTGATCTGATAGGCTGGATTGCAGATTGTCAGGATACGCGGACTGTCACGGCTCACTTACCATCGCTATTTAGCGACAATCCAGGGCGGTGGCTGCATCCAACCGCCGCTCGCGAAGCCTGTGTACAAGCAGCAGGCGAATAGCACGGCGAAAAACAGGATCGCGAACTGAACAAAGATCGCCAGCCCTTTCTGGCTTGTTGGTGAACCCACAGCCCACCTTCCGGCAAACCAACCTCCGCTGAACCGGCCCTTTTCCCTGAGCCTGATGGAGTATCTCGTCAGTTCCGCGTCCGATGGAGGCCAAGGCCACTCGCACTCTCTTTCTTCGGCTTTGAGGTAGAATTCGAGCGCTGCTATGTTGAGCCTGAGCTTCCACGTCAACATCAGAAACAGCAACAGCCCGCCGATGGCAAAGAGTGACGTGATAGCGGAAGCCACCAATGCCAAGCTCTCACTAGCAAGAACGTTGAGCACCAAGCCTAGGAACACGAACAGCGCGGACATAGTGCCCCACAGTATGTTCTGCTGATTGACCCATGCCGACATGTAGTCTGGCTTTGACGGACCATCGAGTTCAGGCCAGTCTTTCTCTGCCCTGCGCGTTGAAGTCCTCATCTTTTGGTCCTCCTGTATGTGAGAACGGGGCCGCTCTCCGTTACGATCTGCCAAGCCTTGTTCGCTTGCTTCATCCGGCAGCGGGTCCCCGAGGAACTGGAAGCACCGGCTCGAACTGTCTCGATGGTCAATGATGACTTGGGGTACCGGATGCATTGTGCGTTCGGCGACGCGCCGTTAGTCCTCACCACCGCCATCGATGTGCAGAGCGAGGACTGCCCTCTCACTCCATCACGTACGAACACGTCGCAATAGTCGTGAAGTACTCTATCCCATCTGCGAGCTTGTGCTCGTCTAGAAGAAAATCGCCGTAGAGCTTCATCTTCAGTGTGCACTCAGGAACCCCCTGCAGGGACGTCTTGGCATCATCGAACCGTCCGAGGTGGAACTCGCTGAGCGCCTTCTGCAGCCAAACAGACGAATCAATGCCAGGATTCCGCTCAGAGACAGGTGTGCACCTACAGGTCTCTTCAGAATACCTGGCAGGTCGGTGCAATTCCGCGCTTCTCGAAATACTGTTGGTGGTAATCCTCGGCCAGGTAGAACTCCTTTGCCGGCAGGATCACAGTGGCAATGCTTCCAGTCGCGCGCTTTGATTTCTCCAGCGCAAGCTTGGATTCCTCCGCCAGTCTGCGCTGCTCCGGAGAATGGTAGAAGATTACCGCGCGATATTGCGGACCGACATCCGGGCCCTGCCCGTCGGATCTGAACGGGTTGTGTATATTCCAGAAAACGTCCAGCAAGTCGCTGTATGAGATTCTGGCCGGATCGAATATAACCTCTACCGCTTCATAATGCCCCGTCTTGTGCGAGCAGACATCCTCATATGTGGGATTCGGGAAATCTCCACCCGTGTAGCCCACGCGGGTGGAGACGATGCCTTTCCCAAGCAGCTTCCGGAACGCTGACTCGACTCCCCAGAAACACCCGGCTGCAAAGGTCGCCTTCTCAAGCTTGGGCTCCGGCTTATGGGCCGCCAGCTTAAGCGCTACTGAGTTGATGCAGAAGCGTTTCCCAGTGGGTGCCGGACCATCGTCAAAGACGTGCCCGAGATGAGCACCGCACCGGGCGCAAAGGACTTCCGTGCGGCGCATGCCGTAGCTGTCATCAGTGTCATATCTGACGTTAAGCTCTGAAACGGGTTCCCAGAAGCTGGGCCAGCCCGTACCAGATTCAAACTTCTTGTCGTGCTTGAAGAGGTCAGTGCCACAGCCCACGCACTGATAGATGCCCTCTACACCTTTGACAGGCACCGCGCACGTACCGGCAAATGGCTTCTCCGTGCCCTTCAGGCGCATCACGCGGTACTGTTCCGGAGTCAGGATCTTCTTCCACTCTTCGTCAGTTTTGAGTATCGTGCTTACGCTCTCCACCTGACCGGTCAGGGCGTTGTATATGCTTATCCTCTTTTCTTTGCCATACGGTTCTTTCATTCTTGCGCCCAGGATTGCTGCAGCGGCAGCCAGTGTTGTCAATATCGCAAGGATAGGTATCCTGTGCATGTCAGGCTCAACTCCTCGTGTCAACTTGCTGACTACTTAATAATACGTTGAGCGCGACACACCCGTTCCGCTTCTTGATAGCCTGTCCCCCGAAGGCTCGTCCGGTTTTTGTAGTTCTAAGAACCCAGTCTTAGAATGTCATCCAGTGCTCTTCAATTGCCATGAAGGCGTCGGGCTGCTTCAGGAAGTCGTGGGTATCCTGAATTATCTCGAAGTGCTTTATCT
>DATKXU010000085.1:0-2062 GCA_035528905.1 Armatimonadota bacterium
GCTCCACACTCGAGACGCTACTGCTCGGCGGCGAGTACACCGGCCCCAACTGGGCGAGCACCTCCGCCGGCTCGGGCAGAGGCCGGGAAGGCTCCAGATAGCCTTTCGCCGCCGCCAGCTTGCGGTAGCGGCGGATGGTCCGGCGCGAATGTCCCAGGTCCCGACAGATGGCGCGCACCGACTGGCCGGCACGTAACCGATAGACGATGTCCACGATGATCTGCACGATGAGTCGCTCCATGTCTCCTCCTGACCGATCTCTCAAGTCAGGAGGGAATTCCCCGTGGCAACGACCCAGATGCTGCTCGCCGGGTGGTACCCACCCCCGATCATGGGTGGTACCCACCCCCGGCGATCACGTGGTACACATGTGGCGACTATGGCCGGTACACTCTAGCGCGACTGCTGACAATGCGGAAGACATCCCTGGAGCGTCTGCTGATCTTCGGGCACCAGGGGAGCGCTCGAAAGGGTCGGAAACGAGTTCAAGAACAGCGCGTTCGCGGCCATCTGGTAATATCCGAGGCTCGTTAGCGCACCTGGAGCCCGAAGTCCCGATAGGACCTCCGGCCCTTCAGTACTGGTGCCGCTTGCCACTCTAAATCGGACCATTGTCGAGCGTGGACGCGGCACCTCTTGGCGGCAACGTCGATCTCAACTATCTGGTAGAAGTGTCGAGCGCCTGCCGGCTTGTCTTCTTCGGCAGCACCTATGCTGCCCGCACCAAGATTAATCAGATCTGTTTCATAGACCTCAGCGGCGTGGGAGTGACCGTGCATCAGTATGCGGAAGCCTGATCCGAGCAGTTGCTTGCGCACCTGCTCATCGTAGTACTTCGTGATGCCCGGCTCGGGAGGCATACCAGTCAGCAAATCGTGATGCCATGTCGCAACCCGTAGGCAGGTCGGACCTTGGGCCTTGAGCGCCTCGGACCTGGCCGCCTTTCGTGGCGCATCAAATGGAATGTAGCCTAGGTCGCGTCGGTTCCGCGTATGGTCCGTCTGGACAACGCTGTTGAAACCCACCAGGACAACCTTGTGTTCCTCAACGAACTTGTCAAAAACCACGAACGGATCTCCTGAGAGCGCGAAGGTTAAGCGTCCGCCATAGAACTCGTCGAAGAACATCTTGAAAGGAAGTAGGCGATACGGGTACTTGATGTCATTCCTCGGGCCGTCTTCCGCGCCTTCCTCGACATGGGGTCCGTACGGATTAGTACCGTATGCCCAGGCCGACAACTCCCAATTCACCTCGTGATTGCCGGGGATCATGACAACGCGGTCCCTGTCAATGCCGAGTGCTGCGGCAAGTTCGGCGAGGAACTTCGCCACGACCGCGTAGTGCTCGATCTGTCCCTTGTTGATTAGGTCACCCGAAATGAGCACGGCGTTTGGCCGTGGCACCGGCGGAGACTCTCGCTCATGCTGCTCGATATCCGACCGGAGCGAATCCAACAGGGTATCGTACGCCCCAGTGCGGTCGCGATCAGCAGCATCCCCGCCGCGATCCTCTGCGCGCCATGCCGCAAGCCCCTGAATATCGGACAAGTGGATGATGACAAGCGGGGTTGGGGCTTGTTCAGCCACCTTCCGCTTGGCTGCGGCAGCCCTGCCGCCCCGAAGAGGTCGGGCTGCCTGGACGCGCTTGCCCCTCGCCGCGCTGCGTGCAGGGGCTCTGTGACCGATGCGCTTCTGGACGGTGTCCATGTAGCGGATCGTCTTTCGCGGACTGGGCACGTAGAGAGAGTCAAGTGCCTCAACCATATCTCGTGTGGTCCACGTGCTTATGCGCTCGCTCGGGAGGGAGCGGTGTGGCACAAGTCGCCAGAAGCCGTCAGATTCCGAATAGCCTTCTTCCAGCAGGCGAGCCAGCAATTCACCCACCGTTGAGGCCCTGACGTCCCTCCCAGCACGGGCCAGCGCACCTATTGAATCTCGCGTAATAGGTTTGATTTCTTGGTGCAGCTATGATATGCTGTAGGCATGAAAGCGCACATTGGCGGCCGACGAAACTTTGCCGGTTTGGAGAAGCGCAGGTTGAAGGCGGCCCGGCTGTTTGCGAA
>DATKXU010000086.1:0-6482 GCA_035528905.1 Armatimonadota bacterium
TTCGATGGGCGGGTTGTGCAGTATGCCCAGGGTGACGGGATCTTCATTCCCCCGGGAGAGGAGCATAAACATAAGGCAAGGATACTATCAGACACAGCGAAAGTCCTTTTGGTCGAGGACATCTGAATTTCAAATTGCAGATTGCAGATTGCAAATTGAAGGGAAAGGGAGATAGGAATGGATAAGCAGGTCAGTCGAAGAGAGTTTTTGAAGCAGTCGGCGGTGGCGGCGGGTGGAGTCGCGCTGCTGGGGAGCGGGGTATTGGCGGCTGAGGATGCGCCGGCGAAGCTCAACATCGCGGTTATCGGATGCGGTGGGATGGGCAACGCGCATATCAGCGCACTAACGAACTTGAAGAACGGTGGGTATCCGGTTGAGATTGTCGCCGTCAGCGACGTTTATCAGCCCCGGCTGGATGGTGCGGCTCAGCGTACGGGTGGTAAGCCGTATGCCGATTATCGTGAAATTCTGAAGCGCAAGGATATTCATGCGGTTTCTATCGCAACCCCGGACCATTGGCACGCGTCTATCACTGTGGACGCGGCGAATGCGGGCAAGGACGTTTACTGCGAGAAGCCGATGACTCATTGGCGCAATCTCAAGGAGGCGCAGGACATCGTTGCCGCCATCAAGCGGAACAATCGCGTGATGCAGGTGGGAACTCAGTTCATGTCAAGCAGCATTTGGGAGCAGATGAATGAGCGGATCAAGGCGGGGGCAGTCGGCAAGTTGATCCATGCCCAGGCGAGCGACCTTCGGAATGGGCCGATTGGCTGTTATGACCCTAAGAGCAATGACGGCCAGGCCGATCCGGCGAAGAACCTCGATTGGGATATGTGGCTCGGGCCGGCAAAGAAGAGGGCCTGGGAGCCGGGGCGGTTCTTCGCATTTCGCTCGTTCTGGGACTACTCGGGCGGGTGCGGGACGGATTTCCTGCCGCACCTTCTGACTCCCCTAATCCGAACGATGGGCCTCGGATTCCCCAAGCGAGTGATGGCGACCGGCGGGCAGTATGAGCAAAAGGATGGGCGGGAGATACCTGACATCTTTACAATAACGATGGAATATCCGGAAGGGCCGTCGGTGCTGCTGATCGCTTCGCTCTCGAACGACTCGCGGCTGCCGATGGTGGTTCGCGGATATGAGGGGACGATTGCCCTCGATCTGGGAAGCGCCGTGATCGAGCCACAAAGGGCGGTTGTGAAGGATGGGAAGCGAGAGGAAATCGCCGCCACGAGGGGCTACTCGCTGGAGGAGCATTTCAAGGATTTCCTCGATTGCGTGAAATCGCGGCAGAAGCCGAGGAGCAATGAGGTCCTGGGCTACCAGGTCATGACCGCCCTCCACATGGGGATCCACTCCTATCAGAAGGGCAAGGTCATGGAGTTTGACCCGAAGACGGAGACGGCGGGGGCCGCCTAGGCGGCTAGTGAACAGTGATCAGTAAACAGTAAACAGTGGAGGGGCAATGGGTGTAGCAGGCAAGTACGCAATCGTGGGCGTGTTGGTGGCGGCGTTTGTCTTCACGAGCGTTCAGGTCAAACGCTCGGAGTTGAAGGGCAACACCATCTTCGGCACACGCAGAGGAGGTGTGGGCAGGCCAGACAAGAGCCCTATGTCCGGGCGAAAAGCCCCGGAATTCTCCCTCATGTCTCTTCAGGGCAAACAAGTGTCATTGGCGGACTTCAATGGGCAGGTGGTCCTGCTCGACTTCTGGGCGTCCTGGTGTCCGCCGTGCAGAGCGTCAATGCCGCTGCTGGGAGGGTTGGACGCCAAGTATCGAGACAAAGGGCTGAAAGTCATCAGCATCAACGAAAGAGATACCCCAGCACTCGCAGAGGGCGTTGTGAAGGAGATGAAGTACAAGGCGCTTGTGCTTCTGGACGAGGACGGCTCGGTGGGCGATCGGTATCAGATCGAGTATCTGCCGACTCTCATTCTGATAGACCAGAAGGGCAAGGTCGTTTGGCTGAAAGCGGGCTTTGCTCCCTATGAGGCAGAGCCGCTGGAGAGGCGAATCTGCGATCTCCTGCGAGTGAAGTATACGCACGGTTTCGGAGGAGGGCCGAGTGAACGCAATTGAAACCGATGGCCTGACAAAGCGCTACAAGGGGAGCCGCCGCAAGCCCGGAACGCTGGCGGTAGATAACCTGTCATTCCAGGTCCAGGAAGGCGAGATCTTCGGATTCCTTGGGCCGAACGGGGCGGGAAAGACGACGACGATATACGTGCTCCTCGGCCTCCTGCGGCCCACATCGGGCGGGGGGCGGCTTCTGGGACTTCCGTTCGGCGAGCCGGATGCACTCCGCCGGGTGGGCTTCCTGCCCGAATACGTGAATCTCCACGATTATTACACTGCGGACGGCATGCTGAACTACTATGCGAAGCTCTCGAACCTCGATCACGAAAAGGCCAGGGAGAGGGTTCATTTCGTGCTGGAACGACTGGGTATGGCCGACTTGTGCAACAAGCGAATTTCCAGGATGTCGCGAGGCCAGGTCCAGCGACTGGGGCTGGCGCAGGCATTCCTCGGCGACCCGGACCTTATCATACTTGACGAGCCGACCTCCAGCCTTGATCCGGTCGGCCGCAAGGAGGTCAAGGACATGCTGCTCGAACTCAGGGCCGAGGGAAAGACCATCATCATAAGCTCGCATATTCTGAGCGACATCGAGGCGCTCTGCGACAGGGTCGGTATATTGAGAAACGGGCAGCTAGTGACCATCGGCAAGCTGGATGATCTACTGAAGACCGAAGACAGCGTGCGCATCACGACCGAGAAGCTCCCCGCCGAGGCAGTGCAGGAGATCGAGAAGCTGGGCGGGATCGTGACCGGTTCGCCGACCGTATTCGAGATTGACCTGCCGGATAAGGAGAAGCAATACGACGTGATGGCTGTGCTGCAGAAGAACGATTGTCCGCTGCACTCGGTGGCATCGCGGAAGGCCAGCCTGGAGGACCTCTTCTTCGACCTCATGAAAGGAGAGCAAGCCCAATGAGCATACTGGCGATTGCCAAAGACCAGGCCGGCGATCTGCTTCGCAGGCGATATCTGATAGTCATTCTGATCATCAGCTTGGGAGTTGTGCTGTCATTCATCGGATACCTTGCTCTCATGAAAAGCCTGCTGGCCAAGGCGGCCGGGCCGTCCGCGTCAGCCCAAATTTCGAACCCCGTGGAGACTCAGGCGATGGCGGAGTTCATGTTCGCCGGCCTGCGGGCGGCATTGCACGGATTGGTGGCGTTCATCGGAGTAGTCCTCTCCATGCTGCTGATGGCAACCTCCGTGAGCAGCGAGATCTCCAAGGGAACAGCGCGAATGATCCTGTCCCGGCCGGTTCGGCGGTACGAAATGTTCCTTGGGAAATGGCTCGGCTGCGTGGCGATTCTGTTCCTCTACTCCGTTTTGATGGGGGCGCTGGTGAGCGGATGGACGTATTACGCCTTCCACAAGCTAGGGGCGATAGTTCCGGTTGCGCTCGGGATGGGATTCCTGAAGGCGGTAGTGATGGGCACGACGGCGCTCACGCTCTCCATGCTGCTACACCCGCTGCTGTCGGCGGCGATCGCATACTTCGCCAGCGCGGAGATATTCCTGTTCTTCTCGGCATTCGGGCATGGGATCGTCCGGCAGATCATTCGCGCGCCGTTCTACGTGCTGCCGAGCTATGGGACCTTCGATACCTACAAGGCCGTTTTTAGCGGAACGAATCTGGAGGCCGCCGATGTAGCTTACAAGGCGGGCTACGCGGTGCTGTACTCGGCGGTGATGCTGCTCATCGGCATCGCCCTGTTCCGAAAGAAGGACCTGATATGAGACTGATCGGATTGGTCGTGCTTTGCCTGGTCTGCACCTCAGCCAACGCTGGAAAGAAATTGATCGAATATGGCTGGGACGTCCCGGATACCGGTTTCGTGAGAGCACACGTCGCCGAGATGGAGAAGATTCCGTTCGACGGGGTCGTGATCCGCGTGCTCTCCAAGCCGGGGTCGGGCGATCAACTAGGCTGGCGGGTATTCTCCAAGCAGCCGATCAAGCCCGAGGAATACCAGCACGCAATTGACGACCTGAAGGCGACGAAGTTCAAGCGGTTCACCGATAACTTCATCCAGGTGATCGCCTATCCGGGCGACGTGGATTGGTTCGATCCCGAGTGGCAGGCGATCGCGGAGAATGCGGCATCTCTGGCCAGAGTAGCGAAGCTTAGCGGGTGCAAGGGCATCATGTTCGACCCGGAGCACTACAGCGAGCACCAGATCTGGAACTTCCGGAGCCTGCCCAAGAACCATACGTATGATGAGTACGCGGCCAGGATCAAGGAACGGGGCAGGGAGTTCATCCGAGCGATCAACAAGGAATACCCCGACATCACGATCCTCACGCTCTATGGGTCATCGCTGCCCTATCTTCAATCCCAGCCCGGGGGACTGGGGAAGGCGGATTATGGGCTGCTGGCGGCGTTTTACGACGGCATCTATGAGGCTGCAACGCCCGGCACGACATTGGTGGACGGCTTTGAATCCTCCTACGGCTATCGCGATCGGAAGCTCTTCGAGGACGGGCGGGATACGGTCTTGAAGCGAACCGGGACTATATCAACCGAGCCCAAGGCCTTCGAGAAGCACGTCCGATGCGGATTCGGTGTTTGGGCGGACAACGGGGGCGCGCCGGTCGGTTGGCATCCGGATGATTTCTCGAAAAACTACTACACGCCTGCGGGACTGAGGGCGTCGCTGGCGTATGCATTGGAGACAAGCGACGGATACGTGTGGGTGTATTCCGAGCGTCTGAAATGGTGGGACTTCAACGTGCCCCAGCAATACCTGGATGCGCTCGCACTCGCTAAGAAAGGCCCCGGCTCGGGTGAGAAGAACCCTTTGAAGATAACGACCCCTGCTCCGAAGGCCGCGGATCAGAAGGGTTACTCTGATGAGGAGACGTTCGCCGAGTTTCGCAAGACGATGACCGAGATCTTCGACTTCCCCAAAGACGGCTGGCGGTTCAGGCGGGACGAATCAGAGGTCGGGAAAAAGAAGGGCTGGTTCAAAGTCGGCTTCGATGATTCGAGCTGGCGGACGATCAGCATCGGGAAGTTTTGGGAGGAGCAGGGTGAGGAATACGACGGCAAGGCCTGGTATCGCCTGAGATTCACCTCGCCGGCGGTAGAACCGGGGAAGCGCGTCTTCCTCGCGGTCGGGGCGGCGGATGAGTCGGCATGGGTGTGGCTGAATGGGAAATCCGTTGGCGTTCATGACATCGGTCCGGCCGGCTGGGAAGTGCCGTTTGCACTGGACGTGACCCCCTTCCTGAAGCCCGGTGCGGAGAACACCCTGGCAATAATGGTCTATGATCGAGGGTTCGCCGGCGGCCTTTGGAAGTCGATTAAGCTGATGGTGAAGTAGACGAGAAACTGCTCCTTTCCCAACCCTCCTACTTGACTTGAAATGCGGTTGGCGATATTCTACAAACAACTCACATGGAACAGGCCATTGATTCAAGCGTAATGCATTGTGCCAGGCATCCCAGGGAGGAGACCGCCATCACGTGCGCGAGCTGCGGGACTCCCATCTGCCCGCGATGCATGGTCTCCACGCCCGTCGGCATGAAGTGCCCCGACTGCGGCAAGGTGAAGAACTCCGTGCTGTTCAAAGTCAGCCCCGGGCGGCTCGTAGTCGCAGGGATCACCGCGATGGCGGCAGGAGTGATTGCGGCGCTCATCGGCCATATCGGCTTCTTCGTGATATTCCTCTCCATGCCCTATGGCTATTTCGCCGGCGGACTGATCTTGAGGGCATCCGGCATGAAGCGCGGGCGCAAGCTGGAGATAGTCGTAGGCGCATTGATGGTCATCGGGGCGCTAGCGATTCAGTTCACTGGGCCGCTACTGGCAATAGCGGCTCTCAACGCAGCCGGAAAACTGACGTATGCCCCTGTGCTTCGCGCGCTGATTGACCCATTCTTCTGGATCGCGGTCGTGCTTTCCACTGGTGCAGCGGTTTCGAAGATAAGGTATCTTTGAGGAAGACTTTAGACTTTAGACTTTAGACTTTAGACTGGAGACCTTAGGAGGATGAGAGAGATTCCGGAGTGGCTGTACGACGAGACACGGACCACCGGGACGGATTACACCGACCTCAAGGAGGCCGCGGCCTACGAGGAGAGAAGCCGCAGCCAGGATAGAGGAGCGATCAATGACTTCATCCTGAAGTTTCTCGAGCTTGATTCCTCTAAGACCGTCCTTGACCTGGGCGCAGGCTTTGGGTCTTTTGCGCTTGCGGCAGCCCCGCATTGCAGGAAGGTTATCGCAGTTGATATCTCCCCTGTGATGCTTGACCTGGCCGCAAAGATGGCAAGAGAAACAGGACTATCGAACATCGAATTCCACAACGCAGGATTCCTGACCTATGAACATGCCGGTCCGCTGGTTGACGGCGTGGTGTGCTGCGGCGCACTGCATCATCTGCCTGACTTCTGGAAGCAG
>DATKXU010000087.1:0-28822 GCA_035528905.1 Armatimonadota bacterium
TGCAGTATATCAAAGACCAGTTCAACCGCTACCTTGGAGAATCCAACCGCCAGCCGCTGATGGCCCATGGGTGGCGCTCCGCATCCCAGATGCTCCGTCATTACCAGGAGGTGGTGTAACACATGTTTGACAAACCTACAGCGGCACGCGCCGATTCAGCATTGAGAAGTCTACTCCCCGCTGGCTCCTCCTGAGACCCCTATGGCACGCTGCCGACGACGACTATATCCGCTGCCCGGCGAGTCCGGATGGCTCGTATGGGCCAGCTTCCGAGCATCTCGACTCCGGCTATACCGATGACCGCCAGATACTTGCTGCCCGGATCGTTGGGCGGGGCGCCAAGGATGCGAATGCCCGTGTACGCGGAATCGTCGTTCAGGGCTGATCCGTCGTCCAGGTAGAAGTATCCACTGCCGGATGGCGCGGCCGTCACACGGCCCCACAACTTCATCAGAAGGCCGGTGCTGTCGAGGCCGGTTCCGAACGAGCCCTGTATCATCCCCAGCGGCCCAGGGAGCGTGTTGCCGGACGAGACGATTGCCACATTCATCGCGTTGATCCGCCGCTCCCCATTCAGCGTGGCGAGGCTGCCGGACACAGTTGCCCTATCGCCTTCGCGTACAGTCTGACTCGTCGCCACGCGGATCCCCGCGCTCCGATCCGCGGCTTCGATGTAGAAGGCTCCCACGATCTCGGCGGTTCCGCCGGTTACCACGTTTGGGACTAGCTGCACAAACTGCCCGTCTTGCAGAGTCTTCGCCGCGCCGATAGAAATGCTGCTGGGATAGTCTACGGTCACGATGACCGTATTCGAAGTTGTTGTCGGCATCTGGTCGCCGCCGGGAGTCGAATACTCGGCCTCCGCGGCGGCCTGTATCTCCGTGCCCGGAGGCGTTGGTGCCGCAACGATGGCCGATGTCGCTGCGACAGCCAGCGCACAGACGATGCCGACACTGAGCGAAACGCGCTTGTTGCTGCTTCTCATTGCTAGCCTCCTAGCGTAAACAAACTCAGCCGTTCTCCTTGTCAGTATCGCAGCAAGCTGAGCAGTTTGCAAGAGACAAGCAAGCCGTTGCAAGCTGTCGCGCGGGTGTGAGCGCGCCTGATGCTCTCATCCCGCTACCTCTATTTTACACCAAACGCGAACCTTTTTGCTGAAAATTCGTTCTGAATAAGTGAGGCAATATCCGATGGCGGACCGCGTAGAGGCTGGCCTCGATCGCGACGTGGAGTTGATGCTCCGCGTGAAGGAGGCAGACGAGGAGGTATTTGATGAGCTGGTCCGCAGATACCGCGAGCCGCTCACGAATTTCTTCTACTCTCTGTGCTGGAACATTCATACCGCGCAGGATTGCGCCCAGGAGGTGCTGGTTCGCCTTTGGTTGGCGAGGGAAAGGTACGAGCCGTCAGCTAAGCTCTCGACCTACATATTCCGGGTCGCTCGGAATCACTGGCTGACGGCGCTTCGGAGGCGCAAGTGCCGACCGGAGCCCATGTACCTTGAGGAGATGTGGCAGCCGGTAGTGGATGATGGCAGCCTGGAGAAGCTGCTGATGCGCAGGTACATGGACCGGCGAATCAAGCTGGCCATTGCAGGCCTCCCGGAGCGCTATCGGCTGGTATTCGTGCTGAGCCATTTTCAAGGCATGAAGTACGCCCAGATTGCGGAAGTTCTGGAAATACCTGTGGGGACCGTGAAATCGCGGATGTCAGCAGCAGTGCGCGTATTGCGGGAGAAGATAGCTGAAGAAATGGGGGATGAGCGATGAAGTGTGAGGAAGTACGCGACGAGATGATCGCATATCTGAAGGACGAGATGGATGTCCAGCGCAAGATAGAGATCAGCGAGCACGTTGTGCGCTGTCAGGGCTGCCAGCGCGAGCTGGACGTGGCCCGGCGAGTCTTCAGTCAGACTCAGGCCGCCGAGGACAGCTCCATCATAAGATTCGTGAACACCATCTTCAAGGATGCGATAGACGCCGGGGCGACCGATATGCACATTGATCCGACGCACGAAGGGGCCGAGGTTCGCTTGAGGATAGACGGCGTGCTCCATAGCGCGAAGCAGCTATCCGTCGAGCAGCGTGATGTAGTGTTGGCCAGGATCAAGCTCATGGCTGCGCTGCCGTTCACAGAGTCAGGGGCGCCCTTGGACGGACGCATTCCTATTCGTATGGACGGCAGGGATTACGATTTTCGGGTCTCCATAATGCCGGTAGTGACGGGCGAGAAGATTGAGATCAGGATACTGGACAGGGGAGTCCCGCTCCTGGGCCTGGACAACCTGGGTTTCTACCCTGAGCAACTGGAATTGGTTAAGAACCTGCTTCACCAGCCGGCGGGGATGGTCGTCTCCACGGGTCCGGCAGGATCCGGCAAGACGACGCTCTTGTACTCGATGATCTTGGAGCTGACGGACCCCAGCATTAGCATAGTGACCGTGGAAGACCCTGTGGAATACCTGCTGCCTGGGGTGCAGCAGACGCAGGTCAACTGGAGAACGGGGCTCACGTTCGCAGTGGCAATTCGCACTTACCTGCGCCAGGACCCTGATGTAATAATGGTTGGGGAGCTGAGAGATGCCGAGAGCACGATACTCGCAGCACACGCTGCGATGACCGGCCACCTCGTCCTAGGCAACATGCTCATATCGGATGCGGTATCTATCCCTCACAACATGGTGGCATACGGTGTGGATCCATGGATCGTCGGCAGGAGCCTGGCCGGGGTGATAGCGTGCGTATTGGTGCGAAAGGTCTGCCAGGACTGCAAGGAAGAGTATACCCCCTCGGACGAGGCACTGGAGTTCCTGGGCCTCAAGGACCAGGTGAATAAAACCAAGTTCTACCGAGGGACCGGCTGTGACAAATGCCGGAATGTCGGATACCAGGGCAGGGCTCAGTTGCACGAGATACTGGCTATAGATAGAGAACTCAGCAAGATGATCAGCAACGGGCAGACGGATCCGGATGCCGTCCTGAAGCATGCCGTCGGCAAGGGCTTCATCCCGATGGAAGAGGTTGCCCGGAGGAAGATTCTGGACGGCATTACGACGGCTGAGGAGGCATACAGAGTGCTCTCCTGGCGGTGATAACGCTCGGCGATCAGGGGTTTGGCGTTAGTCTGTCGTGATGCACGGCATGATCTCGACGCCGGGCGCCTAGTGCCAAAGCCCCCGCCTGGTTAGCCTGTCGCCTACTTCCTGAAGAACCCGCAAGCTAGTCCCAGACCGGCCGCTTCTTCTATTGGATGATCCAGCGCCTCACCGAACTCCCTCGAATCGCCGACAGCGCTTCTGGTATTACTCCCAGGTGGACTTGCCTGTTCAGCATGGCACATAGAGAGCGGTGGTTGACAGAGCACTGCTCAGATAAGCGCAGGGACAGGCTGTCGTGGTTTTCGGGGTGGTCGGCCGAGCCGTGGTCTATTCGGCCGCTTCGGCGTATTCCAAATCTGCTTTATAGAGCGCACTTGGGGCATCGGCTGTACATCGCCGTAACTCCAAAGACTCAATCGGCCTGTTCCCTTGGGTGATATCCTGCCCGGACAGGCCATTTCTGTTTTGGAGACGCTTCGGCCTGTGACTGTGTTCTGCGAATGACTCGGCACCTATGTGCCAAGGAGGATTTCGAATGCGACGCTGGGTTTTGGCAGTAGCAATCATTCTGGCGGGGACGCTGTTATTCGGAAGTCTCCCTGTTTCGTCCGGAAGCGAGTTCGCCCCGGGACAGATTCTGGTGAAATTCAAGCCGGGCACGCCTGCGTCGGCGGTAGCGGCCGCTCACAGGCAGAACGGCTCGCGTGTCTTGGATGAGATTCCGCAGATCGGCGTGCAGAAGCTGACCGCGCCAAGGGGGCTGGAGCTCGCGCGTGTCAGGAAGTACTCGGCGAATCCAAATGTCGAGTTCGCAGAGGCTGACTTCATCGCCTATGCGCTGGAGGTCATCCCCAACGATCCCGCTTTCGCAAACTGGCAGTGGGGCCTGAAGTACATCCAGGCGCCGGCCGCCTGGGACATCTCAAGGGGCAGCGAGTCTGTTGTCATTGCGGTTGTGGATACAGGTGTGGACTACACGCACCCAGACCTGGCTGGCCGAATCCTTCCGGGCTACGACTTCTATAGCGGCGACAGCGACCCGATGGACGAAAACGGCCACGGCACGCAGGTTACCGGCATCATCGGCGCGGTGACCAACAACGGCGTCGGAGTGGCAGGTGTCACCTGGAATGACCCAATCCTGCCGGTGAAGATCTACAGCCCCACTTCGGAGACCACTTACTCCGTGATAGCGAAGGGAGTCACATATGCCGTTGATCGTGGGGCAAGAGTTGTAAACATGAGCTTTGGCGGGCCATACGCCAGCAGCACCCTCAAGAGCGCCGTTGACTACGCATATACGCACGGCGCGGTGTTGGCTGCTGGCACGGGGAACAGCGGCGCGCTCGGCGTTTGCTACCCGGCTGCGTATCCGAACGTGCTCGCGGTCGGCGCATCCGATGGTTACGATCAGCGCAGCAGCGTATCCAACTACGGGCCTGAGCTGGATGTACTCGCGCCGGATGTATCTATGAGCACGCGCCTGTACGGCGGATATGGTACGATGGGCGGAACTTCGATGTCCACAGCCTACGTTTCCGGCCTTTGCGGACTGATCCTCTCGGTCAACCCAGGCCTTAGCCCGTCCGAGGTCATGCGGATCGTGCGCGAAACGGCGGATGACATAGCCCCGGCGGGCTGGGACCAGTACTCCGGCTGTGGGAGGATAAACGCCAGTGGGGCGCTGGTGATGGCGTCGGAGTCGGCAGGCGGCTCACCTCCGGACACCGAGCCTCCGCTCGTGGACCTCGTGTCCCCAGCCGACGGCGCCGTTGTATCGGGGACAGTGTCGGTTTCGGCCTCGGCCGGCGACAACGTTGGCGTGGCGAAGGTTGAGTTCTATGCGGACAGCCAGTTGATCGGCGCCGCGGCGCAGCCGCCGTTCTCGGTTCCCTGGGATACATCCCGCGTCTCGAACGGCGCAAAGGTGCTTTCTGCAAAGGCCGTGGATGCCGCTGGGAACGCGGGCGCATCCAGCCCGATATCCGTGACGGTGAGCAATGCAAGCGTCACGACTTACAAATTCAAAGGTGCACTGTCCAGCAAAGCGCCCAACGCCTACCACTCGATATCGCTGTCTGCGCCAGCGACTGTGTCGGCTTCGCTTGTGTGGTCCAGGGCCGATTTGGACCTGTACCTTCTCGATGCCGCAGGCCAGGTGGTAGCGTCCAGCGCGACCAGGAGCCAGCCTGAAACTATTTCGACCGGGCTGCTCAGCGCCGGCAGCTACAAGTTCAAGGTCGTCTGCGTCTCCGGCAAGGCGCGCTACACACTGAATGTCACTTGTACCTCCCAGTAGCCGCCAGGGGTTTCGCTGTTTGAATGTAAAAAGGGAGTAGGTCCCCTCGACCTACTCCCTTTCGCTACTGCCACAGTGGTAGTGTCACCTCTACGGGTACACTATCGGCAGGCAGGGCCCTGGCTGCACGAAGTTCTTGTTGTTGTTGGCATCGTCCAGGATGTCCTTATACATTTCCTGTGTAGCCCTGTCCCAGCCAGCCCCGATGCTGCAGACCAGCGCGCAGATGTTGCCTATCGTCTCGAATCCGCTGCCCGTATACACCAGCGAATCGGGATCAACGTCTCCAACCAAGATGTTGAATTCCATTGCCAACCACTGGGCCGCAAGCATGTATCGCATGTCCACGGCGTTCGCGCTCAGCAGGAAGCTCTTGATCTGCGACTTGCTCAGATAGGGCGCGATCAGGTTAGTGCCCGGCAGCCCCTGCAGAATCGAGCAGCTCAGGATGCCGGAGCCGGAGATCGTTGACCAGTTGTCGTTGATGATCTTTTGGCCGTTCTTGTTCGCCCAGAAGCCGAGTGTCTTGCCCCCGCCCGCGCCGAGGCATACGTTGCCAAAGTTGACGTCGGAGGTGACCGCATCGTTTGTCAGCAGCTCGACCGTGTAAACTCCGCCCAGTGCCGTTACAACGACATTCGGCAGCGGGTCCAGATCGGTGGAGCTGTCCTTGGGTCCGGTCTGCACCCAGTTGCCCAGCGGCATGACCTCACGTATTATGTACGTGCCGGCTTGCAGGTCCTCGAAGCGGTAAGCTCCTGTAGGGTCGGTGAACACGCTTGCAACCAGATTCGCTGGGTCAATTGAGCCCTCGTATAGCTCGATGAGCCAGCCCTCTATCGGTATGTCGGTCAGCAGGTCCAGCACTCCGTTCACATTCACGTCGTAGTACTTGAAACCCCCAATCGCGCCGATTGGCGGTGGCGGAGGAGGCCCGCCCGGCTGCTTCACCTTGAAGTTGTCCGTCTTCGAGAACGCAGGGACAAAGCCGAAGGCACCCAAGATGTTCCCGGGATCGTAGTCGGCTACGCTGGTGAGCCAGACCTTATACTCCCCGCCCGGGTTCGGCGTGTCGTTGTATGGACAAAGCTGGACGACTTCGTCGAACCAGCCGCCGACGACAAGGACCGTCCGCAGCGAGATGTCCTCCGTGCTCAATAGCTCGGACCCGCTTGGGTCGGTCACCTGGTAATAGTAGTCTCCATCCGGCAGCCCCGGAGCGTTCTGGTTGATCGGGCCGCCGTTCAACCAAACATCACACTTGGCGTAGTAGATGTTGCGGTTGACTGTCCCAAATTCATCGGTCGTCCAGATGGCGCCCGGCACCTGAGCCGTCGCCATGGAACAGACCAAAAGCACACTCGTTACCAGCAAGATTAGAAAAGCTACTCTCTTCATAATCTACTTCCCCTCCTTTTCAAATGTAGGTTTTGTGGCCAGACCAGGCCATGAGACCTTCTGGACACACGGTGCATCAAGCTCACACTCCCAGACATGGAGCTATCCGGTTGCTCACCTCCCCTGGCGCCTCAGCCTAGTCGCGCCGATGTTTGGACTGCTTGCCGGGTAAACTGGGTTGGGGGCATCGGTTTATTGACTTTGCACAGGATGGGCAGGCGAATCATGCTAAGGATGGTTTGGGATCGCCAACCTGGTGCGCCGGTGCATACAATGTCTCCTCAGTATTCCTGGCCGAAACTCAATATACCCTTAGCTTGCCGGCTGCAAAACAGGTATTTCTGCCAGTTCTGGCTGATGCCGTGCGGACTTGGCGTCTGAGGTCTTTGCCCTACGTCCTGGAAGTAGGATTTCCTGGCCGCATCAATAACATATAACCTTGGTTGTTTACCCCCAAATGCTGGACTGTCCCGCGCTGGATGCGGTAAACTCTCTTCGGAGGACATGCTGTATGGCCGATCGCTCTATTCACGCTCCGTTTCACCTCGCAGACCTCGATGATCTCCGCGCGGCGATTGATGAACTCCGCCTTGGCCTGGCCGTCGAGGAAGACATATCCTGCCTCGCAAAGCCGCTTGAGATCGCGGGGCGCACGATACCCAACTCCATGGCTGTCCAGCCGATGGAAGGCTGCGACGGGACCATGGAGGGACGGCCCGGAGAGCTGACCCGCCGCCGGTATCGCAGATTGAGCGCGGGTGGCGCAGGGCTGCTCTGGTTCGAGGCATGCGCGGTTGTCCACGAAGGGCGGTCCAATCCGCGCCAGCTCTGGATGCACAGGTGGACGAATGAGCCGTTCGCAAGGTTGCTCGATGAGGCTCGGACTGCCGCTGTCGAAGCGATGGGGAAGGATCATCGCCCGTTCGCCGTCCTCCAACTTGCGCATTCCGGACGCTACAGCCGCTGTGGGAATTCGCCTGCTCCCGTGATCGCTTGCCATGACCCGTTGCTCGATCCGGCGCAGGGGATATCGCCGAACGAGCCGGTGATCTCCGATGACGAACTGGAGGCGCTGGAGGACGCCTACGTCGAAGCAGCGCGGCTTGCTTTCGAGGCGGGCTTCGATGCAGTGGATATCAAGGCGTGCCACCGCTATCTGGTCAATGAGCTGCTCGCTGCCCACACCAGGAGCGGCGACTACGGCGGAAGTTACGAGAACCGCACGCGCTTCCTGAAGAACGTCATCGGCAAGATATACGCCGAGCTTGGCCGCGACAAGATAGTCGCCTGCCGCCTGGGGATTTACGACGCCCATCCATATCCATACGGCTGGGGGATGGACGAAGACAGACCCAATGAGCCGAATCTCGACGAGCCGAAGCGCCTGGTCAAGGAGCTTCACGAGATGGGGGTGCCCCTCGTCAATGTCACCATGGGCAATCCGTATTACAAGCCGCACATCAACCGACCGTTTGACAGGCCCACTGATGGCGCCGAACTTCCGGAGGAGCATCCCCTCGTCGGTGTGGAGCGCGTGATAAGTCTGACCCGGCAAGTGCGTGATGGATTGCCAGACTTGGTGGTCGTCGGCAGCGGATATAGCTGGCTGAGGAACCTGTGGCCTCATGTGGGAGCGGCGGAAATCCGGCGGGGGAACATCCAATTGGTCGGCCTGGGACGTCAGGCTTTCGCTTTTCCCTGGTTTGCGAAAGAGATCATCGAAACTGGAAAGCTCGATCGCAGGCATACATGCATAGGCTGTTCCTCGTGCACGCAGATCATGCGAGACGGAGGGACGTCAGGCTGCGTGCCGTTCGACAGGGATGTCTATGGGCCGATCTACCGCGAGGGCCGGCGGAACAGCCTCGAATACATGCAGGCCCAGGCTTCACGCTGCCGCGACTGCTTCGATCCGGAGTGCAAGGAGGGATGCCCGGCAGGCGTGGATATTCCCGGGTTCGTACGGGCGCTGGCGGACGGGGATATCAGGCGCTCTTACGAGGTACTGCGCGAGCGAAACGCCCTTCCGGAGCTGTGCGGCTGCATCTGTCCCGCGGAGATGCACTGCCAGGGCCATTGCATCGAGAACGTGTTCTCTCAAAACCCGGTTCCGGTTGGCGAGCTGGAGGTTTACGTGTCGAAAGTCGCCAGGGAGGAAGGCTGGGCGTCTCTGCCGGCGGACGTCCCCCGCACGGGCAGGCGCATCGCCGTGGTCGGCGCGGGTCCGGCCGGCCTCGCCTGTGCCGCCGCTCTATTGAGGTCCGGCCATGAGGTAAATCTCTTTGATTCGGGCGAATCCCTGGGAGGGCTGGCTGCTTCGGCGATACCCGAGAAGCGCCTCCGCGCCGGGGAGTTCGAGGCGGAGATCAGCGCCGTCTTCGCCAATGTGTGGGGCGAGCGGTTGGACTTCCACAAAGGCCGGGGCCTGTCCACAGACCAATCTCTCGATGAACTGACGCAGAGCCACGATGCCGTTTTCCTGGCGATCGGTCTCGGCGCCTCGCAGCCGCTGACGGATCCGCGACCGCCCGGCGTGGAAGACGCAATCACGTTCCTGAAACGCTGCAAGGTGGAGGAGGCGGAGGTTCCGGAGCGCGTGGCCGTTCTCGGCGGCGGCAACACTGCGGTAGATGCGGCTGCTGAGGCGATCCTCTCGGGCGCGCGCGACGTATATCTCATCTACCGGCGTTCGTTTGCCGAGATGCCCGCCTGGCCTGGGGAGCGGAATGAGGCGCTGA
This sequence comes from Armatimonadota bacterium, assembly GCA_035528905.1. Lineage (GTDB taxonomy): Bacteria > Armatimonadota > UBA5829 > DTJY01 > DTJY01 > DATKXU01. The sequence continues at coordinate 9,533 of DATKXU010000087.1, forward strand.
ACCTGGGGGTGCAGTTCCTCCCACTCACACAGCCGCTTGGATACGAGGTGGATGGAGAAGGCCGTCTGCGCGGCGTATGGATAGCCCGGACTACGCTCGGTGAGCCGGACGAGTCCGGGAGGCGCCGGCCGGTTCTCGCCCACGTCAGGGAGTCGCTGCTGGAGGCCGATCTGGTGCTGGAGGCGCTGGGACAGAGGCTGCCCCACGAGATAGAAGCTCTGCTCGCGGGCGTCGAACTGACCGAGGACCGGCTCGTCAAGGTTGACGAGCAGGGCCGCACGTCCCGCAAGGGCGTGTACGCAGGCGGCGACATCGTGAACGGCGGGGCCACGGCGGCCCAGGCGGTGGCGGAAGGCATGCGCGCGGCAGAGGCGATTGACCGCGATTTGCGAGCATGACATGCCCGGATAAGCAGGCCCGGTTCGACATTGACTAAGTGGAATGCACTTCCAACCTCACCCCGGCTTTCAGCCACCCCTCTCCGAAACGTAGAGGGGTCTGCCGCTGTGGATTCCCCTTCCCGTTTCGGGAGGGGGCTGGGGGTAGGTTGGAACATGGCAAACTGAGTCAACCGCGCGCTTGCCGTGCTTCATCGGCAAGTCTGCGCACCCATCACTCCAATTCATACGTCGCCGTCACGACGACGTTCATGACCAGCTCGCCCGGCTGGATTGTCAGTTCCTCGCGCTCCGAACCGGCCATTCCGGCTTCGTTCATCTGGACGTTCGCTTGCGCCGCTCTGCTACTGGCACGCCCGTAACCGTCCCAGTAGCCGTACTCCCCAGGATAATTCTCGCTGCAGGAGATCAGGCCTCCCAGGTTGCCTCCCAGCGACGTGGCGAGCTGCTTGGCCTTCGCGCGAGCCACCTTCGATGCCTTCGCACGACCCTTGGCCCGCAGGTCGTTCACGTTCTTGACCGTGTATTCCAATCGGCCGACCTGGTTGGCCCCGGTCTTGACAGCTTCATCAATGAGCCCTGCTGCGCTGTCAATCTTGCGGATTCGAACTCGCAGAGACTCCACCGCACTCCAGTTCAAAAACTGCTTCCCGTCGCGTGTTACCCATTGCGGCTCCAGATTGTAGTATTCCGTCTGGATATCCTTGAGTTCCACACCGCCATTCGTGAGAACCCGGATTATCTTCGGGATTCGGGATTTCACGTAGTTGTTCGCTCCTCGGGCGGTACGGGAGCTCTGTCTCACGCCGATCGTCACTTCCACCAGGTCCGGCTTGGTGCGCACGACGCACGTGCCGGTCGCGGTGACGCCGCAGCGATACGGGTCGCGGAATTGAAGCTTCGCCGCAGCTGCCTTGTCGGCCCCGGATGCGCGAGCCTGGATCAACGCCCAGGCGCCGATCGCGGCGACTACTACGAGAGCGACATACATGAAGCGGGTAAGTGATTTCTGGAAGTCATTCATCGTGGGTCCTCCTCGTGATGATGTAGGCATAGGCGACTGTAAACCGTTCGCTGGCCTAGTAGTGGGCTACGTAGTTTGCTCGCAAATAGTTCCCTTGCGGCTGCTGGGAGAAACCGGGAGGACTGTATGCAGGCTGCTCGCGCGCCTCACGCCGTGAACTTGAAGAGGATCACGTCGCCGTCGTGGACGAGGTATTCCCGGCCTTCGAGGCGGAGCTTCCCCTCATGGCGGGCGTTCGCCCATGAGCCGGCGTGCTTGAGATCCTCGGACGAGACGACCTCCGCCTTCACGAAGCCCTTCTGGATGTCCTTGTGGATCATCCCGGCGGCGTGGTATGCATCCGTGCCCTTACGGATCGGCCAGGCGGTCACGCACTTGCCCACGACGGTGTAGAAAGTAATCAGCTCGAGCAGCCGGTATGCGGCGGTCAGGACTCCGGCAAGGGTGTCTGCGGGCATCTCAAGCGCGGCGGCGAACTCCTCCGCCTCCTCCGGCGGGAGTTCCGCTAGATCGGCGGCCAGCTTCGCCGGAATGGTGTAAAGCAGTTCGTCGTGCTCCTCGGCCCACGAGCGAAGGCGCCGCAGGCACTCGTTCTTGCCGTCCTCGCTGATATTCGCCACGAGCATCCGGGGCTTCGCGGAGAGAAGATCGAGCGGCGCGGCCCTCTCCATGCACTCAGGGGAAACCGCCCCTTTGCGGAGGTCTTTGCCGGTGTTCAGCGCCTCGAAGACGGCGAGCAGGGCTTCGCGCTCTTCCTTCTGCTCGCGCTGGCTGGGCGCCTTTCCAAGCTTGTCGAGCCGGCGGTCGAGCACCACCATGTCGGCCAGCCGAAGCTCGGTATCTATAATCTCGATGTCGCGGATGGCGTCGGGCTCACCTTCGACATGGGAGATCTGCGGCGCCTCGAAGCACCTCAGAACCTCGAGGACGGCATCCACATTCCGGATGTAGCTCAGGAACTCGTTGCCCAGGCCCTCGCCGCGGCTAGCTCCACGGACGAGGCCCGCTATGTCCACCAGGCGGAACGTCGCCGGGCGCGCCTCTTCCTGCTCGGCGATCTCCCTTAGCTCTTTCAGCCTTGAATCGGGGACGGGCACGATCGCCTCGTTCTTCCCGACGGTCGTGAAGGGATAATTCGAGACTTCCGCGCTGGCTCGCGTGACCGCATTGAACAAGGTTGTCTTGCCTACGTTGGGCAGTCCGACTATTCCGCAGGATACCATGTGAACATCGCCATCAGCGTCGTCAATCGAGGACTACGCGGTCTGCACGCAGTCTACCATATTTCGGAGGGATCAGCTCACAACGATGGCTTTGATCTCGCGCCAGTGGGCGGTGACCGCATCACGCAGATCGGGGCGGCAGGTCACCTGCACCCGGCGGCTGAAGCGCTCGAACTCCTGCGCGAAGTCCGCCGTGAGCTGGGTGAAACCATAGGAGTCGAACGGCACAAACCTGCTCCCTGTCCCTGTCTGGGAGGCCGTCAGTACATGCAGCTCGCGGAAGTCGTCCACATCGAAAACCGTGACAGCCCGCGGTATATCGAGCAGCACTTCGAATCCGGACAGCCGAATGCCTTCCTCGCGGCCCAGAAGCTCGCAGATCGCGACTTCTTTTTCTCTCCGGCGGTCGGGATGCCAGTAGAGCTCCTTGATGCGTTCGAGCTCTTCCCTTGAGACGGCAAACTCCGTCTCGCCGGCCGCGTGCTCCGGGTAAAAGGTGATCCCTCGCTTATACAGCGCTCGGTTCTTCAGCCTGATTATCAGCTCGCCGGACGGGATTCGGTCGGCGGTTCCTGCCAGTTCCTCGATCAGGGCGTCGTCCGGCAGCCGGTAGAAGCTCGACGGATCCACCGCTTCCGCATCGAGGCCGTCCTGCACGAACCGGGTAAACATGGCGACGGCGATCCTGACCGCGTGATGCCAATAGATGTGGCGAAACATCATGTACTTTGCGAATACCAGGCTCTCGAGCGGCGCGATCCCTTTCTCCGTGATGCCCAGTCTGGTCCGCGGGCCATCCACGTCCAGCACGAGCGACTCGATCAGGCGGTCGGTGTCTATGTTGCCGTAAGGGACGCCGCACGCCCGGGCGTCGCGCATGAGATAGTCCATCTTGTCGGGGTCGAGAATGCCGCTTAGCATCTTGCCCGGCAGGCCGGAGTCCTGCGGCCGACTGATGACATCCGCCACCATCTCCGGCTCGCCAATGCCCCAGTCGTCCTTCAGGATGGAGTAGATGCTGCCCGGCGAGCGGTCAGCGAGTATATACGATCTCGCCCGATCCTCATGGCACTGAAAGGCTTCGATACTTCGGATTTCGGATTTCGAGTTTCCCCCCAGGCGGTCTACCACGTGCGCGAGTGGATAGTGCCCGATATCGTGCAGAAGAGACGCCGCGAGAAAGAGGTGCGCATCCTCCCGGCTGATCTTCGGCGTCGCAGGGTCGTACCAGTTGATGGGGTTGAGCGCCAGCCGCTGGAGTATCAGAACGGAGAGACGGTACGTGCCTACCGAGTGCTCGAACCGGGTATGCGACGCGCCGGGAAAGACGTAGTACACGAAGCCGAGCTGGCGTATCTTCGAGAGGCGCACGAAGTCGGGGTGCTCGATTATCCGGCGCGCGGCACGGCTGAGCGGAATATGGCCCCAAATCGGGATGCGCAGATATCCGCCGTCCTGTGCAAAGAGAAATGAGAACTGCTCCAGCGCCCGCGTAGACTCGGCCATGTGATGCCTCGACGACCCTAAGGGCACGTTTGAAATCCGCGCCTACCATTTCCACGGCGGCTGGGGAATTTCCTTTAGCCAATAAAGGATCGGAGCGATCCTGGTATAATTGGGGCGGACCAGGCTAACCGGCGCAGGGCAATGAAGGGGCAACACCAATGGCAGGCTCGGAGTTGAACGTCGTGACAGGTGCCTCAGGATTTACGGGCCGCTACATCGCCAGGCGCCTGCTCAGCGTGAAGCAGCGCGTGTTGAACCTCACGGGTCATCCTGAACGTCGAGCGGAAACAGGCGACCAGATACCTTCCGTGCCGTTCAACTTTGACAAGCCTGATGAGCTTGCTGACAGCCTCAGGGGTGCGACAACACTCTGCAATACATACTGGATACGATTTCCATACGGAGCGCTGACGTTTGACGACGCCGTCCGGAACTCCATAACGCTTATCAAGGCTGCCAAGGACGCCGGCATACGTAGGTTCGTGCACATCAGTGTCACGAACCCGTCTCTCGATTCACCGCTGCCCTATTTTCGCGGCAAAGCAGTCGTTGAGCAGGCTATAATCGAGTCCGGTTTGTCCTTCGCCGTTCTCAGACCGGCGGTGATCTTTGGTGACGAAGGAATCCTCATCAACAATATAGCCTGGCTGCTCCGCCGATTTCCAGTTTTCGCTATTCCGGGCGATGGCAGTTACCAGCTCCAGCCAATCTTCGTAGAAGACCTGGCTGAGTTAGCTGTAAACACGGCGTCCGGGGATGACGACATCATCATGGATGCCGTCGGGCCCGAAACCTACTCTTTCAACAGCCTGCTGCGACTGGTTGCGAGGACCGTTAGAAGCAGGACCAGACTGATGCACTTGAACCCGCCCCTTACGTTTCTTCTCTCCAAGTTGCTGGGTCACATTCTTGGAGACAGAATGCTCACCAGGGACGAGGTTAAGGGATTAATGGCGAACCTTCTGGTATCTGAACAGCCACCGACGGGGGATACTCGGTTGAGCGACTGGTTGGCGGAAAGCGCAGACTGGATAGGCACCGGGTATATGTCCGAGTTGAAGAAGCACTACCGCTAGGCCCAGGGCCTCTTGTATTGCGTACTTTGTTCTACCCCATATAGGCGGTTGGTTATTCCAGTATTTCTCACACTGAGGCCAGGCTTCCAGGCAACCGAAATTTGGAATGGAGAGGAGGCGTCGTATGCCCAGGGACCTGGTGGTAGGAAACGGTACGCTTCTCGTGAACATAGACAGGAACCTGAACATACGCGATCTCTACTACCCCCACGTTGGCCTCCACAATCACCTCAACGGCTACAGGAACCGCATCGGAGTCTGGGTAGACGGCCAGTTCTCTTGGCTTGAGAGTACGTGGTCCGTCCGCATGGGCTACCGTCCCGGCACATTGACCACAGATGCCTGCGCATCGAACGGCCGACTGGGAATCGGCCTCAAATTCAGCGATACCGTTCACCCGGAGTTGAATCTGTTTCTTCGTCGGGTGTCGGTCGAGAATCTCTTTCCCGACGCGAGGGAGATCAGGCTCTTCTTCAACCACGACTTCCGCATCTACGAGTCCGATATCGGGGACACGGCCTTCTTCCACCCTGCGGGTTCGATGATCCACTACAAGCGCGACTGTTACATCCTCGTGAACGGCCGCACGACCGAGGAGGGGATATACGAGTACGCAGCCGGGATCAAAGACTTCTGCGGCGCGGAAGGCACATGGCGGGACGCCGAGGATGGGTCGCTCAGCATGCATCCGATCGAGCAGGGGTCTGTGGACAGTACGATAAGCTTCAAGCTGCATCTCCCAGCCAACGCTTCGGATGTCGTGGACTACTGGATCGCGGTCGGGCGTTCGCTGGAGGAGGTGCTGGAGCTGAACACGATGGTGAGCGGCATGCCGTTGGAGGCGCTCCTTGCCGAGGCCGACAGCCATTGGAAGACATGGTTGTCGAAGGGGAACACGCTCGAAGCCGATGTTCCCGCCGCAGTGGCCGGCCTCTACGAGCGAAGCCTGCTCGTGATTCAGACGCAGGAGGACCGATGCGGCGGAATACTGGCCGCGAATGACACGGACATAATGAAGACTGCTCGGGCGCATTACAGCTACGTATGGCCGCGCGACGGCGCGTTTGTGGCTCATGCGCTCGATCTGGCCGGACACGATGAACCCGCCCGGCGGTTCTTCTCTTTCTGCGCTGGCCTCCTGACCCCGGATCAGCCGTTCTTCCTCCAGAAATACTGCCCGGACGGCACTCGCGGAGCGTCATGGCATCCCTGGGCGGCTGATGGCGAACCGGAAGTTCCCCATCAGCAAGACAGCACAGCACTGGTGCTCTGGGCGGTCGGCGAGCACTATGAGCAGTGGCGGGATGGGGAATTCATCAACTCGATTTACGATGATTTGGTGGCTCCGGCAGCGGATTACATTGTCCGGGAGATAGACCCGGCCACCAAATTGCCCAGGCCGAGCTACGACCTGTGGGAGCAGCGGAGGGGCGTGCATCTCTTCACCTGTTGCGCAGTCTACGGCGCCCTCTCCGCCGCAACCAAAATCGCCAACGGATTCGACTTAGAAAGAGCCAGTCTGTACCGCAGGACTCGCGACAGCCTGAAGAAAGCCTTGCTCGAACGGTTCTTCGAGCCCGGGCTGGGCAGGTTCGTCCGTACTCTGATCCCGAACGCCGACGGCTATGAGCCTGACCTGACGATTGACGCCAGCATGGCCGGGCTGTTCCTGTTCGGCTTACTCCAGGCTGACGACCCCAGGGTGGTTGCCACCATGAAGGCCGTGTACGACCGGCTGTGGGTTCGCACTCCCATCGGCGGCCTCGCAAGGTACGAGGATGACTACTACTTCCAGGCTAGCTGCGATGTGAAGAACGTTCCGGGCAACCCGTGGTTTGTCTCGACGCTCTGGATGGCCGAGTGGTACATCGCATCGGCGAAGAGCGCGCGCGACCTCGAACCCGCGATTGACCTGATCGAGTGGGCGGCAAAGCACGCTTCCGAAGCCGGGCTTCTGGCGGAGCAAATCCATCCACTCACCGGAGAGCCGCTGTCGGTGATGCCGCTCACATGGAGCCATGCCGCCTTCGTCTCCGCAGTGCTGAAACACCGCGCGAAAGTGCGCGAGCTCAGCTACCACAAGGCGGATCGGGCGTAGCACGGGGAGTATTGGCGGATAACATCGAACGTCCAACGTCCAACATCCACGCGTCGAAGGACGTAGTGGCCGTCCCTCCGTGGCGGCCATCGGCACGTCAGTGCCGGTTGCGGTGGAAACCAGGCCGGCACGGGGGATGCAGATGAGAACAGGGCTCGCGGCTCGGCACGTATCCCGAGATTCATGCCGAAGTCGCAAGCCCTGTGGAATCGCGCAGTAGGTTGTCCGCCTTCTACGCTTTCCTCGACCTTCTTCTTGCAAGGCCAGCTATGCCCGCGCACCCGAAGCCCAGAACGAGCATTGTGCATGGCTCAGGCACTGGGCTTTCAGACACGGCCATGCTGATGTACGGCTGATAGGTGTTGTAAGCCGTCTCTATCTTCCAGCCGCCGTCGACCGCTGCGTGCCATATATTCGTCTGGCCCCATGCACCTGTGCACGGATCTATATAGTCGATACTGGCGTTCTCTGCCACGTCAATTATCCCATCAGAGTTCGCATCCGTCCAATGGAAGCTGGAGACGGTCAGATAGTGGCCGCCGTCCGACCAGCTCAGCAGGATCTCCACGTCCTCGCAGTCCACTAACTCGTTGTACAGGAAGCCCCAGGTGGGGTACAGGGGAGTGACCCAGGTCGGCATAGGCCTTTGCAGGTTGTTCCACGCCCAGATATCCTGGGCCTCATACACGGTCACGCCGGGTGCCTGATTCTCAATGTACGCCTGCTTTCCCCATATGAAGTCGTCGTGGTACGTGGTGGTGTTGACGATGGTGTTCATGTAGGCGGCGCCGCCAAGCGTGTTCGCTACCGCGATCAAGTCCTGGAGGTCGTTCATATCGCCATCGCCGTCCGCGTCCCCGATCAGCTTGCTGTCATACCAGCCGGGGTACTTGTTCTGGAGGTAGACGAACGAGTTGATAGCCGCCGTGGGCCCGCAGGCATTAGCTCCCCAGATAGGAATCTGGTTCTGGTTCAGGTTGCCGAACAGCAAGAGGTCCTTTTGGATGTCGTACGTTGGAGGCTCCTGAGCATAAGCCGCCGTGGCTGCGACGAACGCGATCAAGAGAAACGCGATCAGCAGACTACGTCTGCTCACTTTTACACCCCCTTCTCCTTTCCTCAACTCTTGAGACCACAAGCACTGCGTGATCTCCTTTGGTGAAACCCTGTGTTCAATAGGCGCTCACCTCCGCATTTGTAAGGCGTTTTGCAGGTCGGAGCTCCTCTGACCTGTTTATCCAGCTTGCGGGTCCTATTGTTCGTCTGCGAGCTTAGGTCAATGGAGCAGGCCGAGGCCCGAATGCTGGGTTTGCGACGTCCCGCGTGATATCGCTTCAGCGGAGGTTGCGGAGCATCGCATATCTTGCAGGGACGCACTCGGATTGACGACCAGCGCTCCTGGAATCTCTCGCTTTAGATGAAAGGCGGTGAGGGTGCTGTGATTGCGATTTCCCCTTCTTCCTGCGATAAGTCTACTGTAGGACATGTGAGCTGTCAATACGGTCGCGAAAAAACAGGTAATAATACCAGGGGTTGGCGCTTTGTCCTAGAAGCACCGTTTGTCGGGTCCTGCGCAGCTAGCGCTACATCTCATCGTTCGCCAGTTTTAGCTGGGGCTGGAGTTCGAGTCCCAGGTGCGAAAGGCCCACAGCAGTGATTTTCCTGCCGCCTGGGGTTCGGATTAGGAACCCTATGTTGAGTAGATAAGGCTCCACAACCTCAGTCAGCGTGTCCGCCTCGGTTTGGAGTGTTGCAGCCAGAGCTTCGATTCCCACCGGGCCACCGCAGTAATTCACCGCAACGGTGGTCAGCAGCCGCCGGTCGGTGTCTGTCAGCCCGGCTTCGTCTACTCCTTCAAGTTCGAGCGCAGCCGCCGCGACGTCCACGGTGATAACGCCATCAGCCCTAACCTGCGCGAAATCCCTGATGCGACTGAGCAGCCGGTTTGCTACGCGTGGAGTAGCCCTGGCTCTCCTCGCGATTTCGACCGCCCCGGATTCCTCGGTCGGAACTTGCAGAATGGCGGCGGAGCGTTTCACTATCCTCGTGATTTCCTCCTGGGTGTAGTAGGTCAGCTCGCGGAAAATGCCGAATCGGTCGCGGAGCGGAGAAGATAACAGTCCAGCCCGTGTGGTAGCCCCAACCATCGTGAATTTCTCCAGGCGGTACCTGTGGCTCCGAGCATGCGTGCCCCTATCGAAGATGAAATCAACCGCAAAGTCCTCCATAGCTGGGTACAGGAATTCTTCTACCACGCGCGGCAGGCGGTGAATCTCGTCTATGAACAGCACGTCGCCGCGTTCCAGGTGAGTCAGTGTGCCCATGAGGTCCGCCGGCCTTTCGAGCGCGGGTCCCGACGTCACAACTATCTGGGAGCCCATCTCGTTTGCGACGATGTGAGCCAGAGTGGTTTTCCCGATTCCAGGCGGCCCGTGCAGTAGAATGTGGTCCAGGCTGTCGCCGCGACCTTTGGCGGCCTCGATGGCTATTTCCAGCGTTTCGACCACTTTCAGCTGGCCCACATAGTCGCCTAAAATACGCGGGCGAAGAGTGACAAGGTCTTCTTCCTCTCTGATATCCTCGGATGTTTCGCTTGGCTCTTTGTCGTTCATTTGTGTAACCTGAGTACCTCGTCAAACAAGTCTTCTGCAGAACCGATTGAAGGTCTCTCCTTCATGGCTTGCTCGATTAGTCGTTGAGCTTCTTGAGATTTGAACTGGAGCTGCTTGACTAACGTCTCTCGAACTTCCGTTTTGAAATCAGCCTGTTCATCCGGCGCGCCGGCCGCGTCCTCCGGCAGCAAAGCATACTTGGCTACACGCCTCTTCAGCTTTGCAATAATCATATCGGCCTTCTTCTCCCCAATCCCCTTCAGTCGCTTGATGGTTCCGGTGTCGCCATTCACGATGGCCCTGGCAATCTGGGGTACTGGGATGGACATCGCGTCCAGCGCCGTGCTGCCCCCTACTTCGCTGACATCAATCAGTTCCTCGAAGAAATCTCGCTCGAGCTCCCGCTGGAACCCGTACAGGCGGGGCGCTGGCTGCTGCTGGGTCGCCCGATATGAAATGTATAGCTCGACCTGGTGTCCGTCCGGCTTGCCGGCGTAAAGACGACGTGCGGTTAATGGAAGCTCAACCTCATAGCCGATACCGTTCGACAGGACCACGATGCCCCGGCCTGTTTTGCCCATCAGTTGCCCTTTGAGATAGCGTATCACCGCGGACGTCCTCCATCTTTGCTCCGCATAGCGCCGACATAAGCAATACCCAGCGCGTCTGCGGCGTGCTCAGGCTTGATCTGCTCCGATACTCTGAGCAGGCGGCGCAGGGACCGTTCGAGCTGAGTCTTGTCCGCCGTGCCGCTGCCCGTAATAGCCAGCTTCACGCTACGGGGTGCGATTCCATCAACCATACAGTTAGCTTTGCTCGCAGCCAGGAGCAGGACCCCCTTGACCTGTCCAATGGACAGCGCCGCCGACGGTGCTGCGCCCTTCATGAAAACTTCTTCTAACACCACCAACTCGGGGGACCACCGCTGAATGACGTCGGAAACCCCGTCGTATATCTGCTTAAGCCGTGTGGCTGTTTCTTCCCGTGTGCTGGTCGTAATGCAGCCAAAGTCGAGACACCTGATCTCCCGACCCGATCGCCTCACCACTGCATAGCCGGTGGCAGCCAGGCCCGGATCCAACCCTAGCACAATCAACTTGTTGTTTCTCCCGAGCGGTTTCACGTCAGCGCTCGCCGTGCGTCGTGACCCTGGCAATCGCACATTTGTTCTATCGGCGCCGGTCGTATTGTAGCATCTTCCGGCTGTGCTCGTAAAGCGCGGGTCGTTCAGGGAGAAGAATCCGTTCGCACGAACAGGCTGAGCACCCGGTATCCGGCGGCCTGCCAGAAGGACTCGCGCTTGGCGGAATCGGACGGCTGGCCGTTTGCGCCCTCGGACCCCTGCGGCGCCTCCAGCACGACCGCGATTTCGCCTTCTTTCACCCAACCAAGCTTTCTTGCCTCGGCTTCCTTGCCCTGCGGCGTCTGCACGTACTCGATGTTCTTCTTCAGAGCCCTCTTCTCCGCCTCGGACTGGGCGATCTGCTGCTTGATCTGGGCGATCTCCTTTGCTTCACCGTGGGAGATGAGGTACGGTCTCGCTCCCTTGGCGATGATCGCTCCCGCCACGACTAGTCCGCAGGCCGCGACCGCGAGTGCCAGGAGGACTCGGAACGACCTCGCCAGTTTGGTCCGGCGCCGCCTGGGCCTGCCGCCCGTCAAAACCGAGAATCTGGTGCGTGTGCTTCCTCTCCTCATGGCAGATCAACTCTCCATGGGAAACAGACCGTAGAGCTCAGTCCCGGAATCCACGGATTTCCGACAGCCCCTAAGGTCTACAGTCTACGGTCTATCCTCTCACTATGTTCTCACCGCTTGGCCGACTGTGTGTACCTTAATCAGGTTCGTGCGGCCCGGCACTCCCGCGGGTATGCCGGCGGTGAGCACTATCGTGTCGCCCTTCTTCACAAGCGCTGCTCGCTCGGCTCCTTCCACAGCCTCCTCGATCATGTCGTCCGTATTACGGCTCGGAGCGACCAGCACAGGATACACGCCCCACGATAGGGCAAGCTGCCGGAACGTGCTCGGTATCGTCGCAGCGGCAACTATGGGCGCAGCAGGCCGGTACTTCGATACCGCGCGGGCGGTCGCCCCGGACGACGTTGGCGTGACTATCGCTGTCGCGCCGAGGTCCAGAGCAATGTCCACCGTTGCCTGCGCGATCGCGTCTGTCACCGTTTTCGCTGCAACGGCGGCTCTTTCCTCCCATAGCTGCCGGTAATGGAGCGTACTCTCGGCCTGAACCGCGATCTTCGACATCATCGTGACAGCATCAATAGGGAATTGCCCGATCGCCGTCTCCCCGGAGAGCATGACTGCGTCCGTGCCGTCGAGGATGGCATTGGCGACGTCCGTCACCTCCGCGCGCGTCGGACGACGATTGCGAATCATGGAATCGAGCATCTGCGTCGCGGTTATGACCGGCTTGCCCGCGCGATTGCACTTCTGGATGATGGCCTTCTGGACGGCTGGGACTTTCTCCAGCGGCATCTCGACGCCGAGGTCGCCCCTCGCAATCATGATGCCGTCGGCCGCCCGGATGATCGCTTCGATGTCCTCGACAGCCTCGCTCTTTTCGATCTTGGCGATGAGGCGGACGGGCTTACCGGAATCCTTGATGATTTTCCGCATGGGATCCAGATCGCGCGCATAGCGGACAAACGACGCCGCGACCCAATCCACATCGTTCGCCAGCCCGAATTCCAGGTCTTCGATATCCGCATCCGTCACCGATGGCAGGGAGATTTCCGCGCCAGGCATGTTTATGCCCTTGTGGGCTCCCAGCATGCCGCCGATCACAACTCTGGTGGCTATGTCCGTAGAGGTGGCTGATTCGACCCGAAATTCGAATTGCCCGTCATCAACGAATATCTGCTGTCCGGGCTTTGCCTGCTTCACAAGCTCGGGATAGGGGAGATTGACTTCTTCCGCGCTGCCCGGCACGTCCCGCGTGGTGAAGACGAAGCGCTGGCCCTGCGATAGAGGAACTGAGTTCGGCATTGGGCCGGTCCGCAGTTTCGGCCCTGGCAGGTCCTGGAGGATTGCGATCGGCACCCCCTGTTCTCGCTCGATTCGGCGAATCTCTTCTATCCGCCTGCCGTGCTCCTCCCTGGTGCCGTGGGAGAAGTTCAGTCGGGCGACGTTCATGCCCGCTTCAGCCAACGCTTTGAGCATGCCCGCCGACTCGGATGCCGGCCCGATAGTGCAAACGATTTTCGAGCGCCTCATTGCTGGTGCCAATGCCTCCTGCGGCGGCCGAGGAGCTCGCTGCAACCGCTAACTGGCTCACCGGCCCGCACAGTATTGTAACCTAAGCGAAGCAGCCCGTCAAACCTGTGGAGGGACTCCGCATGCGCCGCGTGACTTGGAAGTACCCCCTTGACTAGCTCCTGTCGGCGGCCTACAATGCTCCCATAGCTGCTGCTGTACCGGAGAGGAGTTCGCAGTACGTAATCTCGCCGGGCGACCGGCTGAGACAAACCGGGCAATGGAGGAATGGATATGCGAAAGAGCAGATTGTCAGGGGCTTTGGTGGTCGCAGGAGTTCTTGCCCTTTGCCGGCTGGCGCTCGCCGCTGAGTTTACCGCTGAGTTTACCGAGACGAGATTCGGCAAGACGAGCACGGGCAAGGTCTACGTAAAGGGCGAGAACACGCGCCGGGAGACGACGCGGGGCAAGCACAAGAGCATCACGATCCATCGCGCGGACAAGAAAGTCACGTGGATACTGGATCCCGCGCAGAAGACGTACATCGAGATGCGCGGCAGGCAGTCCGGCAGGCCCAGCGGCGGACGGATGGCGCACGGCCTTAAGGACCTCGGCACGCGCAAGCTCGTCGGCAAGGAGAAGGTAAACGGCTATCTCTGCGACAAGTATGCCTTCGTTTACAAAGACAAGGCGATGGGCACTCAGTATCAGTGGGTTTCGCCAAAGCTCAAATTCATGATCAAGCTCGAACGTAAGACGCCGAAGTTCTCCATGCTCATGGAGTACACGAAGATCAAGGAAGGGAAAGTGCCCGCCTCTATGTTCGAGCTGCCCAAGGGCTACACGAAGGTGACGATGCCCGCGGGGAGGCCAACGCGCCACTGAGCGGGCTGGAACCTCACGAGGCTGTCCGATAAGGCAGAAAGCCCCGTGAACGGGGCTCGTTGTCGCATCAGCGGCTGGGCCAGTCCGCACGATCCCCTGCCGACTCCATCGGCAAGCAGGATTTCCAGAGGGCGCGGGAGGCGGTTGGTATGACGGCCGAGGAGCTTGAAGCCGCAAGGCAGGAGCGCATTGGCGCCGACCCGAACGAACTCGCGGGCAGCCTTATGGACGCCGGCCAGAAAGTGGTTGACGGCCTGCGCGAGCTCGGCATCTACTGGAGCAGCATGCCGACCGCCGGTGAGGGAATGGCCTTCGAACCTCCTAGTTTCTCAGGCGGATAGAGACAAGTAACCCTACGCGGACTGAGGCAAACAGGCGTATTGCTCTTGGAGAATCGTTTGGAGGTAGCGAGCATGAGGGCGAAGAGACTCGTCGGGTTTTCCATCTTGCTGGTAGTCGCTGGTCTGGCCGTCTATTTCTTCCGCATATCCAGCTGTGTTCCGGAATTCTCGGCAGATACGGTTACCAGCGTGATACCCACCTCGGAGATGGGTTCGAAGCCCAAGCCGATAATCGGGAAGTTCTACCTGAAGGGGGATAAGCTCCGGCAAGAGGTGACCATGCTGGATCGGAATGATAAGCTTGCCAAGATGGTAACCATCGTCCGATGGGATAAGGGAGAGTTACTCTACATCCAACCCCAGGAGAGATTGTCTGAACGGGGTGTCGGCAGGACGGCATCCGTAGCAGATAAGGCCGACTGGCAGGAACTGGTGAAGTCCAACCCCTACCTCAAGCCGGTCGGTACAGGTAGCCATGAAGGATACGTGTGCGACAAGTACCGGCTGTCCGGCGAGAGAGTGTACGGCGCTAGCATGGCAGAGGTGATGGGCTTTGACAGACTGTGCCTCCCCCACGAACTCTACGGCTGGCAGGTCGAGACTAGTACGTATTGGGTCGCAAGGCAGCTGGGCTGCGTCGTGAAGCTTGAGACTAAGCTGCCTCAGTTCACTGTGGTTACAGAGCTGAAGAACATCCGAAAACGGGAATCGCCGGACTCCCTATTCGAGGCGCCTGAGGGCTTTGAGCCACAGAGAATGGTTCCGCGCATACCACGCGCGGTGCTTCTAGTCCGCCCACCACGGCCTCCAATAGCCGGCTATGGAGGATAGCCAAACGGGGCGGGAGATACTCTCCCGCCCCTTGCTAACTGCCAGTTGCTGACGGCTGACTGCCGACCTACGGCTTCCGGATGTTATAGAACGCGCTCATTCCGCGGAATACGGCCTCGTCCGCCAGCTCCTCTTCGATCCTCAGCAGTTCATTGTACTTCGCCACGCGGTCGGTCCTGGAGGGCGCGCCCGACTTGATCTGGCCGGCGTTTGTCGCAACTGCGATGTCGGCGATCGTGGAATCTTCGGTCTCGCCGGAACGATGCGATACGACGGCCGTGTAGTTGTAACGCTTCGCCATCTCCATTGCCGCCAGGGTCTCGGTCAGAGTGCCGATCTGATTAACCTTTATCAGGATGGAGTTCGCCACTCCCATCTCGATGCCCTTTTCGAGGCGGCTGGTCTGCGTGACGAACAGGTCATCGCCGACTATCTGGACCTTCTTGCCGAGGCGCTCCGTGAGCAACTTCCAGCCATCCCAGTCGTCCTCGGCAAGACCGTCCTCTATGGATATGATGGGATACTTCTCCACCCAGTCCGCGTAGAAGTCCACCATCTCTGCGCTCGTGAGTGTGCGCCCTTCGCCCGCCAGGACGTACTTGCCGTCCTCGTAAAGCTCGGTGGCCGCTGGATCGAGCGCGATACATATTTGCTCGCCTGGCTTGTAGCCCGCCTTCTCGATCGCCTCCAGTATGACCTCGACAGCCTCCTGATTGGATTTCAGATTAGGGGCAAAGCCGCCTTCATCGCCGACCGACGTGCTCATCCCGCGCTTCTTCAGCACCGACTTGAGACTGTGGAAGGTCTCGGCTCCCATCCTCAGCGCCTCAGCGAAGCAGGAAGCTCCGACCGGCATGCACATGAATTCCTGGAGGTCAACGTTGTTGTCCGCGTGCTTGCCGCCGTTCAGGATGTTCATCATCGGGATGGGAAGCTCGCGCGCGCTCACGCCGCCTATGTAGCGGTACAGAGGTATGTCAAGCGAGGTAGCGGCCGCCTTCGCCACTGCCAGGGAGACGCCGAGAATTGCGTTCGCTCCAAGCCTGCTCTTGTTCGGAGTGCCGTCCAGCTCGATCATCAGGTTGTCAATCCCGATCTGGTCGGTGGCATCCAAATCAATGATTTCGGGAGCGATCTCGTCGTTGACGTTGTCAACCGCCTTGGTGACGCCCTTTCCCCCGTAGCGCGACTCGTCACCATCCCGCAGCTCGATCGCCTCGTGAGCGCCGGTAGAAGCGCCCGAAGGCACGGCCGCTCGGCCCACGCTGCCATCCGCGAGATAGACTTCCACCTCGACCGTGGGATTCCCGCGGGAGTCCAGAATCTCCCGCGCAAGAGCATATTCTATGCTTGTAGGCATTCGCAAACCTCCGCTAGCTGTAGTTTTCAGAGATTACATCCCTATTATCCCCGCTGTGCATAGGCGGAGACACCCGCAGATTATAGCACAGAGCCGCCCGCTTGTAAACGGAGCGACATGCAGGGGCTGAGGGGCTGGGGGAGACGGGGAGAGGGGGAGAATGGGAGTGTGGGAGTATGGGAGTGTGGGAGAAGCCCGGGGAGGAACCCCGAACCTGAAACCTGAGACTTGGAACTTGGAACCCGGATACGTTACTCGTTACGTGTCGAGCATCCGGCATCATCTTCCGAATCGCTTCCAACTCAAAGAAACCCGTGTGCCTGCCGATAATTCAATAGAGGGGACGGTGTTTCCCCACAGAGGTAACTCGGTTGGGCAAGAGAGTTCTCATCGTGGACGATTCTTTCGGTGACAGGCTGGTTCTGAGGGACGCCCTTGCGTCGTTCGGCTGGCATGTGGTTGGTGAGGCGAAGAACTTCCGGGAGTCGCTCGAAAAATACCGGAATCTCAAACCCGATCTGGTCCTTATGGATGCAGCTATCCCCGATGTAGACGGCGTTTCCGCCGTGCTCGGATTGCTCCGCGAAGACAGCGAGGCGAACATCCTGATGTGCGTCACGCGGGGCCAGCGAGTTCTTGCACTGGAGGCTGTTCAGGCGGGCGCCAAGGACTTCATCACGAAACCCATCAACCCCAGACAGCTCCGCAGAATCATCTATAGTTTGGTACGCTGAGCAGCGTCAGCGTGCTCTGCCACAACAGACGAAGGGAGCGGATAATGCCCAGTAAGTTGAGAATCCTCCTGGTGTCCGCCGAAGTGTCACCGTTTGCCAAGGTAGGCGGCCTTGCCGACGTAGCCGGAGCCCTTCCCAAGGCGCTGAACGCGCTGGGGCATGACGTCAGAGTCGCAATGCCCGGCTACAAGATGATCGAATCCAATCAGGCATTCGCCGTCAACGAGGCGCTCAAGAGTCTGAAAGCACCCCTCGGCGCCCGAACGGTGGCATGCTCCGTCAGGCAGACGACCATTGGGGCGGATATCCCCGTCTATCTGATCTTCGCGCCGTACTTTGATAAGTGTGTTGATTCCAAAACCGTGTATATGCCGGGCAGCGAACCCTACGCATTCTTCAGCCGCGCGGTCTTGGCGATGCTTTGCGCGCGCCCAGCGTGGAAGCCCGATGTGATTCACTGCAACGACTGGCACACCGGCCTGCTGCCTGTCTTCAAGGAGCTCTCTTACGCCGACAGCCCTGCTCTGCGGCAGGCTGCGTGTGTATTCACCATACATAACCTGGCCTACCAGGGCGAGTTCGATTCCTCGATACTTGCGGAATACGGCCTGCCGGAATCCCTGTATACGATGGACAAGCTGGAGTGCTACGGTCATGTCAATTTCCTGAAGGCTGGCATCGTATTCTCCGATATGGTCAGCACCGTAAGCCCGACGTACTGCCGCGAGATCCAGACCAGCGAGTACGGCTGCCGCCTGGAGGGCCTCCTGAGCTACATGCATGACCTGGGCCGGCTGCGCGGGATGCTGAACGGCATTGACTATGAGGAATTCGATCCGGCAGCCGACAGACGCATCCCGTTCAACTACAGCCTGGACGATACCAGCGGAAAGGCTAGGAACAAGACAGAGCTTCAGAAGCGGATGGGCCTCCCGACCGATGCGGAGATTCCCGTGATAGGCCTGATTTCGCGCCTTGCAGATCAGAAGGGCCTCGACCTCATAAAGGCGGCCATGCCGAAGATAACGGAGCTCGGCGTGCAGTTCATCCTGCTCGGGACGGGCGCCCCGGCGTATGAGAAGTACTTCGCCAGGCTAGAAAATAAGTATCCGGCTCAGGTGAAGGCCAACATAGGCTTCGACCTAGAGCTTGCCCAGTTGATCTATGCCGGGAGCGATATGTTCCTGATGCCGTCTCGGTTCGAGCCCTGCGGCCTCGGGCAGTTGATCGGCCTCCGGTACGGCACAATTCCGGTAGTCCGCGCGACGGGCGGCCTGGCGGACACGATTATTGATTATCGTCCCGGCGATCCGCAGCCGAACGGCTTCAGCTTCACGGAGTATACTCCCTCGGCGCTGCTGGACGCTGTGAAGCGTGCGGTGGCCGTCTATCGCGACGAGGAGGAATGGGCCAAGCTTGTGCGGACGGCGCTCGGAAGCGACTTCTCATGGCGGGCGTCGGCGGGCAAATACGCGGATTTCTACCGGGACGCACTGGCCGCCCACGCCTCTCGGGTGCCGACCTGCGTCGCCACGCCCTGATGTCTCCGCCCCCCGCGGCCGATTGCCCCGTCTGGACGTTGGAAGTTGGACGTTTCCGCCGCGGCGGATTGGACGATCTCTCTTTCTCCCACACTCCCACACTCCCATACTCCCATACTCCCACTCTCCATCTCTCCCCGCCGCGCGAATATCTCCTTTGCCTTTAGCGCTCAAGATGTGGAATCATAATGCAGAGGAGGCCTGTGAACGTATCTCTGGCTGCCGGCTTCACGCCAGGATGCCATGCGTGTCCGGCGCGGCGTTGCAGGCAAGGAACGTCCCAGCTTTCCCACGATGGGCATGCCGTCTCTATCCTTGCTATTGACAAGGCGTCGCCGCCGGTATACAATCTTGGCTGGTAGTAGATTGTATACCGGCGGCAGTGTTCCTCCGGGATCCGTTGGGAACTATCAAGCGGGATTAATGCGTAGTAAAGATGGTAGGGTAGCATTGG
>DATKXU010000088.1:0-36119 GCA_035528905.1 Armatimonadota bacterium
GCGGTCGCGCAATGGCTCGAAAAGCATCCGGCGGTGGCCTGGGTCAACTATCCGGGGCTTTCCAGCCATCGCGACTACGCGAGGGCCAGGCGCTTCCTGCCTGAGGGCCAGGGCGCGATCATCGGCTTCGGCATAAAGGGCGGACGCAAGCCCGGGATGAAGATGATCAATTCCGTCAAGCTCTGCTCGCACCTAGCGAACATCGGCGACTCCAAGACCCTTATCATCCATCCGGCATCTACTACTCACCAGCAGTTGACCCTGGAGGAGCAGTTATCAACGGGTGTCACCGACGATTACATTCGCCTCTCGGTTGGGCTGGAGAATGTGGACGACATCACGGCAGACCTGGACCAGGCGCTGAGGAAATCCCAGGAATAGAACCGGCCGGCACGATAGGGCGGGGTCGCCGTCTGGAGACGCCGCCCACATGAGGGGCTCAGCTCCCCGCGTTTGTAAATGCGCCAGGCTATGAATCGCCGCTTGACAACACACAAATCCCATATTATACTGTCGGTGTGCTACTATGTCGCTACTCAATTATTGGAGAGGCAAAGTCATGCAGCAAGATCCTACTCAGGGATGCGCTACGGTAGTCATGGACACAATACCTCGGGTCATGTGTTGCATCGCAGCGGAAATGCACAAGCCTGAAGCGACGGAGCTCTCAGTGCCGCAGTTCCGCGCGTTGATGTTCATCAAGCATCACGAGGGGGTCTCCCTCTCGTCCGTCGCGGAGCATCTTGGGACGACCCTCTCCTCAACTTCCAAGCTGGTTGACGGCTTGGTAGAGCGCACCTATGTCACTCGGGAGACAGCCGATGATGACCGCCGCCGTGTGATTCTGGCAGTCACCGAATCGGGAGAAGCGGTCCTGGAAGCCGTGCGCCAAGCCGCCCTATCGCACCTAGTGGAGAGGCTGACCAGACTATCCGCAAGCGAGTGTTCCACGATCGTACGCGCGATGAAATTGCTGCAATCTGCCTTCGCCTAAGAGCGAGGCGCTAGTACAGAGCGAGCATTATACCAAGGAGAGCGGCTATGACCGTAAAACTGTATCATCCTTCTATCCTGATCGCCGTGCTGGCACTCCTGTGGGCGGTTCCTGCTTCAGCCGAAGACGCTGCTGCTGCTGCAAGCCTGTCCCTTCAGGACTGCATCGAGATTGCCATGAAGAACCAGGTTGATGTCCTGGTCGGCGAGAACACGGTGACGGCTGCGAAGGCACGCCGGACTCGGGCCTTGAGCGAATACTATCCTCAGGTTACCGCGGAATACACGAGCAATATTGCGGAATCCGGGGCCGCAAGGCCGGGACAGACGAGCAATACCTTTCTCTCTGTCTCACAGAACTTCTATGATGGAGGCTTGAGGGAGGCTAAAGTGCGACGGTCGAGCGCGGAAGTCTCCCAGAATCAGTTTGGCCTGGAACGCTTCCGGCAGATCGTGACCTTCAGCGTCACCAGCGACTACTTCTCACTGCTTCGCGTTCAGCATCTTGCGGACGTGCAGCGCGCACGAGTAACGTATCTCGAAGGGCAACTGGCGCTAGTCCAGACACGCGTCCGGCTTGGAGATGCCGCTGAGGTGGAAGCGTTTCCCGTCGAGGCCCAGCTCGCCAACGCCCGAGTAGATCTCCTGTCGGCTGAGAACAACATCCGCACATCCGCGATTCAGCTTCAGAACACGATGGGGCTCTCCCCGGCGCCGGTGTTTTCCGTCCAAGAGGTCGAGGAGCCCGCATCCGCTGAAATCCGTCCCGTTGACGACTATGTGGCTGCTGCATTAGCCGGCCGTCCGGATGTTCGGGAGACCCAAGCTGGAGTGAAACTGGCGAAATCCTCAGTGGAATCAGCAAAGATTACTCTCCGACCCCGCCCGGTCATCTTCGGACAGTACGAGAGGTCCTTCAACGGAGGTATCAGCGACTCGGTATCATCCAGCGATGACTCGCTCCTTATCACGGGCGGCCTTGTATACGACATCTTCAACGGCGGGTATAACCGCGCAGCGTATCGCGAGGAGCTTACCAACCTGTCGAATGCGGAATTGCGTACCATGCAGATGGAGAAGGATATCCAGTCGGAGGTGCAGCAGGCATACCTGAACCTCAAGAACGCCGAAAAGCGAATAGCGGCCAGCGACCTCAGCCTGAAGGCGGCCCAGAAGAACTTCGATGCGCAGGAAGGTCGGTATAAGCAGGGGCTGGCTATCCCATTGGATCTGCTGAACGCGCAGTTCGAGGTAGTCACTGCGCGGAGCAATGCAGTGCAGGCACGCTATGATTACTACACTTCCATCGCACAGCTAGAGTATGCGATAGGCAAACCCGGAGGTCTGTATGGCAACTAGGCGAAAGCGCATTATCGCAGTGGCTTTGGCTGCTGTCGTGATAGTGGCCAGCATAGCAATCCTCTTGCACCGACGGAACGGCCGAGAGCAGGCAACGGTCCCCACCGCAGTTGTAAGGCGGGGCACGGTGATCGCGACCGTCTCCGCGAATGGTGTGCTAAAGCCCGTAACGACCGTAGAGGTAAAATCCAACGTGGGAGGCCAGGTAGTCGAGTTGGCAGTAGACGAGGGGGACTTCGTGCAGGCCGGACAGCTTATAGCTCGTATTGATCCCTCGGATTTGCAGGCCAGTCTGGAGCAGGCACGAGCGGAGCACGAAAGCGCTTTGGCTAAACTACGCCAGGCCAGGCAGCAGGCGGACGTCCAGCCGAAGTTGACGAGCACGGCGATCAAGCAGGCTGAGAGCGCCCTCGCATCGGCGCAGGCTGCGCTGAACCAGACCAAGACGGCTTTGATCCCCCAGAAGCTGGCATCAGTTCAATCATCGTACGACCAGGCGAAAGCCACGTACGATCAAGCAGAGAGGCACCTTAAGCGACAGAAAGCACTGCTGGAGCAGGGCTTCGTGCCGAAGAGCCAGGTGGACATCGCTGAGGAGCAACACGCCGTCGCGAAGGCCCAGCTGGAATCCGCACAAAGCAGATGGGAAACGGTTAAGCAGGAAGCCGACCAGGACCTCAAAGCCGCTGAGGCCAGGGCTGAGGAAGCCAAAGCCGCGCTGGAATCGGCGGAGGCTAACGCCTATCAGAAAGACATAAAGCTTGAGGACATTATCCAGGCTCAGTCGCAAGTGGAGCGTGCAAGGGCGTCGGTCAACAACGCACGGACGCAGTTGGGCTACACCACGATCTACGCACCCAGGTCTGGCGTGGTGGTTAAGAAGTATGTGGAAGCAGGCTCGATCGTCACGGCCGGGCGTGCCTCGTTCGCCGGGACCGGCGCCGGCGTCACTATCGTTGAAATCGCAGACGTAAACATCATGCTCGCGGAGGTCAGCGTTGATGAGACCGACATAGGGCAGATCCGAGCAGGTCAGGACGTGCGCATCGCGGTTGACGCCTACCCGGACGAGCGGTTTGAGGGGGCAGTGACCAAGATCGCTCCCAAGGCGGTAGTGGACCAGAACGTCACAACCGTCCCGGTGACCGTGGAGATCGCTCATCCCGACCGACGCCTGAAACCGGGTATGAATGCTACGTGCGATTTTATCATCGAGCGCAGGGAGAACGCGCTTCTCGTGCCGAACGACGCAGTCAAGGAAACGGCTGATGGAACGATAGTCAACGTAGTGGAGCAGGAGAAGCAGATACCCCGCCGCGTGGAGGTAGGCATCTCCGACGACCGGAACACCGAGATCATCAGCGGCCTGCGCGAAGGCGAGACCGTGGTGTCCAAGGTGATTGAGCCGGCGGGAGGGACGTCATCACCCGGCGGTCCCCCGCGAGGCATGCGCGGCGGACCGCACGGGCCGTTCTAGGAAGGCAGCGTTGGCATGATCAGCGTGAAGAATCTGCACAAGACTTACCATATGGGAGACATGGTCGTGCGCGCACTGAGGGGTGTTTCGCTGGATATCGCGCCTGGGGAGTTCGTGGCGATTACGGGACCGTCGGGCTCCGGCAAATCGACGTTCATGAATATCGTCGGCTGCCTGGACAACCCGACTGAAGGCTCTTACGCCCTCGACGGTCAGGACGTAGCAGGCATGGATGAAGACCAGCTGGCACGGGTGCGCAACCGGAAGGTCGGCTTCGTCTTTCAGACGTTCAACCTGGTTCCTCGCCGCGCGGCTGTGCGTCAGGTGATGCTGCCACTGCTGTACGATCCGGAAGGTGCCGATGTGGGATCGAAGGCATTAGCCGCCCTGGAGCGCGTCGGCCTCAGCGATCGAATCCACCACAAGCCGAACGAACTCTCCGGCGGGCAGCAGCAGAGAGTGGCTATAGCGCGGGCGCTGGTGAACAACCCCCCGATTATCCTGGGAGACGAGCCTACCGGCAACCTGGACACACGCACAAGCGCGGAGATCATGGCGATCTTCCAGGATTTGCATGCCGACGGCAAGACGGTCATCATCGTGACCCATGAGAGGGATATCGCCAGACACGCCCAGCGGATTGTCCGCTTCAAAGACGGCCACATTGTTTCCGACCGGCGCATAGATGCGCCTCTGAATGCGCGCGAGGAGCTGGCAAAGCTTCCGGCGGAGGAAGAAGAATGAACGTGTGGGAGAGCATTTCGGTGGCCCTGGAGGGACTGGCCGCGAACAAGATGCGTGCCGCTCTCACGATGCTCGGCGTTGTCATCGGCGTTTCGGCGGTCATTACCATGCTCGCGCTTGCCGGAGGCGCACGAGAACGGATGATGGCGCACATTCAGCAGATGGGCACCAACGTACTGATCATCAGGCCGGGGGAGGCACAGCGGAGAGCAGTGGCTGGAGGGCTCGGAAGCATACAGTCTCTGACGCTGCAGGATTCCGAGGCTGTAGCTGACAACTGCCCGTCCGTGGCCAAGACGGCCCCGGAGGTCATGATGAGCGCCCAGGTTAAGTATGGGAACCAGAACACAAATACGAGCATACTGGGCACTACACCCGACTTCTTGAGCGTGCGCAACTACCGCGTGCAGAAAGGCGTGTTCTTTACGAATCGCGATGTGAAATCGCTTCGGAAGGTGGCGGTCATCGGCCCCACCGTGGCGAAGAACCTCTTCGGTGAGAGGCCGCCGGTCGGGAAGGCTATCAGCATCAAGGGAACGCGGTTCAGCGTCATCGGCCTCATGGCTGAGAAGGGCGCAGGAGGCTTCGGAGACCCCGACGATCAGATAATCGTCCCGGTCACCACGGCTATGCGCAGGTTATTCGGTATGCAGTATGTACGCACCATCAGCGCACAGGCCCGCAGCATGGAGTTAATGGATGGGGCCAGCATGGAGATTACAACACTGCTCCGCAAGCGCCACCGAATTGCCGCCGGGGCGGAAGACGATTTCGTTATCAGGAATCAGGCCGAGATCATCGAGATGGCGAGCGAGGCGTCCGGGACATTCGCTCTGCTCCTGGGGGGCATCGCGAGCGTTTCTCTTCTGGTCGGCGGGATCGGCATCATGAATATCATGCTAGTCTCGGTCACCGAGCGCACCAGGGAAATAGGCATTCGCATGGCGGTAGGAGCGCGACGCCGGGATATCCAGAATCAGTTTCTGGTGGAAGCGATGGTCCTCTCCATGGTGGGCGGAGTAGTGGGAATCCTGGTAGGTATGCTCGGATCGTTTGCGATCACGAGCTTTTCGGAGCTGAACGCCGTAGTATCCCTGTCGTCTATCGCACTGTCGTTCGGCTTCGCGGCTTTCGTAGGTATCTTCTTCGGGTTCTACCCCGCTCGCAAGGCTTCACGTCTGAACCCGATAGACGCACTGCGCTATGAATGAACCGGCGGGCGATTCCTGAGGATATCGGCGCCGGCCCCTGCAACATCCGCGGCTCAGGCAACTCCCCATTCAAAAATCCTCCATGTGGCAGAATGCGCTTCGGGTAGTTGACATTCGGGAAGTCGTAGGGTATAAGGTAGCTGTAAGCTCTGGCGTCATCTCTTGCCTGCCAATGTCGCCTTGCCGGGAGGTGATGAAGATGGAAGTGTACATCGGGCGCGTTTCGCATTACTTCACGCACCTTGCGGTCGCCGGGGTGAAGGTAGAGTCCGAGGTGCTGAAGGTCGGCGACACGATCCACATTCAGGGCCACACGACGGATCTCATACAGACAGTTGATTCCATGCAGCTCGAACATGAGGAGATCCAGGAGGCGAAGCCCGGGATGGACATAGGGATCAAGGTCCGAGACCACGTCCGCGAGCACGACAGAGTGCTGAAGGTCGTGAAGGAGTGACTTGGGCTGTCTGCTACCCGCTCGACCAGGCAGGACTGTCATCCTGAGTCCTATGGACGAAGGATGACATGAGGCACGTCCGCCGCGGCGGAATGACATGGACGATGCGGGCCAGATGGCTCCGGGGCTAGGATTCGAACCTAGATACCGGGCTCCAAAGGCCCGTGTCCTGCCATTGGACGACCCCGGAAAGGCACACTTATTATAGGCGAAAAGGGGTTGCCGGTCAAGGTTCGCGGGGCGTCAGGAGCTTCACGCGGCGCTCGAACTCCTCGCGAGTGAGCATGACCCGGCGGCCGCACTTGAGGCACTTCATGCCTATGTCCGCGCCGACGCGAGTGACCTCCCACTCGAAGCCGCCGCACGGGTGCTGCTTCCGCATACAGGCGACGTCGCCCACTCTGATCTGCATCGGACTCACTCGCCGCACCTCTCACGAAGGAATGTCACCAGCGCGTCCATCTCCTCCGGCATCGGGGCTGTGAACTCCATCCTGCAGCCCGTCCTCGGGTGATCGAAGCTCAGGTAGTACGCATGGAGAGCCTGGCCGTGCAGGACGCCGATCAGCCTGTTCGCGGCCGAGACGAATTCCCTTCGACCAGACTGGAGACGCCGATTCCCCGAGTAGACCGGGTCGCCGACGACCGGATGCCCCGCATAGGCCGCATGAACCCGAACCTGATGAGTGCGGCCCGTCCGGAGCTTCGCCTCAATGAGCGTCATCGGGCCGAAGCGCTCCAGCACCTTGAGATCGGTAACCGCTGCGCGCGATCTGCCTGAGGCAGACGACTCGATGACGGCCATCTTCTTCCGATCCACAGGATGACGGCCGATCGGAGCGTCCACCACCGCCTCCTGAAATCTGGGATCGCCCCATACAAGCGCGAGGTATTTGCGCTCGGCCGTGCGCGACTGGATTTGCTTCTGAAGAGCATGGTGCGCGGCGTCGGTCTTCGCAGCTACGATCAGCCCGGAGGTGTCCTTGTCCAGGCGGTGGACGATGCCGGGGCGCTCGACGCCTCCGATTGCCGCGAGTCCCTTGCAGTGGGCGAGGAGAGCATTCACCAGAGTGCCATACGGGGCGCCCGGCGCAGGATGGACGACCATGCCCTTCGGCTTGTTGATGACGATGAGATCCTGGTCCTCGTAGACTATATCCAGGGGCAGCTCCTCAGGCAGTATGCGGGCAGGCTTCGGCGGCGGAATGGCATACCGGACGACCTCGCCGGCTCTGACTTTATGGGCCGGCTTCGACGGCGCTCCGTCAACCGTCACGCAGCCTTCTTCGATGAGGCGCTGGAAGTTCGAGCGGCTGATCTCCGGCTTGTGCAATGCCAGAAATGCGTCCAGCCGCTCGCCCTCGTCCTCTTTAGAAACCGTCAACTCGAACAGTTCGGCCATCGCTAATCACGGACGTGCTTGGCGCTTGGTGCTTTCCGCCCGGAAGCCCTTTCATGCGCGCGGATCCGCCGCCGGGACCAGAGCAGCGGCAGAGTGACACCGAGCACGATCAGACTGACCACCTGGGCCTCGGTCATTCCCCAGAAAGCGACTTCCGCGGTCACGCCCTTCCTCAGAAACTCTATGAAGAACCTGTACACCGAGTACAGGGCGAGGTAATTCACAAAGACCTGCCCCGCATAGCGCCTCCGCCTTTCGACAGCGACGAGAGCGACGTAGATCAGGATGCTGGCGGCCAGCGCGTATAGCTGTGTTGGGTGGCTGGGCGGAGTCAATTCGCCGGAGACGGCGTCCACCTGAAACCTGGCCGCCCACGGGAGGCTGGTAGGGATGCCGTAGCAGCACCCGTTCAGGAAGCATCCGATCCTTGCAATCCCGTAGCCCAGCGCCAGACCCGGAGAGAAGAGATCGGCCATTGCGAGAAAGCTGATCCCCTTCCGCCGCGTGTAAATCAGCACAGCGACCGCTGCACCGATCAGCCCGCCGTGGAACGAAAGCCCCGTCAGGCCGCCGGACGCCGAGAATACCCCTCTCCAGAGATCCAGAATCTCCGACGGGTAATGCCAGTAGTAGGGCAAATCGAGAAGGATGGAGGCAATGTGGGCGCTCAATATCCCGGCAAACAGGCCATAGAGGCCGGAGTCGGCCACGTGTTCGCGCTTGATACCCGCGCGTTTGGCGGCCAGAAGCGTGCGGATCAGGCCCACAATCACCGCGATCGCCATCATGAGGCCGTACGCGCGTATCGGAACCGGGCCAATCTTGAACAGGGTAGAATGCATCCGCTAACCCTCTGTCTGATGCTTGTCGGCCCGTCGTCCTTCGCAGAAAAGCAGGTAATATGCAAGCAGGAGAAGGCCGGCGGTTATCGCCGAGTCAGCAACGTTGAACACCGGCCACACACGAAAATTGATGAAATCCACGACATACCCGAATCTTACGCGGTCAGCCAAGTTGCCGAGCGCGCCGCCGAGCTGGAGCCCAAGGCCGATACCCAGCAGCGTGGGCAGCATCGCTCTGCGGCGGACGAGGACTACGATGGCTATTGCAAACGCGAGCGTCAGTACCACCAGCAGTCCGGCCCACGACTGAAACAGTCCGAAAGCGCCCCCACGGTTCTCCAAGAGCGTAACATAGAGGACATTCTTGAGGATGGGTATTGACGATCCGAACGGGAGCCGGCTCAGGACCAGGTGCTTGCTCGCCTGATCGAGGATGACGACCAGCAGCGCGATGAGGTAGAAATACCTTGCTTTCACGGTCCCTCGATTATGTCCTGGCACTCGACACAGTAGATCGCATACGGTATCGCGTCCAGCCTTCCTATCATGATGTCGCGGCCGCATCTGTCGCATACGCCGTAGGTTCCGCGCTCGATCTTTCCCACCGCCTCGTCAATCCGACCGACGATATCCCGGTAACTGTCCCGCACGGCCAAGTCTTTCTCTCTGTCGAAGGTGTCCGTCCCCGTATCTGCGGGATGGTTATCGTAATCCGCGAGTTCGCTCTGGCCGCCGGGGGTATCTTCATAGCTGATATGCTGCTCCAATTGCCCCATCTCGGCATGGATGCGATCGCGTTCTGCCAGCAGCTTCTCCCGGTACTTCTCGACGTTCAGCTTTCGCATAGCGACACCTCTCACTACCGGCAATGCCCGTCCAGGGCCGACCTGTCAGCCTAGTATACCTCCGTAACGACTTCTGCGCAACGGGCACAGAGCGACGGATGCACTGCATGCTGGCCGACCGCAGGCAGGACGAGCCAGCAGCGCGCGCACTTCGTGCCCTCTGCCGGCTCGACGCACACCTGAAGAGCAGCTCCCGCCTCGGCCTTCTCCAGCCTCACCTGCGACACGATCAATACCGATGCAAGCTGATCCTGGTACGCATGGAGCAGATCGTACAAAGGCGAAGCCGCCGTGAGCACCACCAGCGCCTCAAGAGGCTTCGCGATCACGCCGGTCGTCCGCGCCTCTTCGATGTGGCGATACACCTCTTCGCGGACATCCAGCAGCTTCTCCCATCTGGCGCTCAGCTCCTCGTCCACATAGGCGTCGTTGACCTTGGGGAACTCCGCCAGTTGTACACTGACCTCTCTCCCGTCGGCGGGCATATATCTCCAGACCTCTTCCGCGGTGTAGCTAAGGATTGGCGCCATCATCCGGACAATGGCCGACAGAAGCTCCCAGAGAGCGGTCTGCGCGGACCGACGCTGCACCGACTTCGGGGCCGACGTGTACAACCTATCCTTCAACACGTCCAGGTAGAATGCGCTCAGGTCGGCAGCGCAGAAGTTGTGGACGGAATGGTAAACCTTATGGAACTCGTAGCCCTCATATGCCTGCGTCACGTCCCGGATAAGCGTCTGCAGCCGGTGCAGCGCCCAGCGGTCAATCTCCAGCATCTTGCCGTAAGCGGCGCAGTCCGACGAGGGATCGAAATCGTACAGGTTCGCCAGCAGGAAGCGAAAAGTATTGCGAATCCGGCGATAGGCATCGCCCACGCGCTTCAGTATCTCCTCACCCAGCCGGACGTCCTCGAAATAATCCGTAGAGGACACCCAGAGGCGGAGGGCATCCGCGCCGTCCTTCTTGATGATCTCCTGGGGAGCGATGACGTTCCCCCATGACTTGTGCATCGTGCGGCCATGCTCGTCCAGCATCCAGCCGTTGGTCACGCACTGGCGGAACGGCGAGTCGCCCTTGGTGGCGACTCCTACCACCAGCGATTTATTGAACCATCCTCTGTGCTGGTCGGATCCCTCGAGGTAGATGTCGGCCGGATAGCGCAATTCGGGCTTCGTTTCGAGCACCGCGCGGCAGGACGAGCCTGAATCGAACCAGACATCCAAGATGTCCGTTTCTTTTGTGAACTCCGCGCCGCCGCATTTCGGGCATTTGAACCCCTGAGGCAGAATCTCCGAAGGCTCTTTCGTGAACCACGCGTCCGAACCTTCGGCCCGCACGAGGGCGTAGACCGCATCGAGTGACTCCCGCGTCATGATCTCCTTCTCGCAGCCCCGGCAGTAGAAGACGGGGATGCCGACGCCCCATGTTCTCTGGCGCGACAGGCACCAGTCGGGCGAGCCGGCAATCATGCTGGTGATGCGGTTGATGCTCTCCGGTGGATACCAGGCGACCGTGCCGATGGCATCCAGGATCCTCTGCCGGAGATTCTCGTGATCCATGTTCAGAAACCATTGGACTGCGGCTCGGAAGATGACCGGCCCTCTGCATCGCCAGCAGTGCGGATAGCTGTGCTCGACGCTCGTGTGCGCCAGCAGATGGCCACGCCTCTCAAGCTCCTCGACTACCGCCCTGTTGCCCTCTTCGACGGTCAGGCCTTCGAATTGCCCTGCCTCTGCGGTGAAGCGGCCGGATGCATCAACGGGGTTCAGGGTCGGCAGCCCGTATTCCTGGCCGGTCTGGAAGTCCTCACGTCCATGGCCGGGAGCGGTATGCACGATGCCGGTTCCCTCCGTGAGCGTGACGTAGTCCGCGAGAACGACGACCGAGTCGCGTTCGTAGATCGGGTGCGCAAAGATCGCTCCCTCCAACTCAGAGCCCTTAATGGTGCGAATGACCTTGTAGTCGCTGACGCCGATTGCGCGAAGCACCTGCTCGATCAAATCCTCCGCGAGGAGGTAGTAGGCGCCCCCGGTTTCCACAACGACGTACTTGTAGTTCGGGTGAACGGCCAGCGCGACGTTCGCGGGGATCGTCCAGGGCGTCGTGGTCCAGATTAGCGCGGATACGCTCTCCGCCGGCAGCCCGGCGAATACGCCTTTCGGGTCCGACTTCAGCGGGAATCGGGCGTATATGGATGGCGATACGTGCGGCGCGTACTCTATCTCCGCCTCCGCCAGAGCCGTCTCGCAAATCGGGCACCAGAAAATCGGCTTCAGTCCCCGGTACACGTAGCCCGCCAGCGCAAGCTCCGCGAACACCTTGATGATCATCGCCTCGTACTCGGTGGACATCGTGAGGTAGGGGCTATCCCAATCGCCGCGGACGCCCAGGCGTTTGAACTCCTCGCGCTGAACGGCAACCCAATCGGCGGCGTACTCACGGCACCGGCGCCGCAGTTGCAGGCGATCCAATTTCCTGCCCGCTCTCCGAAACTCGCGCTGGACTTCGACCTCTATCGGCATCCCGTGATTGTCCCAGCCGGGCACATAAGCACATCTGAAGCCGGCCATGGTCTTGTACTTGACCACGAAGTCCTTCAGCACCTTGTTGAGCGCATGGCCGATGTGGATATTGCCGTTCGAGTACGGCGGGCCGTCGTGGAGGATGAAGTCACCGCGGGCGGGCTTCTCCAACGACTTCTGATATAGTCCAATTTCCTCCCAATACCGCTCGATCTCAGGCTCGCGCTTCGACAGCTCGGCCCGCATCGGGAAATCGGTCTTCGGGAGATTCAGTGTCTCGCTGTAGTTCATAGGCTCAACCTGGAAATGAAATCCGCCAACGCATCCTCCCAGGAACGCAGGTTGTCGTTGCCCTGAAGCTCCAGGGCGTAATGCCTCAGCACGCTGTACTTGGGCCGCTTCGTGGGGCTCGGCCATTCCTCAGACTTGATCGGCTTGACCCGCACATCATTGATACCCGCGCGAGACAGGATTTGCCTCGCAAAGTCGCACCACGAGCAAGCGCCCTTGTTGGTTATGTGATACGTCCCGTAAAGGGGATTGCCGATCAGGTCCCGGATCGCAGCGGCCAGATCAACGGTGAAAGTCGGGCTGCCCACCTGGTCAGCAACCACCGACAGCTCCTTCTTCGTCTTCGCAGCATTGAGAATCGCATACGGGAAGTTCTTGCCGTGCTCGCCGTAGAGCCACGCGGTTCGGACGATGTAGTGGCGCGCGCACAAGGCCCGGACGTGAATCTCGCCAGCGAGCTTCGACGCGCCGTAGCAGCCGATGGGCCTCGGAGTGTCATACTCGGTATACGGCTCGCCCTTCTCGCCGTCGAATACAAAATCGGTGCTAATGTAGAGCAGGGCGGCGTCGAACTGCCGGCACGCGGCGGCGACGTTCCACGTGCCGAGCGCATTCACGCGGAAAGCCCTGTCCCGCTCGCGCTCGCAGCCATCCACATCGGTATACGCGGCGGCATGGATCACGACGTCGGGGCGGCTTTCATCGAACATCGCCAGTACCCGCTCGGTCTCTGCGACGTCGAGGAAGGTCACGTCCCCGGTCACATCAGTCAGTATCAGGTCGCCGACCGGCGCAAGCGCTTTCTGAAGGTCGGCGCCGAGCATGCCCGCTGCTCCGGTAATCAGTATTCTCAATATCGCTCACTCCGAGCCGTCACTTATGCAAAGACCCCTGCCGAACAGGGGTCAGTTGCACGGAATGCTAGGATTATAGCCGGAAACCAAGACACCGTCAAGTTGAGTCAGAATCCTGTGATAGGAGTCTGTCCCGTGTCCGACCGGATTGCAAAGGACTTTTCTATGCCGTACTGATCGCAGACGCGGCCGAGTTCCTGGTCTGATGCATCCAGCCTCTCGTCTACGCTGACCTGATCGCGCTTGATGTCCTTGAGCTTTGCCAAATCCAGCTTATTGGTGGCTTCCTGGAATTTCCCCATGAACACGATGAACTCCCGCATCGCGTCGTAGTATTTCCCTGCCAGGACAGCGCAAGCTCCCGGCGGCCGGGCCGACAGGAAGTATGCCGATATCTGCTGCCATTCCTGTGTATACCGGCTGGCCTGGCCGGTCAGCTCACGAGGAGCCGTGGATTCCTCGAAGTCCTCGTCGAAGGGAAACGCCTTGGCTATGAGGTCAGGCGCTTTCGCCACCAGATCGTTCAGCTCCTTGGCAGTGACGTCCTGGCGCATCTTCTCCACGCGCTTGAGGTGCTCCAGATATGCGACTACATCCGCGGGCGGCGCGGGCTTCTCCTGCTTCTTGATGTCCAGGGGCGGGTTCTTCACGTCGGTCTTGAGGACGCTCGGTTGAGGAGCGCCGGGCAGCGGCGGCACCCTCACGACAGGAGCATGCTGAGGACTTTCCACCGGCGCCACCTGAGTTACTTTGCCGCCCCAGGGCTTGAGCGCGAGGAAGACGGCCAGAGCCGCAACGATGCAGAGGCCCGCAAGCACGGCCCAGATTCCGATTCGCTTCTTCGGAAGCTCGGATGTAGGAACATCAGGATAGGCAGTCGAAATAGGCTGCCCGCAGGACAGGCAAAACCTGGATTCGGACGGGACTTCTTGCCCGCATTTGGTGCATCGCACCGCAACCGCCTCCTTGGGGGGCCTTCCGCTTCGAGTATACCACCGGGGGCTGATGAAGTCAAACTAAACCGCGGAGATGAAGGGTAGGGGCGAGGTCGCCTCGCCCGTGCATGGGGAATCGGGTAACCACACGAACAAAAAGGGCAACCGCGGGGGTTGCCCCTTGTCCTTGCTTCTTCGCAGGATCGGGGCTAGCATGTTTGGAGGATCAACCTCTGGCAATAGCGAATATACCATCAGGGTAGTTGTTATCGGCCTCGGACACTTGGGTGGATACGAACGCCAAATGCCAATCGATAGAGAAAAGATCCTAGACGCAATTCGGCAAACTGCCAAGGCACTGGGGCATTCCCCTTCGCGGGCGCAATTCGTGGCTGGAACCGGTATCAGCGAGTACCGCGTTCTACAGCATTTTCCGAGCTGGCGGGAAGCTGTGCGCGTTGCGGGGTTCGACGTAGACCCAACTAATCTGCGTCTCGATCCGGCGGAATTGCTGCAAGACTGGGGTGAACTGGTTCGTACACTGCGGCAGATTCCCACACGCATTCAGTATAGAAGGGAAGGCAAACACAGTCCCGGGACTTTTGAGAACAAGTTTGGCCCCTGGTCTACAATTCCAGCGAGGTTTCGCGACTTTGCACGGGACAAGCCCGAATGGGCTGATGTGCTCGCTCTGTTACCGAAAGCAGCCCCGAGGGCAGAACGTACGCCCGGCGCTTATCCGCGAAATGGTAGTGTTACGGAAACTACTCCACCCTCCGCTTCCCCAAAACAGCGCCACTCAAAGCTTTGGAACCGTCCAACCTATGGTAACCCCGTCGACTTCCGCGGACTTCGCCACGAACCAACCAATGAAGCTGGGGTTATCTTTCTTTTCGGCATGGTCGCAAGAGAACTCGGCTACATGGTTGAGGCTGTTCAGGATGGGTTTCCCGATTGCGAGGCAAAACGTCAGATTGCATTGGGTAAGTGGCAAAAGGTCTTCATCGAGTTCGAATTCGAAAGTAGGAACTTTCGTGACCACGGCCATCCGACAGACGGATGCGATGTGATCGTTTGTTGGCATCACAACTGGCCAGATTGCCCTGACAGCCTCGACGTTCTGGAACTCAAGGCCGCTATCAGGATGCTTGCCAAGTCAGAGGACTAATCTAGGGACCTCGGTACGCGTTTAGTTAGCTCTCTGCCACTCAGCGGCTTCCTGCCGAAGCTGAAACTGCCCTACCTAGTAAGTGGAAGCCGCCTCAGGCGAATGCGGGTTTTCTGTATGGTGAGGCTAATACCGAGTTCTCGCAAGATGCGCGGCGTGGAGCGGGGGAGTCTCTGATCGAGGAGGAGTTTCATCACGCAGCGGTGACCTCTATGACACGGTCATCGAGGTTGGCGGCTGCATATTCGAGGGCCTGGCGAATATCCTCCTCTTCGAGCTCAGGATACTCGCGCAGCAAGTCCTCATGGTTGGGATAGACCGCCAGCGCCCCAAGCACGCGCCGGACTGTGATGCGCAGCCCGCGAATGCACGGCTGCCCATTCATCTTGCCTGGTTCAACTGTGATCCGATCGAATGTTGCCACAGCGCATAACCCTCTCGACTGGCATCCTCGAATGAGAATATACCAGAAGGCGCGCTCATAAGTCAAAGAAAGGAGGTTTTTTCGCCCGCACAAGGTTATGTGGGCGAGGTCGCCTTGCCCCTACGAGATTACGACCGGCGGGCGGCGACGAGGGTGCTCATGTAGAAGGGCTTCATAACGCTGTCCACGGCGACGCCGCCGCGAGATGCGGACGAATGGATGAAGAAACCGTTTCCGATGTAGATGCCGGCGTGGTCGATCTGGACGCGCTTGCAGGCGAAATAGAGTCGGTCGCCCGCCTGCAGTTGGCTCCATCCGACCGGGATGCCAACCATCGCCTGGTCGCGCGCAGTGCGAGGGAGATTGACGCCTTGGCTCGCAAAGACGGCCTTCACGAAGCCCGAGCAATCCAGTCCGCCCAGGGAGTAACCTCCCCATCTGTAGGAAATCCCGAGGCACCTAAGGGCGGTGTTGACAACCCGGCTGCCCAATCCTTTCGTCTGGGAAGGGTGGGTGACTAGCTTATAGTCGAGCAGGCCAACATTCTTCTTCTCGATCCAGCCGGTGCTTGAATCAATCATGAGAACGCCGTACCAGCCGCCGTTCTCACCGACGACGGCGAGGTAGGTATCCTTAGGGCAGACGAACAGCGCCCGTCCCTTCTTGTCGGGCCGGGATCTGATATCGGCCTTTGCTGAGACGACGACGCCGACCCGGCCGATGCTGATTTCCTTCTTGGCCGACTGATTGGACCCCTGTGCGAGGGTCTGCTGCTTGCTCGATCCTTCGCGCGTGGCGCCAAGAGTCTCGTGGTTGAGCCGCAGATCGCTCTTCGCCTCTTTCTGCGACTCGCCTGCCGGGGCGTCGAGCGTGATGGTCAGCGTCTCATCCGCAAGTCCCGGGCCGGACAGAGCAAACCCGGTCAGAATTGTGAGAATGAACAAGGCCGCCTTTTGCAAGATGCTGAACCTCCGAATGCCGCTCCCCGTCGTGAAGAAGCAGGCGCAAATGAGCTGGATGTCCCTATTCACATTATCGGCCGGTTTGCCCGGGAATCTGCAGCCAAAGCAGTTGTGAGTCGCCAGTGGTCAGTCGTCAGCGACACTCTCCCAGGGGAAGAGTGCAGAGATGTCCACTGCACCGACGATGAGTCCTAGCGCTTGGAGAACTGGAAGGCGCGTCGGGCGCGCTTGAGGCCGTACTTCTTGCGCTCCTTGACCCTCGGATCCCGGGTCAGATAGCCGAGTCTGCGAAGGGTTGGCCGGAGCTCCGGGTCGGCCACCACGAGGGCCTTCGAGATGCCGTGGCGGATGGCGCCGGCCTGGCCGGAGATTCCACCGCCCGTGACTATCGCCGCAACGTCGAATTTACCGGTCACGCCGACAACTTCCATGGGCTGGCGAATCAGCATCTCCAGCGTCTTTCGGCCCAAGTAGTCGGCCGCAACAAGCTTGTTGATGGTGATATCGCCGGGGCCCGGGGTCAGCCAGACCTTCGCCGTCGCGTCCTTCCTGCGACCAGTCGAATAGTGTCTAACCTGCTGTTTTGCCAACGCAGTGTCTCCTCCTAAATCTCCAGTTGCTCAGTCTCCTGAGCCGCATGCGGATGCTCGGGACCTCTGTACACGCGCAGTTTCTTTAGCATCTGTGCGCCCAGCGTATTATGGGGCAGCATCCCCTTGACTGTGCGCATAACGAGCTTTTCGGGCTTTTCTGCCAGCATCTTTCCATATGTGGTTGACTTGATGCCGCCGGGATACTGGGAATGCCAGTATATCTTCTCGTCCGGCTTGCCCCTGCCTGTCAAAATGACTTTCTCGGCGTTGATGATGATCACGTGGTCGCCGGTATCCATATGCGGGGTGAAGATCGGCTTGTGCTTGCCGCGCAGGATTTTCGCTACCTGCGAAGCGAGTCGGCCAAGCGACTTTCCCGCAGCATCAATCACGTACCACTTGCGCGTTATGTCTTTCGGCTTCGCCGTGTATGTTCTCATCTGAATCGTCTCTCCTCAGTACTCCACCCTGGTCAGATACAAGCCTTGCGGCGGGGCGCTGACTCCTGCCGCCCGGCGGTCACAGGCAGCCAGCATCCCGGCTATCTCTTCCGGACGGCGCTTGCCCTGCCCGACCTCCACGAGGGCGCCTACTATCGCCCTCGCCATGCCGCGAAGAAAAGCGTTCGCCCTGATCCTAAAGAAAACCGCGTCTCTCCTTCGCGCTATGGCTAAGTCAAAGACCCGCCTTACCGTGCTTGCGCCTGCGCGCTCCGGCACGCCGAACGAGGCGAAATCCCTAGTCCCGATAAGTTCGCGCGCAGCTTCCCGCATCGCCTCGATGTCCAGCGGCTGCGTCAGATGCCATGCATATCCGGCGAGAAGGGCAGACGGCGCTGCGCGATTCAGCGCTACGTAAACGTATGTCCTGGCCTTCGCCGAGTACCTGGCATGGAACTGCTCTGGGACTTCCTCGGCGCTCTTGGCCCTGATGCTCGCCGGCAGAAGGCCGTTGAGAGCAGGGCAAATCCGGTCTATTGGAAACGCTGCAGGCGCCGTGAAGCTCGCCACTTGCCCGATGGCATGCACACCGGCATCCGTGCGACCTGCGCCAATTACCTTGACGGCCGGCTCGTGAAAGAGTTCCCTCAGCGCGCGCTCCAGCTCTCCCTGTATCGTGCGCACCGACGGCTGCTTCTGGAAACCGCAGAAATCCGTGCCGTCATACTCTATGACTGCCTTGATGTTTGGCACAGGGGCCAACCCGTCAATCCGAGACTAACTCGAGCTTGACCATAGGAGCGGCATCGCCCCGCCGGTGGCCGATCTTGGTGATGCGCGTATAGCCGCCCGGCCTTTCCGTGAACTTGGGCGCTACGGTATCGAACAAGACTTTCACCAAGTCCTCGTCATTGAGCCAGCGGCGCGCCAACCTGCGGGCGTGAAGGTCGTTGCCCTTTGCAGTCGTGATGACCTTCTCCGCGATGCTTCTCACGTCCTTGGCCCGCGCCTCGGTGGTATGTATCTCGCCATGCTTTATCAGAGCGCGCAGAAGCCCCTTCAGCAGAGCCATTCTCTGGTCACTGGGTAGGCCGAACTTCCGGCCCGCTACTCTATGTCGCATCTGATCGGGATATCCTTCCTAGAAACTTCACGCGGATCCGAGCCGTCAGGACTCCTCACCGCCTGCCGGCGGCTCCTCCGGCACTGATTCCGCAGCGCCCTCGGATACCTCAGCTCCCGGCTCGGGCTCAGCGCCCGGCTCCGCTGCTACACCCGTGCTCTTCAGGCTCAGTCCGAGCTGCGCCAACTTGTCCCTGACCTCAGCCAGCGATTTCTTGCCGAAGTTCCGAATGCCCATGAGGTCTTGCTCGGTGATCTGCACCAGCTCGCCGATGGTAAGGATATTGGCCTTCTTCAAGCAGTTGTACGTTCGCACTGAGAAGTCCAACTCCTCGATCCTGGCGTCCGGAGGCCTGACCTCAAGCTCTCTGCCGTACGCCTCTTCCTCTTCCAGGCCCTCAGCGGCGCGACCCCGCGGGAAGTCCACAAACTGCCTTACCAGCCGATCGAGCACTTTGGCCGCCTCGTTGATGGCCTCGTTCGGCGACATGGTGCCGTTCGTCCAGACCTCAAGAACCATGCGCTCGTAGTCCGTCCTGTGGCCCACTCTGGTCGGCTCCACGACGAAGTTCGTCCTCGTAACGGGGGTAAACGCCGCCCCGACAGGAATGACGCCGATAGTCGGCTTCGCTCTCTCCTGATCCTCAGGGAGCACATAGCCCTTGCCTACCTCGACCGTCATCTCCATTGACAGGCCGGCGGTCTCGTCGCTGATGGTGGCGATGTGTACCTCCGGGTTTACTACTTCCACGTCTGCGGGGGTACGGACATCCGCCCCGGTCACTTCACCTGTCCCCTTGACATCAATCCAGATGGTTTTCGGCTCCGGCTTCGCGGTGCCATCTCTGGCGACCTTCACATACAGGCCCTTGAGATTCAGGAGCAGTTCGGTCGTATCCTCCTTGACCCCCGGTATGGTGGAGAACTCGTGAAGGACGCTGTCTATTTTGATAGAGGTGATGGCAGCGCCGGGGATCGAGGCCAGCAAGACACGTCTGAGCGCATTACCCAGCGTCACGCCAAATCCCCGCTCCAGAGGCTCCATGACAAACTTGCCATATGTGTCGGTCTGCACCAAAGTATCTATGCGCGGCACAATCTGTTCCATTGATCCGTCTCCAATCTAAGAAGGCAGGACTTCGTGCCATTCCCGCCCGGGCGCATCCGATATTATCTCGAGTAGAACTCGACGATTAACGTCTCATCAACTTGGGTGTCAATCTCATCACGCATTGGAACGTGATGGACTCTCCCCTGCCTCTTGTCTGCATCCGGCTCGAGCCACGATGGGACTCTGCCGCCAGCGGTTACTTCGAGGGCTGAGACGATGGGAGGCAGATCCTTGCTGGTCTCCCTGACCTCGATCACATCGTCCTGCTTCACCCGATACGACGGCGTGTTCACCTTGCGTCCGTTTACGAGGAAGTGCCCATGACTCACCAGCTCGCGTGCCTGAGCGCGAGAAGCCACAAATCCCAGCCTGTAGACGACGTTGTCCAGCCGGAGCTCCAGCAGTTGCAGCAGGGTCTCGCCGGTGACGCCGCGCTTGCGCATTGCTGCTTGCAGGTAAACTCTGAACTGCCGTTCGCGGACGCCGTATATCCTGCGCATCTTCTGCTTTTCTCGAAGCTGGACGCCGTACTCTTTGATCTTGGTGGTGCCGCGTTGTCCGTGCTGTCCCGGAGGATAGCTCCGGCGCTCGAATGCGCATTTCCGGGAGTAGCAGCGCTCGCCCTTTAGATAGAGCTTCGCACCCTCCCGACGGCACAGTCTGCATACCTCCGCAGTGATTGCCATAGCCTCTTATTCTCCCTAAACTCTGCGTCTCTTCGGCGGGCGACAGCCGTTATGAGGAATGGGCGTGACGTCTCTGATACTGCTGACATCCAGCCCCACGGCCTGGAGCGCCCTTATTGCGGTTTCACGGCCCGATCCGGGGCCCTTGACATGCACGTCCACGCGCCTGAGGCCGTGCTCCATAGCCTTCCGCGCGCTGGCTTCGGCCGCCAACTGGGCTGCGAACGGCGTGCCTTTCTTCGTGCCCTTAAAGCCCACAGTGCCTGCACTCGCCCACGAAACCACGTTGCCCTTCGCGTCGGCGATGGTCACCAGCGTGTTGTTGAAAGTAGACTGGACATGGGCAATCCCATGGGCGATGTTCTTCTTTTCTTTCGGCTTACCTTTGCCAGCCGCTGCCTTTCTAGCCAAGTCTGCGATACCTCCTTACCTTTTCCTTCTGACGCCTACGGTGCGCCGAGGACCTTTTCTGGTGCGAGCGTTAGTGCTGGTTCTTTGCCCGCGGACAGGCAGCCCGCGGCGGTGCCGGAGCCCGCGATAGGAGCCTATCTCTATCAGGCGGCGTATATTCAGCGCCACTTGCCTCCTGAGATCACCTTCTATGCGATACTCGCGCTCGATGACCTCCCTGAGCTTGCCGATCTCAGTCTCAGTCAGATCGCGGACTCGCGTGCCTGGGTCTACGTCCGTCGCCTGCAGTATCTTCCTGCTGCTGGAAGCGCCTATCCCAAAAATGTACGTGAGCGCTATATGAATTCTCTTGTCACGGGGGAGATCCACTCCCGCTATTCTTGCCAAGTTCTACACCTCCGCTCAGCCTTGCCGCTGCTTGTGCTTTGGGTTTTTGCAAATGACGCGCACGACGCCCTCGCGGCGGATCACCTTGCACCTGTCGCACATTTTCTTTACTGATGCTCTTACTTTCACGATTTGCCTCCATGTGGCCGCCGAGGGCGCTACGCACTGCTCGCGAAAACCTAATTATACCTGAAAGACGCCTCTCGCGCAAGGCGTGGTGCCGAACGGCTCTAGGGCAAGGTCTCCCCCGGCCGCAGGGTAAGGACGTCCGGCCCATTTTCCGTAACGGCCACAGTATGCTCGAAATGAGCGGAGAGGCTTCTGTCCTTAGTCACTATCGTCCAACCATCCTGCAGGGTCTCTACTCCGTATCCTCCCGCGTTCACCATAGGCTCGATGGCAAGGGTCATTCCCGCTTCCAGGCGCGGTCCCCTGCCAGGCCTGCCGAAGTTCGGCACCTGCGGCTCCTCGTGCATCGCGCGCCCGATCCCATGACCGACAAGCTCGCGCACGACGGAGAAACGATAGCTTTCGGCATACTGCTGGATTGCATGGGAGATGTCCGTCAAACGGTTTCCGGCCACCGCCATCCGGATCCCAACGAACAACGCCTCCCTGGTAACTTTGAGAAGCCTCTGCACCTCGGACGAAACCCCGCCGACGGGTATTGTGATCGCGGAATCCGCGTGATACCCTTCCAGGATGGCGCCGAGGTCTATGCCTACGATATCCCCTTCTTTGAGCGGCCTGGGCCCTGGAATGCCGTGGACTACCTCCTCATTTACGGCGATGCAGGTCGCATTCGGGTAGCCCTTGTACCCCTTGAAGGATGGAATGGCCCCATGCGTTCTGATCACCGTCTCCGCCAGCTTGTCCAGGTCCAGAGTAGTGGTCTTTCCAGGAACGACGCTTGCTGCGACCTCCGTGAGGGCAGCGGCCACCACTCTGCCCGCTGTCCGCATCTTCTCTATCTCTTCCTTGGTTTTCAGTCTAATCACGCCGGACGGTCCATTCACACAACGACACGCCCGCCTGAGGCGGGACGACCGCACAAGCCCTCAACGATCGAGGGTCTGACTCACTCTGTCAAAGACCTCATCCACTGTTCCGACAGCAAGCTCCCGACAAAGAATGCCTGCTTTGGAATAATACTCGACTAACGGCTCAGTCTGCTCCTTGTATACCTGCAGCCTGCGCCGGACAGCTTCCGGTCGGTCATCGGAGCGGGTGATCAGCTCGCCACCGCACGACGCGCAGGGCTCGCTTGTTCCCGCGGGACTCGCAATCGCCCCGCACGACCCGCACACGCGCCGACTGCTCAGTCTGCGCACGACTTCTGCGTCATCTATTTCAAGGTTCACTACCGCGTCCAGATGGCAGCCGGTCTCGGCCAATGCCTTATCCAGCGCCTTCGCCTGCGCCACGGTCCTCGGGAACCCGTCGAGCAGGAAGCCTTTCGCGCAGTCCGGCTGCCGCAATCGCTCAGCAACGATGCCTATCACGACCTCATCCGGAACGAGTTCGCCCCGGGACATATATGATTCCGCCCTTCGGCCGAGCTGCGTGCCCTGCTTCACCGCCTCACGCAGTATGTCGCCCGTAGAAATGTGCGGAATGCCGTATCTCTCCGATATCCTCGCCGCCTGCGTGCCTTTACCCGCTCCCGGTGCGCCCAGCAGTACTATCCTCATGGTCTACTTTATGAATCCCTCGTAATGCCTCATGAGCAGGTGAGCCTCGATCGCCTGCATGGTTTCCAGCGCCACACCCACCACGATGAGGAGCGATGTTCCGCCCACCAGG
Source organism: Armatimonadota bacterium (assembly GCA_035528905.1). GTDB lineage: Bacteria > Armatimonadota > UBA5829 > DTJY01 > DTJY01 > DATKXU01. The sequence continues at coordinate 23,039 of DATKXU010000088.1, forward strand.
CTGAACGTCGCAACCCCGGTTATCCTCTGTGACCAGTACTGCATAAGCGCGATGCCCGCCAGGAATATCGCCCCTGGGAGCGTGATCCTCGACATTACGCGGTCCAGGTACTCCAACGTGGGCTTCCCCGGTCTGATCCCAGGGATAAAGCTGCCGTATTTCCTCAGGTTGTCAGCCACCTCGGGCACGTTGAACGTCACGGCTGTGTAAAAGTACGTGAAGAAGATTATGAAACCGGCGTATACCACCGCGGCCCATACGCTCCTGCCCGGCTGGCATGCGTCCGCAATAGTGTTGAGCATTTGTCCGAATCTAGACCCAGTTCCGACGAGCTGCGCGAAGGTCAGCGGAAGGAGCTGGATTGATATAGCAAAGATGATCGGAATGACTCCGGCTGAGTTCACACGAAGCGGCAGGAACGACGTTGACCCGCCGTATACCTTAGTGCCGACAACGCGCTTTACATGCTGGATAGGTATCTTCCTCTGGGCCTGCTGGATGGCTACTATCGCGACCACAGTGCCCAGGAAGAGCGACACCATGAGGCCCAACTGGTGAATCTTGATCGCGCCTTGCAATGCGTACCTGCCGGTCTCTCCCAACTGATAGGGCAAGGTCGCCACGATACCGGTGAAGATCACCAGGGACACGCCGTTGCCGATCCCCTTATCCGTGATCTGCTCTCCGACCCACATCAGGAACGCAGTCCCCGCCGTCAGAGTGATCACGATCTGAATCTTCAGGAAGGGAGTAGCCACCAGCACGCCATACCGCTGCAGAACGGTATTCATGCCCAATGCCTGCATAAAGGCCAGCGCGATGGTAAGATACCGCGTATACTGCGATATCTTCTTTCTCCCATGCTCGCCTTCTTTGGCCAATGCCTCCAGGCTGGGTATCGCAACGGTGAGAAGCTGCATAATGATCGAGGCAGTGATGTATGGAGCTATTCCCATCGCGAAGACGGTGAATTTCCTCAGTGCTCCACCAGAAAACACGTCCATCAATCCGAACAATGTGCCCGTTTCAAACAGTCTCTGCATCGCCTCGCGGTCAATGCCGGGGACGGGTATATGCAGCCCCACCACGAAGACGGCGAACATGCCGAACACGAACAATATGCGCTTCCTCAGGTCGGGAAGCTTGAACGCCGCTATAATGGACGCCAGCACTCCTAAATCACCTCCACGGTGCCGCCTTTGGCTTTGATCTTCTCCTCAGCGGACTTGCTGAAGTAATGCGCGCGCACCGTGATTGCTCTCTCTACCTCTCCTCGCCCAAGCACTCGCACGCCGGATCTAATCTTCTTGATGATGCCTTTTTCCAGCAGAAGCTCGGGAGTAACAGTGTCCTCCGGCAGCCCGGCCAGTGTGTCCAGGTTGACGATGGCGTACTCCTTCTTGAATATATTCGTAAAGCCGCGCCTCTGGGGAAGCCGGCGATGCAGCGGTGTCTGCCCGCCCTCGAATCCGGGCGGGATGTTTTTCCGCGATTTGGCTCCCTTGGTCCCGCGAGTAGCCGTCTTGCCGTGACCGGAGCCGATTCCTCGCCCCACTCGTTTCCGAGCCTTTACCGAACCCCTTGCGGGCCTCAGATCACTTAGTCTCACTTCAACTGCCTCCCGGCGTCTCTCTAGCAACCTGCTCGACCTCGACCAGGTGACCAATCTTCTTGACCATTCCGCGAATCTGGGCGTTATCCGGCTTGAGCGTGGAGGAGTTCATCTTCCTGAGCCCCAGGGCCTTCGCGGTGGCCTTTTGGCGTTCGCTGTATCCTATGACGCTCTTCTTCAGCGTTATCTTAAGCAATTTCGTTGCCCTCCACTGCAACAGCCGTTTCCTCTTCTTCGACGACCTCGGGCTCCGGCGGCGGCGCGGCACCAGCCATCGCTCTCAGAATTCCCTTCGGCAGCATCTCCTCCAAGGATTTTCCTCTGAGCCTAGCGACTTCCTCGGCCCGCTTCAATTGGCGGAGGGAGTGCATGGTGGCCGAGGCGCTGTTTATCGCATTCGGCGAGCCGAGCGACTTCCCGAGGACGTCCCTGATGCCGGCGACCTCCAGAATAGCCCTTACAGATCCGCCCGCAACGACGCCGGTGCCCGGCGCCGCAGGTCTGAGGAGCACAAGTGAGGCGCCAGCCCGGCCCAGGACCTCGTGCGGGATAGTCGTCCCCACAAGCGGTACCTTGATTATGTCCTTCTTGGCATCCTCGACGCCTTTGCGAATCGCGTCGGGGACGGCCCTCGCCTTCCCAAGCCCTACGCCGACGTATCCCTCGCCATCGCCCACGACGACGAGAGCGTTCCAGCTCATCGTGCGGCCGCCTTTATGAGTCTTCTGAACCTTGTTCGTCTTAATGACGCGCTCTTCAAGGTTCAATTTATTGGGGTCAATTCTGGGCATAAGAACCTCCTAAAACTCCAGGCCGCCTTCTCTGGCCGCCTCTGCAAGCGCCTTCACCCTGCCGTGGTACTGGTAGCCGCCGCGGTCGAAGACTACTTGCTTGATGCCTTTGTCCAATGCGCGCTTGGCAAGCAGCCTGCCTGCCTCCTTCGCCGCTTCAGTGTTCCCTCCGGTCTTGACGGACTCCCGAACCTCCTTGTCAATAGTGGAGGCGGAAACGAGCGTCTGGCCCAGCTCGTCGTTGACGACTTGGGCGTATATGTTGTTCAGACTGCGGAAGACGTTCAGCCGGGGGCGTTCCGGCGTGCCGGATACCCTTTTTCGGACTCGCTCGTGCCTTGCCTGGCGCAGTACTTCTCGTCTCGACATACGCGCGATACCCCCCTGCTACCTAACGGCGGCCTTGCCGCTCTTGCCGGCCTTGCGGCGTACCACCTCTGTTGAATACCTGATTCCCCTGCCCTTGTATGGCTCCGGCTTGCGCACGGCCCGCACCTCTGCAGCCTGCTGCCCAACGGCCTGCTTGTCAATCCCGCGGACCGTGATCAGCGGTATCCTGGTCTCGCGGCCCTCATATTGAACTACGTCCTGGCCGACTTCGAACTCGACTCCCGGCCTCGGTGTTAGCTCGACCGGATGCGAGTAGCCGACCTGCAAGGTCAGCTTCTTGCCGGCCAGCTCCGCCCGGTAGCCGGTGCCGTACACCTGCAGAACCTTCTGAAAGCCTTTCGTAACTCCCTCGACCATATTGGCAATGAGCGCCCTGGTCAGCCCGTGCAAGGACCTGTGCATCTTGTTGTCGGACGGGCGCTGGACGACGATGCTGCCATCCTCCACCTTGACGATCATGTCCGGGTGGATGTTTTTCGTCAGCGAGCCTTTCGGCCCTCCCACCGTGATGGTGCTGTCTTCGATTTGGACCTCTACCCCGTTGGGAATCGGGATGGGCATGCTGCCTATCCTCGACATTTCTCAAATCCTCCTACCAGACGTAGCACAGAACCTCGCCGCCCACGCCGAGGCGCCTCGCTTCCCGCGATGTCATGACGCCCCTCGAAGTGCTGATGACGGCTATGCCGAGCCCGCCCAAGACTCTGGGAACGTCTCCGCGCTTCGTGTAAACCCGCAGGCCGGGCCTGCTCACGCGCTTCAGATCGGTGATGACCTTTTCCTTGCGAGGCCCATACTTCAGGGCGATCTTGATGCGATTCCGCGCTTTGTCCTTTGCGACTTCGTAGCTCTTGATGAAGCCCTCTGAGTGGAAGATCTTCACTATCTCCAGGTTGAGCCGGGAGGAGATGACCTCCACCTGATCGTGGCCCGCTGAATTGGCATTGCGAATCCTGGTCAGCAAATCCGCAACTGGATCTGTTATTGACATGAGCTTCCTCCGTGCGCCCCGCTCCGATGAATGGACCGAGGCTGGATTTGGGCGGTTTCCTCCGTCTCCTTGGAAGGACCTACCAACTGGACTTGGTCACACCCGGGACCAGGCCCCGGTGCGCCAGTTCCCTGAAGCAAATCCGGCAGATACCGAACTTTCTTATGTACCCACGCGGTCTGCCACACAGTGCACAGCGGTTGTATTTCCGCACTTTAAACTTTGGTGTCCGCCTGGCTTTTTCTATCAATGCCTGTTTAGCCAACTAGCGCCTCCTCGCCTATGACTCCTCTTTCTCCTTCTTGCGCTGTTCTATGATCTGCTGAGCGGTATGCGCCGGCACTGGTTCGTAGTAAGACACTTCGGCGCTGAAGCTGCCCCGGCCTCTGGCTATCGAGCGCAGGTCTATCGCGTATCTGAGCATCTCGGCCTGCGGCACGACCGCCTTTATCCGCTGCTTGCCGTCCTGGATCGGCTCTATGCCCAGAATCCGGCCCCGCTTGCCGTTCAGGTCTCCCATTATGTCGCCCATGTACTCCTCAGGCACTATCACTTCAACGTTCAACATCGGCTCCAGCAGAATGGGAGACGCATTCGCCGCCGCGCTCTGGAATGCGAGGATTCCGGCCAACTTGAACGCCATCTCCGACGAGTCCACCGGGTGGAACGAGCCATCGCATACCCTGACCCGGATATCCACTACCGGATAGCCCACGAGGATGCCGCGCTCCATCGCCTCCCGAACCCCCTTTTCAACGGCGGGAATGTACTGCCTGGGAATAGCGCCGCCGACGACCCGGTCCACAAACTCAAAGCCCTGGCCTCTTTCCCGAGGCTCGATCTCGATCCAGCAGTCTCCGTATTGGCCGCGGCCGCCGGTCTGCTTCTTGTGCCTGCCCTGCGCCTTCGCGCTTGCCGTGATCGTCTCGCGATACGGAATCTTCGGCGTATCAACCTCCACGCCGACGCCGAACTTCCGCTTCAACCGGTCCACGATTATTTCGACGTGCGACTCGCCAAGGCCGGAGATCAGTGTCTCGCCGGTCTCGATCTCGCGGCGATACCGGAAGGTAGGGTCTTCGTCAGCAAGCTTTCCGAGCGCGGGGCCGAGCTTGTCCTCGTCCGCCTTGGACTTGGCGCTGATCGCCACGGAGTAGACCGGCGCCGGAAAATCTACTGCGGTGTACCGGATCGGCTTTGCCTTGTCGCACAAGGTATCGCCGGTACCCGTCTCGGAGAGTTTCGCCACCGCCGCGATGTCGCCGGCATAAACCTCCGCGGTAGCCTCCTGGTTCTTCCCTTTCAGGAAGTACACCTGGCCGACCCGCTCCTCCACGCCCTTAGCGGAATTGAAAACGTGCGAGTCGGATTTCACGACGCCCGAATACACCCTGAAGTAGGTCAGCTTGCCGACGTATGGGTCCGCGAGCGTCTTGAACACCAGGGCGGAGAAGGGCTCGGCATCGAGCGGCTTGCGCCGCTCCTCGGCATTGGTCTGCGGATTCGCGCCCTTGGCTGCTTCGGTCTCCGCGGGCGATGGGAATGCAGCAACGACCGCACCCAGCACGGGCGATGCGCCCACATCCTTCAGGGCCGATCCGCAGAACACAGGGATCGCCTTGCCCGTGCGAACGCCTATCGCCAGGCCGCGAGCTATCTCATCGCTGGTCAGCTCCTCGCCCTCCAGATACTTGGCGATGAGTTCGTCGTCATTCTCGGCAGCGGCCTCGACCAGCGCCTCTCTGTACTTTGCAACAGCTTCCGCCATATCCACGGGGATTTCCGCCTCAGCGGCGGATTTGCCGGCGCCAACTGTCGCCTTCATCGCGATGAGGTCTACCACACCCTTGAAGGTATCCTGAGACCCTATCGGCAGTTGAACCGGCGATACGCGGGATCCGAATCGCACCCTCAGCGCCTCCGCGACCGCGTAGAAATCAGCGTTCTCGCGGTCCATCTTGTTGATGAAGATGGCTCTCGGAACGCCGTACTCCTGCGCAAACTCCCATGCGGCCTCTGTGCCAACCTCGATCCCCGAGACCGCGCACACCACTATGAGCGCTCCCTCGACTACTCGCAGGGCGCTCTTCACATCGCCCACGAAGTCGGCATAGCCGGGCGCATCTATGAAATTGATCTTGACGCCTTTCCATTCACATGGAATAAGAGAAGCGCTGATGCTGATCTTTCGCTTTACCTCATCCGGGTCGTAGTCGGAAGCGGTCGTGCCGTCGTCAACTTTGCCGAGCCTGTCTATGCCCCCTGACGCAAAGAGAAGCACCTCTGCGAGCGAAGTCTTCCCGCAGCCGCCGTGACCAACCAGCGCTATATTGCGTATGGCGTCGGCTTTGTATGCTTTCAAGATCGAACCTCCTAGCGCTCCCGGAACGGCATCCCCATCAACTTCAGCAGCGCCCTGGCTTCCTCATCCGTCTTCGCGGTCGTTACAATAATCACATCCATTCCCCTGACCTTGTCAATCTTGTCGTAGTCAATCTCGGGGAAGACGAGCTGCTCCCGCAGGCCCATGGCAAGGTTGCCTCTCCCATCGAAGGAAGACGGTGAAATGCCGCCGAAGTCGCGAACCCTGGGCAGCGCTATGTTGAACAGCTTGTCCAAGAACTCGTACATTCTGTCGCCGCGGAGTGTGACCTTGGCGCCGATTCGCATTCCTGTACGGATCTTGAAATTGGCGATCGACTTCTTCGCCCGCGTGACCACGGGCCTCTGCCCGGCGATGAGTGACAGGTCTTGGACGGCGGCATCCAACAGCTTCGGCTCCTGCACAGCCGCGCCAACGCCCATGTTTATGACCGCTTTCTCTACCCTAGGCACCTGCATGATATTGTCATAGCCGAACTGCTTCATCATGGCAGGGACGACTTCCTTCAGGTACTTCTCCTTCATACGCGCCATCGTTCACTCCCCTTAGGTGGTGTCAATCAGCTCGTGGCATCGCTTGCAGGCGCGTGCCAGGCGGCCACCCTCGCCTATGGAACGTCCCACGCGGGTTGGCTCCCCGCATCGCGGGCAGACAAGCATTACCTTGCCCATTGCCAGGGGAGCGGGCTTCTGGATGCGCCCGGTCTGCGTCGCCGGCGTAGACCTGGTGGTCCGCCTCGGGCGCTGGTGCCTGACAACCATGTTGAGTCCATCAACGATCACGGCATTCTCTTTCGGCAGGGTCTGAATCACCTTGCCCTGCCTGCCCTTATCCTTGCCCGCGATGACCACCACCTGGTCACCTTTTCTTATCTTAAGAGCCATTTCTGTCTCCTTGCATTCGCCTGAGGCAGCTAGCAGCCAGCGGCTAGAGGACCTCCGGCGCGAGCGAGATGATCTTCATAAAGTTCTTCTCCCGGAGCTCACGTGCCACTGGGCCGAAGATGCGCGTGCCCCTCGGCTCGTTCTGCGGCGTGATAACTACGGCCGCATTGTCGTCGAAACGCAGATACGAACCATCCGTCCGGCGGATGGCCTTCTTGGTGCGGACAACCACCGCCCTGACGACATCTCCCTTCTTCACCGCGGCTCCAGGAGTCGCCGATTTCACTGCGCCGATGATGACATCTCCCACGTCGGCAAACCGGCAGCTCGATCCCTTGAGCACTCTTATGCAGAGTATCTCTCGTGCGCCCGAGTTATCGGCCGCTTTCAGGCGCGTATACGGCTGTATCATCCCACAATACCTCTCGTTTTACTTGACCTTTTCGATCACCCGGGAGACCCGCCATCGCTTCTCGCGACTGACCGGCCTGCACTCCGTAATCTCTACGAGATCGCCGGTGTGTGCAGTATTCATCTCGTCGTGAGCTTTGAACTTCGTGGTCCGCCGGATGATCTTGCCGTAGAGCGGGTGCCGAATTCTGGATTCCACCGCAACGACGACGGTCTTCTCCATTTTGTCGCTGACGACTCGACCAGCCCTGACCTTCCGCCGTCCTCTTTTCTCTTCCATTGTCTACTTTCTCGCCTCCGCAGATTCGGGCTCGCGCTCACGAAGCATGGTGAGAATGCGAGCGATGTTCTTACGAATCTGCCTGATTCTCATGGGGTTCTCCAGTTGCTTTGTGGCAGAGTCCCTGCGAGCCATGAAGAGGTTCTTTCGCTCTTCCTCAAGCATGCGCCGGAGTTCCGCCGTCGGGCTCTCTTGAAGGTGCTTTCTATACTGCGCCAGCTTCATGCGCCTCACCCAAATCCTTCTTGGTTATGAACTTCGTTGCGATAGGCAGCTTGTGGGCGGCGAGTCTCATAGCTTCCTTAGCGAGTTCCTCGGTTACGCCCGCCATCTCAAACAGGATACGTCCAGGCTTCACAACCGCGACCCAGAATTCTGGAGCGCCCTTGCCGCTGCCCATGCGAGTTTCGGCAGGTTTCTTCGTCACTGACTTGTCGGGGAACACACGAATCCAGACCTGCCCACCCCTCTTGATATACCTCGTCATAGCAATTCGAGCTGCCTCAAGCTGGTTGCTGTACAGCCAGCACGACTCCAACGCCTGGAGGCCATAGTCTCCGAAGTTGAGCACGGTTCCTCCCTTGGCCTTGCCTGCCCGACTCCCTCGGTGCATCTTGCGATGCTTGACCTTCTTAGGCATTAGCATCGGATGGCTCTCCTCCCTGGGGCGGCCGAGCAGGACGCCTGGCGCGGCCTCTGCCGCGCTCGGCTCGACGCTCTCCTCGTGGGAAGCGGGCTGGAATCCGCTCCGGCAGCTCCGTGACAGCTTCCAGTTTCTGGCCGGGCAGGATGTCTCCACGGTAGATCCAGACCTTCACGCCGATGTTGCCATAGGTCGTCCGCGCTTCCGCGAAGCCATAATCTATGTCCGCACGCAGCGTGTGGAGAGGGATCTTGCCCTGCTTACCCGACTCCGTTCTCGCTATTTCGGCCCCGCCCAATCTACCGGAGATGGTGACCTTTATCCCTTTGGCGCCCATCCGCATGGTTCTGAGCACCGCTTGGCGCATGGCCCTCCTGTACGAGATACGCTTCTCGATCTGCCCGCCGATGCTCTCGGCCACCAACTGGGCATCCAACTCAGGCCGACGCACCTCCTGGACGTTGACAACCACCTGCTTGCCGGTCGTCCTCTCTACAGCGGCACGGAGTTCGTCTACGCCCCTGCCTCCACGGCCGATGATGATGCCGGGTCTGGCAGTATGCAGAGTGATCCTAATCCTATTGGCTGCACGCTCTATCTCGATCCTCGAAATAGCAGCAGCGTAGTATCTGTTCTTGATGAACCTTCGAATCCGGACATCCTCGACTAGAGCGGCTGCATAGCCTTTGTCCAGATACCATTTGCTCTCCCAGTCACGGATGACTCCGATTCGGAAACCTATGGGATGAACTTTCTGGCCCAAGTGCTCCCCTCCTTTGTTACTCCTCTTTCTCTTCCTGTACCGCTTCGGCCTCAGGAGTCGGTGCCGGCACCTCAGGCGCGGGCTTCGTTGTCTTTGCCTTTGGCTTGGCCTTCCGCCGCTCGGCACCTGCCTTTGCTTCAGCAGGCTTGGCCTTCCTGCCGCCGATCAGCCGGCGGCCCTTGGGTTTGGCAGCCGCCTTAGCCGCCTTCTTCAACGTCTCATCTTCTGTAAGCACGACGGTGATGTGGCTCGTTCTCTTCAAGATGCGAAATGCCCGACCCATCGCCCTGGGCTGGATGCGCTTGAGCGACGGACCGGCGTCAACGTAGGCGCGGCATATCCTCAGGGCCTCGCGATCCATGGCATAATTGTGCTCGGCATTGGCAATCGCGGATTCGACGATCTGCCGGATATATCTGGCCGCCTCATTGGGCACGAACTTGAGTACGGCAAGCGCTTCGTGCACACTCTTGCCGCGCACCGTGTCGAGGACGTATCTTGCTTTCCTCGGCGTCACTCTGAGGTAACGACCGACCGCTTTAGCCTCCATAGCAACCTCCAAACTGCTGACGCTGGCTCTGCGCCCAGGCGCCGAGAAGCCCGATTCGGCTGACGCCTGCACGACGCATCATTGCCAGCGTTTACCTCACCGCAGTGGACCTTTCCGTATGGCCACCGTGCCCGCGGAACGTCCTTGTCACTGCAAATTCGCCCAGCTTGTGCCCCACCATATTCTCCGTGATGAAGATCGGCACGTGCTTTCGTCCGTCGTGGACGGCTAGCGTATGCCCTATCATCTCCGGGAAGATCGTGGAGCGGCGAGACCACGTCTTAATGATGCGCTTCTCGCCTCGGGCGTTCATTCCCTCAATCTTACGCAGCAACTTGGGATCCGCGTAAGGCCCTTTCTTCAGCGACCTTGCCACGCAGCAGCCTCCTTACTTTCGCTTCTTGACAATGAATCTATCCGTATCCTTGCGGCGTCTTGTCTTTCGACCGAGCGCCGGCTTACCCCACGGCGTAGACGGGGACTTGCGTCCGATGGGCGACTTGCCCTCGCCGCCGCCGTGCGGATGGTCCCTCGGGTTCATGGCGACGCCGCGGACGGTGGGTCTGATGCCGAGATGTCTCGTCCTGCCAGCTTTGCCGAGCGAGATATTCTCATGCTCAATGTTTCCCACCTGGCCGATGGTCGCCTTGCACGCCAACCGCACCAGACGGACTTCCCCGGAAGGCAGCCTGATATGGGCGTAGCGCTCTTCCTTCGCCATCAACTGCGCTCCAGCGCCCGCGCTACGCACCATTTGCCCGCCCCTTCCGGGCGCCAATTCGATGTTATGTAGGATCGTGCCGACCGGGATATTCGCCAACGGCAGCACGTTTCCAGGCTTGATGTCGGCCGTCTCGCTCGAGACAACGGCGTCGCCGACCTGCAAACCGAGCGGGGCGAGGATATAGCGCTTCTCGCCATCCGCATAGGTGAGCAGCGCGATGCGCGCAGACCGGTTCGGATCGTACTCGATGCTTGCGACCTTGGCCGGCACGCCGATCTTGTCCCGCTTGAAGTCAATCAGCCTGTACGTCCGCTTATGTCCGCCGCCCCGATGGCGCGTCGTGATGCGCCCCTGCGCGTTCCGTCCGCCGGATTTCTTCAATGGCCGCAGCAGCGACTTCTCCGGTTCGCTCGCCGTCAGCTCATCGAAGGCCGCAACCGCTGCAAATCTTCTGCCTGGCGATGTCGGTTTGAACTTCTTAACCGCCATTAGTATGTCACAACCCTTCGAAGATTTCGATCTTGTGGCCGGGCTTAAGTGCGACTATCGCCTTTTTCCAGTCGGGAGTCTTGCCCTCGGGATGGCGACCGATCCTCTTTTTCTTGCCCTTGACCGTCATGGTGTTTACGCTGGCGACCTTAACGTTGAATAATTGCTCGACCGCTTTTGCGATCTCGATCTTGTTCGCATCCTTGCGCACGCGAAATGTATACCTGCCCAGCTGTGCTCCCGCCATGCTCTTTTCCGTAACCAGAGGGCGCTCGATGATCTCGTAGGGACTCTTCATTTGGCGTGAGCCTCCTCTATCTTCGCCAGCGCATCCTTCACAAACACGACGGTGTCTGCGTTTAGCAGATCATAGGTTGAAATTGACGGCGCGACCCTCAACGCCACCCAGGGCACATTCCTGGCGGACTTCCTGACCACTTCGTCCGGACCGGCCAGGACGATCATGGCCTTGTCTTCTACGCCTATCTTGCCGAGTATCTCCACCAGCCGCTTCGTGCTGATCGCTTCCATCTTCAGATCGTCAATGACCTTGATCTGTCCCTCAGCCAGCTTGACGGACAACGCAGACTTCAGGGCCAAGCGCCGCATTTTCTTCGGCATATCAAGGCTGTAGTCCCTCGGATGAGGCCCGAACGCAACGCCGCCGCCCGCCCAATGAGGCGCGCGAATGCTTCCCTGCCGCGCATGGCCGGTTCCCTTCTGCCGCCAGGGCTTTCTGCCGCCGCCTCTAACCTCTGCCCGGGTCAGGGTATCAGCCGTGCCGGAACGGCGATTGGCCAGATGCGCGACGACAGCCTTATGCATCAGCGAGACGTGCGGCTGCACTTCGAACACCTCGGGCGACAACTCGACCTTGCCGACCTCCGCACCTTCCGAGTTCACTACAGCTACCTCGGCCATCGTCTTTCCTCCGTCGAATACGCACTGGAGTACTGGAGTGGTGGAGTGACGGGTTCCCGATACTCCATTACTCGATTACTCCATCTTGGATACTATCACCACGCCGCCGCTCGCGCCAGGCACGGCGCCTTTGACAAGTAATAGGTTCTTCTCAGGATCCACACTGACAATCCGCAGCCCGCGGGTGGTCACGGTCTCTCCACCCATGCGGCCCGGCCGCTTAGACCCCTTGAAGGTACGGGCTGCATCCGTCGCGCCGCCGGACTGCGGCTTCCGGTGGACCATGGAGCCGTGGCTCTTCGGCCCACCGTGGAAATGCCATCGCTTCATCGCTCCGGCAAAGCCTTTGCCCTTCGAAACACCTGTGACGCTGACCCTGTCTCCCGGCTCGAAGATGTCTACCTTGATTTCCTGCCCAACCTGCAGGTCACCAATTTCGTCCACGCGAAATTCGCGCAAGTAGCGCTTCGGCGCCACTCCGGTCTTCGCAAAGTGGCCTGCTCTCGGCTTATTAACCCGGTTCGGGCTTACTTCTCCAAAGCCGACCTGCACGGCGTTGTAGCCCTCTTTCTCATTGGAGCGCACCTGTGTGACGACGACCGGCCCAGCCTCCACCACGGTGACGGGAACAACGACGCCGCCCTCCGCAAAGACCTGGGTCATGCCGATCTTTCGCCCCAGAATAGACTTAATCATCTGATACGCTCCTCCAACCGGAAAACCAGGCCGCAAACAGGCCGGCTCCACATCAATCCGCAGTAGAACCACTGCCTGCACCAGCCTGCTAAAGCTTGATCTCGATATCTACGCCGCTCGGCAGGTCTAGTCGCATCAATGCGTCTATTGTCTTCGGCCCCGGCTCAAGTATATCAATGAGCCGCTTATGCGTTCGCATCTCGAAGTGTTCCATTGACTCCTTGTCAATGTTCGGACCCCTATTCACGCAGAAGATGTCTTTCTCCGTCGGGAGAAGGACGGGCCCGGAGATCCGCGCACCCGTTCGCCGCGCCGTCTCAACGATCCTTTCTGCAGACTGATCGAGTATTCGGTGATCGAACGCTTTCAGCCGAATCCTGACCTTTTCTTTACGCATTGACCACTCCTCTGGCGATTACGCCTCGACTGCGCTTATGACGCCGGCTCCCACGGTGTGCCCGCCCTCGCGAATCGCGAACCGCAGGCCTTCCTCCATGGCGATCGGCTGGATCAGCTCGCCCGATAGCGAGACGTTGTCTCCAGGCATCACCAT
>DATKXU010000089.1:0-29086 GCA_035528905.1 Armatimonadota bacterium
ACAGACTCCCCCGCGCGCACGCCCTGCACCAGGATCGTCCGTCATCCAGGCAAACCCGTCGGCGCAACCAGAATCGCCTGAGACGGGAGGGGACATAATCCCTTTGCACTTAAGGGGACACTTTCGCGTTGCTTAAACACAGTCCCGCTGCGGGTGCCGAGCAGCCGATGATGAAGCAAGTTGAGTGTCCACCCGGCCGAACTTTGGGTACATTCCGAGTGACACGCGCGGGCGGAAAGACCTGTACCTGGGGAGAAGGATCAGACATGACCGCTCCGGTGAAAGCCGTCTCAGACCGGTTCCTGCATGTTAGCATCAGATATAGACTGGTGATCTACGTGCTGCTCGGCCTTCTGCCTATGCTGCTAGCGAGCCTCTACTTCTCCCAACAGGTCTACCAGTCGCGCAGGGAGCAGGTGCTGCTCGGGCATATGGCGGCGGCTCAGGCGACCGCCGGAGCGGTTCGGCAGTTCATAGAGGGAATCGCCGACGCCCACGAGATCATAAGCGCGACGATAGTGCGTCAGGATATGACCCGGCAGGAGATGACGGCGTACCTGGCGGCAGCTCGCAGCGAACTCCCCATTCTCGAAACGATAGCCTTCGCTCTCCCATCTGGTGATATAGTGGCGGGACAGCCGCAGCGGATCATGGGAGTAAACGTCTCGAGTCGGCCATACTTTCGAGAAATAGCACTGGGCAGGTCCTGGACTGTGAGCGAACTGCTGGCCGGTCCGCTGGCAGGTGAGCTGGCATTCGTCGTGGCCCACCGGATCGAGCGCGATGGCAGGTTTGCCGGTGTACTGATGTCGGCCATCTCCCCGGCCGCGCTCCAGCGCTTCGTTTCAACCAGGGCAAAGCCGGCCATCGGTTACAGCATCCTGGACTCCAGCGGTCGTATAATCGTTACCACGGTATTGCCCGAGCGCCTGATACCGGAGCACAATAATCGGTCATGGCTTCCGAGCGTTCGGGAGGCGTTGGGAGGCAAGCCGGTTTTCGCAGAGCCGTTTCTTGACCGTGCGGACGGCGTGCAAAGGATGGGCGCTTTTGTTCCCGTGCCGGGGATCGGATGGGTGGTTAATGTGCTCGAACCGGTCTCGACGGCCATGGCGCCGGTTCGGGAGGCCGCGTCCGGCAACCTACTCCTGCACCTGATCATAACACCATTCCTGCTTGCGGTGGCATGGATAGTGGGCAGCCGGATCGCACGACCTATCAGATCGCTGGCGCAGAAGGCCCATGCTGTGGCCCAGGGAGACTTCTCTCAGCGCATGGAGACACCCGACCGCGCGGAAATGGGCGCTCTGGCGGAGGCGTTTAACAGCATGACGGCCGAGCTGGAACGCTTTAGCATCGAGCAGGAGGAAACGCGGGAGCACGCGTTGTTCCTGGCGGACGTCGGCGAATTGCTCGCCTCGACGCTGGATCCGGCGGTCATGCTGGAGTCTGTGGCGAAGAAGACCGTCGAGTTCCTCGGCGACATAGCCGTCATAACGAGGCTGCAGCCGGACGGGACATTCTCCCCGGTCGCGGTCCATGCGCGTGACCCTGAGGCGATACGTAAGGTACAGCAGCTCGCCGAGGAGCACCTACTGAGGACGCGCCCGGGCACTGCAGCACAAGCAGTAGTGCAGCAGGCTGTCGCGCTTGACAAGACGATCTTCGTCCCGTGGGTGTCCGAGCTGCCGACACCCGAAATGCGCTACTACCTGGAACAGGTAAATGCAATCTCAACCATCGCTGTCCCGATGAAGGTACGCGGCGAGACCATGGGCGCCCTGTCCATCTCCTCAACCCAGAATCCCCTGGCAGAGGAGCATGTCCCGATCGCTGAGGAGCTTGCAAGGCGAGTGGGGATCGCGCTGGAGAACATCCGCCTGTACGAAGACGCCTTGCGGCGCGCAGAGTTCCAGAGGAGCCTTGCAGAACTGGCAGGGGCGGTGAGCTCCACCCTCGAGCCGCGGACCGTCCTGTCCGCGATATGCAACCGGACGATGAGCGCCCTGCAGGCGGACGGAGTATACATTTGGGTGCTGCAGCAGGAGTTTGATCGTCTGTTCGGCGCGGCGGCGTGTGGATTTGGATCAGAGAGGTTCATAGGAATGGCCCTGCCTCTCGCGGAGAAAAGCACGGCGGTGCAGGCCGTCACGCGCAGGGAAGGCTTCTACATGCACGATATGCCGTCCCCTCAGGCCGACTTCCTGACGCAGAAGTTCCAGATGCAGTCTGCGATTTTTCAGCCGTTGATCAGCGCGGGGACGCCCCTGGGCGTAATGGTGATTACCGACACGCGGGATCCGAAGCGTTTTGACGACGAGTCGCTCCAGAGGGCCGGCGTTCTTGCCGGATATGCATCCACGGCGCTTGCAAATGCGAGGGCCTACCAGCGCGAGCGCAGGATCGCTGAAACGCTCCAAAGAAGTCTACTTGCGGACATACCTGAGATGGTAGACCACTTCGAGCTGGCTCACTTCTACACCCCGGCACGAGAAGAGGCCATGATCGGCGGCGACTTCTATGACTTCATCGAAATCGCCGATGGCACCCACGGACTGGTAGTCGGCGACGTGTCAGGAAAGGGGCTGGAGGCGGCTGTGGTAACCGCAATGGCGAAGTACGTACTCAGAGCGTACACAGCGGAGAACCCGGACCCGGCAGCCGTGATGGAGAGAACCAACAACGCTGTCACAAGGTATGCCCAGAATGAACTATTCATCACACTCGTCTACGGGCTGTTCGACACGCCATCCGGGAAGTTCAAGTACAGCAGCGCGGGCCACGAGCCGATATTGCTATATCGGGCCGGCGAGAACAAGGTCAGTTACGAGACTCCAACGGGCATGGCTGCCGGATTGCTGAGCGACGAGAAGTACCTGCCTGACGAACTTACGCTGTCGCCGGGAGACATGCTGGTGCTGTACACGGACGGGCTGACGGATGCTCGGTCGCCCGACGGCAAGTTTCTAGGCCAGGAAGGGCTCGCACGGCTTGTGGTAGAACTGGCAGGCGGCGCCGCACGCGAATTCCTGCGCACCTTGATGGATAGAGTGGTAAACTACACCGGCGGCGAGTTCAGAGACGACGTTGCCATTCTGGTCGTTCGTGCTGCGCAGGACTAAGCTCTGGCAGTCGAATGAGGCTTGGTTAACTCCTCCACCTCAATTTCGTCGGTGTTGACTTTTCCGACGCCCGGTGTCCCTCGCACGATGAACTCAACCATGTCGCGCTGCTCCAGCGTTCGGACCCGCCCAACCAAGTACACGTCCCCGTCAACCACATAAGGCGAGACGGGCAAATCCCCAACGCGTTTGTCGTTGTCCAGCCTGCTGCGGATGGCGCTGCAAATCGCGGCCTCACGCACGCTCATTTCCGACACCTGCCCCCAGTCCCATTATGTAAGAGGTTACGTCTATTGACGTGCACACCGTGGCTGCAGAAGGCATTCCGGCTGTATTTAGTTATTCCCCGCCATCGCCCGTTTCAAGCGGCAGAGCTTGGAAAAGGGCATACCGGTTCCCTGGATCCCTGCCTATCCCGGCGCGAAGTCGTAGGTCGTCACGCGGAGGATCACGCTTATGACGCTCCAGAACGCGCCGACCGTGTACTCACCCAGTATAACACCGAATACCATGGGAAGCAATCTCCGGTAAGTTCCCAGGCCGCCCCAGCGCATAACAAGCCACTTCAGGAGCGAGCTGATCACGAGACAGCTCCAGAAGTAATCCACGCCGAACGCCATGGAGAGAGCGTATCCGACTGGATGGAAAGGCCACCAGGCAAAGTACGAGCGCATCAGGAACAGCCAGCCGGTGAAAAGCGCCCCGCCGATCGCGAATCCGATGCCCACGCCATCCGGGCCGGAGAGGTTGTATAACCGACTGCTCAGTTCCGACCAATGCCCCCACTCATGCTCGACCATGCCGCCGGGCTTCGCGCCGATCTGGTACTGCAGATGCAGACCCGCCCAATACGCCGACAATCCGCCGAGCGCGAGGGCTATCATCATCGCCCAAGCGAGTCTGCGCGGGCTGGCCTTTGCCTGATTCGCCATCCTGAAGCTTTCGAGCTGGCACGGCATCATGTTCGTGCGGTAGCCCCTCCCAGTGAACCACCACATCAGTGGGAATATGGCGAGCGTGGCAGGGCCAAGTGCTTTCGTTCCCACTACGGTGGCCATTATGTTGCCGGCATCCATTCCCCCGGCCATTTCGTGCGCGGGAGGCCCAAGCTCCGCTCGCATCCTGGAGATGCCGATGGATATGAGCAAGAAGATGGCAAAGAACGGGATAATGGCGAAAGGCCCCATTCCCGCTCTGAGCGTGAACCAGTAAAGGACCGCGCCGCCTATCACTATGCCGGCCACCGCCATGCGGTAGCTGATAGGCTCATCGGAGTCGTCTGCCCCGCCCGGCTGGCCGACGACTCGCTTGTAAACCGCTTTCAGGTGACCCCTTGCCATCCAGGCCGCGAATGCAAAATACGTGAACCACGCCCCGAATGATTGGTGCGCGAAGTACGGCATCCTGGGGAGGTCCGGGAACGGGTACACGGCGAGTAAAACCTGCTGGAACTTTCGGAAAAGGTAGAAGAACCATACCGAAAACGACAAATCCAGCGGCAGCAGGAAGCCCAGCGCGATGATGAACGGATACAGCGGCAGCGGCGTCCAGCCGATGGCATTCCAGGGCGGGCCTGGAAAGAATCCGCCCAGATCCATGCCGGTGTGCCGCACTGGGATCATCGGCAGGTTCGGATAGAACATGTGGAGGCCGTTCAGCAGGTCTATGCCGCCTCCGATTGCTATCCCCACCCACAGCAGGCGGTTGCGGAAGAAGCTCACGTTTCCGCCGCCCTCTGTGATCGCCATGGGAAGCTGGACGATCGGGAAGCTCAGCCGCTCGTTCTCCGTCCACTGCTTCCGCATAATGATCGTCATGCACATCCCGACCGTTCCCAGCGCGACGATGAACAGACACCACCAGAGCACCGGATACAGCCAGGCAAAGAACACCTCAGGCCGGTACAGGCTGTCGTGGCCGATATAGAATCCTTTCAGGACGTCCGGGTCCTGAACCGTCAACCACTTCGGCAGATATTGGTGAAACTGAGCTCCCCATTTGTTCTCCGCAGTGGCAAAGTAGAATGGGTGGCTCATCGCAGGCAGCCCAAGCTGCAGTGAGTCGTGACCTGCGAGCGCAGAGGCGATCATCAGCATGACGTAGAGGGTGACGAACTCCGCCTGCGTCAGCGCGAAACGGGGCGCCACGCGCTTGATGCCCATGTTGATGATGACCAGCACGAGCAGGGTGAAGACTACGTTCCAGAAAAGGGACATGGCGGTCGGGTGGCCGGTGTGCCATATCCCCTCGACGTACATGATCCAGTAGGAGTTCGGCGGAATGAGTATCGCCCCAAGGATTATCGAACGCCAGGTTATGCCGAGCGGTCTTTGCGTCTTGGTCGGTGTGTCGGTCTGCGGTTGTAATCCGTCTGTTGGCTGATTCTGCGTCTTCATGTTCGGTATGCGGGCCGATCCGCCTAAGCGGATCGGGGGCTGCAATCTAGTCTAGCACACGCACGATGTAGAAGGCAAGAAGGATTAGGGCGTCTTCCTAGAGGTGGCCTGGTCCTTCTTTCGCTGGGTGGCCAATTCCAGCGCTTGCTGTGGAATTGGGTCTCCCGGCTAGTAAGCCCGAGCATGAATTGCACCACCGGCAGGTACAAGCCTTCAATAACAATTTGCACCACCATACGCTCTCCGATGCTGCTTAGCGCATGTCCCGCGACACATGCCGTAAAGATAACGAGCAGCCACATGTAAGCATCCTTCGGTGGAAAAGGGGAAACTGGGACCTCCAGAGGCGAACGATTTGTTACTTGTAATCCCAGGTTTTGCAGCCTTTTCGGCATGAGACTTTCGATGTGAGCTTGTTGTAGGTGAGGAACTCCCCACACTTGTCGCAGTACAACAGATCCTGCAACGCCTTGATGTTTTCTGCCAACTCCCTCACCAGTGCCTTGGGTGCGTTCTGAGCCCACTCGTTGTAATGCGTCAGAGGATTAGCAGCGCTGGCAATAGACTCGAAATCCGAGAACAGGTCGGCGTTGCTCGCCACAACTCCCTTCAGATGTTTTTTGACGGTGCTGAAGAACGGTGACATTAACGTGCTAAGGTCATATGAAGGGAAGCGCGACCTAGCCACCGGAATTTCAAGAGCTATCGTAAGCTCGTTCAGCAGCCACTCCAGACAATGGCGTGACAGCCCTGCCGCCTCTTCTTTTTGATTGTTGTCCAGTAGCTGGAATACGCGATCCAATCGTGGCAGATACTCGTTCATCTTCGGACCAAACTGCACAGACCAATCATAGAGTTCGATAAATTTGAACTGCTGGCTCTTTCCTTTCCGGTTAATCCATTCTCGTAGGCGTTCTGTCCACCATCGGTCGTGACTGGTAATGATCAGTTGCTTGTCGCTGAAATGCTCCAGCAGCAACTGGCAAGTCCGCTCCATATGCTGTGCGTCCGTCGTCGCCACTACGTCGTCCAGTATGAGCAACGGGAATCCGGCATTGAACTGCTGGGCGAAAGCGAGAAAAATCGCCAGTCCCAGTGAATCCAGATGGCCCTCGCTGTGGTAGGCTCTAGGATCGACGTCCCTCACGTCGTGAAACTGACTGCGAATATAGAGGCTTGCCCTCCTCGCCTCGTCGAGTTCCAGCCTGTGGCCGGATGTGGGTTCGCCTTTGTGTACGAAGGTGTAGTAGGTGGCAATCCGGCTCTCCAGCTGATCGAAAATATACTGCACTTCCTCGCGCTTCACCTGAGTGAACGTATCTGCTATCACCTTGACTTTAGCTGCAATCTCCTCTGCTTTCTGCTGCTGACTGGTTGCTTCGCGGAGTCTCTCCCGCGCTGCTAGTACGTTGTCTATGAAACTAATGAGGTCCGCCGCTTGCTGCCCACGCTCGGACAATCGGCAGTCGTTCTGGGCCTTGTCCGCAGTGGTTTCAAGGTTTCGAAAGCATTTCTCAAATCCGCCCGAATTGAGCGTTTGTGAGAAGGAGGTGGCAGCTTGCACACTGAGCAGGTTGGCGGTTGGTGAAAGCTGGTTTTCAGCTAGCTCGGCAGATTTGAGTGAGGAGTGCAACACCTCGTCTTGTATGCCAACAGCCTGCGACGCGATGCGTTGGACCTCACTCATCCTCTCCTTTATGTTCTGAAGCTTAGCGAGCGCTTTCGCTTTACTCCCTCTCAGATCGTCAGCCAGCTCGGACGCGACGAGAAGCGCTTGCTTTTTCTTATGAATCCTTGACAGCAATTCCTCTACGCCAACGACGCTGCCGCACAAAGGACAATCATCTGCCGGCCTTTCCTTGACGAGCCTCTCCGCCAGTTGAAGGAGGTCGAGCAGGGTCAGTTGTGTTTCCGTGGCTAACTCAGCCCTTACACGCCTTAACTTCTCCTCCAGGTCTATACTACTAGCTACGGACTGGCGGAGCTGCAAAATCTCGCCACAGAGTCTGGCCAGTTTAGCCAGCTCTGCTGTCCTGTTTGCGGTGTCCGGCGGCGTGGCTTGCTGAGCAACCTTCGCACGTAGTCCCGGCAGGGACGACCAATCCTTGGGACGTTGCACTCCGAAGTCTTCCAGTCTATCTCCTATGCCCCGTAGACGTGATTGATCGTCTGGTGCGTTGGGAATGAGGTCGGCCAGTTCCTGCTGTTTGAGCCGCGCCATCTGCGCCGCCCCGGTTGCTCCTTGCAGGGAGTCCTTGGCGGCCTTCTGCCAAAGGAGGTCGATAGGGCTCAGACCCTCGATGCCAATCAAAATCGCTATGGCGTCAAATCTGTCCGCTGGCCTCGCCTCTATGAAATCCAGCAAATCCGCCCGGCGTAGGATAAAATGACACTGCCTTCCGAGTTCGAAATGTCCGGAAAGACCGTCGCTGGGCTGTGGCTCAGCATCGAACGTGCGGCAGAAAGGGTCTGGGCAACCTTCGAACAAGACCTCGATACGAACGTCCGATTGTGAGGCGCTTACGTGGTGAGCATGCTTGGCGAGAGACAGTTCCTGGATCCCAACAAAACCGGGGAGCGTACTCTTGTAGAAAAAGCTCAGCGCGGCGACGAATGAGCTCTTGCCGGAGCCACTCTCGCCGTGAATAACGGCCGATTTGCCATCCAGTCTCAGCGTACTATCAACAATCCCCCGGAACTTCGACACGTTAAGGGTTGCTATTTTCGGTATCGCTTTTCTCGATGATCCGGATTGTATTCTCAATACTTGCCTCCGTCCCGAACGTCCCTGCGTTCACGGCTTCTTCGACAGTTGCATACTCGTTTTCGCTCAGCGCTCTTCTAGCCGCCAATTCCGTGAGGAACTTCCTGTATATCCTGCCGCTCAGTGTGCCCGTTTCTGGCTGTGGCATCCGCGCATCCCCCATTAGCACCACGTCTTGACCGCTGTAACCTTGGTAGAATACTAAGCGCTAGTATTGTATTCCTACTTACTATGAATGTCAACGACCTCTACGGCGTCTTCCTAGAGGCTGCCTGGTCCTTCTTTCGCTGGGCGGCCAATTCCAGCGCTTGCTGTGGAATCGGGTCCTCCGGCATGAGCTCTGCTGCCCTCTTGAAGCTCCGAATTGCCCCATCATAGTTGCTGATTGCCATGTATGCGTCCCCCAGGCTGTAATGAGCCTTTGCCATGTCGGGTGCCAGATCGGCAGCGGCTTTGAAGGCATCAATGGCCGAGGGCTCTCTGCCGGCTTTGTGATAGACGAGACCGAGATTGTAATAGGCTGTCGGATTTAAGGGCGTGTCCGCCACGTATCGCTCCCAGTAGCGAGCCTCGGCCGTGTACAGGACAGACTGCTTTACGCTGAGCAGAGAGAGGATGACAATCAGCGCGATGCCCACTCCCATGCCAAGCCGACGAACCCAGGAGAGCTTGTTCCCGGCGGCCTCGGCCATGAGCCAGCCAAAGAGAATCGCCAGTCCGACAGAGGGTACATAGAGATAGCGCTGAGCTATGATCTGGCTCCCAGCCACAACGGACACCGGAACGATTGTGAGTAAAAACCAGGCAGCGGCGAAGAATGGAACCCGGGACCACCGCCTGTTCGCCCAAAGGGACCAGGTGAGCACAAGTATGCTGCCAAACGCGATTAGGGTTCCCGGGCCAAGGATTTTCTGGATGCTGATCTGATATCCCAGCCGGGCTGTTTGGGGAAGCAGTAGTATCTGGAACTCCGTGAAAACGGAATGGGCCACAACCGCCAATCTGTGCAGCGGGGATAATGCCGTTCCAGTCGCCTCACCGCCGGAAAGGACGACACTCCTGACGCCGAACAAACCCGCCGCGAGTATGACATACGGAACGGTGTCCAGAGCCATCCGCCGGTAGCTGCGCTCGCCGGAAACCCAGGCGGCCAGTGGAACCAATGCTAACGTTACGAGCGCAAGTTCTTTCGACAGAATGGCCAATAAGACTAGAACCAACGACAGGGCAAGAAAACCCTTCCGTTTTCGCTCCCGGTATGCAAGATACGCGCAAAGCCCGCTGAGCATGAATGCCGCGCAGAAGACGTCTGTACGACCGGAGATCCAGCACACAGATTCGGCGTGAGCAGGATGGGCAGCGAACACGAAGGCCGCCCATATAGCAGCGACACGGTTGCGCAGTATCAGCCATGCCAGAAGTGCCACCAAGAGGATACAGACAGCATGAAACCCCAGGTTCAGCAGATGGTAGCCCACTGTCCGGTTTTCCCATAAGGCATGGTCCAGGAGAAACGAAGCGTTGATCAGCGGCCGATAGAAATCCGCCCCGCCGCCGAACAGCCTGTGGATGTAGCCGGAAGTCAGCATCCCCCATAACCCCATGTCCGGCCTCTGCTCGATCTGGTACAGCAGCACCCAGTCGTCCGATATGAACGGCCCGTTGACTGAGCGGAGGTATACACCGATTCCGAGCAGCACGGCTGCTGCGTATGGCAGCGCGCCGAGGAGCAGTCTGTTCGTGCGGGAGAATCCAGAGCTTGCCATTTTGTCACCACTGCGCAATGGGTATTCGAGCTGATCGGTTGTAACTCCTGCCGTGGTCCGCGCAAATGCCTGGCAGGAACTTGGCAGCCATACTCCGAAGGGTTAATCTGGTATAAGGCTGGTTCGAGGAGGATGGAGCATGGCCAGGCTGACCTGCTACGACGGGGTAGGCTGCATCGGCGGCAACAAAATCCTGCTGGAGGACGGCGGTACGAAGCTCTGGCTCGACTTCGGAACGAACTACTCGCAGTGGGGCAAGTTCTATGAGGAGTATCTGAAGCCCAAGACGTGCGCCGGCCTCTACGAGCCGATTCAAATGGGACTTCTCCCGCCGATTCGCGACCTCTACCGCGAGGACGACCTGGTCTACCCCGACGCAGACCCCTGGCATGGCATTGAGGCACAGAGTATCGGCGATGTACGCGGGATTCTCCTCTCACATGCTCACCTTGATCACATGGGCATGCTGCCCTATGTGCACAAGGAGATACCAGTTTACTGTTCAGGTATGACCTTTGCGGTCGCAACGGTCACCCAGGAGACTGGAACCGGAGCTTCTGTCCAATACTGCCGCGTCAAGTCCCCAAAGTTGACAGAAACGGGGCTAACTCTATCCGGAGCGAGCGGCCCGATCGAGCCGAGGCCCTTCGTTTTCGTAGCTGGCTGCCCAGGTGGTGCATTCTCCGAGTTTCGGAGTGATGAGCCCGCTCGCGGAAAGCTCGGACCTGCTGCCGGCGAGAGGCCCTTGAAATGTGGTGATCTCAAGGTCCGGGCGTTCCCCGTGGACCACTCCATCTACGGGGCATGCGCCTGGGCAATCGAGACGAGCGCGGGTTGTGTAGTGTATACGGGTGACCTCAGGTGCCACGGGCGCCAGGCCGAACTCACATGGAGATTCGCGGAGGAAGCGGGCAAGCTGAAGCCGCGCGTCCTGATCATCGAGGGAACGAGGATAGACAAGGAAGACACACGCTCCGAGGAGCAGGTACGTCAGCGCGCCCTGGACGAGGTCAAGAAGGCAAAGGGCCTTGTTGTCGCGGATTTCGGACCCCGGAATATAGAGCGCCTCGCCTTGTTCCTCGACATAGCGAAGGAGACCGGGCGCACGCTCCTGCTGACGCCGAAAGACGCTTACCTGCTGAAGTACATGGCCCTGGCAGCGGGGAACGGCGACGTGCCGTCACTCAATGACCAGAGCATCGCGATCTACTCCGAATACGAAGCTTCCACTTCCGCTTGGAAGAAGGGGATCAACGAGAAATACCCCGAGAAGTTGATCAGACCTGAAAACGTGGCGAAACACCAGGACAAGTTCATCTGCTGCTTCAGCTTCTTCGACGTGAACGAGCTGGCCTACATCAAGCCGGTAGCCGGCTCGATCTGGATTTACTCATCCTGCGAGGCATTCAACGAAGATATGCGGATTGACCTCGTTCGGCTCGGTGAGTGGCTTCGGCACCACGAGATGGTCTTCATGGGCGGCGACGACGAGGACGAGAAGAATCCATTCCATGCATCCGGGCATGCGTGCCGGTCCGATCTGCTGAAGTTGGTTGACATCATCCGGCCCGAAGTGGTGATCCCCGTGCATACGGAAAAGCCCGAACTATTCAAGGAGGCGCTCGCGGGGAGGTGCGGCGTTCTGCTGCCCGAACGAGGCGTCCCGATTGATCTTTAGGCCCACTGGGGCGATTCCCGGTAGAATTACCGTGAACGAAAACTCGGCTATCTGCCAATAATTACGGTTGGAGAAAGCAGAAATAGCAACCGATAAAGGCAAACTCGCCGAAAGGCGGGGACGCAAAGCCATTGGGTCTAAACCCGGACGTCTCGGGGCATGACTGCCAGGCTGCCGAAGTGAACTGCTCTCACCGCGGCAATGATGCCGTGACTCAAGTGCAGTGACATATGGCGCCTGGCTTTTGCGTTTTCCAGGCGGCGGGTGTGCAGAATGGCCTTGTCGGGAGCAGAACTCTCAGAGCCGGCCTTCAGCCGGTACGCGATATCAGTCATGGGCGGAGACGCAGTCTTCCTCGAGGACCGCAGAAGAGGCCACAGACTCTACATCGGCTCGGCTAGACCGCTTTCGCGGCCCGAACTCCGCCGCCATGTCTCCTCCCTCAACGACGACCTGAAAGCCCTCTCGGTAGGCGATTTCCTCACCAAATACGACTTGAACGGCTAGAGCGCATCACCTCCCCACAACCCCGGATTCCGGACGTGTGATACCAGATACTTGCGCCACTGGCAACTCGACCGATAAGCCTTCGATCCGCGCTGGTTGACAGGGCAGTCGGCCTCTGGTAGCATAGGCCGAGGGGCACGGCAGTCATGAGCGCTCTTTCGGCGCTTGTACCTGTGCGTCGGATGTCATGAGGCCGTTCCAGGTGGCAGGAAACGGTCCGGCGATAGCAGATGTCGCCGCCCCATCCGCTATCGCCGGGAGAGAGGTGACCGTATAGCGCAGAGTGCCTGGTAGGTGGTCTTCATAGCCGGTATCCTACGCTATGCTCGGTTCGCCTCTTTTTTTACCCCATTCTGCCTTGAGCTAAACACGTTGTGCGGTTGCGAGATATAGGCTCTATCACCCGCTTTACCGTTAGGGGCAAACCGTGCGGAGGCAGACATGGACCTAGCATCCATCGCGCAAAGGCTGGAGGCGGGAGAAGGTCTGAAGATCAAGTACCGGTATCCAATTCAGCCGAGTGACTGTCGCTCGGGGCCTCGGTGTGGTATCCGGACCGATAAGCTGCTCGATGTGTCCGTAGAACTTGGGCGGTTCTACACGGTGTTTCGCGGTGAAGTCCCGATCTGGCTCGAGGCGGATGAGGTACTCGAAATCACCCCGGACGACGGCGTCTATATGGACTTCACGGAGGAGTAGGGGAAGCCCGTCGTCTAGCTGCCGTTTTTATTATGCTGTTTCGGCTTCGTTCTGCAGCCTGTCCAACAGCGACTCGACGCCCAGCTCCTTTGCCCATCTGTGCAGATACGTCATGTCCAGCTTCGGAGACTGGACTTCGTAAACTCGCAATGCGTCCGTGAACTGCTTTTCGCTGCCCTGGGAAAGCTTGGCCCATCTGAGCTTCGCCAGGATTGTGTCCTCAGGGCTTGAGACAGCGATTCGCATGCCGGTCGCTTCTTCGATGTACCGCCTCGCAAAACGCGACCGGTCGAATGGTTCGTCAGTCAGCAGCCAGAAATCAACCTTGTCCCCGGAGTTCACGTCCATAAGGTTAAACATCCCCTTTCTGCCTATCGCCTCAATAATGCTTTGCTCGTCCAGGTAATAGTCGGGAGGGGGAAACGCCTCGGCCAGCTTGCGTGCTGATGCCCTTTCAATGGCGACCACAATGTCTATATCGTGGGTTGATCGCGGCTCGCCCTGCAGGCTTGAGGCCATAGAGCCTGATATCATGTATTCGATCCCGGCGCTGTCGAGCGCCTGGACGACCTTCCTCAGTAGTTCCTGTTGTGACATTTATTCAGGCGCTCCAGGTATATTCTCTTGATTTCGGCGTCCGGCAAATCCGGAAACCTCTTCCGCAGGCCGTGAAGGAACAGTTCCCTGGAAAACTGAGTCAGCTCGAATGCCTTCAGCAGCCTGGCTTCGGGCGTCATGCGGCGAAGGACCTGGATGTATATCTTGTGATTCGGGCGAGGCTTGATGTCCATGGCGTCTCCGAGTGATTCTATCACATTTCTGCCTCAACCACAAAGCCGATGCCTGCTGCGCGGCATGCGCTATTCCAGCAGCGCGTCCACGAAATCGCGCGAGTTGAAGTCCTCCAAGTCCTCCAACTTCTCGCCGACACCGGCCAGCTTGATCGGGATGCCGAGCTCGTCCTTCAGCGTGACGACTATCCCGCCCTTCGCGGTTCCGTCGAGCTTTGCCAATGCAATTCCCGTGATCGGGACGGCCGCCATGAATTCCCTCGCCTGGCTGATCGCGTTCTGTCCAGTGGTGGCGTCCAGCACGAGCAGGACCTCATCCGCGGGCCTTCCGAGTTCGCGCTCGATCACGCGCCCGATCTTCGTCAGCTCCTCCATGAGATTGCGCCTGGTATGGAGGCGCCCGGCGGTATCCGCGATGACCACATCGGCCTTCCTCGACCTCGCGGCCTGAAGCGCATCGAAGACAACCGCGGCGGGGTCGGCGCCTTCACGCTGCTTGATGATCTCGACGCCGACTCGATTAGCCCATATCTCGAGCTGCTCGATTCCTGCGGCGCGGAACGTATCCGCCGCCGCCAGGATGACACGCTGACCCTCGGATTTGAACCTGTGCGCGAGCTTGGCGATTGTGGTCGTCTTCCCGGTGCCGTTCACGCCCACTATCAGGTACACAGTCGGCGGCTCGGCAGACACACACAGGCCCTGGTCAGCACCCGCCGAGAGCACTCGAACCAGATCATCCTTCAGCCTGCCTCGGATGTCCTCCGCCTCAGAAAGCCCTTCGCGGCGGGCGGCCTCCCGCAAATCGCAGACAATCCGCGCGGCTGTATGTATGTTCACGTCGGCCTGGATGAGTGCTTCCTCAAGCTCGTCGAGCAGCTCACCATCAACGGGTCTCCGCCCGCTGAGCAGTTGGTCAACCCTCTCAAATAGTCCCTTGAATATCCTCATGGTGCGAAACCGGCAGTCCAGATTGCAGATTGGGGATCCGGCAGACTGGGGCAGTTTGCAGTGCAAGTGTAGCAGAAATGGGCGCCGAGGTCAACGGAAATCGAGGACAGCATAACCCTCCCCTTGCAACTTCTCTGTACTTCGGCGTACTATACAAACAGGCGGCAAGCCTTCGGGGGTGCGCGATGAAAGAAACTCGCAGGCTCGATATCCTTGCACTAATCGGTGGCGTGTTGGCGCTGGTGGCGATAGCAGTCCAGGGGTACTACACCATCTGGGCGCGGACCTACTCGTTTGAGGCACAAGCGGCCGAAACCCGTGAAGCCATCCTTCAGCGCATGCCGGACACAGATGTGCGTGCGGACTTTGAAGTTCTCTCATTAGGTTTCGGTTCGGTGCATGGCGGAGCCGCGGCACAAAGGGCGCTGGAGCGGGCAGTCAAGAAGTTCCCCAAGAGCGCGCGGTTGAACTTCCGTCTGGGGACCATTGGTGAATCAAGGCAATCGCCAGGGGCGCTTAGGCGGGCAGCAGAACTCGACACGAGTAACGCCCTCCCGCTCTATCTCCTGGCTTCTGAGGCTGCATCCCGGGGAGCGGCGGATGAGGCAATCGTCCTGCTCATCCGGGGCAATCGTCGGAGACATGTGGATTCGTATCCTTTGCCCTATGAGGTCTGCGAGAACAACGGCCTGTTCGAGGCTATGGTGGGTGCGGCAAACTCTCTACGCAGCTCTCCCATCCACCTCAGGCGGGTGGCCACGTGCGTTAGCAAACACGCTGCCGAACTCCATGCCGCCGGACACACCGATCAGGCCCTCACAACGCTCGGCGAGACCAAACGCATGGCATGGAGTTTAATGCGCAGCAAGGATGCAACGATGATGGACCTCCTTGCTGGGACAGCGATTGTTGCCATCGCTGATAAGCGCGAAGCGCAGATCTACACTGAAACAGGCTCGAAGGTCGGACTTGCACAGGTGCAGAAGGAAAAGCGCAAGCTCACGTACCTCAGTGCGGGCTGCAGGGCGTATTGGGACCAGTCGATGGAAGGACTTGTACGCAGTGGAGCGAGGTTCTCCGCACCAATCGTCTCCGTCGCTCCAATCATAGGTCAAAGCTGGCTTACAGTCGCCATGTTGCTACTGTGGGCAGCGTTCGCACTGCGGACCCGCAGGGTACCGACCTCCGAGCTTCATCTGGAGGCGGCGGCCAAGTCATTCTCAGTAGGCAGGTTGCTCAAGTATTACGCGCCCATATTCCTACTGCCCGGCCTTGCCGCATCGGCGCTGACGTACCTTGCGTTCTCCAAATACACGCTGGTAACGGTGGCCGCTGGAGCTGCCTTTTTAGTACCGAGTATCCTTCTCCTCTGGCTATCCGTTCGCCTGCATAAGAAGACCTACCTGCAGACGGCGGAGTCATTGGGGCGCGAGAAACCCAGGTTCTGGGCAGGCGCTCCGGCTCAGGACAAGCGGGAGATTGCGCGGAGGCTCGCAGGCGTTCATGGCGGCGCGATGATTCTCCTGCTGGTTTGGGGCCTTCTGGTTTCAGGTGTGGTGAAACTGACGTGGGATGCCTTTCCATGGCAGATAGAACGGGCGTTTGCAGGCGTGTACAAGGCGGAACTGCGGTATGCCGCCGACCTGGTCGCCGGGAAGGTCAAGGTTCCTCAGAAATACATCCGCGAGATCGAGGAGCGAGAGAAGCAACCGGCAAAGCCCGGAGGTAGCTGAACCGCAAGGTGAGCCTGGTCCGGCGGATCGGGAGAGATCATTCGGGCTTCTGTTCCTCTGCTGGGAACAGCTCGTCTGTGCCCTCGATAGCAAGCGGGCCGGTGTGCTCTGGAATTTCGCCGGGCGCGGGACCCGGCGGCCCCGGCTCGCCTTCGACTCCGCCGGTGCTCGCTCCGTAGCCGGCTCCTAGCACGGGCTCCTTGCCGAGATCGCGTCCGCGCGGGCCGATGTCCTCATCGGTGGTCTCGGTTCCCGGACCCTCGACGACGCGCCATCCCCGATCCGCTTCCTCAGGTTCGTCAGCCATGACCGCTACCTCTGCACTACTCTCGCGCCGCCGTTGATATCAGGTCGCATCAGCCCCAGCCAAGTGTGAGGCATTCGTGTAGTTCCCGATTGGCGGGTGCTATAAACTTCGAGCGGGGATGCATGGTGGGGGTTTGGAGAGCATCAGTCTTCGCGGCCGAGGTATGCCGGCTGTGTTGACGTGCGCCTGCGGGCGGCCTATAATGCCGGTGCGGCGGATTTGGGATTTGATACTGGATACTGGATGCTCGATACTCGATATCGGACCCCCTCATTAACATGTGACGGCTGACATGAATCCTGCCATCGAGAGAATTCGGGAATTGGCGCGGGGCACGCCCTATGAGGAACGGCTCTACCTCGTAGGCGGAATCGTGCGCGATAAGATCATGGGCCGCCCGCCGACGGAGGATGTGGATATCGTCCTGGAGGGCGATGCGCTCGAACTCGCACGCTTTCTCCACGACAGGGGAGCCGCCGACCATCGGCCCGTGACGTATCCCCGCTTCGGCACGGCGATGGTCACGATCCAGGGGCACACCGTGGAGCTGGTGAGCGCCCGGCGGGAGAGTTATGCGCCCGCGAGCCGCAAGCCGGAGATCGAGCTGGCGGGCCTGTACGATGACGTCCTGCGCCGCGATTTCACCGTCAACACGCTCCTCGAAAACCTCCACACCGGCGAAATCCTCGATCTGACCGGGAAAGGCCGTGAGGATATAGGGGCCGGAATTATCCGCACGCCGACCGAGCCGGCGACCACGTTCTACGACGATCCACTGAGGATGCTCCGCGCTGTCCGGTTCGCAGTCCGCCTCGGGTTTCAAATCGAGCAGGAGACTTACAGGGCGATCGTTCGGGACGCCGGGCGACTGGCGATCATCAGCAAGGAGCGCATACGGGACGAATTCGTGAAGATCGTGCTGAGCGACGAGGCAGCGCGCGGCCTCCAGATGCTCAAGGAAACAGGCCTGCTCGAGCAATTCACTCCGGAGCTCCTGGAGATGCAGGGCGTCACTCAGGACGGCGGGCATATCTACGACGTGTGGGAGCACACCCTGCAGTCGCTGGAGTCACTGCCCCCGCAGGCGGACCTGACCCTTCGGCTGGCGGTGCTATTCCACGACGCAGCCAAGCCACGGACAAAGACGCTGGACAGCGAGGGACATTCGCATTTCTACGAGCACGAAGACCTCAGCGCGGAGATCGCCCGCCGGGTCTTGAGGCGGCTTCGATTCCCGACCGGCGAGATAGCTAGAGTCGCGCGGCTGGTTTCGATGCACATGCGGATCGGCGAATATCGAAGCGAGTGGAAGGATGCGGCGGTCAAGCGGCTGATGCGCGATGCCGGCGGCGACATCCCCGATCTGCTGGCGCTGGCGCGGGCCGACAGAGCAGGCACCGGGCCGCACGCGACGACGAAGAGCCTCGACGAGCTTGAGGCGCGCATGGAGCATATCCTGCTGAAGACGCCCGTCGAGGAGCTGAAAAGCCCGCTTAACGGCAGGGAGATCATGAGCCTGCTGAAGATTCCAGCCGGCCCGAAGATCAAGGAGATCAAGCAATTCCTCTGCGAGGCGGTTATCGAAGGGCGGCTCGCGCCCGGCGACAAGGCCGCCGCCCGGAAACTGGCGCTGGAGAGATTCGGCCAGGCGTCAGGCAGGAGCGTGTGAGGCTTCGATTTCTCGGTCGCCCCTATGTATCAGGGAGGACATGGGTGCACTGTTGGTGAATGTAGTGTCTTGTGCGGCGGATGCAGATTCCGGAGGTCCGGGATGGGTGAGAGAATCCGGATTACCTTGAAGAAGAGCCCGATCGGGTACAACAAGAAGCAAAAGGCGACGCTGGTCGCCCTCGGCCTTCGGAAGCTGAACGCCACCGTCGAGCAGCCGGACCGTCCCGAAATCCGAGGCATGATACGCAAAGTGTGCCATCTGGTCGAGGTGTCGGAAACGGATCAATAGGATCGCCGGAGGAGGTGATTGTCAGTATGCAGAAGGAAGAGGCAATCCGAGTGGAAGGCGTCGTTGAGGAGGCGCTGCCGAACGCCATGTTCAAGATCAAGCTGGAGAATGGACATCTGGTGTTGGCGCACGTCTCCGGCAAGATGCGAATGCACTTCATCAGGATACTGCCCGGCGACCGGGTGCAGGTCGAGCT
Source organism: Armatimonadota bacterium (assembly GCA_035528905.1). Taxonomy (GTDB): domain Bacteria; phylum Armatimonadota; class UBA5829; order DTJY01; family DTJY01; genus DATKXU01. Next base: position 18,871 of record DATKXU010000089.1, read on the forward strand.
TTCCCCCTACGACCTCATGCGCGGCCGAATCACATATCGCTATAAGTAACGGATCCCCGGAAAAGCACCGCCAGCAGCAGAGCTGCCACCAGAGCCGTTGCAGCCCCGAAGTAGAACGGTGCTGACGGGTTGACGGCATCCCACAGGTAACCCGCGATCAGACTGGCCGGGAGCAGAGCCACTCCGGTCAGCATGTGATATGCTCCCAAACCCGTTCCTCTCCCCTCCACACTCACCAGATCGGCCGCGAACGCCGTTTGCACTCCTCTCGTCAGAGCCTGGTAAAGCCCGTAGAACACGAAGAGCGCCCAGATATCGGCCGGGCGCCTCGCCAGCCCGAAGCCCGCGTAGACAGCAGCGAACACAAGATATCCTGCGAGTATGACATTCCTGCGGCCAAGGCGGTCGGATACGGCGCCGGCGCTCGTGGATAATGCGGCCTCCACGCCGTTGAACAGGACGTAGATCAGCAGGATTCTGGCTGCGCCGATCCCAATATCCCGCGCACGCAGGATCAGAAACGCATCGCTGCAATTCCCGATGGAGAAAACCGTTGCAACAAGCAGAAACAGCTTGAAGGACCGCCTGAAGTCTCTCGGGCGCACGGAAGGCACGGCCGTGCGAGCTCCCATATCGTGTGCCGGCTCGCGCACGGCTGCGATCAGGATCAGCACGCCGAGTACCGCGGGAATCCCCGACAGGAAGAATATCGTGCGGTATCCCAGGCCGAACGAGCGCAGCAGCCAGAACGCCAGGAGCGGCCCGGCAATCGCTCCGGCGGTATCCATCGCACGATGGAAGCCGAAGGATATCCCCCGGCTCTCCGGCGGAGTCACGTCGGCTATCAGCGCATCGCGCGGGGCCGTCCTCACTCCCTTGCCGACTCTGTCCGCGAACCTGACTGCGAAGACCTGCGGCCACGTCGTCGTCAAGGCGAACAGCGGCTTGCTGATGGTAGAGAGTCCATACCCCACCGCGGTGATCCACTTCCGCCTTCCCAATACGTCGCTGAGCCAACCGGAGAATATCCGCAGCACGCTGGCAGTGCTCTCCGCGACGCCTTCTATCAACCCGACCGCCGTGACCCGCGCATGGAGAACGTTTACCAGGAACAGAGGTATCAGCGGGTAGATGCCCTCGCTCGATATATCGGTTAGCAGACTGACTACGCCCAGCACCACCACAGTGCGGCTGATTCCCAATCGCCTGGCTGGAGTTGACATTCAGAGGCTCCTCGACCCGCATTATAACCCAATGCGAAGCGCCGGTCAAAGCCGGTGTGCGATGCTCTGCGGTTGAACGGGTCACGAACCGGGTACGAACATTTGGCAGCACTATAATGCTTGTCCTCTAAACTCCGCAGACGGCGCTTATTCTTTCAGGCGAGGAGGCCGGATCTTGCGCATCAGACACATCCGCAACAGGCTGATACTGGCGAGTCTCGCCCTCATTGTGCCCTTCCTTGCCTGGAATGTGCTGCTGCAAATCTCCAGGCTGCATGAGAAACTCCACGAAGCTATAGAAAGCCAGCGCGAAGTGGCAAAGGACATCGCCGGCATATGCACCGATTTTGTCGGCGACGTAGTCTCCATCGAGCGCACCGTCGGATCGGCGTTATGGAGTGAAAGCGGAAACCCCAGGCCTAAAGCCCTTGCCTACATAGAGCACGCGAGGCGCTCCGCCCCCAGGATAGTACACATGGCTGCCGCTGACCCCAAAGGCGCCATATTTGCCAGCGATATGTCGGCGCTGATCGGCCGCGACGTCTCCGGGCATCCGTCCGTCCGCAGGATAATGGAAGGCGCGCCCTGGACGACCAGCGAGGTATTCAGGCTCCAGACTACCGATAAGCCCATGTTCATGATAACGACCGGGATCAGAGACGGCGCGGGCAAGCTTCAGGGCATGGTCGTATCGCTCATTGATGAGGAAGCCATGCGGAGAACTTTCCCCGGCGCTATTATAGGGAACGGCCAGGTAGTGATTGCGGATTCGAAGGGCGTCGTAATCTTCACGTCCGGCTGCGAGCTTGACTGGGCGCAGAGGCATTGGCCTCAGCATTCCTTCATCCGCGATGCGCTCGCAGGGAAGCAGGTGGTCGTCGAGCACTTTACTATGCCGGACGGCCGGGTGGTGATGGGATCAGTTGAGCCGATCAGCGGGACCGGCTGGGTGGTAGGTGTCTTCACCCCCCGCGAGGAGATCGTCGGGCCGGTCCGGAGTCAGGCATTCACGCACTTCCCGCTAGTCATGCTGATCATCGGCCTGACCGTCGGCATGGCGATCTATCTCGGAAACAGGCTGTCGAAGCCGGCGCTCGACCTGGCCCGCACGGCGCGCGTCTTCGGCGAGGGTGATCTCGAAGCCAGGAGCGACGTGCGCACGGGAGATGAGCTGGAGTTCCTCAGCGACAGCTTCAACGAAATGGCGGAGACGCTTCAAGAGCGCACGTCGCAGCTAAACGAGGCTCTGGAATCCAAACACCGCGAGGCGGAACGAGCTTCCGCGCTGTACACGGTGGCACAGGGCCTTGTGGTGGCGATGAGCCTGAGCGAGCGCTTAGAGATAGTGGCGCGCGCCCTCGCATCCATCTGCGGCGCCAAGCGATCCGCAATATTCTTGCTCAAGGGAAATCGGCTGCTAGGCGTCGCTGGCTGGGGAGTGGCGCACCCCGATCTGTTGTCCAACCTCTCAATCCCCATGCGTGAAAGCGTCATGAAGGCGAAGGAAGCCATGAGTACGGGCGATCCCATAGTAGTCCCCGATGCAAGCAAGGATCCGTGTCTGGACCCGAGCCTGGCTGCTCGATTCTCCATAAAGGGGTATCTGGCGCTTCCCCTAGTGAGGCGAGGGCGTGCCGTCGGACTCGCCGTCTTGGACACGCCCGGCGAGTACCCACGGTTCGTCCCCGCAACCATAGACACGGCAAGGGACCTTGCGGCCCTCGCGGCCATCGCAATCGAGAATGCGGAGACATTCGAGAAGTGGCTGAGAACCGCCCAGGCGCTCCAGAGCAGCCTGCTGCCAACCATACCGGAGAGGTCAGGCGGCTTCGGATTCGCTTCTGCGTACTACCCCGCCATAGAGATCGCTGAGATGGGCGGGGATTTCTACGACTTCATATCGCTGGCCGACGGCCGCATCGGACTCGTTATCGCAGACGTGGCCGGCAAGGGACTTGAAGCAGCGGTCTTCACGGCGATGGGGAAGTACACCCTGCGGGCGTTCGTTTCTGAGGAACACAGTCCGGCCCGCGCAATGACCAGGACGAATAAGGCTCTCGCCCAAGTCGAAGAAGCCTGGGGGTTCGTCACGATGTTCTGCGGCCTGCTTGACCCACGAACAGGTGGCGTAGTCTATGCGGACGCGGGCCATCCGCCGAGTCTGCTGGCACGCGCATCGGGCGAGGTGCTCGAACTACCCCGTATGGACTGCCAGCCGCCGCTCGGCATATTCGAGGACACAGAGTATGCGGAGTACGAGTCCGACATCGCGTCGGGAGATGTGCTCGTCTGCTACACGGACGGCCTGACGGAAGCTCGCCGCGATGATGAACCATTCGAGGTGGACAGGCTGATAGGCGTGGTGCGCGACTCCAGGCATTTGCCGCCGCGAGAGATCGCGGAGGCGATACACCGGGCCGCGCTCGATTTCACGCGCGGAAGCATCCAGGACGACATAGCCCTCCTGGTGGTCAAGCGCGAGCAGATCTAGCAGCCTCCAGACAGGGCCGCCTTCGTGAAGCGCGGACCTTCCGCCGCCCCTATTCCAGCGGACCGGCCTCACCGTGAACCGTCCACTGACGACTGACCACTCACGACTGCGAAAGCGCCTCGATCAGCTTTGCCCTCGCACGGCGGAAGGCTGCAGGGTCGAGAGCATAGTCAGTCATAGAGTGCACCACGGAATCGCATATCTTTCGGGCTTTCCTTCGGTTTTTCTTCTCCAGGAGCTTGAGCAGCTCGTAGTCCTCGACGCCGTCTCGCAGCGCTTCCAGGCGGATGGAGCTCAGAGGGCCTCGCTTGCCGGGGTACACGATGTGCTGAGTCGCCGGGTGGAATCCAATCTGATTGAAGATCGGTGAACGGATCGCCGCGCCAGTGGTTGAATCCCCAATGGAGGTATCCCGTCAGCCCATATTTGAAATTCATCCAGTGCATCAGCCGGACCTTGAGGAGCGGAGAGTCCAGGAAACGGTTCATGTACTTGCCTTTGGGCACCAGGCAGGTGTAGAACCAGACCTCTTCGCCAGCCTTCTTCCGCTCCTGAAAGAATCGCATCTTGGCCTCCAGTTCCGGCGGCAGAGGCACCCAGATGTCAATCGAGCCGGCGATCTCCGTGCACATGGAGGCGTCAATGGTTCGCAGCTTTGGGGCGAACTCGCGGACGAAAGAGGCCAGCTTCTTGTAGCTCTCCGCGTTGACTGCAATCGGCTCGTCGGTGAGGTGCTGGAGGTAGATATCAATCCAGCCCTTTTCCTCGAGGTGTTTCTGGAGCGCCGGCAGGAACTGCGAGAGGAAGGCGCGCTCCTCGTCGCTCGTGGCTTTCACAGGAGGATTCCCCCGAACGGAGCCGTCCGGATTTGTGATCACAGGCCAGTAGGCATCGAAATTCTTCGCCTCCCATTCGCCCCTCCCAGCTAGATGGCTGCCCTCGATGATGCCGATGACGCCTACCCTTTTGAACAACTCCACCCAGCGGTCGAACTTCGAGAAATCGAAGGTCAGGTTCCCATTCCCGTCATCGCGGGCTGTGATCAGCTCGAATATCCGCGTGATGACGACATTCTGGCGATGGTCTGCCATGCAGCGAGCATAGGCGCCGAGCATCTTCCAGAATGGCTCGCTCCACCTTTCAAGCCCGTGGGCGCCGGCGATGATGCCCGTAGAGAACCAGTTGGTGAGATAAAGCGTGCGCTCATCGGGCAAAGTCACGGGATGGACCCTGATGCTCAGGGGAACCGCAGTCGAAGCCGAGTCAGCGATTAGTTCCACGGTCCCGCTATACGCGCCGGGCGCCGCTCCTTTCGGCACGAATATCGTGAGCCAGACCGGCTGGTTTCGCCCTGCCTTGACTGACACCGACCTCGCGTCGAGGAGTGGATCCGGTATGTCGGCCGGGGCCTGGACGATGAGATGCTCGGGCGGGGTATCGGTAGTACCCTTCTCCACTGGAATGAAGCCGAGGAAATGCGCCTCGATGCGCGGAGCGGCCCTTGACGGGCCTTCGAGGGGAGACACCTTCACCGCCAGCTTGCCGATGTCCCGATACGCGGTGACGACTACTTGAGCGGATTCGTACTCATTGCGCACAGCGTCAATCCTGATCGCCGGCTCCCGGTCAGCGGGGACAGGCGAGTTCGGCAAGATCTTGATCAATGGATCGGCCACCCAGACCTTGAAATCGGCACCGGCTGCCTCTCGCTCAGTCTGGGCTCCAAAGGCAGCGGCCGAGATGACAATCGCCGAAACCATCAAGAAAGCCAATCTTGCGCACATATGTATCCCCGACTGAACGCTTCCACACCGATATGCGAAATCCTCCGAGCCAAAACAAAAAGAGCCGCACCGCCTCGACGAAGTCGGGAACGGCGCAGCCCTTTTTGGAAAAACAGACCGCAGCGCTGCCAGGGCGCAGTTGCTACTTATCTCTGAACTCCGATTCCGGGACCATCGTGATAGCCTTGATCTTCGGCGGACATTCCTCGGCGCAGATGCCGCAGCCTTTGCAGTGATCGAGGTCTATGCCGCACATCTTGCCTTCCTCGTTCACGATGATCGAGCTGTCCGGGCAGTAGACCCAGCAGATCAGGCAGCTAGTGCACTTCTCCGCGTCCCATATGGGGCGCTCGGTACGCCAGTCGCCCGTCTTGTACTTCTCCGCCGTCCCCGGCTCGGTGATCAGACCGGCAATCGGAAGGTCTCTCCAACCAGGCTCCTTCTGTTCCTTTACCGCCATAGGACTTCTCCTAATGTATGAAAACCCAGGTGGGTTAAATCTAAGATACAGGCCGTATCCAGGCAGCAGACGGAAAGATGCATCCGCCGGGAACGGCTCAGACCATGACAGTCTATCAGATTCGCCGCATTTGGTCAAGGGCAATTCGCGCGCCGGTTTTGTGAAGCGTTCAGCGTTTCGGACAGCCTGGCTCCGGGGTAACAGATAACGAAGTCAGACGTAGGGCCAGAAAGGGCAGGTGTCTCAATTGAGCCTAAGACTTGGGAGACTGCTCGGCGTGCCGATCAACGTAGATGTGAGCTGGCTGGTTATATTTGCGCTGATAGTCTATACGCTCGCCCAGTTCTACTTTCCCCAGGCGAATCCGAGCTTTAGCACCGCGATGAACTGGCTTGCGGGTGTGATCGCTGCCCTGCTGCTCTTTGCCAGCGTATTGCTGCACGAATTGATGCACAGCTATGTTGCCAAGCGAAACGGCATCGGCATCAGCGGGATCACGCTGTTCATATTCGGCGGCGTCTCGCGGATGAAAGAGGAGCCCAGCACTCCCGAAGTCGAGCTGAAGATGGCGGCAGCGGGTCCGGCGACCAGCATTGTTCTAGCGCTGCTCTTCTGGTGGCTTGCGGTGGCGGGAGGCCGTGCGCTGCTCGGCTCGTTCGGGCTGGGGATCGTGCGCTACCTCGCCATGATCAATCTCATACTGGGCATTTTCAACCTCCTGCCGGGATTTCCGCTCGATGGCGGACGAGTGCTGCGCGCCATCCTCTGGGGCTCCCTGGACAGCCTCGATCGTGCCACCCGATACGCATCATATATAGGCCAGGGATTCGGATACCTCTTCATCTTAGGCGGCTTCTGGATAATGCTTTTCGGGGGCTTCCTGAGCGGTTTGTGGTTCGTTTTCATCGGATGGTACTTGAACAACGCAGCCCAGCAGAGCTATCAGCAGCTAGTGGTCAGACGGGCGCTCTCCGGAGTGGATGTCCATCGCGTGATGACGACAGACTTCCCGCATGTGGATCCCGGCATCTCTGTGGACACGTTCGTTCACGATTATCTACTGAAATACGACTACGCCGCGTTTCCAGTGACGAAAGACGATGCCCTGGTGGGAATAATCACGGTGGACGAAATCAGGGATATCCCGAGGGACCAGTGGGGTGAAAGGACTGTGGGCCAGGTCGCGAAGGCCCCCGAAGAAGAACGAGTGATTGACGAGAACGACGATGCGTTCGACGCTCTCATGCACATGGCGGAGGGAAACCTGCGCAGACTTCTGGTGATGCACAACACCAAGTTGCAAGGCATGGTCACACAGGACAGCATAATCAACATGGTCCGCATGAAGATGCAGATCGGGATATAGGGACGCCGAAGGAAGGGCAGTGCTCTCAGATGAGAGCACTGCCCTTCCTTCGGCCTATCCGGGTTTGGCTCAGCGTTCCGCCATTGCCTGAGCCTTCTGCACGTCCACGTTGACGCCGGGCCCCATGCTGGACGAGATGGTGATCTTCCGCAGATACCGTCCTTTTGCGGCCGCCGGTCTCGCCTTCAGCAGAGCCGAGATCAACGCGGTGAAATTCTCCGTAAGCTGTTCCGCAGAAAAGGAGATCTTGCCGATGGACATATGGATTATGCCCGCCTTGTCTACCCTGTATTCGACTCTGGACGCGCTCTTGATGTCCCGGACAACTCTGTCCACATCCATCGTGACCGTCCCGGCCTTTGGGTTTGGCATCCTGGGGCCGAGCGTCCGGCCAAGCTTGCTAACCATGCTCATCACGTCCGGAGTCGCAACCAGTATGTCGAAGTCGCGCCAGCCGCCCTCGATCCGCTGCACCAGATCCTCGGCGCCGACCACATCCGCCCCGGCCTCCTCGGCCTGCTGCGCCTTTTCACCCTTTGCGAAGACCGCGACTCGCCGCACTTTGCCCGTCCCGTGAGGAAGGCTGGTCGTCCCTCGCACCATCTGGTCTCCATGTCGTGGATCAACGCCGAGCCGAACGGCGACTTCAACAGTCTCGTCGAACTTCGCAGATGCGGCTTCTTTCACCGCAGAGACGGCCTCAGCCGGCTCGTATTGCTTGGCCTTCTCAACCCCTTTGGCCGCTTCCTGATACCTCTTGCCTCGTATGGGCATTCTTTCGCTACCTCCTCGTGGTACGGATGCGGCCCGCCTTCGCCAACTCGTGCTACGTAGCGATTCATCCTTCGTAGTACTAGGGAGAATGGATACTTCGCAGAGTAGTAGGCTTCGGCGGGCCTCCCACGGCGGCTAGTCGCCTATCTCAATCCCCATAGACCTAGCCGTGCCTGCTATGATCTTCATCGCTCCCTCTACGTCGTTCGCATTCAGGTCGGGCATCTTCAGTTCGGCTATCTCGCGGAGCTTCTCCTGCGTAATCTTGCCCACTTTCTCACGGTTTGGCACGCCCGATCCTTTCTCGATCCCCGCCGCCTTCTTCAAGAGCTCGCCGGCCGGCGATGTCTTCAGCACATATGTGAACGACCGATCCTCAAAGACGGTAATCTCAACCGGGATGATGGTCCCTATCTGAGCCGCCGTCCTCTCGTTATACGACTTGATGAACTCCATCATGTTGATCCCGTACTGGCCGAGCGCAGGGCCAACGGGTGGCGCCGGCGTGGCCTTGCCCGCCGCTATCTGGAGCTTGACCACTCCCATGACTTTCTTTGCCATTGCAAATCCTCCGTGCTAATGGATAGTTGACAGTCGCTAGAGGATAGTCACACCTCTCCTCTGCTGTATCAACCTAGCCGTCTAATCGCGGTTCCAGCCTACAGCTTCTCCACCTGCGTGAAATCGAGCTCGACCGGGGTATCCCGCCCAAAGATGGAGATCAGCACCCGGATCCTCTCCTTGTGCACGTTCACGTCCTGGATGGTGCCAGTGAAATCCCCAAACGGCCCCGACGTGACGCGAATGACCTGCCCTGTCTCCCACTGGACCTTCGGCCTCTGGCGCGGGCCTTCGACCGCTCGCAGGATGTTCGCGATCTCGCTCTCCTGCAGGGGAATAGGCTTGTTTCCAGACGTGACGAATCCGGTGACCCCGGTGGTGCTCTTTACCAGGTACCAGGTCTGGTCATCGAGCACCATCTCTATGAGCACGTAGCCGGGGAATATCTTCCGCTGTATCTCCCGCTTCTTGCCGGCTCGAGTGCGAAGCTCTGCCTCCGTCGGGATAAGGATGCGGAAGATCTTATCCTTCAAGTTCATTGACTCGGCACGCCGCTCGATAGTCGTCTTGACCTTATTCTCATGTCCAGCGTATGTATGAACTGCGTACCAGTTCCGTTCCATCAGTTCAACCTCTCAATTCCGGAGCCCCACCGCGGCCGGATGGCTTGCCGCGAACTACCAATTGAGCAGCCTCTTGGTTGTTATGGCTAGCAGGTAGTCCAGGCCGCCGATCCATATCGCCACGACCAATATCGCGGCCAAAACCAGGAGCGTGGACTTTTTCAGCTCATCAGAGCTTGGCCATGATGTCCTGCAAAGTTCCAGCCAGGACTCCCTAGTAAATCTATACATCCTGTAGAAGATCCCCGGTTTGCTGCCTGCGGTTGCCATATTCCTGCACCTCTGAGCGCGCGTCTATCAAGCCGACTGCTCCGCCGTGTCGGACGAAACCGGATGGCGGGGCATCTTGAATCACAAAAATGCTCCGCTGCACGATACCGCTTTCACCGCAGGGAGCTGATTTGATTCCACATACCTATAAAGCCGAAATGGCAGGGCCAGCCGGATTCGAACCGACGACACCCGGTTTTGGAGACCGGTGCTCTACCAGCTGAGCTATGGCCCTACATTATCCGGATAAATATTACCACATCCGGCACCGCGTTGTAAAGAGGCGGTATTTGCCGCGCGACCACTCCCTCGCGCTCGGCTACTTCGCCTCGCGGTGGACCGTGTGCTTTCGACACACTTTGCAGAACTTCCGCATCTCGATCCGGTCCGGATCGTTGCGCTTGTTCTTGGTTGTAGTATAATTCCTGGCCTTGCAGTCGCTGCAGGCCAACGTAATTATCACCCTGGCATCAGTTGCCATGAAACTCCCCTGTGCCTCCCAATACTCGCCACGCGATGGATTCGATTACGCCTCGACTGCGCTTATGACGCCGGCTCCCACGGTGTGCCCGCCCTCGCGAATCGCGAACCGCAGGCCTTCCTCCATGGCGATCGGCTGGATCAGCTCGCCCGATAGCGAGACGTTGTCTCCAGGCATCACCAT
>DATKXU010000090.1:0-6196 GCA_035528905.1 Armatimonadota bacterium
CTCCAGAGCGATTCGTTGACAAACGCAGGCCGGTTTGCTATACTGATACCGCCGTGCCGAAGTGGCGGAATGGCAGACGCGCATGGTTCAGGACCATGTACCCGCAAGGGTGTGCGAGTTCGACTCTCGCCTTCGGCACCAACTCCATCGCCATTTGCCATTGACCACCAAGTGGCTTTTGTTCTTGGCGGTCGGCAGACGCGTCCCGATTCAGATCGGGATACCCGCAAGGGTGTGCGAGTTCGACTCTCGCCTTCGGCACCATCGAGCTAGAAGGCGTAGACAAGCGGTGTCTACGCCTCTCGCATTTACACTCCATTCTACACCCTTTAACTGGCAAAGTCAATTATGGCCGTACCTGCGGGACTGGCGAGGTCTCCCCGCCACACATCGACGGAGGCCATTCGCTGGCGCTGGACTTGAAAATCAACACTGATTTGATGGTACGGCTATGACGCTGATCCGGTCCGTCTCCAAGTGGGGCAGACCTCTGCCATGTACGCCACGTTTAGGCTCGAGGAGCCGTCGAACCGTTACATATTACTTTGAACGCGATGTTTCTACCTGCTCCTGCTTCGCCTTATGGTCGGCAACGAACCTCTCGATCTCACCGCTAGACTTCACCTCAATGTTCAGCGGCACCACTACTTTGCGCAAATCAATGCCTCCGCCGAGATAGACGTTGATGGTTATCCGAGGCGGGCTATCTGCGACCCTCTGGTCACGTCGTTCCAGGTCTTCCGGGACAACCAATTCCCAGTCATAAAGCACTTTGTCGTCCCTAACTACCGTGCTGTCTTGCTGGACGCTGTAGCTGGTTACTCCGGGGCCTGGATGAACAATCAGTTCTACCGGTGTGCCCCGCAGCTTCGCGATCTGCCCGACAAAGCCATTAAACCCCTGTGTATCGCCCACAAAGTAGAACCTGTACATCGGCGGGTAAGGCCCACCCGACATGCCGTACACGCGGTTCTCGCGGTTGACCAGCTCTGTCAACTCTTTCGGCCAGTTCGAGGGCGAAGTCACCTGCCCCTTCGGGATCGGCAGCGCTCTAGCCAACACTTGTGAGCACCAGAAGGGGCTTATTAGCAGCGCGACACCCAAAACCAGGAGTCTCTTCATAGCATTTCCCCCCACACAGTGAGATTAACGGTCACCACACGGTCAGACCCCAGCCCACCGGCCAGCCTTCAAATCATAAGGAAAGCCGCCGCACCGACACCCTTCGCCATTACCCGCGTCCATACTTCTCCAGCTTCCCGGCAACCTGTCTTGACACCTCTGCTTCGACGAGGATGCCGGTCGGGGTGTACTCGGCCTTGAGGACCTTGCCGCTGTCATAGCAGAGGGAGACCAGGTCGCTGCGCTCGTATGGGATTTCGAGAGACATGCGCACGAGCAGGCTCTGCAGGAGCTTGCTGATAGCCGCCATGAGCTGCGAGATGCCCTGCCTCTTGAGGGCGGAGATATACACGCTGTTTGGCCTCTCCGCCACGATGCTTCGGAGGACGTACTGATCGGCCACCAGGTCGCTCTTGTTGAAGACAGTCATAGTTGGCTTGTCAGCGGCATCCAGTTCAGCCAATACGTGACCCACAGCGGCCATTTGCGCGGCCATCTGGGCGTGGCTCCCATCCACAACGTGTATTAGGAAGTCGGCCTCTGTGACCTCTTCCAAAGTCGCCCTGAAGGCCGCGACAAGATCGTGCGGCAGGTCTCGAATGAATCCGACTGTGTCGGTAACCAAGACTGCCCATCCGTCAGGGAGCACGACTCGCCTGGTAGTCGGGTCGAGCGTGGCGAAGAGCTTGCGGTCCACCATGACGTGCGAGCCGGACAGGGTGTTTAGCAGTGTGGACTTGCCCGCGCTCGTGTAACCTACCAGCGCAGCTGTGGGGAAAGGCAGCTCACGCCTCGCCTGCTTCTGTACGTGCCGATGCTGGCTGACCTCCTCGATCTCGTCTGTGAGATCGGCGACCCGGTCCCGTATCCGCCGCCGATCAGATTCCAACTTCGTCTCGCCCGGGCCGCGCGTTCCGATTCCGCCGCCCAGCCGACTCAGCACGGCGCCCGTTCCCGTCAAGCGCGGCACGAGATATCTGAGCTGCGCAAGCTCGACCTGGAGTTTCCCCTCGCGGCTGTGCGCCCTCTGCGCGAAGATGTCCAGGATGAGCTGAGTCCGGTCCACAACGCGAACACCCACGACGTCTTCCAGATTCCGCTGCTGAGTCGGCGTCAGATCGCCGTTCACGATCACGACGTCGGCATCCACGGCCTTGACCTCCGTGAAGAGCTCCTCCGCCTTCCCCTGGCCCAGGTAGGAGGCGATGTCGGGCCTTGGCCGCCGCTGCGCGAATTCGCCCACAATGTCGGCGCCAGCCGTGTAGGTCAATTGCTTCAGTTCTTCGATTCGCGAGCGGTCCTCCTCGCTGCCCGATTCGAGGCTGACGAGGATAGCGCGCTCGGTTGTACGTATTTCGTGCATGTCAGGGATCCAGGGTTCCAGGGATCAAGGGATCCAGGGATCTGAACCCGTGGATTCCTCCTACCATTTGATCTCAACATTCTGCTTGATGCGCTCGATGGCTTCCGCTACGCGCTCGCCATCGCGGTCGCCGGTGACGGTTAGCGAGAGGCGGACGTATCCCTCGCCGTATTCTCCATAGCCGACACCGGGAACCACCAAGACTCCGGCCTTCTCAAGCAGCGTCTTTGCGAACTCGATCGCGGCATACCCGGGGGGAATCGGCGCCCAGATGTAGAGCGTCGCCTCGGTCTTGGGCAGATTCCATCCCAGGCTGTTCAGCCCGTCTATTATGATATCGCGCCTCTTCTGGTAAAGAGCGATGGTCTTGGGATTGCCTTCCAGATTCCGCAAAGCCCATGCGCCGGCCAGCATGAGCGCCGGGAACTGCTTCGAATCAATGTTGGATTTGAGCTTGTTCAAGCCGCGTAGTATGTCGGCATTCCCAACCGCGAACCCGACTCTCCAGCCGGTCATGTTGTACGTTTTGGAGAGCGAGTGCATCTCCACCCCGACATCCATCGCACCTGGAACCGCAAGAAAGCTCGGCGACTTGTATCCGTCATACGTCACTTCCGAGTACGCGGCATCCTGGCACACGATGACATCGTATTCCTTGGCGAATGCCACCACGTCGGCGAAGAATTTGGGCGTGGCAGTCGCAGCGGTCGGATTGTTTGGATAGTTGATGTACATCAGCTTCGCCCGCTTGGCTACATCGGACGGTATGGCGCTCAGGTCGGGCAGGAAGGCATTCTCTGCCAGCAGCGGCATCAGATATGGAGTTCCGCCGGCCATGGCGGTGTTAACTTTGTACACCGGGTATCCCGGATCCGGAACCAGGCCGACGTCGCCGGGGCTTATGAAGGCCCATGCGAGATGGGCAAGCCCCTCCTTCGAGCCTATGAGGCCCAGCACCTCTCCCCTGGATGGATCCAGCTCGACGCTGAATCTCCGGCGATACCAGGCTGCAGCCGCATTGATGAACTCAGGACACCCGTAATCGGACTCATCATAGCGGTGAGTAGCCGGGTTGTTAGCCGCTTCCCCCAGCCTGTCGATAATCGGCTGCGGCGTCGGCTGGTCCGGGTCTCCGATCCCAAAGTCTATGAGGTCCCGGCCCTCCGCAATCGCCTTGGCTTTGAGCTGGGCCATCTCGACAAAAAGGTACGGCGGTATCGCGTCAAGCCTGTCTGCATATCGAACCAAGATTGTTCATCCTCCTCTGGTGGACTACGGAAACTTGGCAAAAAGCGGAGGGGAGTCTCCCTCCGCCCGGCGTGCTGTCCAAGTTCTACTCAGCGCTAAACGCCAATGCTCCCAGTGAAGACCTCCTCGGCCGGGCCGGTCATATAGACGGCGCCGTCCTCGCGCCAATCAACGAGCAGGTCGCCGCCGGTGAGATACACTGTCGCCTTCCGCCCCACCTTGCCGTTCAGGACGCCGGCGACTACCGACGCGCAGGCGCCGGTCCCACACGCAAGAGTGATTCCCGCGCCTCTTTCCCAGACATCCACCTGCAATTCATGGTCGCTGACGACCCGGGCAAATTCGACATTTGTCCTACTCGGGAACGCCGGGTGGTTTTCGATCTTTGGCCCCAGGCTTTCAAGCGTGGAGCGGTCCACAGGGGCACCATTCGACCCTGCGAGTATGACACAGTGGGGATTCCCCATTGATACGCACGTGATGCTGAACTGCGTGCCATCAACTTCCAGCGGGCGTGAGATCACTCTGCCATCAAAACCCGAAACCGGAATCTCCTCCGCCTCCAGGCGAGGCACGCCCATGTCCACGGTGAATCCAACGCCGCATCCTTCCCCCCGGACGATACCGATCGGCTTCACGCCCGCCAATGTCTCAACGGCCACCGACTCTCCGGCCAATCCGCGATCGAACAGGTATCTAGCGAGGCAGCGAATCCCGTTTCCGCACATCTCCGCCTCACTGCCGTCGGAATTGATCGTGCGCATGCGGAAGTCGGCGCGCTCCGAAGGCAATATCAGAATGAGACCATCGCCGCCGATGCCGAAGTTCCTGTCGCACAGGCGAACAGCCAGGCGCGCTAGGTTCGTGTCTCCCAGATTACCGCGCAAGCAATCAATAATGATGAAGTCATTCCCTATGCCATGCGCCTTTGTGAACTCAAGCTCCTTCATCTTTCTCTTCAGCCGGCTCTTCCCTTGCAACTTCCTGCAGCGGTATGCTTATCTGTCTGGAGGGAACTACGGAAGCGATCGCGTGCTTGTAAACCATTTGCGTCGGCTTCCCCGGGCTATCCAGGAGAACCGTAAAAGGATCAAAACCCCTGATCAGCCCTTTGAGTTGGACGCCACCGGTCAAGTAGATCGTAACCGGGACGTGTTCTTTACGTACTTGGTTCAGGAATAAGTCCTGAAGATTTACCTGCGTCTTATTCATCCGACCAGCCCTCCACGCATATTGTCCAACGCATTGTCCTTGGAATCATGCCTTTTCCCCAGCAGACTCGCAAGTTCCGCGGCCACATCAGGCGCACCGCGCCCTTCCACATCAATCCAGCGAATTCTCGGGTCTGCCCGAAACCACGTGAGCTGTCTCTTGGCAAACCGCCGCGTATCCCGCTTCAGTAGGCGGATCGCGGTCTCGAGGTCGCAATCCCCCAGCAAATACCCCGCAATCTGCTTATACCCCAATCCCTTCATCGAGGACAAATCAGGAGAGTACCCCTCATTGAAAAGCCCGCGGACCTCCTCGACCAGTCCCGCATCAATCTGCTGATCCACCCTCTGCTCAATGTTACTGTACAAGGCCGAACGGCTCATACTCAGGGCAAAGAGGGCTGCGTGATAGGCTGCCTCCGTCGTCCCAGCCGTCGTGTGGAAATGGGAGATCGGCAGGCCGGTCAGCATGTGGACTTCGAGCGCCCGGATGATTCTCTTCAGGTCCTTTGGATGAAGGCGTTCGGCAGTGATGGAATCAACCGCTCTCAGGCGCTCCAACAGACGCTCGCCTCCGAACTCCGCCGCCTCGGCCCTCAAACGCTCCCGCAGCTCGCGGTCGGGAGCCACAGCCGGGATATTCAATCCGCCGGCGACAGCCTTGACGTACAGACCCGTTCCCCCTACGAGCAGCGGGACCTTCCCACGGCTCAATACGTCAGCTATTGCCCCCTCCGCAAAGCGCTTGAACTCAGCAACGCTGAATTCCTCGTCGGGACGCACCACGTCAATCAGGTGGAACCTCACCGCCGCCCGCTGTTCGGTCGTGGGCTTCGCAGTGCCGATATCCATACCCTTGTAGACCGCCATCGAGTCCGCGGAGACGATCTCGCCATCGAGCCTCTTCGCCAACTCTACTCCCACAGCGGTCTTGCCGGTCGCGGTCGGCCCGACGATTCCGACTAGAGTGCCGTGCATGTACTGTGTTCCCAGCCGCCTTGTCTGAAAAGCCACGCTCGGCCAATTGCGTAGAGTATAGCACAATCCTAACGGCGCCGCAAGCAGCCCCGCTTTGTAGGTAGTGTACCGTCTTGTGTGTAAAATCGGGGACGGAGTAGAAAAGGGTACGAGCTCCTAATGTTTTGTTAAGCAAACAAACAAGAAAGGAGCAGCGTACCCGATGAAGCTATTCAAGACTGAGGGAGAAACGTCCTTCCAGGAGCAGGTGATGGTGGATCTCCTGCTTAGCATG
>DATKXU010000091.1:0-6973 GCA_035528905.1 Armatimonadota bacterium
AGCCCTCAGAGTTCGTCATCGCTCCAAAGAGATCAGGAGAAGACGTCCCGTACATCAATAGCCCCTGGTAAGGCGCATCCCACCTGTACAGCCTGCAGTCTACTACCCCAGACCCTCCGAATACCGCCGCAGGATCAGGGTCCTTCGGCTGCCCGGGCAGCGACAGCAGATTCCACTTCTCGCGGTAATCATAGCTGTACGACTGGAAGGTCGCGGGAGTCCAGGAGGTCGTCCAGATGTATCGGGCGTTGCAGCCATATACTTGCTTGACGCCGATTACCCCGGTCACGTCCACGTAGTCCCCCACGGCCGGCAGTGCACCCGGACTGCCTGACCCGGTAGAAGCTGGCCTGCACCTTACGCCTATGTTGCCGGATCCGTCCTTGACGCCGGCCTCGTAGTTCCACACATCATTGTGAACGCCATAGCCATCGTCCACGTAGAAGTAGCTGTTACCGTACGTGCTATCAAACACGGACGCGCGTACCTCGCCTTGAATCCTCATCAGGATGCCAACGTTGTTCAAACCGCGGCACATCATGGCAGGGGATTGCGTCGCATCGTTCACTACCGCTCCCTGACCGCCGTAGGTTCCTCCACCGGTGTCCAGGGTTTGACAGACAAATGGCAGGGGAGTACTGTTCCCGGTCGAGTTCACCGCCACCGAGGTGGCGTTGATGACACGTTCGCCATCCACAGTCGCCGCCGTGCCTTCCACGGTCATACTGTAGCCGGGCGAAACAGCAGCATTCGAAACCACTCTGATGCCATTCGAGCGATCACCTGCCTCAACCGCGAACCCTGTGCGCCCGAATCCTCCTCCGCCAGCGTCGCCATAGAAGTTGGCGCTCACGACCGCGTTAGAGAGGATCACCGGATGGCCATCAGCGGCCTTCCTGGCCTCATCCACCGTTATGCAGGGAACCGTGGAGCTCCATGGGATGGGATAGTAAACCATGTCGCTGACTTGCCTTGGACTCTTAGCACCAACGGCGACCACCTTCTTCAAGAATGTGATCGCGCTCTCACCGACCGTCGCCACGACGTACTCCATCGTGCACTCAGCGTAATCTATGGGATGCACGGTGTATGGCACAGTGTAAACCTGGATCCCCAAGTTATTCTCAGGCGGGTAATTCGTCCCACAATGATGGTGGCCACCAAAAACAGCTTTGACGGTATGCTTGCTCGGGTACTGAGCCAGGATGTTGTACAGCGGCCTGATGGTGGAGCCATGCTCTCCGGTCATCCAATCGGGATTGTGCACGAAGACCAGTGTCGGGAAGTGCCATGGATTGTTCGTGTGGAAGCATAGATCGTTCACAAGCCACTGCCGCTGGGCCGACGATATGTCGCCGGCCACCACATCATTGGAATCCATGATCACGAAGTGAATGTTGCGCCAGTTGAACGAGTACCAGCGCTGCCCGTGGTTGTAGAAGCGATCGTAGACATCCGGATTCACGGAGGCATCGAGCATGCTATTCATGGGATATGGAGGGACCTGCGAGCAGAACCAATCCATCTTGATCTGGGTTACGTCCGGCTTCGTTGAAGGAACATCATGATTGCCGACCGCTATGTAAATCTCCGTTCCAGCCTGCCGCCACTTCTTGAACGCTTCGTCTAGGATTCTGATCTCTTCCTCAGTGCCACCAGGAATCATGTCCCCCCCAACGTCCCCTGCACAAATGACGAATCCGGGATGCAGGGCGAGAACTTCGTTCTGCAGGCGAGTCACCTGATCATAGGCAATCGGAATCGGCGGCATCCAGTGCAGGTACTGGTACGGGTGAAGATCCGCCGTGATCACAAACTGATTCTGACTCACAGCACACGTGTCGAAGCGCTTAACCGCAGAAGTGCCCGGTACCATGTCCAGAGCACCGGATGACGCATAATACTCGTATAGAGAATCCGGAGTCAGGCCAGCCAGGGTGACGCTGTGCCCGGTGCCTATAGTCGGATCACTGCCGGTCAGCCAGGTCTGCGCTCCGAGTATTCTGTAGTAGACGATATTGCTCGGCGTTCCATGGCTCGACGTCCAGGTCACCAGGCGCGAGGTGCGCGTGCTGCGATTGGGAAAAGCGCATACGTCGCTGGTGACCATCTGCGGAGCGTCAACCACGTAGCCAGCGCCGACGGCAGGCCGGTTGATCGGCTGGTCTGCCGGGGCTCGATCTACGTGAACCGCGTAGGGGCCGTAGGTTATGGTGTTAGGGAAGGCTTGACCGGCGAGGACGCCAGCTCCGAGCAGAACGACCAATACAAGCACGGCCGATTTCATTTTCGTCCGTCCTCTGTTTGCAGCCTAGCGGCGTCACTATGAGATGAACAGACAACTTTGCCGTCACTGTGACACAAACCGGTTCCGGCTGTGTCTTGTGAGCCCAAAATAAGTGCTTCCCAAAGCCGCTTACCCTTATTCTACACCCAGTTGGGCTTGCTGTCAAGCTAATTCCTGCTGCCGCGCGACATGGGAAGCCACCTAGCCCTATCGTGTAAGTTCGAACGCGAGGAAATGGGAACAAGGAAGGAAGGGATACGGGATCGGGGCCACAGGGCTGGGACCCACGCCTGGTTGCCGGTCTCCAAGGTGAGTGCCCTGCGATTGGACGACGCCACAAACGAAAGAAGGTTCCGCGTGTGGACTCATTTCGCAACTTCTTGGCTCTGCTCGCAGCGGACGCTTCTGTATTCTACGGCGAGATGCGCTCGAACGCTGCTAAGCATCAAGACTCTGAGACGATTCGTTGAAGTTCGTGCGGGCCACACGCGATCTCGACAGCTAGTCTGATTCCTCGGTGACTCGCACGATTCTGTTCATCGCGGGATACCCGTCCTCGGCAAGGAGCTGTCTCCGACTGCCGTCCGGGTAGATGAACCTCCTGTAAGTTGCGACATAGAACCCCGGATGCCCTCGATTGATCAACTTCCACTGGCCGGAACCATCGGCAGTTCGATCCTGAATAACCTCGTTCGGAGGGCTGGTGGACCGCGTTTCAGACTCAATGCGAACTTCGTACCCAGGCCGGCAGCGCGACAGAATGCGAAACACCAGGTTCTCGCCCCTGATTTCGCCGTCAATTCGAATCGGAGCAGGCAGGTTGTTCTTAAACTTCAGATCAATATCGTGATAGGCGACCGCCGCGTCACGCCCCAACGGCGCATACCTTGCAGGCCAGTGGTGGTGATGCCTCTCGACTATTTCCAGCCCCGCGAGCAGCGCCGCGTTGTAGAGGGTAGTGGAAACCTGGCAGACGCCGCCGCCCCAGCTTCTGACCAACTCGCCATCATAGCTGACCGGCGCCTTCTTGTAGCCCATATCCGCGGTCCATGGCCCCACAGTCTTTAGAAACGAGAAGGTCTGCCCAGGCTGAACTACGGTATTGGTAATCTTCCTGGTTGCAAGACGGGCATTGAATATCTGCGACTCCGTCCTGCCGCGCAAGGTAGTTACATAGCATCCAATCTCACGTTCGGCGCCCGGAATTGCAGCCGCCCAGACTCCCATGGCCACCACTATTGCGATACTGATTCCCAAAGCATATAGGCGCATGTTCATCTGATCGCAAACTCCGTTTCCTCGGTGGATGCCCTGACCTTCGGCTCGTACATCGCAAAGACCTGCGCCGGAAGGGCATGATATATGCCCGAGAAACCGGCTCGCATCTGATACTCGATCACATGCTGTCCTCGCCATAGTTCATCCACATAGAAGGATATCTTCTCGTCCCTTACATCCTGTCCGATCCACCAGTTGTCCCATTCCCAACTGCTTACGTGTCCTCTGTCGGCGATTTCACACCCGGCGGGGATGAAATCTTCCACCAGCAGATGCCGGACGCGAGCGTTCGCGGTCACGATGAGCCGCACAAGGATTACATCGCCGGCCCTGCATCCTTCTACAGGGGAGCCGATCCTTTGATCTGCGGACTGCTCATAGAACCGGCTTGGAGGATTGAAGTATTGTCTGGTGATGGATAAGCCAGCACCTGTGACCGTAGAGGGCATGTAATCCCTAGCCACATACTGGGTAAGCTTCGTCGAGTAATACAGGTTGCCGACGCCGGCTTTTCGTATCTCCAGACTGTTGCGTCCTTTGAGCAGGTCTCGACTTGTCAATTCGACTTCGAACTCCGGCAGGAAAACCGAATTCCGATCGAAGTGCACCGCCGCGGCGACTTTTCCGTTCACAAGGACTTTGGCATCGAAATCTGGATTGAGCTCCTTGGATACCTTGAGGAACTCCGACACAGCGTAGAGCACCATCGCCGTGTCGCGAGTCGAGTACCAAGCGTCCACCTGGCGCTGTCGCATGAGCCAGCGCACTATCTCAAGTGCACGCGGATCATTCGGGTCAATCTTGAGCACAGCTTGGAGGCTGAGAGCAGTCGCTTCAATATCGCCGCCGTCAAAACCCTCTGGGCTCCCCCAATGGATCATGCCCGGCTCAACGGCTGCACACTCGAAAAGCCTGCGGAGAACGGCCTTCCCCTCCTCGATCTTACCCTCGTGTGTAAAGCTCAGGGTTAGGAGAGCAAGCGTTTCAGGGCTCAAAACTCGCATGCTTGCGATACGCTTTAGCTGGTTATCTACTCGTAGTCCGCCTAATGTCAGCACATAGCAGCCGAAGGCCTTCTCGTCAATGTCGAGGTTCTCGGTTCGCATGTGCTCGGAGAGTCGTTCGAGCCCGCTTCTGAGCACGGCGATGTTTACCGGGAAGCCCGCTTCACGCGCCTGAACCAGCCCGTAGCAGACGTAGGCGGTCATCCAGGGGTCGGACTCGCCATATTCGCACCACGACCATCCTCCGTCATCCAGCTGGAACCGGTAAAGGCGGAAGAGGCCCTTCGTCACCATGTCCGGCAACTCGGCCTCGAGCTTTGCATTCCGCATCCCCAGCTCTCTGAATGAGCGGGACAGGAATACGTCGGGCAGGAAGGAGCTGATGGTCTGCTCGGTGCAGCCATAAGGGTACTGAGCAAGATAATCGAGTGAGCCAAGCATAGCCGCTGCAAGCGACGGCGCGAGCCGCACTCTGAGGCAGGTAGTGCCCGAGATGGAATCGCGACGCACTTGAACGTTCAGCTTCACCGCCGTGGAACCACTCATAGCACCGGTCCTGACGGTCTGGCGCTCAGCTCCATGAGGATAGACGGGCAATGCGAGTTGCATGGCATCGCCAGCCGTTTCTCCTGCAGCGCGGACGGTTATCTCGAATGAACCCGGCCTGGGCGCGTAGATCTGCCAGTCGAGCCTTTCACTACCGCCATCCCGGACAAGAACCCGCCGTCGTGCTTTCCCTTGCACACTCAGTCCCGGCGCCTTCAAGTCAACATTTGCCCGCTGATTGCGGCCTGTGTAGTTGTGGACGACGGCGGTGACCGTCGAATTGTCCGACTGCACCAGGAACCTGGGCACTTCGAGCCGGACTAGAAAGTCCTGCCCTGCGACTACGGTATTCCTTGCTTCGCCGCAGGACGTATCAATGGTGACGCCGCGGACTGTCGTGCGCCATGTGGTCAGATTATCCGGCAACTGGAAGCTCACCGCTGCCTCACCATTGGAGTCGGTAAGAACGCTTGGGTTCCAGAACGCCGTATCCAGGAAGCGCTTTCGAATCCTGATATTGAGCGGCGTTGACCTTGCGAGCACTCGGCCGGCCTTATCGGAGTCGCTGAGGTATATCTGAGGGAAAGAGAATTTGGTGTCAACTTGGTTAGGCTTGCGCACGTAGAAGTAGTCGAGTATCGGCTTCGTGTGGTCTTCTGCTATGGCATAGATCGCCTCGTCCACGACGCCGATGGAAAGCTCCGCACTCGCCGGCCGTCCACTTGAATCCGTGACCTTGATCCTATATGTAGCATCTTCCCCCGGGCGGTATTTGAGCTTGTTTGGCTCTATCTTGATCCTGAGCGACTGCGCGCGCAGGGATACCTTCGCCCTCGCCTGCTGGTTGACAAAGCTCTTGTTCCTTACAAAGCAGACCCCAATGTAGAAGTTGGGCTTGTATTCGCTCATTACAGGGATCTGCACCATGGTCGTCCTGTTCTTCAGGTGGACGGTGATGCGATTGTAAACTCGGGTGCCTTCCACCGTAACGAGAGCTGTTGCACCGGGACTCTTCGTGTTGATCAAGATTTTCGCCGTATCGCCCGGATCGTATGTCTTTTTGTCGGTCACGATCTGCAAATCGGGGTAGCGGATGTCTTCCTCGTAAGCCGCAGCGTACGACCAGACATACGTGGAGGCGACTATATTGTTGCCGCGCTTGTCCCGCGATTTAGCGATGACGCGCATTCCCCCGGACCGCCTGGCTGAGAACCGCATCGAGGCTCGCCCGGAGTCATCGGTAGTAAGCCGCTTCTTCTGGAACTGTTCGAACCTGCTCTCGCCGTTCCTCCATCGCTCGCGCCCCACCAGGACAGCAACCGACTGTTTCTTCACGGGACGCTTATCGTAGTCCATCGCCAGAATAGATACGGTGACAGGCGCACCGGGCGTGACAATGCGTCGGCTCGGAATCACATCAATCGCAAACTCACCTCGCGTTGCGATAACCGAACCGGTCGCACTGGCCCCTCGACCGCCCTTGTCTACGACGTACGCCTCGACGCTGAACTCCTGGTCGGCGTCCCAGGCATCATCTTCCTCCGGCTGCTTCCAGTCGGCAGGGAACTCGATCACAGCTTCGCCGTTCGAATTGGTATGGACGACAACCTCATTCACGATCTCCCCATAGCCGCCATAGTCTTCGTAGCCCTCATAGCCTTCCTCGAACCCTTCTTCCTCATCAGTCTCGAAAGGCCAGTATGGGGATCGGCGGATCAAGTAGCTGACCCGCGCGTTCGCCAGTGGCGCCCCGAAATAGTAGCTTGCAGATATCCTGGCTCGAATCATATCTCCGCGCACATATCGTTTCCGCGGGAAGCTGATCCTCACGCTGAACTCCGGTTTCCGGTAAGAGGCG
>DATKXU010000092.1:0-17440 GCA_035528905.1 Armatimonadota bacterium
CCGGCGCAGGACCCGACCGATGAGTTGCTTTGCAAACAAGGCCAGCTGCGATCGGGTCATCTTCGCCGTATTCGATTCGTTCAACAAGCGTTGGGAGCTGAAACCAATTCGCCATTTTACACAAAAGGGTTGACACTACCGAGAATCCTTGCTTCTTGACTTTGCCCAGCCGGTATGCTACATTTGTCAGGCGTAAGGGTGCCTTTGCTTGGCATCCAATAGCAATACGAATGGCGGGGATGTGCAAATGCGAATACCTGTGTACACGCTGGTGGTAGTTCTGGCGGCAGTCTGCATCGCGGGAGTGCTGCATGCGGCTGAATCCGCTGCCGTCCCAACGGTGACCTTCGCTGCGCCGACGAATGGAGCGACGATCCAGGGCGGCCAGGTTGACGTCACCGTAAGCTTCGGCTCCGACGACAAGCATCCCGTCTCGAAGGTCCAGGTCTTCCTTGACGGAAAGCCTGCGAGCGAGCGCGTGTACGAAACCCCTCTTGCGCAGGGAACGTGTTCCTTCAAATGGGATACGGTGCGTAGCCCGAACGGAAAGCACAAGCTCGACATTCAGATATTCTCGAACACGGAGTACCTGGCCATGGCGAGCTGCACCGTGACTGTCTCGAACCAGCCTCGCGATCTAGTCGCTCCGAAGGTTGCGCTGATCAGCCCCAAGGAGGGCGACACAGTCTCCGGAGTAACGCCCGTCACCATTGAGGCATCCGACAACAGCGGCCGCGAGCCATTGGTTTCTGTGTGCATTGACAAGTCCGTGCGCTGCATCAAGAACCGCGGGCCTTATACTTACGAGTGGGATACCACAAGGGACGAGAACGGCCCCCACTCCATTGAGGTAGCAGCGGCGGACGACTTGTACAACAGGGCTGGTGTAAAGCCTATCAGTGTGACGGTGCGCAATCCTGGGAAGCCGATGCCGGTTATCGGGCGAGAGACAACCGCCGTGCCCGAAGCTGCAGACGTGCTTTCGAGGAGCATTCCTGTGTTGCCCAATCTGCCTTCTACGACCGCGACGCCCAGACAGAGCATCAAGCGATCGGGCGCCGCCGAGCAGGAATATGCAAGGACCGTGCCTGAGCCGGGCAGCGTGGCCGCCGAGAAGTTCGAGGTGGAGCACACCGCGGCTCCGGTGGCGAATCTGCCTTCGCTGTCGGCGCGCGTATTGGAATCGGGCGTTCCGCACGTCGAGCTAAAGGAATCCCCGGCCCCAGTGCCGGAGGAGAAAGCGGCATCGGCGGGTATTGCGAAGGCCGCGGATTCTCCCGAGCCGACGCCGAACCGAACCGCCGCTCTGGATACTTCCACCTCGGGGCCTACAGCCGCTCCCGTGCTGATGGCCGGCCTGGCGGAGGCAGACCAAGTGCGTCCATCGGTGAGGGCTGACTACAGGTTAGCCGTGCCCGCGATTCCCGCTGCACGCGCCGCAGCCAAGGTTGTCGCCCGGGCTTCAAGCGCCTTGCGGGGAACGGAGTATGTCGTCCGGCCTGGGGACAGCGTTATCAGGCTGGCGAAGAGGTTCGGCGTATCTGCACAGGCGATCATCGAGGTGAACGCTATACAAGACCCGCGGATAATCCGGATCGGCGACAAGCTGCGGATACCGGCCAACGCGAAGATGATCGCGATCAGGCCGGTTTTCGAGGATGCGGGCGGCACGCTCATCTGGGATAGCGATGAGCGTTCGGTGCGAGCGATTTGTGCGCAGAACGACGTCACGCTCAGGATAGGCAGGGCCGAGGCGGCTGTGAACGGAGCGCCGGTCGCCATGGAAAGGCCGGCGGTCGTTCGCTCCGGGCGCACCCTGGTTTGTGAGTCCTTCGTTACCGAGACGCTCGGCATGGCAGCACCGGGGCGGTAGGGAGTTTCAGACCGCACACAGAGTTCCAAGTTTCAAGTTCCAGGTCTCAGGTTGGCCGGGCAACCTGTAACTTGGAACCTGGGACTTGAAACCTGAAACCTACTCAGTACCGGCTGTCTTTGCGCTTTGCTCGAGGGGTTTGGGCTCCGGTTTGGCGTCTTTGCGGCCGTCGTCGTCCTTCTTCTCGGGCTTGCGATAGTCGGTGACGTGGAATCCGGGGCCTTTGAAAACGATGCCTACAGGGTAGAGCAGTCTGCGTACCTTGCCGCGGCACTTCTCGCACTCCCTGATCGGCTCGTCTGCGATCTTCTGGAAGACTTCAAACGTATGGTTACATGCAGTGCATTGATAACCGTACGTGGGCATAGCATCACCTCTTGGTTGTCACTTTGGGTTTTCGGCGTGTGAATTATAGCAGAGATTGGCATCACGACGCAAGCCAAAGCGAGGTGTAGTGCCATGAAATCAGCACCAAACAGCAGGCTGAAGGTCGTCGGGTTAGTGTCGGGAGCTTCCGCAGACGGCATAGACGCCGCGCTGGCCCAGATCAAGGGATCCGGCCCACAGGCGCAAATCCGCCTGGACGCTTACCGGCGTTACCCGTATTCGGCCAAGATGCGCGAGGCCGTAACCCGCGCCCTCAAGCCGGAGGAAAGCCGCGTGAGTGACGTCGCCGCGCTGGACTTCGCCCTGGGAGAGCTGTTCGCGGCCGCGGCCGTAGACGTCGTCCGGAGCGCGGGAGTCGAGCTGTCCGAGATTGACCTGATAGGCTCGCACGGGCAGACGGTCTGGCATTCGCCGGAGCAGGTGGAGATCGGCGGGATGTGGAGCGTCTCCAACCTTCAGATCGGCGAGCCTTCCGTGATCGCTGAGCGAACGGGCATAACGGTGGTCGCGGACTTTCGGACTGCCGACATGGCGGCAGGCGGCCGGGGAGCGCCTCTGGTGCCATACGCCGACTTTGTGCTTTTCGCGAGCGCCAATCGAAACCGAGCGGTCCAGCATGTCGGCGACGTCGGCGATGTAACGTATATACCGACCGGCGGTAAGCTGGACGAGATCATGGCCTTCGACACCGGACCCGGCAATCTGCCGATAGATGTGATTGTCACTCGCCTGACCAACGGCAGGCTGACTTACGATGCGGGAGGGAGCCTTGCGCAAGCGGGTAAGCCCGACCGGGTGATCCTGGGCCAACTGACCAGGCATCCGTTCCTGGAAAAGCGGCCTCCGAAGGAGACCGCCCGCGAGGAGTTCGGGCTGCAGTTCGCAGAGCAATTGCTGTCTCAGTGGCCGAACGTATCGCTGGAGAACTTGGCGGCGACTGTGACGGCGTTCATCGCGCAGAGCATACGGCGGAATTACGAGCGGTGGCTGCCGAAGCTGCCGGACGACATCATAGTCGGCGGCAGTGGAGCCAGAAACCCGGCGCTGACGAGGACGCTGACGGAGGCATTTCCTCGCACGAAGCTGTTCACGTATGAGGACTTTGGAATCGGGAACGATGCGAAGGAGGCGCTCGCGTTCGCGCTGCTCGCGAGCGAGGCGATCTACAATGAGCCGGCGAACGTGCCCGCAGTGACGGGTGCGGAGAAGCGAGTCGTTCTCGGCAAGATCGTCCCCGGCCGGAACTTCCGCGCCCTGATGAGCAAGATTGAACGCAAAGCGGTCAAGAATTCCGATTGCGAATCGGCATCTCCGCTGTAGGAGGCGCTTCCGAGCGCCGATGGCTCCTACTGGCTTTCATCGGTGACTTGCTGTGGCAGAAAAGGATAGAAACCGGCTTCACAACTGGCGGAATTTGGCTTTCCTGGCGGCGGCAGTACTCGTGGCTGTGAGCATCGGCATCAAGGCAGGGGCCGCGCTCAGAGGCTACATTGACGAACCGACCAGGGACTTCATTCTGGCTTATGACGTTGATTGGGTCTACCTGAATCAGGGCCTCGATCGGGTACACAGCTTTGCAGACACGGCCAAGTGGTGGACCGGGACCTGGTGCGGCGTAGTTCCGTTCTGGCGGCCGTTAACCTCCTACGTTTTCTGGGCCATGAAACTCATCTGGCCGCCGGAGTACCTGCTGCCGAGGCAGATTATCTCGGTATTCCTGCATTTGTGCTTCCTCGGGGTGGCTGCGCTGTTTCTGTGGCGGACTACACGTCGCCCCTGGTTGGTTCTCCTCACGATCTGGCTCTTCGCCGGGGTCAGGCCATTCCCCCTGAACTGCTTCTCCTCGGGCATCGCGGCGGTCGGCGACCTGCTATCAGACCCGAAGAACATTCCAGACTCGCTGGTCGGCGTGTGCATGCTGTTGAGCCTGATGCTGCTGGCTGAGGGGCGATGGCTGGGCGGCCTGATTGCGGCCGCTGTGAGCGTCGGCTTCAAGGAAATGGGATTCACCACTTGGCCGCTTGCGCTGCTCGTGCTCGCATTCGTGCATAGAGACCGAATCATGGCTGAGCGGTGGAGATATCTGGTCAGCAGCGTGAAGCGCAACTGGCGGCCGATCGCAATGTGGCTGCTGGTTTTTGGCCTGCTGGCATTGATCCATTCTCTTACTGTGGGGATCGGCTACAGGGTCGGCACGAACGAATACTGGTACCGGCGTGCCGGCGCGTACTTCGGTGGGCCGATCGGGGCAAATCTGTTCCTCGACAATGCCTCGGCGCCCATAACCGCCGGGCTCCTGGTCGCCCTGATCGTGGGTTTTCGGCGACTATCATTGCTCCCCAGATTCATAGCGATGTTGGCGGCTTTGGCGCTCGGCATTCTGCTCGATGCTCTCCTGCTCGGTGCGGGCTGGGAGGTTTCGATGGTGAGAATGTTCGCCCCAGAGATGAATCGGTACATCGTACTGGTCTGCATTGTCTGGCTTCTCATAGCATGGCAGGCCGTGCGGGATTGGCAGACCGCCGCTTTCGGGATAGCAATGTCCATTATTGCCTCCATGCCGACATGGCTTGCAACACAAACCCTGGAGCATACGCGCTACCTGGCTTCTCTGTTCATGGAGATGGCAGTGGCGGCGGCGCTCTTGGCATGCGCAAAGGCGATAGCACGAAGGTTCCTGCCCGAGAGGGTAATGCTCAGATGATGCTGCAACTGCCCGACGACTGGAAGCCTCACCTGGACGACATCCTTTCATCTCCCGGGGTGACCGTCGTTGTGGGTGCGGTGGATACCGGAAAGACTTCGCTCTGCGCCCTGCTCGCCAATCGTGCGCTGGCGTCCGGGATTCCGGCGGCTGTGGTTGATGGCGACGTGGGCCAGTCTGAGATCGGCCCGCCCACTACCGTCGGCCTGGGACTGGTGGAGTCCGAAATCCGGAATCTCAACGAGCTGGAGCCGCGGTCGCTGTACTTCGTTGGATCCACCTCTCCCGTTGGGCATCTGCTGGCGTCTGTGACCGGCGTCAAGAGCCTGGTGGAAAGGGCTCAATCGCTGGGGAAGCAGTTGGTAATCGTGGACACCACCGGCCTGGTGCGCGGATCCATCGGGCGGAGGCTGAAGACCCACAAGATCGAGCTGCTGCGCGCCCGGCACGTCGTGGCCCTACAGAAGGCCGGTGAGGCCGAGCATTTCCTTCGCTTCTTCGACACCTGGGAGGACTGCACGGTGCATCGCCTTTCCATCGCGCCGGGCGTCAGGCCGAAATCTCAGCTTCTGCGGATGCAGCGGAGGGCCGTTCGCTTCCGGGAGTACTTTCAGGACGGGCGGATGCACACTCTGCCGCTTGAGAAGCTGGCGACCACCGGCACGTGGCTGCGGACGGGCGATCCCCTCGAGCCGAAGTACCTCAAGTTCGCCGAAAGCGCGCTCAGAGCGAGCATCCTCTACGGGGAGGTCATTGATCGCGCGGTCTACCTCGTGGCAGGGGCGGCTCCCGCACGCGAGCGGGGGATCGAAGAGCTCCAGGAGCGTTTCGGGACGAAGAATGTTATAATCGTTCCGGCGAGCAAATATGTCAATCTCGCAGTCGGCTTGGTTGACAGCCGCCTGGAGCTTCTGGCGCTGGGCGTCGTGCGGGGGATAGACTTCCAGGCGCGGAGCATTTCCGTGTTCACGCCGCTGCGGTCGGCTGCTCCGGTGTGCTCGATTCGCTTCGGCGTGCTGAAGCTGCGTCCGGACGGCTCTGAGATCGGCCGACTTCGACCGGGGGAGTTGTAGTGAGGATTATCTTCGTCCGCCACGGCGAGACCGTTTTCAACATCGAATCCAGATACCAGGGCCACACGGACGCCGAGCTGAGCGAGCTGGGACGCAGGCAGGCAGCCGGCGTCGCGGAGCGCCTGAAAGACGAGAAGATTGATGCGGTCTACTCCAGCGATCTGTCACGCGCCAGCGAGACGGCCCAGGAAGTCGCCAAGTTCCACAACCTTCAGGTTCAGACCGACGAGCGGCTGCGCGAGTGCGCCTTCGGCGAATGGGAAGGGCTTAACGTACGCGAGATCGCGGAACTTTACCCGGAGCTCTATGAGAATTACCTCAGGGATTCCGTGACGTACCGGGCGCCGAGCGGCGAGCGGCTGGAGTCGCTTCAGGCGAGAGTGGTTTGCGCGATCAATGACATAGCCGAACGCCATCCGGAGGATACCGTGGTGGCCGTAGTCCACGGCGGGCCCATCCGAGCGTTCCTGTGCCATGCCCTTGGAACACCGCTGGAGGCCTTCCGCAAGATCAAGCTGGACAACTGCGGGCTAACGGCGCTCTTGCTCGGCTCAGACGGCACATGGTTCCTCGAAGCGCTGAACGACACTTCGCATCTGGAAGAAGGATAGTCCGGCCCTCAAGGACCGGACTGACTGGCTACTTGTTCTTACCCTTACCCTTCGCCTTATCTTTGCCGTGGTCGTCGCTCTTCCCCCTGCCCTTATCATTGTCGTCGTCCTTCGGGGGCGCGGCGACTCCGGAGCGCGTCCGATGCTCCTTCCGCTCCTTTGCCCACTCCCGCCAGCGGTTTTCGAGCGCCGCCGGCTTATCCTTGTGATGCGCGTTCCACCAGACGACGAATGCCTCGCGGTCGTCGGGACTCAGCCCCACGTAGCGGTCAGCCCAGACTCCGGTGAGGTGCTTCCTCTGATTGCCCCTGCCGATGTACCATCCCAGATGAAGCCCGCGGTCGTGCCTGAACTTATCGGCGAGAATGAGGTCTATCGTCCCCGCCCTGACCGGGTAAGTCCGCCAGAAGCGCTCGCGCTCCCGAATCCTCTCCTGGTCGGCGATGCTGGTATCAATCAAGGCCGTGATCCCGACGCCGGACACGCGCTTGATCTTGAGCGGATTCGTCGAGTTCGACGGCACGAACACCTTGATCCTGAACTTGCCGCCGTCGAAGATTTCCTCATACTGGTAGACCGCCTTGACCGCCTTGACCGCCGCTCCCGAGACCTGGGCGCCGCCGATGTACGCCTTGTCGCCGATTGTGGCTATCGGGACGACTTTGGTGCTGGCGCTCGATCCCTTCGTAATGCCGTTGATGGCGTCGTTCAGCGGTTCTGCGGCTGCGTTGATGGCGACGGCGACCACCCCGGCTTTCAGAATATCGCCGACGTGGACGGCGTGGCTGTACGTCTGGCCCTTCCAGCGGCCGTCGAGCGCGACGTCAATGATGGCGGAGACGCCGACCTTCTGCACGCGCTTCAGCGCGAAGGGATTCAGGCTGGCGCTCGGCACCAGGACTTTCAGGCGGAACTCGTTCTGGCTGAAGTTGTCCTCATAGAGCCAGACGGCCTGGACGGTCTTTACGGTGGATGCCGGGCCGGCGACCTGGGCCGCGCCCACGTATCCCTTCTCGCCCACGCTCAATATCGGCACTACCTTGGTGGACATGCCGACGGGGATCTTGTTTTGGAATGTGAACGTGTTGATGAACTTGTTCAGTCCGGGCGAGGCTTCCTTCACGACGAGGCCGATGGCTGCCGCGCGGAAGATCTTGGTGTCGAAACCAGCGGCGAACGCCTGATCGGCCGGGAACAACGCGGCTGAAACCGCGCAAACCAGAAGAATAACGAGGCTGAGTCTTCCCTTCATGTGCCCATACCCCCTTCACTTACTTGATACGACTCCGAAGACATTATTCCTCGTACCGGGGAGATATTCAATACCTGGTTCGGTGCCGAGGGGAATTGGTTCGCGGCCGGAACGCAGTCCTTTCCGGCAGGGGGATTGGTCTGCGAAGGCGGACCGGGGTTTCAACTGCACGTGTCCCGATGGGCTTTTCGATGGCCCTGCGAATGAATTCGGGCGGCGGAACCGTGATCGGGGACGCGTTCAAGTCAGACCTCGACCCAACAGTCGGCGAGCATCTCCTCGTCTATGAGAATCTCGATGTCACATGCGTCAAGTAGCCTATAACACGGCCAGTTCTTTACGCGTCCTAACTCCACGTGTTTGCCGAGCTTCTTGACGAGTTCCACTGCGGGAGCGAAATCGCCATCGCCGCTAATGAGAATGCCAACGTCGTATGTGTTGTCTACCGCGAGCTCCACCATGTCCACGGCCAGTTGCACGTCAACGCCCTTCTCGACGTGAGTGTATTCGGGCAGCGGCTGCCCGAAAAGCCGCTCGACATCCTTCCGCCTGTTGCTGTCGAGGGTGCTCCAGTCGAGCGCTCGCCGTTCTAGGCGGCCGAGCTTGAGAGTGAGATAAGGTGTCCGTTTTAGTCCGTTGAAGAACTCCTGCTGCTTCCTATAGCCCTGGCTGTCGGTCATTTGGTCATACGCGGCATTGTAGTAGTGTATACGAAGCAGCCGCCGGCCGGGTCGGGAATTGACAAGCTTCTCGGCAAGCATGTCAAACCTGATCTGCGCTCTACCAAAAGCTCGTTTCAACGCGTGGTAGAAGTTGCTTCCGTCAATGAATATAGCGACTCGGTCCATGTAGAAGCCCTCCTCGGCTATCGGCAGATAAATAGAGCTGGGGGTTGGACCAAAGGTCCAACCCCCAGGAGTTCATTGACCCGTGGTTGACAACGCAACCACGGGGAGGTAATTCAAATCCGAATCTACAAGTTGACCCACTTGTGTTCGGGAAACGCCGAACACCACCATCATACCATATCGGCGGCAAATGTCAATCACCTGAGGGCAAGAACAGGTATTTTTTCTAGTCTTCATGGCTCGTTATGTTAGACTCCCCGAAACTGGATTCCGGCGGTCTTGAGTGGGATGTGACTACGGCGCTGACCAAAGTACCTTGCCATCATTGTTAATCAAACCTATAAGCGGTTCACCCTCATCTTTGGCCGTTATTAGTACCCGTGATTTCTCATTTTTCCCCCGCAAGGAAACATATTCATTATCTATCTCATTCGTACAAATAGAAACTCGTTCCGTTCCATCCCGGAACAAACAGAAACGAGTTCCATCTTTGCCCTGCAAAATCATTTGAGGTTTAAGCTTCAGAGGATTGTTAATATCGAAGAAGCTAAGGCTGGCACCCAGGTCAGATGATACACGCAAGTTACCGCCAAAGGATTTATCCGACAATGAAACCGATGACCCATCTTTGGCCGCAAGTATCGCAATTGCAGGTTTCCCTCCTTCGTATTTTGCTGAGATTGCTGAAGTACCATCTTTTCTGACGTTGAGCTCTAAGCCAGGATTACCTTTGGAATCCAGCAGGTTTAACATTGGTTGCCCGTCTGGATCCTGAAAAACCTCAATACTAGGGATCCCGCTATTGGCAACCATTATGCCTGATCCCAATTCCTTATCATTGCTTACGATGGTTATCCCATCCAGCTCAATGTCGTCATTGCTACCATAATCTCCCCTGCCGATATGGATAGCTGCTGCGCCATCGGAGGAAACGGTCATCGCAATCAGCGCTGCCCCTTTATTCTTTGGTGCTATCAAAACCCCTACTGACCCATCCTTGGTAACTTCAAGTTTTGCTCGCACAGTTCCATTTGCATCTACGATGCAAAGTTTCTCTGTATTTATGCTTTTGAAGAACCGAGTTTGTGGAGTCATGCCCATGACTACAAGGGATAGAATCAATAACAGATTCATTAGAAACCCGATTTGCCATAATCGCTGCTTCATGTGAAATTCCTCCTGACGATAGAATTGCCCTTTCCCAAAGCCGTTGCGGCCTCCCAAGCCGAATTCCGCCTGTCGCCTGTTACTATCCCCGATGCCTCGATAGCCAGGCCCTTGATAGCTAGTTTACAGCAGAAAAGAAAAGAGGTCAAGTCTGTTGTGAGTGTGCCCTGAAGATCATGGCCTACGTTTTTAGCATCCGTTCGAGCAGTTTCTTTGCGGCGCGGAGGGCTTTGCCGCGGTGGCTGATGCGGTTTTTCTCATCCGGGGAAAGCTCGGCCATCGTCCTGCCGAGCTCGGGCAGGTAGAAGATCGGGTCGTAGCCGAATCCGCCCTCACCCTTCGGCTCGCGGGCTATCCGGCCTTCGCACGTGCCTTCCACGACGGCCGTCTCGCCCTCCGGGGTCGCAACGGCCACCGCCGCGCGGAATCTGGCGGTTCGGTCCTTATCCGGGGCGCCCTTCAGCAGCTCGAGGACGCGCATGTACTTGTCGCGGTCGGCGGCTCCCGGCCCAGCGAAGCGGTTCGAGAAGATTCCCGGTCGGCCGCCGAGTGCGTCAACCTCCAGGCCGGAGTCGTCCGCGAGGGCGATACGGCCGGTCGCAAGGGCGGCGGCCTTCGCCTTCGACTCGGCGTTCTCGGCGAAAGTAGCGCCGGTTTCGGGAGTCTCGGGAACGTCGGGGAAATCGAGGAGTGAAAGCACCGTTACCGGCACGTCGGCGAGCAGTGCCCGCAGCTCCTCCACCTTCTTCGCGTTTCTGGTTGCAAGGACAAGATCGTGCATAACAAATCAAGGGTTCCATCCGCCTTCGCCAAGGAGACTTCGCTGAAGCTTCGTCTCCCAAGGGCTTCCGACTTCGCTGAAGCTACGACGGACAGGTCGGCGGACAAGGGGTCCAGGGATCCAGGGGCCTCCTACTCGTACTCGTACTCGTGGATCGTGATGCGTGACGCGTGACGCGTGATGCATGATGCTGGCTGCCAGCCGGCTCCATCCACCAGCTACCTATGCACATCCGGGTCGGTCTGCCGGACGCGGAGCTTGATGGTGAAGACTCCATCGCCGGTCAGGATGCCGCCGCGTGCCAGGAGTCGCCCGTTCTGCCAGTTGGATATCCCCAGCTCCGGCCGACAGAGCGCGTACTGGCCGTCCACCCATCGAGTGAACCCATTCCCGATGAACGGCGCGTTGATCGCCCTCAGGAAACGCTCGTGGGCGGCCGCGTCCTCGCTTGTCAGCGATGCCGCCAGGAGCGGGCTTTGCGAGTTGAACAGGCGAATGCCCTCTTCGAGGTCCGCGATCGCCACCGCCGTAACTTCGGGCGTCTGCTCCCATTCCCATTCGTGGCCGAGCTGGTCGGCGGGCAAGACGGTTGCGAGCAGCTCGTGTTGGGCGCCCGAGGCCCGGTAGACCTCGGTCTCCGTCGTGAAAAGCTCGTTCGGGATGATGTCCTCGCTGCCCTGCGCTGCGTGCAGGCGGTATCCGTAACCCAGCTTCTCCCCGCGCCGCTTCAGGGCTTCGAGCATTCGCGGGACTAGATCGGCCCGGGAGCGCGGGATGCAGATGACATTCACTGTGTTGCAGAGCTTCCGGTCGCACGAATTGTAGATGGCGAGCTCGAACTTGCCGGGATCGGCGGTGTCGTCCGCGATGATCCAGGCGCCGCCGGTTCCGTGGAGGCTGACCGCATTCCCGGCCTCCCATGCTATTCCTCCCAGGAGGGCAACCACTCGCCCGGAGCCGCGAGCGACCACGAGCGCCAGCCTGGTATCTGCGAACAGCGCCCATCCCGCGGAATGCTCCAGGCTTTCGAGCAGGACGATTGCGCCCTCAGGGAGACGAGCGGCTGCCAGCGACGGCCTCAGGGCGTGCTCCATCATCGCCTGCGCCGTGCCGAGTGCATCGCTCCCGATTCGGAAGACCGCCGTGTTCCCGCTTCGGAGGACGCCGGTCGCGTCCGCGAGGACGTTCGGCCTCCCCTCGAATACAAATGCGACAACTCCGCAAGGGCTGACGACTTCATCCACGGACCAGCCCTCGTGCTCGATGGTGTTGGTCACCTTGTCCCGGCGCGAAGGGAGGTCGCGCCACTGGTGTAGGCCGGCGATCATGTTCTTGCGCATCTTCTCGTCGGCTGCAAGGCGGGTGGTCGAGCGGCCTTTCTGCTTCGCGCGCTGCACGTCGAGCTCGTTGGCTTCGGCGATCTTCGCCCACATGCCGGGGTCGGCAAGGCGGTCGGCGAACTCCGTGTAGAACTGCGTGAACTGCTCGTCCGACGCGCTCTGCTGCTCCTCGAACGCCTGGAGGGCCTTGTCCACGGCCTGGGTCACCAGCTCGTGAACGGCGCGCGGGATGTGCAGGACGTCGCCGGTCTTGCGCACGACGATCAGCCGGTCGCCGGGCTGGAACTTCTCGGCCAGCTCGGCCGGAACGTGGATGACGCGGTCGCCTCCGATCAGGATCGGCATCCCCGGCTGTAGGCTTGCGAGTTTAGTCTCCTCAGTCACGTGACACCTCCGCTCCATAGAGAGAATCGGGGAGTGGGAGAAATGGAGAATAGGCGAGCTATGGCCCGGATATCTCCGATTCCCCCATCTGCCGCTTTGGCAACCTGCGAAGCCTGTTAGATGCTCCGCTGGGCAGTCGGAATGACACTAGTATCGCCCATATCCGGCGCGCAGTCAAGAGGAATTTAGCCAAGGCGAAGTATCCGTTGCGCGTTATGGATGCCGCATGATAAGATAGCTTCCGATATTGGTGAGCAGGCGATAATATGTCAACTTTTATCTACAGTGACGAGAGCGGCGTCGATAGGAAGAGCCGCTACTTTGTCATCGGTATGCTCATTCTGGAGGATAGGCGCGAGCTTCTGGATTTTGTCTCCGATCTACGAATGCGGCACGGTTTCGTAAAAGAATTCCATTGGCACGAGATGTCGAACACACGTTTCCGCTGCTATGCAGAGATATTGCAGGAAGTGTGGAGCCCGACTGTTAGGTACTGCTGCATCTGCGTAGATAAGCGCAAGGTGGATGTGGACAGTTACTTTGGGGGCAAGAGGTACCTGATGTACAACTACTTCACAAGGCTCCTGTTTACTAAGCGATTGCAGAGCGGGCTACAGGCCGTGTGCTTCATAGATTTCAAAAACCGAGAGCGGCGGGACAATGGCTTGAACTACCTCATGACCTACGTGAACAAGGATCTCCCACAATGCCTTAAGCATCTCCAGCCGTTGCACTCGCACCAAGACGATTGCATGCAGGTATGCGATATCATCACCGGCGCTATTCGCTATAGGATGGAACACGCGCTGGGGAATACGAAACGCGGACAATTGGCAACCATTCTCGAAAGCAAAATGGCCGATTTAGTCTTGAGAGGAAATCTGGATATCTGGATTTGGCGCCCCAGACCTAGGCAAAAAGGGAAAGGGCCACTCTCCTAAGACCACTAGGGCCTACACCATACGCTCCGGAGCCCGGTTATTCGGAAAGTAGCCCTTGCCCTATGGTAAGCCTGGAATCTTCCTACTTTTAATTATAGCCGAAGCTGTGGTTTTCTGCAACAATTCTTGGAAAAAAATCCAAAATTGTTTGTTGTAGACCAACCTCCGTTACATTCCCGCATACTTATTATCGGAAACGCAGACACAGAGTTGCATCGGTAATAGTCTGGATACGGCGGGGACACAGTACTCCACGACTCCATCACTCCGCGCTCCGGCGCATTTCGGCGAGGGTCTTGCCCCTGCGCCATTGGACGTGCGGGCGGTCGGGGAACTTCTTCCAGTCACCGCCCCATTCGAGGCCGCACTCGCGGGCGATGCGTCCGAATACCTTCCACGGGCCGTCCCACGTGAGCTGTCCGCCCGAGACGAACGCGTAGTCCGCGGCCAGGCCGAAGTTGTGCCAGGAGCAGCCGCCCCGGGCTTTAGTGACGATTCTCCCCGGCTTCGTCCTGCCGAGCGAGTACAGGCGGTTCTGCTCCGCGGTGCTCCGGTAGCCGCAGGTCAGCTTCACCCGGATGCCGGATTCGAGCAGCCGCCTTTCGAATGCTTCGAGCTTCCTGCGGAATTCGGGATCGAGACCTGCTTTCTTGTCCATCGCTAGCTTTCTTTCCGGCGGACGATCACATGTTCGATCAAGAAGTTCACGGCGGAGTCGGGAAGCCACTCGCCGAGGAGCTTGTAGATCTCCGACTTCGCCCAGGCGCGGACGTACTCGCGCTTCTCTGCCTCGGCCTCGCCGTTCATTGCGTTCGCCGCTTCTACGCCCTGGACGATGATGCCAATGGCCTCCTGGTTCTCCAAGAGCCGGCGAATCGGCTTCGGCACGGTCCGCCACAGCGGATTCCTGGACTTGCCGATGATGTACGAGATTATGGGCAGCAGATATGGGATCAACTGCCTGAACTCTATCTTGCTCATTGCGGATTCTCCTTTCTAGTCGCAGCCAGCCGAAACCTGAAACCTGGAACTTGGAACTTGCAACCTGGAACCCTTCCCTCACACCCCCAGTATATGTCCGATGAAGGCGGCGACCAGGGCAGTGGCAAGTATGCCGCCGAGCCACTGAATCGCGCGCATGTTGCGCTCGAGAACCTCTATTCGCTCTGAGTGCTCGACCAGGGTCGCCGGGATGTGCTTCCTGATGGCGCCAAGCTCCGCCAGCACCGTCTCCAGCCTCTCTTCGATCACCGCCAGGCGGGCGTTGATGTCCGCGTCCCTCTTCGCTGCTCTGTTGACCATTAGACCACCACCTGTTTCCGGAAGAGATACTTCAGCAGCAGTATCTGCATGACCACCGTGTTCTTGACCTGCTGGCTGGCGGTCTTCGCGACGGCGTAGATTCGTCCATGCCTCGTGACGGTATCCCCGACGGCCGCGGGAGTATCGGCGGGGACCATGACCATCAGAGCGTAATTGCCGGTTGCCTCCTCCGAACCGTCGAAGCACGGTGGCATGAGGGGGCCGTCCATCTGCAGGAAAAAGCCTTTCGCCGGCGTGGCCGAGTTCATCAGGAACTCCTCGCCGTATCTGTCGAACGTCTTGTCCACTCGCTCTTTGAACTTCATGGGCGCCAGCCCTTCGTGACGTCGTCTGTGAGTTGCAAATCCTGAAAAACCTCGCGCCAAGGAGGCGATACATCGAAAGCCCGGTCGAGATCCCGGGAGACAGCCTGCGCTATGTCCTGGTCCTCGTCCGGGCTTTCGAGCTCGGAAGCTGTGAGCGCAGCAAGGTCGTCGTTCACGGTTAGCCTGCGCTTCCCGCGGTCGCCATCACGAGTTTGCAGACCGCCGTATTGGCATATTTCACCGTCCGCTGCTTAGCTATGGTGAAGGTGATGCTATCGCGGCTGAAGGTGGCGCCGTTCGCCTGGTCGAAGTCATCCCGCGCGCGGAGCAGCATCGTGGGCCTGTAGAAGCCGCCGAGTTCCACGCCGTCGAACCACGCCATGAGCTCGGAGTAGGTGGCGACGCGCACAACGGCTTTGCGGACGACTGGACTGCCGCCGCCGGAGGGAGTGATCGAAAGGTCTTCGCCGTATGTATTAATGAGACCCCGGAGTTCGTCCCGGACCTCGGTAGCAGTTCTCGTTCCCACTTACCAGTCCTCCATAGTGTCCATGGTCATCTTCCTGTCCTCGCTGCTGGTAGTCGAGGTGATTTCACTGTCATCGCTGAGGTCTGGGTCCACACGGCGTCGGTAGGGCCTGAGCCGGGCCGCACCTCTTTGAATCAGCTCCTGACCCAGTTTGAAGTCCGGGTGCGTTGCCGCGCCAGACGGCGATACGCTGATTCCGCCGACGGAAACGGAGTCCTCCGGCGTCCAGCCTCTGGCCTTCAGGCACAGGGTCTCGCCGGCAATCTGCTCGAGGATGCCCTCTTTGAGGAGCTTCTGCAAGCTCGTGTCCGTCGTCTCCGAGTACACGGGGTCTACCCCGTATTGGAGTCCGGGCTCCATGAGCACGATGAGATTGGTGATGGCAGTGTCGTAGGTGCTGACGGTGATGTTCGCCCGCTCCTTGACCTCCGCCAGAGTGACAGAAGGAATTGTTACAGCCATCGTGATCTCCGCTTTCCGAGTGAACTCATATTCGCCAGGTCTTCCCGCGTCGCCCATCGCACAATCGGAGTCGCCGCCTGTACGAATACGTCGAAGACATCGAGGAACATCTGCGCCGGGTTCTCGCCCCCGAACGGGACGCCGTGCAAACAGAACATCGGGACGTTGTGTTGGATCACCAGTCCTATATCGCGGTGTTGGTGTCTCCGACGATACCCGTGTATATCGGTTGCGCCGTGGGCGGCGTATTCGTCCGCCAGTGTCGTGGTGCCGAATGAACAAGCTTCACCGGTTGGGCGCGACCAGACCGAAACAACCGATGAACCGACCGTAAACGGGATTCTCGGCGTACTGGGTACACCGGTTGAATAGCCATAAGGAGCCGCCCGGCAGACCTTTATACCAAGATTTGCCATCGCCTCCATACCGAGCAGTGTCACCTTGTTCCACGGCATGAACTGATAGCCGAGAGTGCCGTTGTCGCCCACGTTCAACCCGGCGGCTACCAGGATCGCCTGCTGTGCCCTATACTCGGCGACTTTCTTAGCAACGGTGCCGAAATCTTCTCCGCCCTCCTCAGACCACAGCCTATGGCCGGACGTGTGGCTGTGTATCTGTGGGAGCAGCACGTCTTGGTTGTTTATAAGTAACGTCTTGGTCACAACGTCCAGGGCGTTCCATTCGGCGGCGGTCGCACATTGACTAATCCCCACTGCGGATACGGCGTTCCGGGCGCGAAGCCAGGCTATGAACGCGGTCAAGTTCGCTATCTCCGTGGCATCGTTGCAATCGTCTACGTGGTCAACATCAATGAAAAGGGGGAATAGCCCCGATTGATCGGGGTAGACCTGCGCGAGAACGTGGCAGAGTGCGAGGGCCGGGTAGTAAGCGTCAGCCCAGAAATACACATCATGTCCACCACTGCCCCGGCGTTTCCAGAAGGCGGATCTGCCGGTGTCGTCGTAGATCAAGTTGGTCACATTGGTGTCTGTTGCGTCTAAGGGATAAATGGTCATGCCGGTCGGATAACCGATAAACCCCCAGGATGAGGTGAGCGAACCCTCAGCACTCGTACCTTCCTTGGCCGTCGCGCCGGTGGTAAACCCCGCACTGTTCACAACAGACTGTGCGGAGGCTACAAAGACCGGTGCACCGATGGCCCCACCAGCCCACGCCTCCAGGTTCACCCGCTGCCAGTCCATGTACGGGATAATGACAAGCGAATAGTCGCCCGCATCGTCTACGGACTTGGTGGCCGTCCATCCGATCTCAAACGGGATGGACAGTCTCTCCAGGATGTTTATACAGATCGCCGTCGGACTGTGGTTCGTGTAGTATTGCGGCGCTGTCATCTTCTGCTTGTCGGAATCAAATAGCATCAGAACCGGTTTCATGGCCTACCGCCTACCTTCGCGGCCACGGTCACGGTGTTCGATGTACCCGTCTCAGTAACCCAGACG
>DATKXU010000093.1:0-2425 GCA_035528905.1 Armatimonadota bacterium
TACTATCAGACAGTGAGCGCTGGTATCAGCGACACCGGCGAAGCTCTAGCACTCCTGGAGATTGCGGGCAAAGCCGCAAAGGCCGGTGTCTCCGACACGTTCACGGCGGTCGATGCGCTCACTACCATCCTGAGCTCCTACGGGATGCAGACCAAGGACGCCACGAAGGTTAGCGATCTCCTGTTCCAGACGGTCAAAGAGGGCAAGACCACGTTCGGCGAGCTCGGGCCTTCCGTTGGGAAGGTCACGCCGATCGCCGCGCAGCTCGGGGTATCGCTCGAGGACCTGTTCGCCGGCGTGGCGACGCTCACGAAGGGCGGCCTGAGCACCAGCGAGACGATGACGGCGCTCCGGGCCACGATGATCTCGGTTTTGAAACCGACGAAGGATGCCAAGGACACCGCTGCGAAATACGGTATAGAGTTGGGGGCTGCGGCCATAAAAACCAAGGGCCTGGTCGGCTGGCTGGCGGATTTCCGGGACCGGCTCGGCGACGATAAGGATGCGATCGGAAAGATCATTCCAAACGTCGAGGCCCTTGCGGCCGTCATGGCGCTGACTGGTAACCAGTTCGATGAGTTCGTCAATATCCAAAAGAAGATGAAAGGTGCTACCGGCGCCACGGAAACCGCTTTCGAGAAGATGGCGAAGACGATTCAATTCAAGTGGAATCAAGCCTGGTCGGACTTCAAGATTCTGCTGGGCGAGATAGGCGATGCGCTTCTGCCAACGCTCACGAAGTTTCTTAATGACGACCTTATACCCGCGCTCAAAGACGCTCAGGCATGGATAAAGGATCACAAGGAGGAACTTGCAAAGTGGTTTGACAATCTGGTGGTGGGGGTGAAGGATGGCTTCACCACGGCGGTCGATTATGTAAAGGACATGATCGCGGACATCCAGGCCGAGATGGACAAGGGCAAAGGCCTGCTGGAAGCGACAGCGACCATTATCGGTCGGGCAGTAGGCGAAGCGCTGGTAGGGGGGGTATGGGAGGGGATAAAAGAAGGGCTGCGACATCTGGGTAAGTGGTTCTCACATGCAGTCATAGACGCCCTACCGTCCCTTACTCCAGCGGGCAGACAGTTACTTCATGACTTGGTTACCGAAGTGCAGACTATGCCGGGAGAAGAAGAACCGTCGCCGGAGCGGAAAGCAGAACTTCGCGGTGCAGAAGCAGAGGTCCGTCGGAGGGGGAAGGCGGGGGCACCCGCACCCGCTCCCACAAAGGCGGGAGTAGGGTGGTTTCCGTGGCAGCGGGAGCGGCCACAGGTACAAACCATACGGTCCCCTGTAGACGTGGCATGGGATAAAACAACCCGCCAGTATGACGCGGACATGGTCAAGAGCCTGGGGAATATCACTGCAGTAGGATCGGATGAGGTAGGGGTTTTGAAAAGAATAGAGAATCTTCAGAAGCAGGCAGTAGATGAGGCGCGGTGGACGCGCTATCTCCTATCGAGGCAAGTGCGCGAAAGCCGTGGGTTGAACCCGATTACTTACGAAAAGTTCCTGCAGCGCGAGCTGATCCCCTCGCTGGAGAATGCGGCGCAGAAGGGTCTGCTCAACCTGGCAAGGAGATAAGCCTTGACCCTGAGTGCAACGATACTACTGGCTGTAAACGGCAACAGCGTAACGCTCCCGGCGCCGGTGCCCGGCTACGACCCCGGCCACGAACGCGCCCAGGTCATCGGTCAGAGCGCAGCGGGAGATTACTACGTTTATGACAAGGCGGTCACCAACAGGGGTATTCGGTTCACGGTCGAGGCCACCAAAACGCAGAAGAACGCTTTCATTACCTGGTACGACACGCACGCGGAGGGAGCCTTAAACACGTTCACCTTCACCGACCACTATGGCACAGCGCACACGGACTGCCGCTTCGGCGAGCAGCCTACTATCTCCAAGTTGCCAAGCGCACGGTACAGCATAGGGCTGTTTGTGATTACGACGGACGACACGGATTGAGGAGGAAGGGAGATGCCTGGATATTTCGATGCAACAACGGAAGCGGAACTTGCCGCCGACTGGCACGGGCAGGATGCAACGCAGCAGGCGGTAGCGGGGCTACCGCGGATGATGGACAATTTTGACAGCTCCATCGCCCGGATGGAGGATGCCCGAAAGACGCTGCTGGATGCCGACGCCAGCCTGGTCGAACAGGAGAGCTTCAAGAAAATGGGCGCGGGGCTTATCACCGTGCTCGCCGCCGTCACCGAGTACGTCGA
Source organism: Armatimonadota bacterium (assembly GCA_035528905.1). Lineage (GTDB taxonomy): Bacteria > Armatimonadota > UBA5829 > DTJY01 > DTJY01 > DATKXU01. The sequence goes on from DATKXU010000093.1 coordinate 2,229, forward strand.
TCAATGTCGGCCCGGCAGCGGCGATGCGAAGCAAGGGACGATCCCGTCCGTGGGTGCAGGCGCCAGGATGCGCAGCGGGAGCTAGGATAAATGGCTGATTGGCCATCTGTAATCGGCCCGGACATGACGCCGACGGGCGTAGTAGTCGATGGCGTCGCTGTCTTCGGGAATGGCGCCGTATTTGTTGCCGCTACTCC
>DATKXU010000094.1:0-9971 GCA_035528905.1 Armatimonadota bacterium
ACGCGGCCGCTTGCGAACACCGCGAAGGAGCTCGCAAACGGAATCTTGCCGGCGGTTGCCAGCCCGGCCGCAGTGGAAATCATGTTGGCCTCGGCGACTCCGAAGTTGAAATGCCGGTCAGGAAATGCCTTGGCGAAGACGTTGGTCTTGGTGGACTTCGACAGATCGGCGTCCAGGACGACTATATTCGGATTCTCTGCGCCCAATTCCACAAGCACATCGCCATATGCATCCCTAGTCGCCATCTTCTCAGCCATGCTGTTCTCCTGTTCTATGGAGTGCGGCCCGCACTCAAAGCCTCTATTCGGCGCCCGCGACTCAGGGCGACGTTTCTAGCTTAAACACGTGCGGGAGCAGATCCGCAAGCGTGTAAGTCTCCACTCCTTGATCCGAAACCAGGTAGATGGTCACGGTTTCTCCTGCGGGCGCGAATTCGGCTATCACCTGCCGACACGCGCCGCACGGGAAGGCCGCCTTGCCCGACGAATTCGAGATCGCAACCGCGCGGATCGCCCGCTCGCCCTCGGAAATCGCCTTGAAGACAGCCGTGCGCTCGGCGCAGACCGAAAGACCATACGAGGCGTTCTCCACATTGCAGCCCGTGTAGATTCTGCCGCTCGCCCCCAGGACCGCCGCTCCAACCTTGAAGCCGCTGTATGGAGCATAGGCGTGCTCCACCGCTTTCTTACTAGCAGCTACTAAAGCACCGATTTCGTGAGACTCGGGCATTCTCCCCTCACCTCCGCCCTCTCCCGCGAGCGAGAGAGGGAGCTTTTGCGCCGCGGCTGCGGTCTAGATTCAGTCACCCAGGTCCACGAGCGCCTGCTTCACCTGCTCCTCATTCGGCGCCTTGCCGTGCCAGTCGCAGACATTCTCCATGAAGCTCACGCCCTTGCCCTTGATCGTGTGAGCGATGATCATGGTTGGCTTGCCCTCGACTCCGCTCTTCGGCGAGAGAGCGTCCAGGATTTGCGTGAAGTCGTGTCCGTCTATCTCAATGACGTTCCAGCCGAACGCCCGCCATTTGTCGGGGAGCGGCGTCACCGTCATAACTTCGCAGTTCCGGCCATCTATCTGGAGGCCGTTGAAATCAGTGATCCCGACAAGGTTGTCCAGCTTGTAATGAGCCGCCGCCATTGCAGCCTCCCAGATTTGGCCTTCCTGGGATTCGCCGTCGCCGATCATGCAGAACACGCGATAGTCTTTCTTATCCAGCTTCCCGGCTAGAGCCATCCCATTCGCGCCGGAGAGGCCCTGTCCCAGCGACCCGGTGGTGAATTCTACTCCCGGCAGCTTCTTCATGTCCGGGTGGCCCTGAAGCCGGCTGTTGATATTCCGAAAAGTGATGATCTCTTCCTTCGGGTAGAATCCCGCTTCCGCGAGAGCGGCGTAGAGGACGGGGCATGCGTGTCCCTTGCTCAGTACGAACTTGTCGCGGTCGGGCCACTTGGGGTTCTTCGCGTCGTAGCGCATGACGTGGAAGTAGAGGGCGGCCAGGATGTCCGCAGCGGAGAGCGAGCCGCCCGGATGTCCGGACTTCGCCACCCCGACCATGATGATGATGTCTTTCCGCATCTCCCTGGCCTTGTCTTCCAGCTTGCGGATCAGTTCCGGAGGGTATTCGGACATGCTCATCTCTCCTCAAACTTCACTATCGTCGCACCCGAGCCGCCTTCGTCCTGCTCGCCGAGCCGGAACGACTCCACCGCATGGTGGTTCGCCAGGAACTCCCAGACGGCCTTCTTCAATGCCCCGGTGCCCCTGCCGTGGATTATGCGAACGGACGGTAAACCGGCGAGGTAGGCATCGTCCAGGTACTTGTCGAGATTGACCAGCGCCTGCTCGACCCTCTGGGCGATGAGCTTCAGCTCGGCGGAGATGCTCTCGACTTTGGAGGAAGCGATCTCCACTGCGCCGCCAGTCGCCGCAGGTTCCGTCTTCCTTTCAGGACGCCTTGCAGGCCTCAGGAGGTCGAACGGGAGGCTCACCTTCATGGAGCCCACCATGACGAGCGCGTCTCCCTCGCCTGGGTTGTTGAGCAGCTCGCCGTCAATGCCGAACGTTGTCAGCCGGACAAGGTCGCCCGCCTTCAAGGTGAACGGCTCGCCAGGCTCCTCATAGGGCGCAGGCATCAGTTCCTCCACCTCCTGGCGGATCTCCTTCACGCGCTGCTTGAATCGCTCGCGGCCTTTCTGCAGCTTCTTCTGGGGGGCTTTGGGCTGCTTCTTCAGCTCCTCGACGATCTGGTCAAGGTCCTCGATCTTCTCGCGAACGCGCCGGTCAACTTCCTCAGCAAGCTGCTGGCGCATCTCGCGCCGGAGAGCCTCTAGTTCCTCGAGCCGCTTCTCGTAGCGCGATTTCAGGGTCTCGACGTCGCGGGATGTGCGCTCGGCAAGCTGCTCCTTTTCGGCGACCGCGCGCTGCGTCTGCTCGATCTTCCGGATGATCTCCTCCGACGCCTCGCCGCCGCGGATCATGTCCTCCGCCGAATGGATGATCTGCAGCGGCAGCCCCAGCCTCGACGCGATGGCGAACGCATTGCTGCTCCCCGGAACGCCGATCATCAGCCGGTATGTGGGCTGGAGAGTCCGCACGTCGAACTCCACGCTCGCGTTTTCGATACCCTCACGGATAAATGCGTATTCCTTCAACTCGCCATAGTGAGTGGTCGCGGCTACCCGCGAGTCGCGCTCGATCAGGTAGTCCAGTATCGCTTTTGCAAGAGATGCGCCCTCGGCGGGATCCGTGCCGGCGCCGATTTCATCCAGGAGCACGAGCGAATTCCTCGCAAGGCGCCCGGTGACATTCACGATGTTCGTCATGTGGGACGAGAACGTGCTCAGCGACTGCTCGATGCTCTGCTCATCGCCGATGTCCGCGAAGATTTCATCAAAGGCCGCAATCTCGCTGCCGGGATTCGCAGGAATATGAAGTCCGCTCTGGGCCATTAGCGTGAGGAGGCCGATCGTCTTCAATGTCACCGTTTTTCCGCCGGTGTTCGGGCCTGTGATGAGCAGCGCCTTGAACCTGTTGCCCAGCTCTACGTCTATCGGGACCACCTCGCCCTTCAGGAGCGGATGGCGCGCCTTGATGATGTCCAGCTTTCCTTCGTGATTCACCTCGGGCTCGGTGGCATCCATGTCGCAGCTCAAGCGTGCCTTCGCAGAGGCGAAGTCGAGCCTCGCCAGCGCGGCCAGAGTGATCTGTATCTCCTGCGCCGCTGCTTTGAGGAGACCGCTGAGGCGGCGCAGGATTCGCTCGATCTCCTGCTGCTCCTTGGCCGCCAGCTCCTTGAGGTCGTTTCCCATCTCGACGACGGCAGCGGGCTCGATGAACAGCGTCGCCCCGCTGGCGCTGCTGTCGTGGACGATCCCCGGGAGACGACGCCGATGCTCGGATTTAACGGGTATGCAGTACCTGTCTGCCCGCTGGGTGATCACCGGCTCCTGGATCATCGTGTGGAATTCGGGTGAATGGATCATCGCATCAAGCTGGTCCAGGAGCCGCGAGTGGACTGTCTTCAGCTTGCTTCTGATTCTGGCCAACTCCCGGCTGGCGGCGTCGCGGATTTCGCCGTTCTCAGCGATGCAGTTGTTGATGGATTCCTCGATGCGCGGAAATGCGCCGATGCTCGCCGCGATCTCTGCGAGCTTCGGGTAATGGTCGGCGCGCTTCATGATGAAGGCCCGGAGCCTTCGCCCGGAAGCCAGGGTCTCGGCCGCGTCCAGCAGTTCGGATGGATTGAGCATCGCATCCAGGGACGCCTTGGTTACCTGTGCGCGGACATCATGGATGCCGCCAAGTGGGAGGTTGCTTTCTTCTTGGATGACCGCCTTGGCCTCGCTGGTCTCTCTCTGGCCCTCGGTAATGGCGAGCAAGTCGGCGGTTGGTTTAAGCTGCTGTGCGAGGTCGTCCCCGAGAGGGCAAGCGGTGCGCTGCCGGACCATGGAGATGACCTGATCGTATTCGAGAACTTTCATAGAGTGGGCGTCCATGACCCGACTATTGTAGCAAAAACGCCCCTCCGAAACAAGCTCGCAGGGGCGAGTGGATAGGAGACCGACCCCGCACTTTAGAGTATATCGCAAAAGTCGGGGTTATGGGTTGCGGGAGGCGTCTGCAGACGGCGACTGAGCATAGGATCGCGCTCTGGAGAGCCCTCCCACAAAGAAAAACGCCGCTCACCGATACTTCTGCGATACACTCTTTAGCGCGGGGCTGACCTTGCATTGGGCCAGGAAATCTGGTATGCTTTGAGGCAAGGTACACGCTAAATTGCGAGCCGTGCGTTGGAATTCGCGGACCAACCGCACGGGCGCATCGGCAAGAGATGAAAGTCCCGGTGTCGAGCATCCAGTATCCAGAATCACGGGCAGTCTTATGAAGCCAGAACGCGGATCAGTCGGAATCGCCGAAACTAAATACTTCGCCTTTGCTGAACCGCCAAACGAGATGGTGCTCGAATGCGGGCGCAAGTTCGGGCCGATCGCGCTCGCCTACGAGACTTACGGCGAGCTGAGCGACACCAGGGACAACGTCATCCTGGTCGTCCACGCGCTCTCAGGCGATGCACACGCGGCCGGCCATAACAGCCCTGATGACGAAAAGCCCGGCTGGTGGGACGTCATGATCGGCCCCGGCAAGGGGATGGACACCGATAAGTACTTCGTCGTCTGCTCGAACATTATCGGCGGCTGCAAAGGCTCCACCGGGCCGAGCTCGATCAACCCTGGGACTGGGCGCCCTTACGGCCTCACATTTCCGGTCGTCACGATCAAGGATATGGTGAATGCCCAGAAGGCGCTTCTCAGCCACCTGGGCGTAGACAGGCTGCTCTGCGTCATCGGCGGCTCGATGGGAGGCATGCAGGTTCTCCAGTGGGTGGTCAGTTACCCGGAGATGGTGCGGCTGGTAATTCCGATCGCCACCACGAGCCGGCTCTCGGCTCAGGCGATTGCTTTCGACGAAGTGGGCAGGCAGGCCATCATGTCAGACCCGGACTGGATGGGCGGGGACTATTACGGGAAGACGATCCCGCACAGGGGGCTCTCCATCGCCCGAATGATCGGCCATATTACATACATGTCCGACAAATCCATGCACGCCAAGTTCGGACGCAAGCTCCAGGACAAAGCCGAATACGGGTACGACTTCGTGACCGATTTTGAAGTGGAGAGCTACCTGCGCTACAGAGGCGACAGCTTCGTGAAGAGGTTCGACGCCAATTCCTACCTGTACATTACTAAGGCGATGGACTACTTCGATCTGCCGCAGGCGCATGGCTCGCTGAAGCAGGCGTTCGCTGAGGTGCACGCGAAATTCCTGGTTGTCTCCTTCTCGTCCGACTGGCTGTTTCCGTCGTACCAGTCAAAGGAGATCGTCAGCGCCCTGAGATACAACAACATAGACGTGATCTACACGGAGATTCAATCCGATTACGGGCACGACGCATTCCTCGTGGAGTCCGAGCAGCTCGGCAGCCTGATCTCCAACTTCCTGGAGCACGGCCGGGGCAGGATCTAACACATGGCGGTGGAAGAAACCAAACTGGATGAGGACGGCACAGTCGTGCGTCTGGCTCCGGAGCACAAGCTCATCATCGGCCTTGTCGAGCCGGGCAGCCGCGTTATGGACCTTGGCTGCGGTGAAGGCGACCTGCTCAAGGCGCTGAAGGTTCTCAAGAACATCAGGGGTGAAGGAATAGAGCTGTCGGAGGAATGCATCCAGGCTTGTGTGGCAAAGGGATTGTTCAACATCCATCACGGCGACCTGGACGAAGGACTGGCTGACTATGCGGACAAGTCCGTTGACTACGTGGTGCTCACGAATACCATCCAGGTATTGCATCGCCCGCTGTTTCTCATCAAGGAAATGGCGAGGGTTGGGAAGAAGTGCATCATCAGCTTTCCGAACTTCGGCCACTGGTCAATCAGGCTCCAATTGCTGCTGAATGGGCGCATGCCGAAAAGCCCGAGACTCCCCTATGAGTGGTACGACACGCCGAACATCCACCTCGCCACGATCGCCGACTTCCGCGATTTCTGCCCAGTAGCCGGGCTGAGGATACTGAAGGAGATCCGGCTGCGCACGACCGGCGAAGGGCAGTGCAAAGTAGTGCATCTCCTGCCCAACCTCTTCGCCGACGCCGCGATCTTTCTGGTCGAGGAACGCAGCCGCGGCTCGTGACTGACTACTGACGACTCACGACTGACGACTGACCGCTAACGACTGGCCCAGAGCATTCCCCGCCTTACGATTTCCTTCACCTCGGCTGCATCGAAGTCCTTCGCGGCGTGGCCGAGCGAGGTGTAGAAGACTCGCCCTTCGCCGTACATGCGCTTCCAGACGACGGGCATGACGCATCCCTCGATCCATGGAACATGCTCGCCGCCGAAGGTCATGGTGGCCAGAACCTCATTTGAGGGATCAACGTGCATGTAGTACTGCTCGGACAGCATCTTGAAATCGCTGATTCCGGCGACGATGGGATCGTTCGGCTTGGTGATTTTGACCATGTACTCGACGATGTCGCCGGGATGCTCGACCCATTGGCCGCCGACCATGAACTGATAGCCCGTGTTGTTGCGGAAGGAGTCGCCCATGCCGCCGTGCCAGCCGGCGATGCCGACTCCGCTCTTCACCGCTTCCAGCAGTCCTCTCTCCTGCTCGCCGGTGATGCTTCCCATCGTCCAGACCGGGACGACGAGGCTGAGGGACTTCATCCTGGCCTCGTCGAGATAGACGTCCAGCGTGTCGGCAATCTCGACCTCGAAGCCTTCGCTCTCCAATACCGGCGCGAAAACCTCGACACACTGCTTCGGCTCGTGACCTTCCCAGCCGCCCCAGACCATCAGCGCTGACTTCATGCTCTGCCTCCGTTTCGATATGGGATGCTCCGCCGCCGCGGATAACCGAATCCCAATGTAGGGGCAGGTCTCAGACCTGCCCCTACCAAATTGCGGTGACTATACCGTGCGCGGGGAGCCGGAGCCTGAAGCCCTCGCCTGACGCCGAAATGGAGGCTTCCACATCGTCCTCTCCCCTGTTTATGGCAACCAGAATCGTCCTGCCATCGGCATCCACGAATCCGGTCGCCAGCGCCTTATCAGCGTTGACGCCGACCCGCTTCGCGCCCGGACGGACGAACTTGCTGAAATGGGCCATGTAGTAGTACTCGCCTTCGAAAGCGATATCGCCGGTCTCCTCGTTGACGATCACCAGGGCATCCTGCGCCCATGTGTCGTGGCTCGGCCCGCCGCTCTCGTTCAAGATGGAGTTCCAGTAGATCCAGCTCGCGCACCAGTTGTTTACGTCGTTGACCATCTGCCAGCCGAAGTTCTCGCCGTCCTTGAAGCTGTAGTTGGGGATATGGCCGTGGCTCATCTCTGTGAACAGGATGACCTTGTCCGGGTGGGCATCATGGATCTTCTGAATGTTATCGAACAAAGCCAAGTCGTAGCCGTGTATCGCCGTGCCGTATAGGTACTTCGCCGCGTCGGGGTCGTTCAGCACCTTCACCGGATACTCCCAGTTATCGCGGTTGTGGTCGTACATCAGAATCTTCGTGGTGATCCCCTCGCGCTCGAACGCCGGCCCTAGATGGTTCTTCACGAACTCCGTCGTCTGCTCTACAGACCAGATCATGGAGTCGAATGTCTGGGCCACTCCGACCTCGTTCTGTACCGTGACGTATTCGATGGGGATGCCTTCGTCGGCGTAGGCCTTGATGTACTTCACGAAATACTCGGCATACGCCGGATAGCACTCGGGCTTGAGCTCGCCGCCGTGCTCCCGGTCGTTGTTCGTCTTCATCCAGGCCGGCGCCGACCACGGCGACGCGAGCAGCTTGAAGTTCGGGTTGATCTGCTTCGCCGCCTTGATGTAGGGAATGAGGTACTGCCGGTCCCGCTCTATGGTGAAATCCCTCAGCTCGAAATCGCCGGGCGTCTCGGCGTAAGAATACGCGTCGAGGCCGAAGTCGCTGCTTCCGATGGGAGTGCGACAGAGCGTGAAGCCGGCTCCGGACTCCGGGTCGAAGAGCTTCCTCAGAACCCCCTCCTGGATACTGTGCGACAGCTTCCACAGGCAGTGCCACCCGGCCTCGTTGAACGATCCGCCGAATCCCTCCATCGTTTGAAAGGTCTTGCTCGGATCGAGGGCGATATCAGCAGGCCCTTTCGCAGCCGATGTCCGAGCCTCTCCTCGTTCGAGCCTGTCCCCGGCCAGCGAGCTGGTCCAGGTCAGCACTGTCTTTCCCGCCATTTCTTCCTCCCGATGGTTCATCTAAAGTGCGCGGCACGCACATTGTAGCAATTTGGCGGCGTATGGTCGAATTTCCTGCGGGCGGGGAAAACATTCCGGATTGCGGGCTGGGCTGATTGAGAGCAAAGTCCTGCCGGACTGATGCGGGCTTAACCCGGAGGGTTTCGCTCAAGGTTAGCCCAGGAGTTTATTCCTGGGTGGTCTGCGGGCTTTGTCAAAACTTGCGGGATGCAAGCGGGATGCAATATAATAAGGTGATTTCCACATCGGAGGTCTTTTGCGTTCAACGGAGGGTGGGAAGAGGAGCTATGGCGACGGAGATATCCAATCTGGAAGGAGCGCGCAGGGCATATCGGCCCAAGCTGCCCAAGGCGCTCCGCTCGAAAAACGTCAAGATCGAGCTCGGAGCGCCGACTCAGCCGGCGACCGATCGGGAAGAGATCGAGAGCCTCTTCCCGAACACCTACGGCCAGCCCATCGTGAAGATAGTCGAGGACGGCGGCAACCTCAGCACAGCGCCGTTGAAGGTGGGCGTGGTTCTGTCCGGCGGCCAGGCGCCGGGCGGGCACAACGTGATCGCCGGACTCTTCGACGCCCTCAAGGCCGCAAACAAGGACAGCACGTTGTACGGCTTCCTCAAAGGCCCGGGCGGCGTGATTGACTGCGAGTGCAAAGAGCTGACCGCTGACATCATTGACGAGTACCGGAACACGGGCGGCTTCGACATGATTATGAGCGGCCGCGATAAGATCGAGAGCACCGAGCATCTGGACGGCTGCTGCAGGAACTTCGAGGAGCTGGGACTCGACGGCCTGGTGATTATCGGCGGCGACGACTCGAACACCAATGCCGCAGTCCTTGCCGAGTACCTTACAGCCAGGGGGTCGAAGACCAGCATAATCGGCGTTCCCAAAACGATTGACGGCGACATGAAGAACGAGCGCATCGAGGCGTCGTTCGGCTTCGACACGGCGTCGAAGCTCTATTCGGAGCTGATCGGCAACATCTGCCGCGATGCGACTTCCGCCGTCAAGTACTGGCACTTCATCCGCTTGATGGGCCGGGCCGCCAGCCACGTGACCCTGGAGTGCGCGCTGCAGACCCATCCGAATATCGCGCTGATTTCGGAAGAGGTTCAGGCGAAAGGCACAACCCTCGAAGAGATCGTGGATTACATAGTTGATGTGGTCGTGAAGCGCGCCGAGGCAGGCAGGAACTACGGCATCCTGCTGGTTCCCGAGGGGCTGGTGGAGTTCATCTCGGACATCAAGGTCATGATTGACGAGCTCAGCGCGATCCTGGGCAAGGACGAGGATTACATCCGCGACCTGCCGGACCACTCCGAGCGGGTTCAGTATCTGAGCACCGAACTGGGCGAGGCAAGCGCGAAGGTGTACAACTCCCTGCCGGAGGACATCCAGGAGGTGCTTCTGCGGCGTGACAGCCACGGGAACGTCCCGCTCTCGCAGGTTGAGACCGAGCGGCTCTTGATTGATCTGGTCTCCGACAGGATCAGGTTCCTGAAGGCTCACGGCGGCAAGGACTTCGTAGAGTTCAGCTCGCTCTCCCATTTCTTCGGCTACGAGGGCCGTTGCGCCGCTCCGTCGAACTACGATGCGGACTACACCTACTCGCTGGGCTATGCGGCCGCGCAGCTTATCCGGGCCGGCTTGACCGGATACACCGTCAGCATCCGAAACACCACCAAG
>DATKXU010000095.1:0-3797 GCA_035528905.1 Armatimonadota bacterium
GCGCCGAGCTTGGCTCTATCCGCCGTCCGGCCGGTGAGATTCTCCTTGCGGAACTCGAACCAGTACCGCTGGCGGATAGTGTAGCGTCCGATGCTGCTGCCCTTGAGCGCCCGGATTTGAGCGCCGCTGGTCCTGGTCTTGTGCATCAGATCGGACCTGCCTCCGAAGCCGGACGTGGAATTGCAGACGTCCTGAAGCAGCAGGCGGCCTGGTAGGGATTCCATTTTCCGAACCAGGCGACTGACACTGGGGTCGAGGGGTTTTGGGAACTCGCGCCCAGGGCATTCGACGAGCTCCGATTGAGGATATGTCGAGCGCAACTTTCCATATTCGAGCGCCTGTATCCGGCTGCCGGGGCCGGGCTCGCCCTTGCGGAAGACGAAGATCATGGTGTCCGCGGCCACACCAGGGAAGGGAATGCCGTACACCAGCAGGAGAAGCTCCGCCCGCGTCAGGAGGTGCTCCCTTAGCCGCGCAAACTGGCTGTTGAAGGCGAGGCGGTCCGGTACGATGAACGAGAAGTATCCTCCGGGGCGCGTCAGCTCCAGACCCTGGTAGACGAAGTACTCGAAGACGTTCGGCATATACGAATTGCCGCCGAAGCGCCGCCTCAGGTAGTCTATTTCAGCCTCTGAGTACGCGCCGGCTTTGAACCTCCCGGTGAGAGACGTCCAGGGCGGATTGCCGATCACCGCGTCGAATCCGCCGCGCTCCATCGCCTCAGGGAACTCCCGATGCCAGTCAACTCCCCTGCCGCCCTGAAAGTCCGGGCCCAGCAGGCTGTCTCCATGCTTCAGGTTCGAGCCAAGGTCGATCTGCCCAGCCGGGATGCCGCCACCCACGGCCTTGAGCAGATTGAGCCTGGCCGCATCCAGCGCGGCCTCGTCTACGTCCGCACCATAGATGCTGTTGAGGAGGACGTGTTTCCTGTCCGGCGTTGGGAGACGGTTGATCAGATGGACATACGCTCCCGTCAGGAATGCGCCTTCTCCGCAGGCCGGGTCGAGCACCTTGATGTCGCCTATTTGCTCGGGCGTTCGGCCCTCGCAGAGTCTGCCGATCGTATTCTCGACTATCAGGCGGACGATGCCCGCGGGTGTGTAGAACGCTCCGCGGGAATGAGGTCTTGCTGTCCTTTCCACGGAAATGCCTCTGGATTATAGCTGTAGGTACTATAGCCGCACCCGGAGGCTTAGTCAAGAGCAGTGGAATCGTGTCCGAAGCGGTGGAGCTCGATGATGCACGCGCCGCGGCTGAAGGTGACCGCCCGGCGCTGCTCCGCGAAGTTCTCCAGCCCGCGCTCGAGGTTCAGCTTCATCTCGCGGCCGGCGGATCCCCCGGCCGAGTCCCCGTCGAGCGCGTCGAGCACCGAGCGGTAACGGTCGAAGTTCCCGGCTTTGGCGTAGTACTCGCGGTCGAGGTATTGGCAGAACTCCTCCTCAAAGCCCTCACGCACCATGATCGAGACGCAGCCGCCGCTTCCGGCGCCAGTGAGTTTGCCCCCAAGGTAGCCGGGCCCACTGCGGGAGATGTCCAGGAGAAGGTCCAACTGCTCGTTGCTCACCCGAAAGTCATCGCGCAGAGTGTCCTGAAGCTGCTCCAGGAGGCGTCCCGCCTCAAGCCGGTACTCGTCATAGACGGGGGAATCATCGGAGATTTCTCCCGATCTCAAGCGCCGGTCGGCTTCGAGGAATATGCGCTCCAGCGCGCGGCCAATGCGGTTCTCCTTGCAAAAGAACTTCGCCGCGCTCCTGACCTCGTATCCACCATCATGAGGATGCGGAATTGTGTAGTCCCGCTGCATGGCGGCTGTATCCTTGCCGAGCAGCCGCCCGGCGTCCTCGACGGAGACAGCCTCCGGGAGCAGACCGATCAATTCTTCGATCGCGGGGTTCGGAATCCTGAGCAAATCCTCGACGAGGCTGCCGAACTTGTGGTAGCGTGCGGCGATGGCATTCCACAGGGCGATTTCGGATTCCAGCAGCTCGGGATGTGGCTCCGGCGCGAACCCGAAGCGCTCCTTGAGGAGGCCCGTGAGCCAGCCGCGGCCTGTCGGGCCGCCGCTCGCGAGGTAGTCCGCCGCCGTCCGAATGACGAGCGTGAGCAGGTCATCGCCCAGGTCCATCCAGCCTTTTCGGAGGTTGAAGTTGTAATTTGCGCCGAGCGCCTTGTTCGCCTCCCAGAGCGAATTGGCAAGCACGACGCGCACCCCGCGAAGGCATGGCAGAGGCGTGGAGTCGAGCAGCGGCCGGGAGTGACGATTGTACAGCACGCCGTTCGGGAGGTTCCGCAGGATCGTCGTGTGATCGTTCGCACCGCCATGCGTCCCGACGTACCACTCCGACTCGCCAAGGAGCCTGCACGCCTCGCGGATGTCCCACGTGGGAAGCTGTTCCCGGTTCGCCAGGCAGAGCGCCAGGAATGACAGCACTACCACAGCGGACGATGAGCTCGTGCCGGCCCTGAAGGGCGCCGTGCCGGGTCCGAACGTCATATCCGCCCCGCGAAGCCTCACGTCAGGCATATCCCAGGCCACTCTCAGGAAGGGGCACAGCACGTAGTTCAGCCAATCTCCCTGCGTTCGGCCAAAATAGGGGTAAACGCGAGTCCTGTTGTCCCAGTTGTCCGGCAGGCCGCCGACGGATTCGCCTTCCCACGGCGCGCTCTTGAACCGGGCGACCTCATCGGCAATGGAAAGCTCGGCCTCTTGGAAGAGAGGATGGAAGTTCGCGCATCTGAGCAGGCCATCCGTGCGAGGGCTAACTGCCAGGGGTATGTCGCCGTCAATGGTAGTGGACATATGGTCGCCCGCGCACATGTCGAGATACTCCAGAAAGGCGTTCAGGCGGCCGGGAGCGCGAAGGAGATACGTAGGCCGGTCACCAACGCGCTCGGCGTGAAGGCGCAGGGTCGAGATGTATCTCTCCTTCTGCCGTTCCACGTAATGCGGGTCAGGGTTGGCGTATATATCCTCGGCAAGGTAATCGTCGAGCGCGCGACCGCCCTGCTCCGGAATCGCCTGCATCTCCAGGGGCGACATGGAAACGCCACGAAGGATGAAAGGTTCACTCATCGTTAAGGTCGTCCTGATGCGGAAGTTGAGCTTCCGCGCTAACCGCCACGACAGGGGCTATCACTGCTTCGGGCCGATGCGGATCTTCGCCACCAGGGGCCAGTGGTCGGAGATCGTGCTCTTCGGCACGTACGTATCCAGGAACTCGACGTCCGGCGTGCCGAAGATGAAGTCAATCTGTGCGACCCTGGGCTCTGGCGCGACTATCCCGGCGCCGGTGCCGACCGTGAACCTGTGGCCGCCGCCGACTACCTCGCACGACTCCCGGTACCCCGCGTCGAGAATCTGCTTGTAAAGGGGGTTGTCCGGACCGAGGTTGAAGTCGCCCGTCAGTATGCGCGCGCCCTTGAACTTCGCCGCAAACGCCAGCAGGCGGTCGGTCTGCTCCTTGTGAAACGGGAATCCCTGCCCCCCGATGCAGTAGTGGCTCGTAAAGAAGTGCAGCGGCACGGCGTTCTCCGGCTTGTGACTTCGGCGCTCCCCGCGCTGCGGCTCGACGGTTATATATATCACCTTCCAACCGCGCAACCCCTCGGGGTGGATAAACGCGTAGCCTGAGTCAATGATTGGGTAGCGGCTGAAGATGCAGTTGTTCATCCAGCCCTTGTGATACTTGGCCGTGCTCGAGTAGTAGTGATGCATCGGATAGCCGATCTTCGCCAGCGCGACCGCGAGCTCGCCGACCATGTCCAGGCCGCTGCGCCATTTCTCCCAGTTCGTCCAC
>DATKXU010000096.1:0-24176 GCA_035528905.1 Armatimonadota bacterium
GGAAACGACTCCACCAGGATATTATAGTCGCGGACGGTGCCGTTGTGGTATCTCCTTGCATACTGAATCTGGTCTTCGATCTCTGAGAGGCTCTTCTGAAGATCGAGGAAGTTCTGGCTCGCCCTGAGCTCGGGATACGCCTCGGCCACGGCGAACAGGGCTTTCAATTGGCGCGTAAGTGCGCTCTCCGCCTCTCCCTTCTCCCCAGGGGCGCTCACGCCTATGGTCTCGCTGCGCTGGCGGGCGACGTCCTCGAAGACGGTGTCCTCGTGGCGGCTGTATCCCTTCACCGCCTCAACGAGGTTAGGAACCAGGTCGTGACGCCTCTTGAGCTGGACGTCTATACCGCTCCAGGCCTCGTTTATCAGATTTCTCGCCCGGACGAGACGGTTGTAGAGAAGGATTAGCGCCGAGAAAACCAGCAGGATAACGATGGTTATGATGATCATGCGGACTCCCCTTCGAGATGGCTAATCGGCGTTCGGAGACGCCTCCTACAGCGCCTTGATGACTTCCAATCCGCCCATGTACGGGCGGAGGACTTCAGGGATGACGACGGAGCCGTCGGCCTGCTGGTAGTTTTCGAGTATGGCGATCACGGTCCGCGGAAGCGCGACCCCCGAGCCGTTCAGCGTGTGGACGAATTCCGGCTTTGCTGCCTGCTCTCTGCGGAATCGGATGTTCGCGCGCCTCGACTGCCAGTCCTCGTAGTTGCTGCACGATGAGACCTCCAACCGCTGCTCGACTCCCGGCGCCCAGGCTTCCAGATCGTAGGTCTTGGCAGCCTGGAAGCTCGTGTCCCCAGTGCAAAGGAGATTCACACGGTATGGGATGCCCAGCCCCTGGAGCACCTCTTCGGCGTCGTGCGTCAGCTTCTCAAGCTCGTCGTAGGAGGCCTCCGGAAGCGTGTACTTGACCATCTCCACCTTATCGAACTCATGCACCCTCAGGATTCCGCGTGTGTCCTTTCCGGCTGCGCCTGCTTCCCTGCGGAAGCACGGCGTGTACGCAGTGAACAGCATCGGGAGATCCTTGCCGTCCAGTATCTCTTCCCGGTTGATGTTGGTGACCGGCACCTCGCCCGTCGGGATCATGAAGAGGTCGTCGTCCGGCAGCCGGTACATGTCAAATTCGAACTTCGGGAGCTGGCCGGTGCCGACCATACTCGCGCGATTGGCTAGCGTAGGCGGCCGGACTTCCTTGTACCCATGCTGGGCCGTGTGCAGGTCGAGCATCCAGTTGATCAGGGCCCGCTCCAACCTCGCACCCAGACCGGTGTACAGGATGAATCCGCTCCCGCTCATCCGAGTGCCCCGCTCGAAGTCTATCAGCCCGAGCTTCGTCGCTATCTCCCAGTGAGGAAGAGGGGTAAAGTCGAATTCCCGCGGCTCGCCCCATTCACGAACGATCACGTTGTCCCGGTCGTCCTGGCCGATCGGCACACCGTCGCCGGGCATATTTGGGATGATAAGCAGCGCGCCCTGGACGCGCTCTTCCAGCTCGCGGACCTCGGCATCCATCTCCTTGATCCGGTCGGAAACGTCGCGCATGCGGGCGATCTCAGCGGATGCGTCCTGGCCGGCGCGCTTCATCCTACTGATCTCCTCAGAGACCGTGTTCCGAAGCGCCTTGAGCTCGTCGGCCTCCGTCAGCCTGCGCCGCCAGAGCCCGTCGGCCTCCAGGAACTCGTCGAGCGACGACTCATCCTGCTTCTTGTTCCTTATGCCCTGCCGCACAACGTCGGGATGTGCTCGGATGAACTTTGGATCCAGCATATGCGCTCTCCCTGTGACGTTGGAGTACTGGAGAAGCACAACTCCGTAACTCCACTACTCCATTACTCCGTCATGCCCTGATGACCTCCAGCAGCTCCTTGACCTTTGCCTCCATCTCGGCCTCGGTCTTTGCCTCGACGTTCAGGCGGAGTAGAGGCTCTGTCTGGCTGGGCCGGACATTGAACCACCAATCGTCGTACTCCACAGTCACCCCGTCAAGCTCTATGATGCGCCCATCCTTGTAGCGCTCCTTGATCTCCGCGAGCTTGGCGGCGACGTCCTTCACCTTCGAGTTGATCTCCGGGCTGTGGAAATACCGCATGATGGGAGCGACCAGCTCCGAGAGCGGCTTGCCCTCGTCCACCAGGAGCTGAATTATCTTCAGCACGGCGAGATCACCGTTGTCCGTGATATAGAAGTTCGAGAAGTAATAATGGCTGGATAGCTCACCTGCGAAATAGGCGCCGATCTCGCGCATCTTGGTCTTGATGAGTCCATGGCCGACCCTGTACATGAACGGCTTGCCGCCGGCCTTCTCAATCTCTTCCTTGACCGCCCAACTGCTCCGCAGGTCGTACATGATAGTCGCGCCGGGCTTCTCCTTCAGCATCATCCTGGCGATCAGAGCGGTGATTATGTCGCCCTGTATGGTCTTCGCCTTCTCATCCACGAAGCCAACCCGGTCGCCGTCGCCGTCATAGGCAACGCCCAGGTGAGCCCCGGTCTCCAGCACCTTCTGCTTGAGCGCGGTGAGCGTCTCCTCCTTCAACGGATTCGCCTCGTGGTTGGGGAACGTGCCGTCAACCTCCCAGTACAAGGGATAAACGGTGCAATTCGCGCCCTCGAAGAGCTTCGGGAGGACCATGCCGTTGATGCCGTTCCCGGCGTCAATCACTATCTTCAGCCCGCCGAAGTCCGTTGCGCCGGCGGTTTTGAGAATGGCTTCCACGTAGCCATCGAGGGAGCACACGCTTCCTCGGGATCGGCCGGTGCGCTCGGCCTTCTCGAACACGCCGGCATTCGCTATTTTATACAGCTCCTCATTGCTCACCAACGCGATGCTGGGGATCGCCTTCGGGCCGGTCATCTTGAAGCCGTTGTACTGCTCCGGGTTATGGGAAGCGGTGACCATCATTCCGGCGTCGCCGCTCAGGGCGTTGACCGAGTAGTAGTACATCGGCGTGCTCGCCATGCCTATGTCAATGACATCGCTCCCCTGCTCCATCAGGCCGCGCATGACCGGCTCGATCAGCGCCGGGCCGCTTGTCCTCATATCACGACCGACCACCGTCAGGCGGGGATTCACCTCCTGAGCGAAGGCGCGGGCGATACGGTACGCGACATCCTCGTTGAACTGATCCGGATAGGTCCCGCGTATGTCGTATGCCTTGAAGATGGTCGCGTCAATCGGCTGTATCAAGAAATGTCCTCCTCAGCATCTTTGCTGCCCGGCAGCCCAGAACCGGCGTAAACACTGGCAATTATACTTACGCGGAGCGTGGAGTGTCAAGGCGAAGTGCAGAGTACGGCCCCAGTTTGACAGAGGACTGTTCTGTCGGTACAATCTCGCTTGTAGCCCAATAAGGGATAAAAGTTGCTGTTAGGCGGAAATGGTGAACCACAGGAAAGGTCTGAGATAAGATTGCAGCGTAAAGATCCCATTTCGCAGCAGTTGAGACTCGTCGAGGCAGAGGTCGACAATTGCCATAAGGGAAACATTTTGATGCAATTACCATTTGGCGCTTCTGCCTGGTACTTCATGGCGTTCTGCGAAGACATAGCCATCATTGATCTTCTGAAAGGCCATCGCCAAACTATCCATGATGCCGCAGTTTTCGCCGATCAGTTGGTTATGCACCTTAAGAATGCTTTCCTCTGGCTTCATTCTTCCTGCGGAAAGGGAGGAAGCCCTCAACGCGCCTATGACGATGATTTCTACCAGGCCGCTAAGGACCTATCCTACATGTCCCAGAACTATGGTCCCTTCGAGTGTGCTTTTACGTACGCAAGCCGCGGTCTTATAGAGCTTTCCGTCAGAGATTCAACGATCGTATCATCCCCCGATTTCTTGGTGGACATGAGCTACGAAGCCTATGATCGTCTGGTCAAGCCTATTGAGATCGCACCGGATTTCGACAAAGGGGATATCTTCGCGTTTGTGGGTTCCTTAGTGAGAGTGAACGGCTCTGCGTTTACCTATCGACTGAACCCGCAGCTAGTCTCACGGGCAATGGAAGTCCTGGAGCCAGTGCTCGAGGCAAGGTATTCTCTCCCTGATCATTGGCAGCTATCCCGCTACTCAATGGGTGACTTCAAAACAATCTCAAAATGCCTGATGACGATTGCGTACATCCATTACATAGCAAGGGCCATTGCGGCCATGCAAGGATGTGAGGGCCTAGGGTATGCAAACAGTATCTTTCTCGCATCGCTCTCAGAGCTAACCAACCGCCTAGCCAGGTATTCTGATTGCCCCGCGCGCGTTGTCACAGCGTTGATCGAAGATATGACCTATGGAAGCAGAGGTATCACCAATCCCGATCCTGCGATTCAGCCGCTTATCAATTTGAATGATGACCTCTACGCAATCATGCCTAATCTCTTCATGAACAGCTCAATGGAGCGTAATTTCGTGGTCCTCCTGAACAAACTCCCGCCGGAAAGAGCCATTTACTCACGGCTAGTGAAAGAGAAGGAGTCACTCATGAGGAAGTGGATAATGGAGAACCTGCTCCTTCCTAACGTTCGCTACTTCAGCGGGGCTATCACTTGCGAGCACAAACTGAGTGATATTGATTTGGCAGTGATTAGTGAAGCTGAGAGGGTGTGCATCTTTCTTGAGTTGAAATGGTTTGTCGAGCCTGCAGAAGTTCGGGAGGTCATCGAAAAATCCGAGGAGATTCAGAAGGGTGTTTCGCAGCTCCTGGGGCTATCGGATGCCATGGATCGGAACCCGCAACCGTTTTTCTATGCATTGCAAATCGATGCTTCGTACAAACGAGTATTCGTTGTGGCGTCCGATAGTTTCATTGGAATGAGAAGTGTTCAGCACCCTAAAGTCCCTGTTGTGCGGCATAGACATCTCGTAAGAAAAGCGAATTTGTTGGGTAGTCTAGGGAAGCTGTCTACCTGGTTATTGGAACGTAAATATCTTCCAATAGAAGGGAAGCACTATAAAGTCATGGAGGAAACCTGGCGGATCGGCAGATGGGGAATAAAGTGGTATGGCATAAAACCGCTTGTTACAGAGGAATTCCTGTGAGTCTTCCCGGAGAACTCTGGCTAATTGCTTCCAACACGTTGCTCTCAATGCGGAGCAGGTGTCCGCCACTCCAATCGTGACCAGGCACAAACGATTGAGAAACCTTTCAAACTCGTGCTCAGAAATCCTTTAGACTTAAATCGAAAAGTCCAGGCAACGAGAATCGCCTAATGTCGCAAGGGGCCATTTTCGCGTTGTTCAAACAGGCAGGCGAGGGGAGACAGGGAGTATGGGAGCGTGGGGGTATGGGAGAACGGCCAACGCCCAGCTTCGGACTCCCAACTTGAAACCTGAAACTTGGAACTTGGAACCCGCATGGCTTACTCGTTACGCGTTACGATTCACGAGTACGAGTAGGAGTACGAGTACGGGTCGTCCCCTGGAACCCTGGATCCCTTGACCCCCTTGTCCGCCATAGTCCCGTCCGCCTCAGGCGGATCGGGACGAAGGCGGATGGATGCCTCAGCAATCACTCTGCCGGGAGGGTGAGGGTGAAGGTGCTGCCTGCGCCTGGCTCGCTCTCCGCCCAGATGCGGCCGCCGTGCACTTCGACGACGAGCTTGCAGAAAGTCAGGCCCAAGCCTGTGGAGAATCGCTTTCTGGACTTTTGAGACTCCACCTGAACGAACTTGTCGAAAATCCTGCTGAGGTATTCTTCGGGTACGCCTTCGCCGGTGTCGCTGATGCTGACCCTAGCGGTCTTGCCATCAGGCTCACAGACGGCGCGGAGGAGTATCCGCCCGCCGGGCGACGTATGATGCACCGCATTTCCGAGGAGATTGACCAGTACCCTTACCATGCGGTCCTTGTCTACCGATACTTCCGGGATGTTCGGGGCGACCTCGGCGTCTAGCTGAAGGCCCCTGCGCCGAGCAAGCACCAAGACCTGGCTGACCGCCTGCTCGACGAGTTCACCCATGGGCGTCAGGCTCCTCCGAAGCTTCACCTGGTGCTCCTCCAGCTTACTGACATCGAGCAGATCGTTTATCATGTTCAGCAGCGTGTGCCCGCTGGAGCGGGCCATCTTCAGGAGATTCTCCTCCTGCTGAGACGCCCTGGTCCCCATCATATCCGCAAGCGCCTCTACGGAGCCCATGACTGCGGTCAGCGGCACCCGCATATCGTGCACGACCATGTCGGTGAGATCTCTCTTGAGGCGCTCGGATTCCGTAAGCCGGTGATACGCCTCACGAAGCTGGCGGTTCTTCTGCCGGAGCGCGATGGCGCTGTCCACCGACGCCGCAGCCTTGCCTGCGAGCGTCATCAGAACTTCCAGAGGCTCTATCCGGCTGCCGTCCGCCTTGGCAGGCTGCACGTCCAGCTTCGCCTCCCAGCGGCAGACCTTGTCGCCCAATCCCCAGCACTGCGTCTCCACCGTCTTGACCGGTCCGCCGAATACGTCCTCCAAGCCGCCGGAGACGAAGCCCGTCTCGAAATGGCAGATGGCCTCGCCGATATTCGGAATCCCGGAACATGTGGCACACTCGGTAGCGACCAGAACCACCTGGTCGTCCGTCTGCTCCACGCTGGACAGCTTGCCGACGGACAGGTCCTGCAGAGCGCAAATCAGCTCCTGAACGTTTCGGACACCCATCTTCTGGGCAACCGAGCGTCCGGAGACCCTCAGGATGGCCGCTGAAATTTCCGATCCGAGCACCTCGCGGAATGCAAGGATGCGTATTGCGCGATAAAGCTGGATAGGCACCGTGCCGCCCAGGGTCGGCCTGTCGTACCCAAATATCTGGGGGACGTCGAGAGGATACTGGGAGAGGGCTGCCTCGAGACTCGCGTTTATGATCTGGAGAGCTTGCTCCCTGAAATCTCTTGACGGAGCGCGGGCTGTTTGCTTTCCGGTTGTGTTATGTGCGCGGTCCACCGCTATTCTCCCGGCCTTTCGGATAGCTTGCGGACATCTGCATGCGAGCAAAGGGGTAGAAGAGTACAGCTTCGTGATTCAAGAATAGCACATTTAGGCCAAAAAAACAACCCCCGTCATTCGAAGAGAGACCAAGACGCCCCATAGGCCCGCATCGGCCATGAAGCGGACGCTCGGCAAGGCGCTTGTCGCAGCAGCGCCATCTGATCTAACGGGTTGAGGCAGCGGGCAGATTTCGTCTACTTCCGGTAGAGAGTGAGAACGGCAGCGGCGCCGGAAATGCCGGCTTGCTCGTATTTGCCAGCAACCTCGGGTTCGAGCAGCGCGGCCTCGCAGCGCACGCCCAGGGAGACCGTTTGAACGAGCGCGTTCTCGACCATGTAACCGACCTCCCAGAGAGCGCGACAGCTCTGCTCGTCCGCCGCCACGATCATCTGATGCTCATCAGGCTCAAACCGGCCGAGGGGACCGCCGATCTGCTCCAAGGCGTGGGTCGGCCTGTCGTTCCGCCAGTTCACGTATCGGAAGATGCCGTCCTTCGAGGCCAGGTACAAGCAGGCGATATCCTGAATTCCCGCCCAGGTAGGGATCGTGAGCCCCCAGCGTTTGCCACCGTAGAGATGGGGCGTTCGACCTCTCGCCGCCCACAGGAGCTGCGAGACATCCTGCCACTCCGCCTTCCGACCAGGAACCGATGTTACGAGGTCTTCCATAGCCTGGAGCAACGGGACGCCTCCATCACGACGAGGGTCCGGCAGCGAGGAATCCGAGACCCAATCATCAGGAGCCTTCGCCGACCAGAGCGAACCATCGAAGGAAGGAAGCATCATCTCGATGCCCATGCGAGCCGTGGCCCAGAGTTCCTCATTCACGTACTTCCCGTCTACACCCAGGTTGTAGATGCACGTGCCCATCCCCAAGGCGGCGGAGACCAAGTGCACAGCCTGGTGCTGCATGCCGCTCTCCACATGGAGCCATTGGCGCTCGATACCTGCGGCGGCGTTAGATATCGAGAAGATGATCGGGCGCTCGTCGAAGTTCACGCTCAGCCGATGGTGAGTAAATCTGGGAACCTGCACTGCCCTGTCCAGTGCATGCAGGTACTCCAGCGGGACGGGCGTATCGGCGTCACACATACCCCAGTGCCCGGCCCGGGGATTGCCGTCATGGTCGCTGGAACACCGGGAGTTCAGCGCAGTCTCAACGGTCGTCTCAGCAGGCAGAGGCGGCTCTCCCATGCGCATATACGCGCCCGGTACTCTGTCCATCTGTCATTCCCCCGCATCCTGATTCGCCAATGCCTACACAACTCCTTTTCCCATTATGCGAGAGAGGTATTCACAAGCGCGGAGAATAAGATGATACCGAAGGAACAAGGCAGCGGAGGTACAGGCGGAATGGAGAGACTAGGCTTCCTCGGACTCGGGATCATGGGGCGTGGAATGGCCGTGAACCTGGCGAAGGCGGGCTATCCGCTCACGGTTTGGAACCGGACTCGGAGCAAGGCGCGAGAGTTTGCCGCCGTTGGCGCGAAAGTCGCCGATACCCCAAGACAGGCGGCGGAGGGGAGCGACGTCGTCATCATGATGCTTGCCGACCCCGCGGCGGTAGAGGCCGCGGCATACGGGCCGGATGGAGTGGTAGCAGGGCTCGACGAGGGCGCCGTGCTGATAGACTGCAGCACGGTTGATCCGGGCACGTCGCAGAGGCTGGCCGAAGCCGCTGGGAAGAGGGGCGCGCGCTTTCTGGACTCGCCGGTCGCCGGGAGCAAGAAGGCCGCCGAGGATGGTGAGCTTATCCTGATGGTCGGCGGCGACGAGGACACTCTCGCCAAGGTACGGCCTGTCCTCGATAGACTGAGCAAGAAGCTGATCCACGCGGGCGGGACCGGCATGGGCACGTACCTGAAGCTGTGTTTCAACCTTGTAGTCGCCCACATGACTACAGCATTATCGGAAACGCTCATCCTCGGCGCGAAGGCCGGCCTCGACCCAAAACTGATACTCGACACGATCAACTCCGGCGCAATCGGAAGCAGATTCTACGAGTGGAAGGGGTCGTGCATTCTCAATCGGGACTTCACCACCAACTTCTCTTTGAAGCTAATGCACAAGGATTTGAAGCTCTTGATGTCGGCGGCCTACGATTTGGGCGTCCCGCTGCCGGTGACGGCGTCCGTGAAGGAGCTCTTCGGGACCGCAAAGTCGTGCTGCGGCTCGGAGGAGGACTTCTGCTCCGTAATCCGGGCGCTGGAGACAGCGACCCATTTTGAGGTAAAGGGCTAGCTCGCCAGGCGGGCGACTCGGGGACGGGGAGAATGGGGGAACGTCCAACTTCCAACTTGGAACGCGGAAGTCTCCCTGCATGTGGCCTGCAGAGACTGGCCCTACTCTGCCACGCAGTAGATCGCTACGTCGCAAGGCGCATCATGGCAGAAAGTGTCAATCGCCGTGAAGCGGCCAGCCTCTCGCGCCATATCTGCCTTGGAATAGGCTACCACGAGGAGATCGGGTTTGGTTTCTCCAGCATACTTTGCGACGCCCTCTACGATGTCCCGCGTCCGTATGGTGAGCCTGCGGACTTTGACTCCCCTTCGCTTCAACGCCTTTTCAGCTTCTGTTAGGGTGTCCCGGGCTTTCTGCTCCATATCAGGCATGGGCACGCCGAGCGGCAGAGTCCGCGGAATCTCGAGCATGTATAGCAGGTGCAGCTCCGCGCGCCGGGATGCCGCCTCCACAGCTGCAAACTGGACGGCGCGGCGCCAGAGTCCTATCAGCGGCACCAGGACGACAGGCACGGCTCGCTTCCCGCGGGCGACTGCTACTCCCCCTGACTCCAGGGAAGCCCGTGCCTCGTCAACGGTGGAGGCGACGACAAGCTGAGACCTGACGCCGGGGAACTTCCTGATCCGCGTAAGGATATCCTCCGACAGCCCAGCCACTACGACTCGCGCGTTCTGGGCCTGGATGAAGCTGCTGGCATCGAGGAACGTATGCGCGCCAGCCTCCGAGACCTCCGTGAGACCGCTGCCGTCCATTATCACGCCCCTAGGATGATCAACCAGCAGCAGCGTCACGGCGGACTTGAGCGCCGTCCACTGGTTCTCCACCAAAGCACCCTTGAGCTTTATCACATCGCCTCTGGCCTCGATTATCATGTCGCCTTCCTTCCGCCGCTACCTCTCGAGATAGTATCGAACGTTGGTTGTAATAACGCCCTTCTCGAACAGCAGCACGAACTTGAGCAGCAGCCCTGACTGGTTGTGCATTATCTTATGCCACCATTTCGCCGGGACAAACTCCGGAATCACCACCGTAATCATGGAGTTCTCGCGCTCCCGCTTGACCTCATCGAGGTACTGCAGGAGAGGGCCAACCAGCGACCTGTACGGCGATTCGAGGATAACTAGCGGGATGCCGCCGCCCCACTGCTCCCACCGCTCTTCGAGCAGCTTCGTGTCTGAGGGATCGCTCTCCACGTGGATCGCCCGCACATCCGCAGCCAGGCCCTTCGCGTACTCCAGCGCAGGGAGTATCCCCCGGTGCAATGACGGCGTCAGAACCAATACCGTATTGTGTACCGCGCTGAACTTGTCTTCCGGCGTGAGCCGGAGCTGGTTACCCAACTGCATGTAGTGCCCATGTATCTTCGAGAACATGTACACCAGGAGCGGGATGAGTATCAGGACGATCCATGCCCCCTGTGTAGCCTTGGTGGTGGCTTGCACAACTACCACGATTGCGGTGACCGTGGCCCCTGTGGCGCTGATAGCAGCCTTGTAGCGCCATCTGGGATCCTTCAGACGCACGAAGTGGCTGACCATCCCGGCCTGGGAGAGCGTGAACGATAGGAAGACGCCTATCGCGTAAAGCGGAATTAGTGAATTCACTACTCCCTTGAACACAATAACCAGGACCGAGGCCAGCAGCGCGAGAAGGATAATGCCGTTCGAGAACACCAGTCGGTCGCCCAGGTTATAAAGCTGGCGCGGCAGGAAGCGATCACGCGACATTATCGAGCCCAGCCTGGGGAAACCGGCAAAACTGGTGTTCGCGGCAATTGCCAGAATGCCCATAGTAGCGCCCTGGAAGAGATAATAGAACCAGCTTTTGCCGAACAACGCCACAGCGATCTGCGAGCAAACTGTCTGATAACCGGGAGCAGTCTGCTCCATCGGGATGACGTGCGCCCTCCAGGCTATGTAGGTGATGCCGAAGAATATCGGCCCAAGGAGAGCAGCCATCATCGCGAGCGTTGCAGCAGCGTTTTTCGATTCCGGCGGACGGAACGCTGGAATTCCGTTGCTTATCGCCTCGGTGCCGGTCATCGCGGAACAGCCGCCCGCGAACGCCCGCAGGATGAGAAAGTAGAACACAAAGCCCGCCGCGGGATGGCTCACGACAGGAACCGTACCCGCAGGCGGAGGAGGAATTGTGAACCCCGGATCCTGCACGAACCGGTAGAGCCCGACGGCGATGAGAACGACGGCGCTCGCGATGAAAGTATATGTCGGCGCGCAGAAAAGGAGCCCGGATTCACGCACGCCCCTCATGTTCGCCAGCGCGATGAACGCGATAATAGCCACGATGATCCCCACCCGATAGTGTTGGTACTCAGGAGGAGCGAAGGAGAGTATAGCAGCTACCCCCGAAGAGACGCTTACAGCCACGGTGAGCACGTAGTCTATCATCAACGAGGCACCGGCGATGAGCCCAGGATACGTGCCCAGGTTCTCCTTCGCCACAATGTACGAGCCGCCGCCGGAAGGATAGGAAAAGATCGTCTGCCGATACGAGACAACTACCATCACTAGCAGAGTGATAATAGCTAGGGCAATGTAGATAGACAGACGGGTTTGCGTGATCACAAGCGCGCCGGCGAGGGCCAGCGCCAGCAGTATTTCCTCGCTAGCGTACGCTACCGAGGAAATGGCGTCGGATGAAAAAACAGGCAAAGCCAGTACCTTCGGCAGCCGCTCATGTATGGCCCGCCACGAGGGCAGCGGGCTGCCCAGGAGGAGTCGCCTGAGCCAGTTAAGCATTCAGTGCCTCCACACCTAGAACCCGACCGTTTACCGGCCTGGCGCCAGGAATCCGTTGCATTATAAACCCGTGACTCCGGGCTTTGCAAGTGCAGCCCGGCCGTGCTGCCTTATTGACAAATGCCGCGCAGTTGTGTACGTTGGAACCGAGCCGCCCGTAGGGGGCGCTTCAGGAGGCACATCGCATGAAAAAGTACTTCCCAGCCGGCGCCGATGGCACGGTCTGGATCGTCACCAGCTCTCTCGTGGCCATGGCGCTTCTACTGCTCGCGCTGGCGGGCGGGATAACTTCCATGCCCTCAGCCGCTGTTATAGCTCTGTACATCGCAGCAGGCGTCATCGGACTCATCCTCCTCATCGGATGGCTCGCAAAACCGACGCGCTATGAAATCAGGGACGAGTCGGTATCCATAGTTCGGTCTTGGCCGTTCCGCAGGATCACGATCCGGCGGTCCGAGATAAAGGAGGTCCGGCATGTAAGGCTGGAATCCGTCATGCCGGCATCGGCAGCGGTGGCCTGGGTATTCGGGTACGCAGGACTCTTTCAGACGAAGGATCTCGGCGCTTTCTTGCTGTTCGCAACAAGCCCCAGGGATGTAGTGCTCATAAGGACAAACCAGAGCTACGTTATCAGCCCGGCGAACCCGAAACGATTCATGCAGGACCTGTCGGGGAAGAGGTAGCGCGAACTGCACAGGAATAGCCGGCCCTTGAACGAGAGAGGCTCGCAGACAGGGAGGCCCATCATGGACGGGAGGATTCTCTACAACCCGCTGGCGGTTCTGGGCAAAGGGAAGGGCTTTCTCGCAGCGATAGTTGTGGTCATCGCGCTCACCGCTGTGGCATGTTGGGGCGGAGTGCATCTGGCTCCGCTGTACCCTCAGCTGAGCTCCGAGAGACCTTCGGCTATGGTGATCATTGGAGAATCGTTAGTCGCATGGCTAACCCTGGGATTTCTTCTGCTCGCCTTCGCAAAGGTATCGCGGGGAAACAGCGGCCTTGGCGCGCATCTGGCGGCGGCGGGGCTGAGCCGCTTTCCATACATCCTGGCGGCGATTGTTATGTCGCGGCAGTTGCTCGGCAAAGCAATTCTGGAAGCGATGCGCGCCAGAGGCGGAGAGAGCATTATACGCTCGCAAGCCATTCTCACACCGGGGCTGATAATAGCCGGATTTGCCATCCTCGGCCTTGTAATCTGGGCAATCGTAATCCTCTATCTTGGCTACAAGCAGGCCAGCCGTCTCCAGGGCGGCAGAGCCGCCGCCTCATTCGTGATCGGGGTTCTGCTCGCAGAGGCAATCAGCAAGCTGCTCGTCTGGCTGTTGATCTGAACGGGCATGTGATTCGGCGATCTATCCTTCCCGATTCCTCCCCCAGCCTTTCCTTCATCCCCTCGCTCGACGATTGCCCCTCCTCGTAGGGATTGAGCTTGCGTGCGGCCGGAGACCGTGCGAGTTTAGGATCGCGGATATCCGGCAAAAACATTTATGCCCCATACGGGTTGACCAGAAGGGAGACCGGACATGCCGATCGCCATAGGAAGGAAACAGAGCATAGAAGAACTCACGGACGGGCGAATAAAGAAGAAAGCGAGAGAGAAAGCTGCGCAGCCTGCGCGGCCAAGGGCAGAGGCGGCGCGCAAGGCGGGGGAGATGGGAAAGTAGCATCCCACTCAGCGCCTACCGCGTGACCGAAATGGCTCCTTTACGTAACACGCACCATCCCCGCGTCTTCGGCCTGCCTCAGATAGCCCAGTACATCCGCGTCGGTGAGGTCGCGCCACCGCACATAGGCATTCGCGACCGCGAACGGAAGACGGTGGCTGACAACGAGGGCAACCAGCTTGTCGGCCTGGGGGCGTACAACTCGCGCCGCCCCGTTGGACGCCACCGGGACGGCCACGATGATGCTGGACGGCGAGTACTTCCTCAACGACCCAATCGCCGCGAGCATCGTATATCCGGAAGCCAGCCCGTCGTCTACCAGGATCACCGGCCTGCCCTGGATGTTTGGGTGCGGTCTGTCGCCGCGGTACTCTCTTGTCCGGCGGACGATCTCCTGCCGCACTTCCTCCGCAGCCTGCTCGATCTCCTCTTCCTCCAGGCCGAGGCTCCGAACCATCCGCTCGTTCAGGACGGTGGTTCCATCCGCGGTGATCGCGCCGAAGCCGGCCTCGGGATTCCAGGGTATGGGAATCTTGCGAGGGACCACGACATCCAACTGAGCCTTCAGGCGCTTGGCGACTTCTAGGCCCACTGGAACGCCTCCGCGAGGAATGGCGAGCACCACCGCGCCCTTGCTCTCGTACTTCAGCAGGCGTTCCGCGAGGCGCCGCCCGGCATCCGTCCTGTCGAGGAACAGCTCATTGTCCACGAGGCTCGCTCTCCCGTCGCTGGTATGGCACCGGTATATATTCCACAGTCGGCCTTCGCTGAACCGGCTGCGGATAGAGTTCCATAAGGTCATAGATCGCGGCCGGCATCGCATCGCTGATCGGCAGGCCCAAAGCCCGCGCTTCGCGGAGAGTGATCGGATAGTCGTGCGTCCACCTTCCCTCGCTGAGTATGGCTGCCAGGTCGCTTGCCTTTGCATCGTCCATCTTTCCCTCGAGGAGGCACCGGACGGAGTTTTCAACCTGGCGCACCGCCTTCCGAGCGACATCGGCGAGGATGAGGGTCTTGTCGTCCAGCTCGTTTCTATCCTTAACCTTTATGACCTCGAGGATGGAGACAGCCGGGAATTCGCCGACCTGAGGGTCAACCGGTCCGAGGACGGCATTCGGATCCATGACGATCTCGTCGGCAGCCAGAGCGATGAGCATTCCGCCAGACATGGCATAATGGGGAACGAGGACGGTGACCTTGGCAGGATGCCGTCGGAGCGCGTAGGCTATCTGCTCGGCCGCCAGAAGCAGGCCGCCCGGCGTGTGAAGCACCAGATCTATCGGGAGGTCATCCGGCGTCAGTCGTATCGCGCGGAGCACGCGTTCGGAGTCCTCGACGGTTACATACCGCACGAACGGAATCCCAAGGATGCTGAGCGCCTCCTGGCGGTGGATGAGCGTGATCACCCGTGATTTCCGCTCAGTCTCGAGCCCGCGGATCAGGCGGTAGCGCTGCAGTTGGATTCTCCGCTGCCGCCATACCGGAATCAGCGCAGCCAGAATAAGAATGAGCCACAGTATGGACAAGAAGTAGTCCATCGCCGCACCCCCTGTCTCAGAACGACGTGGATAAGCCGGCCAGTCTACATACGTCCTGACGTTAAAGCGTCAGTCTAGCAGGGACAAGCATGCTGAAGCAAACTGTGTTTATATACAATCCCGGGCCGGCGTGCTCTAGCACGCTTCTCCAACTAGACTCGCCATTTGTGGCGAGGCACCGAAGCAACGCATCAAGGAGGGGATTCGGAAATCGGCTCCTATCACGGCGAGAATCATCATCCGGGAGGTCGCGGTAGCCGCAGCCTTTATGGCTGCGTTGAACTGCGGCTACCGGCAATGCCTCGTACAGCCCTTTGTGATGGGCAAGAGGTATCTCAGGGCGCTTCTCGGAATGCCGAGAGAATCCTTCTGAACTCGGACGGCTTCACGATTCCCGTGCCATCGAAGCGCTTAAGCCGCAGCAGGTGGCCGTCGCTGGTAACCAGGTAATCCGCGCGCGCGAGCCGGGCGCACTCGAGGAACTTATCGTCGTCCGGATCCTCGGATACCACAGAAAGTCCCCCAGCGGACAGCAGCTCCGTCCCCTGCTCCAATATGTCTTCCACCTGCCGCCTGTAGTAGTCGGGCGCGCGGATATTTCTAAGGATGAGGTACAGCTCGCTGCGTATCTGCCGGGTGTAGAAGAGGCGAACACGGCGCTCCAGGCACGCCCTGAGTATGTCGGCAGACGCACTGCGTCTGTTCCAGAATGCAGCGACGAACAGGTTGGTATCCAGAACAACCGCCAGCTGGCCTGGGGCGGCGTCTCCTTGGGTCAACTCGATTTCGACTTTGCTTTCCCCTCTCCCTGTGGTTCGAGCGTGCAGATCGCTTCCGGCCGCTTGATCCGCAGAACCAGCGCCTCCAGCACGCGGAATGGATGATTCATGTTCTCAGGCCCTAGGTAGGCGGTAATCAGGTCCTGCGCGATGGCAATGTCGAGGTTCTCCTGCCCGGTGGCGACTAAGAGCACACCGTTGTCCGGTAGCGCCGGTGTCTGAAGGACGCCGGCGGTGACCAGCTCGCGTACCCGGCTTATCTCGAGGACTCCGGTGTTGTTGTAGACCCTCTGCATCTTCGCGAACATGTTTGGGCTGACTACCATCGCAAAAGGCCCGTAGAAGCCGGAGTCCAACAGCTTTCTGGTGGCGTCCACGGTGTTCTGAAATGCCCGCCCTGCTTCATCCCAGTTCAGCAGGGGCACTGTGTTCCGCCACCTGGCATTCATGAGGCCTTCAAATCCCAGCTTTTCGTTCCCGTTGAGGATCATGTCATCCTCGCTGTGAGCGACGAAGTTCGCGGCTGCGGCGGCCGCGCTGGTCTCGAGCGGCATTCCCAGGCTGCGACTGGTCTCGATATCCCGCCAGTGGATCTGGAAATCCTTGAAAATGAGCGGCACGGCCATGAAGTCTCGGACTTCGGCGTGGACAGGGTGGACGTCCTCCTCACCCAGCAAGCTCACGGCGCCTGCATCGGCGCCGGCGAAAGTATCTTCGTGGACGCACTGCACACCTGCGCCAAGCGGTCCGTACAAGCTGATAAACCGCCTGGCGACAAGGCGGTTTCTGGCGACCTGGACGACCGTTTCGTCTATGCGCGTCCACTCCTCAGCAGTAAGCGGCGCGTCCTCCCGCAGCAGGTTCTCTGGTACCATCTTCTCCTCCTCGTTGTCCCTTCCCGGTCAGAGTGCCAGAGAACGTGTTACCCGGCAAACGTAGGTTCCAAACCGAGAGAACGGCACGAATCTCGCCCTTCAAGCGCCTGTGCTCTCTCCCGCACGGTGGAGAAGATCAATGACTTCCTCGTCGGTCGTCTGCTCGAACTGGTAGTACCAGGAGCCTACGGAGAAGAAGGGCTGGGGTGTCTCCAAGACTACGAGGTCATCAACCTCAGGTATCAGCCGGACAAGAGACTCCGGCGGCGCGACCGGCACCGCGAGCACGAGTTCTGCCGGATGCTTCCTGCGGATCGTCCGGGCTGCGGCGACAGTGGTATAGCCGGTGGCGACGCCATCGTCAACCAGAATGACCGTTTTCCCCTCAATGTCGGGAAAAGGCCGGTCGCCATGATAAAGCCGCCACCTCCGCTCGAGCTCGCGCCTTTGGCGCTCGATCTCATCCCGGATGTATTCCTCCGAGACGCCCAGGTAGCGGATTGTCTCTTCGTCAAGGGCACTGACGTCGTCGCCGATGGCGCCAATCGCAAGTTCCGGCTGGCCCGGCGCGCCGATTTTCCGAGGAATAACGACATCGAGAGGCACGCGGAGCGCTGTCGCCACCTGGTAGCCGACGACGACCCCGCCCCGCGGGATCGCAAGGACGATGGTATCCGGCCCTCGATACTGCTCAAGCCGAGCGGCAAGCCTTTTCCCCGCATCAACGCGGTCTTCGAATATCATGGTGATCTCCGATCAGACCATAAACGGTACTCCCCAGACCTGCGATGACAGCAGCACCGCAACACAAATCGCAAAGCTGCTTATACGGGTCATGACTTTTACAGCGGCAGAAGCCACCTTATCATCATCAACGAGAAACAAGCTGCTCATTTTTTAGGCTCATAACGCATTACGTCTACACCAGTCTTATCGAACTTGAGGTGATATATATCTCCATTAGGTGCAATTGCAATGTTAGAGGCTATGCCCTTGCTGACTGGACTAGCTGGCAAACGCAAATGTGCAACGAACTTACCATCCGCGTCATATCGGTTCAGCAGGACGTCCGTGCCTATTATGGCCTTAGATGATATTCTCACCGGGCTCGGCGATTTGGCGTAGGACACCGTGATAACTCCCCCCTGACCATCACAGAATACTGTCGCCACCCCGAATCTGACACCGGCGTAATGCGTCTTGATCTCGGCCTCACTGTCGAGTTGGACTTGCTTTACCAATACGCCGTCCGTGTTGTACCACATAGCCTCTACGGATGCGAGCGATTCCTTCTCTGTGGTGGACTTGCGCCACAGCAGCAGGCCGCCACACTCTCTGCCAAACGCTGGTAGGGCCTTGATCATCTTGCCATCGCTACTGAGCACCAGGCCTACGCTTCTGGGCTTACGGGTGTTGAGGTCCCAGCCCGTGAGTTCCAGTAGTATCCTGCCGTCGGACATAGCAGTTAACCACCCGAAGTCCGAGACCTCTGCGTTCAATTCCTTGCCAATCTTGGACAACGCGGATCGTGGCATGATCTCCGCACGTGAGTAGGACCAAATGCGTTTACCTTCGGTGGAGAACTTTGTGATATGGGAACCAAAGCTGGAGTTGTATACGATAGTGTTCCCCTGTTTGTCGATGTCAAACAGCTGTATGTTCTCGAGCACTCCTGCGGTGGCTGCCAACAGCTTCCCGGAACTGGAGAACTTCTTGACCTTTCCATTGACGATGTCTCCGATGTAGATATTGCCACTGCCATCTACCGCAAGTCCCCTCACACCCTCGTTGCTCAAGCCCTCAGGGTTAGGTTTCGTTTCATCGACCCATGACACACCTACCTGAGAATCCAGTGAACCGAATTCAATGCGTGCAGCTTTACACGGCTTGTAGTTCACCGCCGCTGATGCCACAGTAGGCAAAACGGCGAGTAGAATCAACACACCAAGTATTGTAGCTTTCACGTTTATTGAGCCTCCCATCACCTTTACGTGCTCCATTATTGCACTACCAGTCTGAATTGCTTGTAATTGGTCTCTGGATCGTTGTATGGGTCGTCCAGCCAATCATCAAGACTCTGATTCGTCTGTGTTCTTACTACACTGCCAGGTGGGGTGCGATTCGGACTTCCTCCAGCCGCCTCTATAATGCTCATAGTGTCACCATCTACGTCTAGTGCGTAAACAGACACGACATGACCCTCATGTTGCTTCTTCAGGCCGAAAAAGCCTCTCCGGGTCTACTGTCTACTGTCTACTACAACACCCAGATCCGTCCCGCAGTTGGCGCAGGCGCCCTGCTTTGTAACCGCCTCGACCCGCGTGGAGTAGCCGAATCTCGAAATCGAGAGCGTGTGGCATGCCGGGCAATACGTGTTTTGGTCGTCCAGGGCCGCGACGTTCCCGATGTATACAAACCTCAGCCCTTCCTCGATGCCGATCTTTCGGGCCGATTCCAGCGTTTCAAGCGGCGTCGGCGGGACGTCCGTCAGCTCGGCACACGGGAAGAAGCGGGTGACGTGCCACGGCGTCAGTTCGCCGAGGTTCTCCTTGACCCAGCGGGCGATCGAGCGGAGATTGTCCGGCTCATCATTCCATGTGGGGATGATGTTCGTTACCGCCTCGACGTGCATCTTCCACTTATCCTTCGCCAGCTTTGCGACGTCGAGGATGCCCTGAACCTTCGGGACGTTGATCAGCTTGCGGTAGAACTCGTCCGAGAAGCTCTTAATATCCACACGGTAGACATCGAGATGCGGGCCTATGACGTCCAGGCCCTCCGGCGTGATGTAGCCGTTCGTCACGTACACGGTGTAGAGGCCCCGCTCCTTCGCGATTCTTGCGCAGTCAACGGTATACTCCAGCCAGATCGCCGGCTCATTGTATGTCCAGGAGATGCCGCGGCAGTCATGCTGCTTTGCGAGGCGGACGGCCTCATCAGGGGCGACGTGATGGCCCGCCACGGCAGGAATCTTGACCCCGTCGGCGTAGGAGATTTCCCAGTTCTGGCAAAAGACACAGCGGAAGTTGCATCCGAAGCTGCCAAGGGAGAAGCACTTCGAGCCGGGAAGGTAATGGTACACCGGCTTCTTCTCTATTGGGTCCGCGGCCATAGAAGAGACAACCCCGTAGATAGTCGAGTAAATGTCGCCGCCCTTGTTCACGCGAGTGAGGCATATGCCCATCTTGTCTTCAGCGATGCTGCACCTGCGCTGGCAGACGCTGCACTTCGCCCGGTTGTTCGGGAGTTTATCGTACAATATGGCCTTGTGGAGGGGAATCTCCTCGCGGATCGCCATTTCGGGACCTCACGAACATTGCCACAGAGGGTGATGCTGGGCCAGGCAGCATCTAAGTCAAGCGTCAGCCACTAACCCATTCGCGGCCGGATGTGCTATTCCTCCTTCGTGACTGCTTGGATGTCCATACCCCGGGCGAAATGGACGGAAACGCGCCAGGAGCGACTGCGGCCCGGCCACGGCAGCTGGCTCAGGTAGTACTGCAAGAATGGCGCAGATTCTGGCACAATTACTGGCAGGGGAACGGCCGCTCGCCGTCAAACCTCTACAATAGTCGATAATGGCGTAGGGAGTGAGATCACCATGCTTCGCAGATCGTGCGTTCTTGTATTAGTAGTCCTGCTTCTGGCAGCGGCGGCTGGCCCGTCGCTGGGATGGAAATTCGTGTCAATGGCAGACAGCCGGGGAACCGAGTCTGCCAACCCCGTCAATACGGCGGTGCTTTCGGCCATTATCACACTCATAAACGCCGAGAATGTGGACTTCGTGATCTTCCAGGGGGATCCAGTCGTTGGGTCTTCGAACGACTCCAAACTCAGCTCCCAAATGGACACCTGGGTAGCGCTGATGAATACTCTTATCTGCCCCTGGTACTACTGCCCTGGGAATCACGAGATTCAGACTTCCAACGCAGAGAACATCCTTCGCACAAAAGTAGACCAGCCGCTGAACGGCCCGGCCGGTCACGAGGAGATGGTGTACTCTTTCGACCATGAAAACGCCCATTTCGTCTCCCTCAACAGCAATCACTACGGGGAAGCTCACAAGGTCCAGAGGTCGTGGCTCGCGACCGACCTGGCGTTCGCCATGCAGCCGCATATCTTTGTAACGGCCCACGAGCCGGCGTATCCCGCAGGGCCGCACGTCGGAAGCTCTCTGGACGTGTACGCATCAGAGCGAGACGACTTCTGGAATATAATGAGCAACAACGGGGTGAGCATGTATTTCTGCGGCCATGAACACCTGTACGCGCGGTCGAAGCACGGCAGCATATATCAGGTCATCAACGGCACGTGCGGCGCGCCGATCCACACCGGCTATCCGGGGACGATCGCGCAGCATCAGTACGTGGTGGTCGAGATCAACGGCTGCGATGTGCAGTGTACGGCCAAAAACGACACCGGCGGGGTGCTCGACTCATGGAGCTATTCCGTCCCGCCCCTGGTCTCGATATCCTCAGCAAAGGCGCTTCCGGACGGGACGTCCGTATCCCTCAGGCAGCAGGTTGTGACTGCAGGCACGGATCAGTTCGCGTCCGTGTTTTACATAGAGCAGCCGGAGAAGGCTGCGGGCATCAAGGTAAACGCTTCCGGCAAGACGGCTGCCTACGGAACCTTGGTCAACCTTACGGGGACACTGACAACCTCCGCAGGCGAGAGGGCCATAAACTGCTCCACGGTCACCACCGTGCCTCAGCCTGCGACTGTCCCCGATCCCCTTGGCATGTTGAATCGAGCAGTAGGCGGCGGCTCTTTGAACGAGTATAATCCGGGCGTAACCGGCGGCGTCGGTACGTTCAACACAGGGCTTCTGATCCAGGTATGGGGCGAGGTCACATCTCTGGACACAGCGACAAGTCGTTTCAACATTGACGACGGCTGCACACTGCAATACGGCTCCGGCTCCCCAGGACTTTGGGTAAGCTACGGCGATTTAGCAGTGGGGAACACTGTCAATCCACCGGCCGTGGGGACATACGCGAAGGTGACCGGCATCAGCTCGAGAAGGGTCTCCGGCAGCGATGTGATAGCCGTAC
Source organism: Armatimonadota bacterium (assembly GCA_035528905.1). Taxonomy (GTDB): domain Bacteria; phylum Armatimonadota; class UBA5829; order DTJY01; family DTJY01; genus DATKXU01. Next base: position 21,865 of record DATKXU010000096.1, read on the forward strand.
TGCGAATACGCAGGCAGCAGGACATCGTATACTACGGCATGAGCCGCTAGCCCCAAGACACCGCTTTCGTCACGCAGCCGTGAACAGCTTTTTCTGGGGCTCGACCTTGCGCGTGGGCATCCTGCTCGCGGCGGCGGCGAGCTTCCGGGCTGCCTGCACCCTGGATCTGGGCGCCGCGCGCACCTCCGCCAGGCGGTAGGTATACATAAGCGCCCTGATCCTCATGTAAAGAGGCGCCAGCGGACTTCCCGGCTCCAGGGGTATCTCCCGATTGACCAGCTTCACCACGCGCTCATCCGGACACAGGATCGAGATATTACGTGCGCGAATCTCCTTGCCAAGCTGGAGAGCGCGCAGGACTGCGCGGAGGTGAAGGTAATCGGAGCCCCCGAATACCTGCTCGTGTATGCTGCTGACGTTCGTCGCCGGCGCATGAGCCGCCACTACGCCGATCCCTGCCGGACCAACCTTCGGCTGGAAGACGGCGGTCGCGATCTGCACACACTTAGTCCGCAATCTTTGTGCTCGCATATCTGCCCCCGTTGTACAGTTTTGCGCTCTTGCCGCTCACCGGTATCACGAGGGTCTGGCCCTCGCGGAGCATCCGGCTCTTTCCCAGGCCGTTCGCTCGTGCCAGCGCATTCACACGCTCGAGGATGTATTCATTCGGGTCGCCGTACTCCACCGCAAGGCGCCACAGCGTATCGCCCGGCTCAACTGTGATCGCAGCCATCGCGCACGGCGCCCGTCCGACAACAGCGTTCCTCAGCCAGATTCCGGCCACGAACAAAAGAGCACCCACGGCGACCAACAGAAGCAGCAGCTCCGCGCGCTCCATCACGCTAGATCCGGGCCGGGCACGTTCAAACTCGCCTACCGGGTACGATGGTCTTCTTGCCGCCATGCGCCGCCTCCATGGGCAAACTTAAGTTTGCTTATTTCCCATAGTATACCCGAAAGGTTCTCGTCTGTCAAGGGGTTTTTACCCAAAATTCACGAAGGCTAACCGTTGGCTTCGGCGAGCGGTGGAGCTATTGTCAAGCAGAGGCTTGCCTCGCTCGTTATTGTGGTAGTCACGTTTGGGGAAGCTCAGGAGGCATCGGAGTGCAGGTGAGCTTGTCGGCGGGTGCAGCGGCCTGCATGCCCTCAGCTTGAGTTCGAGGCCGTCAGAGGTAACGTATCTTCGAAACCGCGCAACTGGCCGCGATTGCCAGGGCGACCCAGAAGAAGGGGTCGCTGAGCGACGCAACGCCGAAGGAGATCGCGGAGTAGCCGCTTCTCGCCAGCAGCTTGCCCATCATCACCGCCGGGAGGAGCTTGAGGGCAAGCGCGCCGATCACCATTCCCGCTCCGGCAACTATCTCCAATTTAAGTCCCCGCTTCATGCCGGATGCCTTGAGCACCATGCTCCCGGCGAAGTAACCAAAAGGAGCGGACACGAATATCGCCAGGAAGCCGATTTCGCCGATGACTGCCGCCAGTGCTCCGGCGATCAGTGCCGTGATCCCGGCAAGCAGGAGTCTCTCCGGCCTGACCTGGAAGAGCGCGGTCCTCCTGCCCGTACCGCAATCCCGGCATTTGATCCCGACCGGCGTGGTGACCATGCACTTCGGGCAGATAGGAATTCCGCAGCTCGCGCAGGTAATGGCAGTCTGTTCTTTCGGGTGCCTGGCGCAGCGCATCTCTGCAGTAGTTGTCATGCTGTTCTCATCCGCGACGTCAGAAACTATATGATGATACCAGTCGCAGCGCGGACGGTCAAACCCGCGAGCGGCCTGCTGGGCTACGCGCCGATGGCTGCTTGGAATCGAGGCTTCAGAATGCCAAGATGACCTCATCCAGCGAGCGCTTGGGAACGTGGTGGACGCCCTCAGAATCGCGGTAGTATCTTACGTCGCCGTCCGGCCCGACGTCCTCCAATACGACTTTCTCCTTCGGATAGCCCAGCGCCAGGACCAGCAGGATTTCAAATCGTTCGGGGATGCGCAGCGCCTCGCGCAGCTTCTCGCGATCAATGGAGCCGATCATACAGCCGCCGAGGCACTTCTCCGCCGCGCCGAGCATGATGCTCTGCGCCGCGATCCCGTGGTCGCAGCCGAAGTCCCCGGTGATCTCGGTATCGCCGAGGATGGCGATGTAGGCGCTCGGGCGCTCGGCTTCCGCCGGACCGGGCCAATCCTTCAAGTAACCTGCCCAGGCCAACGTGGGGAAAATCCGGGCGTTCAGCTCCGCATCAGCGGAAACGATGTACTTCAGCGGCTGAAGGTTCGCAGCGGACGGCGAGAGCCGCGCCAGGTTCATCAGTTCCCATA